>CAWVWT010000018.1:0-40854 GCA_963934015.1 uncultured Candidatus Poseidoniales archaeon
AGCGTCCATCTCTGCGATTTTGGCATCTGCTTCCACTGTATCCGTAGTGAAAGGTGCTGAATCGTCCTCCCAATCATCTACAGGAGATGCTTGTGGTGGGGCTTCGCCTTCAAGATTGGCAAATGGATCGTCGTCATCTGCAGATTCCTTACTCAGTACGGTCGTGATTTTTGTAATGTTGAATGTCATATTACCATCCTCATCTCGACTCGAAGAAATAATCATCAAAACCGCGAGAACAAGAATCAGTAAAAGAATGATGATAATCCAACAACTGAATATCGACGAACTTTCTTCTGAATTTGATTCCTCACCTGCTGCACAAGAGTCATCGGGAACATCACCTCCATCGAGGTGATCGTGGCCACACTCCATTTCTTCGGAATCGGTCCAGCCATCGCCATCAGTATCCCTCTGAGAAACACCGCAGCCCTCAGAATTTGGAATCTCGTAGGATGCTGTGTCGGGACAGGTGTCGGTTGCATTCGGAACACTGTCGCCATCATCATCTCCGCTTTCAGAGGGACTGCAACCATATTCGTCAACTTGAGTGACTTCGGTAGAAGGTGTCTCTGGACATTGATCATCAGTGTTCATGACCCCGTCGAAATCTAGATCTAGGTTGTTTTCACAGCCATCAGGGATTCCGTCACCATCCCAATCCAATGTATCATCGTGGCCAGGGCAAATATCATTGGAGTCGAGAATGGTATCTCCATCATCATCATCATCCATTACATCACATATTGAATCTGAATCTGTGTCTACGGGTTGGTTGGAATTGTCCAAAGAATCGCTGCCACAAGTGACCTCATTCTCATCACTCCACCCATCGCCGTCATCGTCATCATCTGCGTTGTTACCAATGTTGTCACCATCTGTGTCAAGCCACTCACTGTCATCTAATGGGAAATGATCTCCAACATCTGGCCAACCATCTTGATCATCATCTGTATCTGCATTGTCACCAGTTCCATCATCATCAGTATCTACGGTTTCTGAAGAGTCTGTAGGAAAAGCGTCGTTAGAGTCGCTAACGCCATCGTTATCATCGTCGTTGTCAGTTTCGTTTGGTATACCATCATCATCAGAATCTGTCAAGCAATCAAAAATAGATGTGGAACCCTGGCCAATGGTGGCTCTGCCGGTCGGGCAGTTTGTTGGGTTGATGTTGCCCGTTCCATCTACATAGGTGCCTTGCGGTGCAAGGTTACATCCAGAAGATTGTGTGGTATTAATGAATGAACCTTCGGGGCAAGATGTTTGATCAGAATTACCTGAACCGCTTGCGAAGTGGCCCGGATCCGTATCCAAGCAGTCGATTTGCCCTGTATTTGGTTGGTAAGTCCCAGGTGAGCAGGCCATTTGTTGACTCGTGCCTGAATTGGGGGCTTTGTAGCCTGGGTCTGTAGACAAGCAAGCCGCTGCCGATGTTGCTGCAGATGAGGGGTTGTAGGTTCCTGGTAAGCAGGATGTTTGCCCTGTAGCCCCATTGCTGTCGACATAGTGCCCTGATGAGGCTGGCGTTTGTGAGGAACGGCCTGACTGGCTCACATAGTAACCAAGATCGGCAGCCAAACAGGCTGAGGCGCTGTCTGATGCAGACACTGGATTGTAAGTCCCTGGAGAACAAGCAATCTGTGCCGTGGCTGCTGTTGTGTCGACATAGTATCCTGATGAGGCTGGCGTTTGTGAGGAACGGCCTGACTGGCTCACATAGTAACCAAGATCAGCATCCAAGCAGGCAGAAGCTTCTGTGGAGGCTGTTGCCGGATTGTAAGTCCCAGGTGAACAAGCAATCTGTGCAGTTGCTGCTGTTGTGTCAACATAGTATCCTGATGAAGCTGGTGTTTGTGAGGAACGGCCTTGTTGATTCACGTAGTAACCAAGGTCAGCATCCAAGCAAGCAGAAGAGTCCGTAGATGTTGAGTTGGGGTTGTAGGTGCCAGGCTGGCAAGGGGTCTGTGAGGTGGCACCGGTCGTGTCAACATAGTATCCAGCCATTGCTGGAGATTGGAACGAACGGCCTTGTTGACTCACATAGTGACCAAGGTCGGCAACCAAGCAAGCGGAACTGCTGTTAGAGGCTGTATCGGGGTTGTATGTCCCGGCTAAGCAAGGTGTCTGGGACGCTGCACCAGTGGTTTCAACATAGTACCCGGGTGAGGCCGTAGTTTGGGATGATTGACCTGATTGGCTCACGTAGTGTCCAATATCTGCACTCTGACAAGCGGAGCTGTTGTTTGATGCTGTATCGGGGTTGTATGAACCGGGGGAGCATGCTGTTTGACTAGCGGATGCGGAGTTGTTTACGTAATATCCCGGGGAGGCATCGATACAGGAAGATTGTGCTGAATTGGATTGGTAGGTACCGATTTCGCATTCACTCTGTGTAGTGGCATTGGCTGTGTCAACGAAATGGCCAGGGGCCGCATCGTCACATGATGGTTGACCGGGTAAAGCCTGATATTGGCCAAGTATGCAGGAAGATTGTGATGTTGCACCTTCTTCAGGAACATAGTGCCCCGTGTCTGCATCAATGCAACTTTCCTGACCTATGCTTGGCTGGTATGTACCTGCATCACATCGTAATTGAATAATAGATCCAACTGGGGCATGATACCCTGCATCGGCTTCCTGGCACGAATATCGACCATAGAATCCGGCATTGCATGATTCTGAACGAGCTGGATTGGTTGGGAATTGATCATCTGGTGTGGGGATACCATCGCCATCTTCGTCACCAGCAATGTGAGTGTCATAGATATCGAGGGTTCCATCATTGTCACGATCCCGATCATCCAATGCCAATGTGAGTGAGCCAATTGCTGAACTTGGGGAATTTGTGCTTGAGGTGCTTCCATCACCAAGTTGTCCCTCACTATTCCCACCCCAACATTGCACTGAGCCGTCATCAATTGCAGCGCAAGTGTGGTGTGTTCCTGTGACCATTCCAACAACATTTGTTCCTGAAGATAATCCAGTATATGCTGGGATTTGAGAATTCGAATTGGCCCCATTACCCAATTGGCCGAAGATGTTGTTTCCCCAACACATAGCGGTTCCGTTGTCTAGAACGGCGCAAGTGTGGCGATCACCTGCAGAAAGTGAAATTACGCCCGCACCGCCGGTATCTACCGAAGTGGGTGAAGATTGGCTTACAATGGTGCCATCTCCCAATTGTCCACGATCATTCCAACCCCAACAGGAAGTTGTTTCATCCGAAAGAAGTGCGCAAGTATGGTGCCTGCCTGCACTCACAGTAACCACTGTATCGTCCCCGAAATCAATTGTTGTTGATATGTTTGAAGATGTTAGTGTACCATCACCAAGTTGGCCATGGTTGTTGAATCCCCAGCACTTGAGTGCCGTATCATCTAGAAGAGCGCAAGTATGAGATTCACCCAAGGAAATCGCTACTGCACTGCGATTTTGACCTAAATCAACACTTGTTGGGGAATTTCGTTGCGTGTTCGTTCCGTCGCCGAGTTGTCCATGGATGTTGTAACCCCAGCACGATACGCTTGCATCTTCAAGAATAGCGCAAGTATGTGTCTTGCCTACACCAATCATCACTGCACTGTGGCCTTGGCCGAGATCGACATCTGTCGGTGAAGGTTGTGATGTGTTGGTTCCATCACCAAGTTGGCCGTATGCATTGTCCCCCCAACACTGTACTGAACCGTCATTCAATACTGCGCAAGTATGGTATTGACTTGATGATACGCTGACCGGATACAATATTGTAATACCGCCTGGATTGACAAATGATACCCCGGCGGGGGTAGAAGATGCAATTGTATCTCCAGTACCCAATTGGCCGAATGTATTGGCTCCCCAACAAGACATGGTCTCATCGGAAAGGATGGCGCAAGTATGCTCTGAACCTGCTGCTAATGAATCATGGGTGAAAATTGAGCCTGATTGAAAGCCGGGAATATTTGCGGTTCCTGAGTAGCCATTGGTTTCATCTATTTGCAATTCAGTTGTATCTACATCACTAATTTGTGTTTCTAAAAATGCGAGGCTAGACATCAGCACCAACAATGTGCTCACAATCATGGTTTGCCAATACTTACCGGTGCCCATAATTACCCGACGGTGTGATGATTAAAAAAACACCACCTACGATGAGGTTGTATTAATCCCCATCAAAGATGTCCAATGTAGAGGCAAGGGCTGTAATTTCAGTACGAATCTTGTCCTTCTCCCGTGCACTCAATGAGGTGTCTGAAATCTGGTTTTCTAGCCACTCAATCTCGGCTTTTATGGTCTCCCTTTCTCCTCGATGAACCTCATCCGATCTTGCCATTTGCAAACGAGCAGTCTGCTGTCTGGCAGCCTTACGCCGGGTTTTTAATTCGGTACTTCCCCCGCGTCCAAAGGGACCTGAAGGTTGGGATTTAAGTTCAATATTAACAGGGTATGGGATGACGATTCCCTCCTCCCGGAATTTATCAGTTATCTTCTGCATAATCCAATCACGTGCTGGCCATTCATCTGAATAATCGGATATCCAAGTGTATAATCGAAAATCAATTGAATAGTCGCCCAAACTAATGATCAACGTACGTGATTTCGGTGTATCAAGTGTATATGGGCAACTTTGAGCAACATCGGTCAATACTTGCTTCACATGGGGTGGGTCTTCATCATAGGCCACACTAACATCAATCAGTAAATTGATGCGCTTTGGTACCCCATCTCCACCACCACGGGCTTTGTTCAAGATGGTGCTTGACACCAATGTGTTGTTTGGAATAATTACCAGTTCTTCAGACCATGTCAATACTTTGGTGGATAGAATTCCTGTCGAGATAACCTTGCCTTCAATATCGTCAACCTGAATTCGATCACCGACGTCGAATGGGCGGTCCATTGCGAGTAAGAATGAATTCAGAATATTCCCCAGGGTTTGTTGGAGGGCCAAACCTGCAATCAAAGAGAATACTGCCATTGAGGCCAATAAACCTGTGAGTTCCAACTGTAACTCATCAAGCACCAAATACAATCCAAGTGTCCAAACAAGAATTCGTGAAAGGCCACTCACGAAGTGATTGCGTCCTGTGACTGCGACTCCTTGACTGTTGGAATTAATCCATGTCATGAACGGGGGTGTAATGACTCCGATAGAGCTGCTGATCATACTGGTGAAAATGAGTATGTATGCAGCGTTCAATGCGTGGAATGAGGCGTCCAAAGCATCCGGGGACAGCCAAGCTAATGAGCCATTTATGCAGAATACTGCACAAAATGCAAGAGTGCGTGATGAAAGTGGAGTGAACAAATCATTGTCCCAACCCACCTTAGTTTTGTTGACAAAATCTCCGAATTTTTTGAGTAGTATAAATTTCGTGAAGCCGAAAAGCGCAAGACTGAGGGCAATGCATATTGAGATTCGACCATAAATTGGGAGGGCATCAGCCCAATCCTTTACACCTGTTAATTCATCGAAAAGTTGCTGCAAATTAGTCCACCCCCTTACCTTATTACAGCCACTGGGCCGTACCAATCACTCAAAGGTGTTGTGTTTACTAATTTCTATGTCGAAGTAAAGAATGTACCAAGAGTTGATTCGAGTAAAACACCTGTGAGGAGACTCGTGATTGCAGCGACCCACATCATGGTAGATACTTGACCTAGGGCCAATGTAATTCCGCCACCTCGTAATCGAGATGCGATGGATGAGAGAATAAATATCATGAAAACAATCAGTATGGATGTGACTATTTTGAACAAAGCGATATTTGCTTCAACTCCGCTTGCATCCCCCAGTACCGGTAATCCAAGGCCACCTGCATTGGTGGTGATCTCACCAAAGTCCATGTCTTCCATACCCTGAGCAACGCCAGCAACGTTTGAACCCAATTGGAAAACAACTGCGATTGCGATATTGAATGATACGATCGTAGCCACCAACAGTCCATACGCAACACCATTCATGGTGCTCGCTGACAATGATCTACGACGGCGCAATGACAGAAGGTTGGTCGTATTTTGGCTGACAAGATTGGCGACTGCTGCAGGCTCACCACTCGTTTGGGCCCCTTCCAAATAGATGCGGTTGAATCTAGACACCATTGATGAATTGACTTCAGCTGAAAACCAATCCCAACTGCGTTCTGAGTCGATTCGTAGCATTAAACGGCTTTCTAGGCCCGCAATCGATTCATTGAGGGAACCGAAATCAATGCCTCGTAGTGCCCTAATTGTCGCTGATGGCTCAGCTGCACGGGCCTGTGCTGTTCCACCCAATGCTCGGATGAAACCCGGATAAGATTCATCTCGACGCTTGATACTCTTTTCTTCTCGGGATGCAGTGACCCCTGGTACGAGAAAAGGGGTGAATAACAGGGCAACCAAAACGAGACCGTATTTATCCCATGATGAAGTAATGATTTCACCATACAGAATCGCGACAACAATGGTCGACACGATGAGTGGGAGGGCCATGCCCCCGGCAGTCAACCATGTTTGTCGGGATCGGGTGTTGAATCTTGTTTCAAATTCATGTCGCCCAAAAATTGGATCGTTAGGAATCATTGCACGGAATGCAACCAACATCGATATTTGCATAATGACAAATAACACTGCAGCAAGAAGAACCCATCGGATTCGAACCAGCACATCAAATGGTGTAGAGCCATAGTCATCTGTAATGAACAAAACCAAGTGTATGCCAGCGATTACAAGACCGAAAATACCTGTTGTAGTCAAAGATATGTAAATCTCCTTGAGCATGTCAATGGATTCAAGGCGTGTGTCATAGAGTGTATCAAATTCCTTGGCGAAGGTCTGCTGCTCTGCTTTCATGAATTCATCAATAGGCTGTCCAGCCTCAACTGAAAATGCCATACGATCAAGAAAATCTCCCCAAATTGGAGATGGGCTTTGACGTCCAACAACACGTGCTGCTTCGGGCAAACTAGTATGCCACTTTTCCACCAATGTCTCAATAGCTTTGACTTCTTTTGCAAGTGCTCCATAATCGCTCATTTGGCGTAGGATGGCAAACATTGATTGAGAGGTGATTTCACCAATACTGAGAATGCCCATTCTTGTGATGAACATGTGCATTTCTTTCTCAATTAGGACCGCTTCCCTGAGTGTCTGAATGATTGGCCAAGAAATTGCTGCCATTGTTGAAAGGATTGGGAATAAAATTAGAAGGGCAATGCCGGAAGCACCGATGAAAAATGAACTTACGGTGAAGAAAAGGATACTTGAAACGGCCAATCCTCCAACAAAGGCAGGTAAAACAACCTTGATGGCATATTCATTAACTGGAATTTCCATCCTACGAAAGGCGATTTGGTACAGTGGTAGTCGTTCCAACGTTTCACCTCAGTCTTCAATTGGCACCCAACTATCAATTGCATTTGAGAACGCTTCCCAATCCTTTTGATAGTATATATCGAGAAGATCAAAGACATCGTCATAATGAGTAATATCTCTATCCACCATTCGCTGTAGTGCTTCAGCACGGCGGGCCATTTCTTCATAGATATCTCGTTTATTTTCAAAGCCCATGATAGCTGCCATCTTATTTTCCATCAGATGTGACTGGAACATGCCACGGAAGTAGTGCTTGTCTCGGACTGGATCCCAATCAAACATACCTCTGGTGAGGACTCCATCTTCGTGTTTGTTGTATCCAATCACTTCGTCTATTCCTGTAATTCTACGAGCGATTCCACCCCCTGGAGCTTCAACCACTTCTTGGAAAATAGCGAAGTTTAAGTTGTCAAAGAAACGCATTGGAACATTAATTGGGTCGCCTGTAAATCGTTGAATCATTTTCACGATAGATGATGCGTGGAATGTCGCAATAACCGGGTGGCCTGTCTGCATCGCTTGAAACGCTGTTGCTCCTTCAGCACCACGAATCTCGCCGATAATGATGTAGCGTGGCCGACTTCGTAGTGCTGCTTTAAGAAGATCAAACATCTCAACTCTTGAGTCTTCATTCTTAGAATCGCGAGTGACGAGGCGTTGCCATAACCGGTGGCGAACTTTCACTTCAGGGGTGTCTTCTGCGGAGTAAATTTTCACGTTATGATCAATAAATGGCAGAATTGCATTCAATGTCGTTGTCTTTCCAGATGCGGTTTCACCAGACACCAAGAGTGACATTCCATTTTCCAAACCAAGCCAGATGTAAGCGGCAACTTCTGCTGACATGGTTTTCCATTGAACTAATTGAGTAATTGAGATGGTTTCTTCGGCGAATTTCCGAATAGTGAAAGATGAGCCCAGCATTGAGACGTCATCAGAATAGATGATGTTGATTCGGCTACCATCCAAAAGAGCCCCGTCGATGATTGGTTTACTATCAGATACTGGACGGCCAATGCGCTCAGACATTGCACGTAAATACCGCTCTAACATCTCTCGGTCACGGAAACGAATGTTCGATGTGACCATTCCAAACACTTTGTGATCCATGCTAATATATCGTAATCCAACGGCATGGATATCTTCAAGCATCTCATCAGAAAGTAAGGTTTCAAGTGGGCCTGAACGGACAAGATCTCGAATTACCGTGTATTGTAGCCGTTCCATCTGTTCTTCTGTAACATTAAGTGGTGGTTCAGACAATCCTAGAACCCTCCTGACAGGTGTAATGACATCATTGATTGAAGTTGGAACGTTGGAAATTTTCGTGTGCTTTTTCATCATGTTCCCCAACATGGCCTCAAATTCAGCATCAGTAGAGAAGGATGGGGAGTGAGGCGCTTCTTTCAGCAACCTTTCGACTAAGGTCTGTTTGATAATTTCCTCTTCTTCAGTGAGATATGGTTCGATACCGAACCACAGTGTGCTACCACCACCTTCTTCTTGCGTGGGCCGATATACATGAGCGAATAGAGGTCCGCGAAGATGGTAAATCAGATTGAGTGGTTCCATTGAAGAAGCGGCGCGATCCAATGGGCCGTAATACATTGGACGGGAGCCGTGACGTGATTCAAAATCCTCAACCCATTCACGAACATGGCCGAACCGAGATAGGACGCCATCGAGGTCTCCTCGAGCGAATTCAAGTTCTTCGGTTTCCATGATTTATCCCTCAACTGACGGCTGTAATATCAACAATGAAGCCCATGCCAGGTTCAACTCGCCAACCAATTCTAGGTTGCACTGGACCTGCAGCACGTAGGAAGCGGTTAACCGCTAGAACTCGTGAAAGACTACCTCCAACCTCTGATGTTCGCATCTCGATGGAAACCTCAGCTGAGGCTGATAGAGTTCTCATCATTTCGGCTGAAATTTCATCCGGATCTAGTAACAACATGAGTGAGCGCTCTTCTGAACAAAATGTTCGAAGGCGGCTGAGTAATTGTTCCGGTGTTCCCTCATAGTTCTGAAGGATCGCTGATGCTCGATCGATGATTGAAATGTCTGCATTTTGCAATGCCGCAGATGACAAGACATCCTCGATGTCAACGCTTTCTTCAACTTCATCAGATACTACTCCAAAGCGAGACAACAGGGTGAATGTGCCTGAATTGGCAGCATCCTCCAATGGGTAACCTAGGCTGTTCACTTGCTCCAACCAACCTCGTGTTGTGAGTTCGGTTGTAACCACAGTTGTTCGGACACCGTTTGAAACCAAACCATAGGCCAATCGTTGAGAAATCAAACTCTTTCCCGCACCAATATTACCGGTTACGATGTAGAACGACCTGCGGGGGAGAAAGCGACCTAGGCTGTCGGACAGACTATCCGTCTCTAATTCGAAAGCAAACCCAATATCATCAGACAAGACGAATCACCTCACTGAATGAATATTGGCCGGAGATGCCTTGATAGTGCTCGCTGCGCACAACAACGGTCACGATAATTTCCTGCCCTACTGACATAGTCACTCCCGAAGGGCAAACCTGTAATTCGACTACTTCTCCTGAAGTCCAGACAGAACTGTTTCCGAGCAATCGTGTTTGATTTACTGTTGATGCTGTGCCATTCACGATAATGCCGATTGCGCCATCCAACAGTTCAAGGGCACCTGTATTTTGAATGTGCAAAGAGAGATTACAAGACGGTTGGTCCCAAGAAACTTGCATTGGATCACTGGCCAATGCGGCTTTGGTTTTCGAATTGGCTTCGGCCTGATTTTGAACTGTATCTACAGAATTGGCCAACCCCCCCCATGATGCAATCAATAAGGTAGTGACGATGCCTGCGACCATTAGGCCGGAAATCAGCATAATCAATTCACTTGCACCACCGTCCGCCATAGCTTCACCTCATGAAAACGATATTCCTGATTGGCCGCCCATGCTTGCGACAAAGATGCGTGAAGGAGATGTGATACCTGTACCACTCAACTGTATATGCAATGTTTCCCCCGGGAAGAGAATGGTGCTCTGGTTATGGTAGTCACTCGCTCTAATTGGCAAAGATCCGTCAATGCTGAGCCATGTTTGATCGAAAGATATGGTTTCATCTCCTACATTGGTCATATTGAGGTGGATTACACCGTTTGATTCTGAGGCGTTGATGAGGCGAATCTCGGGTTCGTCTGTTGCACCACCTACAACTTCTGAAGCTGAAAGGGCACTGTTACTAAGTGACAATGAGGCAAGAGCGAATATGCCAAGAAGTGCTGTTCCGACAATCAAGGCTGAGATACTTACTGAGCCGCCCACATTTCAGGCCCCCTCTCCAGAGGTGGCCCGGGAATTTCGCCATGCTTCTACCATCGAGCCGAACATCAGCAGTGTACGGTGGGGTAAGTGTTCTGAGCCATCATTATTGATTGCAGGATTGGCTAAACCAATGATGGCAGTTAACTCGGTAGATTCGTCCTTAGAAATCATCCCACTGGTCTTGGCTTTCTCGATAAAGACGCCCGCAGATTCTGCCGAAAGATGATCGAGTAATAATGCTGAAATTTCACTCACCGTCACTGAGGGACCTTGAGAACGAGAATCTGGGCGTCGATTTAGGAATGGATTGAGATCTGCAACACTCCCTTCATACAAATCAAGTAAATTGACAGTCTCGCCTTCGGGCGATTCTGAATCTTCTGCATCTTCTGAATTAGCGCCTTCCTGTTCTACTTCGTCACCACCACCATCTACAGTCACTAGGGTGTCCGTTGGTAATACGTGGGGGAAATTTTCTGATACATTCAACTGCGTAAGGCGGGCATCCATGATGCTCATGGTCGCTTCAATACGATCAAATCTGTCATCCAATCTCTGCTCAATCGCTTTGGTGTCTATTGTTGAAGAATCTGAGGGCGTAGGTTTACCCTCAACAATTGCGGGTTCAAACCCGCTGGCGCCAACGCGAGCCCTGGCGGGGGATGGGGCGAGTGTCCAAGCATCCTCTTCGATTGGGGTGGATTCCTCTGGGACCATCACTGCCTCAACCGCTTGCTCAGATAATGATTCTAAGCGCTGCACTGAGGCTTCATCGACGTCGTCGTATTCGTCGTCCGAACTGAACCCGAGAAATGACAGTAACCCCATTGACAAAACTCCATGATGTCCTCTGCCCCCTACGGGGGCAGAGGGGTTATCATAGTATCATACGATGGTGTCGCCATTGTCTACACTGTTGTAGTGTAGTTGAGCGTAAGTTTCGCCACCACCGTCGATGATTACACGGAGTTCTTGTTCAGCACCAACACCGGGTTGGCAGTTTGTCGAGGTGTCAATTGGGACCAGGAATGTTTCACCGGCATCGACTGACGAACCTGCTACAAGGAGGTTTCCTGACAAGTCTGTTGCAACACCGTCAAAGTCAGCTGTATTGACCTCGGCTGTACCTGCACCACCATCACAAACAATGAACCAATCCATGTTGGAAAGTAATGTGGTATCTGAACCGGCACTGAGTTGAACGATCAGTGTGATTTCATCTGCTGCATTTCCGGCTGCGTTATCATCACTAACATACGCGCCAACCAGTTGGATTTTTCCACTGATTTCATCACGTGTATCATCACCGGTTGCTTCAGCTCTCTGTTGAAGTTCTTCGGCTGTCTTGATGATGATTGTTGATGCTACTGCTGCGACCAAAATCAGTGCAATGAAGATAATCATTGCACCGATGCCGATGGCACCGCTCTCGTTCTCGTTTAGGTATCGGTTATCTCGGGACATTTGTTCACGTTCCTGTGGTTTATTTTTAGTCGAGAAGGTATTTTATTGTACTCCATGTTTATACTCTGGGTCCCATGGGGTTATTTGGCCAAATCAAGGTAAATAGTGACAAATTCGACCTGTTTTGGTTCAAGTGTTCTGATGAATGGCCATGAATTGGTTTTCCACCCTGGTGGAATCCATGGTGTCACCAAAACATCCGTCATTATTTCCGCAGTTTTATTCTCTACACGGCAATCGATTGTGAGTCCTTGCTGAGTCAAATTGTAACCTGATTGGATTGATAGACGTTCTTGCAAACTTCCCGGGGCACCTACCTCTCGAATGGCAGCCATAGCTGAGGGTGTAATGTTGAAGAGAAGGTCGCATGATTCCCCCGGATTGAGGGCGATAATTGCCAGTGATGGAGGGGATGATCTCCAATTCGGAGGGACGGGGGCTTTGACGTTGAATCCAGGGAGTAAGCCTGGGCTTGTGTTCTCTACCCTGACCAGAAGTTGTCCATTGTCAGAACCGATGTCCCAACGGGCTTCAACACCCATCCAAAATTCATAGAAAATAAATGGGTTCAGCGCGGCACTGTTAATGAGTAAATGTTCCACCAGCCTTTCCAATTGCAGAGAGGCTTCATCGAAAGCACCTCGCAAAATGAGAGTTTCAGCTGTCTTCATTGTCAGCAGCACATCAACAAGTTCGTTTTCAGTTGTTGATCTCTCTCTGATAATCGTGTGCAACATACCGATTGAACGGTGCATTCGGCCAACTTGGGCCTTGAGTTCGTCAATATCGTGGCGTGCTTGACGAATACTTCTACGGGCATCTCTGGCATGTTTGTCTGTTACTGATTCCTGAATCAAGCGAATATGTTCGTCAAGAATTAAATTGAGGCGTGTGACTTGAGCCCGATAGGAGCTTTGAGTTGAAATTGTGGTTAATTCAGACATTAGAATCTACCTCCACGCTTACGTCGTGTGCCTCGCCCCATCTCTGTCCAATTGTAATCCTACGCAAATCTGCTGATGGGTTGCCCAATTGAATGAGCAATTCTTGGGATTCGATTTCCATAGCTGCCAGCTCATTGAAAATAAGGAGCCAGATGTTTCTAGTTCGAAGAGTCATGTACACGACCAGAAGTGTACCTATAGTTGCATACAAAAGAATGGAACTGATATTCGCTAGTGACCATGAAATATCGTTTGGCATCACGATTGCAACAATAATGAAGCCTAACGGGGCGAAAGCCAATTTCATTGCGAGTTGCTTTAGAACTCGATCCATCTCAGCTTCATGATCATCAAATATTGAGTCGGACCCACGTTGCATATTTTGCCTATCAGAAAGTATGGCGGGAATCTCAAACGCGGATGATCGTGATGTAATGAACACGACCCACAGCAATGCTACAGCCGCCAACGAGAAATTCACATATGGGCCGAGATTGTATTGTGTGGCCAAACCCAACAATGCTGTTCCTGAATATGCACACAACATGAGGGCCCTTTCATCTTCAGAGGCTCTGCGTAACAGGCGACTGGACTGTGTCACTAAAACAAGAGTAAGGGGGATTAGAATGAGTAGGGGTAGTGACCATGACTGGACGTCGAACGATACTGCCTTGACGTCGTTTGATTCATCGTCGCCTGCCATTTCTGGCGATTCTATGGTAACAGTACACGGCACTGTCTCGGTGGAAACCCACCAGTTGAGGGCGTTGGATTTGATTTGCCATTCTAATTCCCTTGTCTCAAATGGTTGCATACTGATGATTGCTTGTGTTGCTTCATCTTGAATCGTGATCCCGGGTTCACAATCCAATGTCGCAACGATCCCGAGGGCCGTTCCTGCATTTCCGGTGTTTGTTATTTCAGCAAGCAATGTTCCTGATTTTGATTCAATAAATTCGGAACCACCTTCAATCTTAATTGCAACAACGGAAGGATCGGCCCATGCATCTACTTGGAAGTCAAATATTACCAGGGTGCTAGTAAATTCTTCTGGATGTGTCAAATTGAAAATGAGGGTCCAGCCATCTCCTGGGGGTATGCTAGTCGCAGGAGGTAAAATTGCCCGGATTGTCATTTGTTGTAATTGCATAGGGGTCGCAGGGGGTAGGGTAAATGGGCCATTGGAAAGGGGAGTAAATCCGGAACCATAGTCTATTTCAAATGACCAATTGACATCCCCTGAATACAATGTTTCATTGATATAACGACTGGCATTTTCCAATTCTAATTCATAGGCGATTGCGCGTAAATCTGCTGTTTGTCCAACGGCTGGAACGTGCATCCAACCTAAATTGAAGTCTTGTATTTGCTCCCCACCCAGGAGTTCTAGAGGGTCATCTGAATGCATTCTACTGATACGCAACACTGTTGCAAGGAGTGCATCTCCAGAGTGATTATCTTGGGGTGAAAATGTCAACCGCAATCCAGATTGCTCAAGATTATAGTGATCTGCTGCAATACCTTCAACGCTAAAGGATACGGCGCGCTTTTCCCCACTAGAGAGTGTGATATTGGTGGCGGCACAATCGGATAGATCCCATCGTGTTGGGGTATCAACTTCACAATCTAAATCAAGAATGACATCTTGATTACCATCATTTGAGATTTCGATTTCAAATGTTCTCAATTCACCTGGAAGTAAATCAACGATGTTGGGGAAATCATCTGATGAAAGGACGAAGATGGGTTCGACGTTGAATTGTATCGAAGATAGGCCCACTTGTATCGAATCACTGACATTGGTTGCCATTAGCATGAGATTGTGAATTGAACCCGGGTCAAGGTTCGCACCATTTGACATGGGTGGAACTGTGACATCGATGATTAGTGGTAAGGTTTCAATGCCCTCACCGTCAATTGTCATATTCAATGGTGTAATGGATGATTGCCAGCCTGTAGGTGGGAGTGTTGTGAAGTTAACGAACTCCTCCAAGTTGCCAACATTGGTCACATTAACTGGAATACTGAGGCTCATTCCTGGTACAACAGAATATTCGCTGGTATGTTCAAATTCAATCTGGTGATTGGCAATCATTTTCACATATATATCGATCCGATTAAGTTCGATTCCGTTGTGATACAATACCACTTGAGCGCTATGATTTTCATCGGCGCGTGCAAATTGCTCTGCAGTAACTTCAATCTGAACTATACTGACTTCGCCCGGTTCAATGTCGATATCAGTGGCGGAAATTAATGTCAAGTTGATGTCGTCGAGTGATTCCTCGATTGATATCGTAAATGTCTGCAGAGAATTACCAGTATTATTGGCTTCAAGGGCAATCGATGAGTTGCCGTTAACTGGAATTACGGCAACCGCATATTCTGGGGTGAGTGATGCTCCGATGACTTCCTGTACAAGGAAGGGAATCGATGCCACTGTCAAAATCTCCCCAGAGTCACTCATCACTGTGACATTTACTTCGAAGGGTGTGTCTGCCCGGGTGTTTGCGGGCGCTGTTACACTGAGTGATGTGGTTACGTTGTCTCCTCCAACTGAAGGCCATGCATCCACGATTGAATGCAGGTCGGAGATTGCTGTTGGAGATATGGTGGTAATCCAGCCTTCAGGCCCATCGGCACTCAATGTGAAATTTGTTTGATGATTACCTGTATTGGATATTGTGAGGGGGACTGTTGAAAGGATCTCAGGGGTTACAATCGTTGGTGGCGGGATTTCAACGTCAGTGAGAGTCAGTTCTGGGATCTCGAGTATGATGCTAATGTTTGACTCCGGTGCCTGAATACCACTCAGTGCCCCCGACAAGGTAAGATTTGCAATCACATCGATCGAGATAGTGCCTGCAAGGGGTAGCAAATCAGAAGGACCTAGAATTGAAGCCACGAGTGGTTCTGTTTCCCCAAGTTCCATACTGGTTTGATTTGGTGTGACTGAGCTATTCCATCGGAAAATCTCGTTTGGGCCATTTGCCGGACTTGAAGATGTGAAACTGTTCGGTTCAGAATATAATTGAATGTCTACGGATGTCGATATCCCAGAAATAAGATTGTGGCGTAATTCCATTTCTATGTCGACGAAGCGAGAAATTGGCCCGGTCAACAATTCTGATGGATCTACTAGAAATTCGGTTTGTTCAGCAAATAATTCCACCATGATTGTAGATTGGACTTCGAGTGTTGTATGTTGAACATTGGGTCCGCCGCCTAGTGGTGTCACCGAGGTCCAAAGGGTCAATTGGTTGCCTTCTGCGAGTTTGGACGTGGGGTCAAATGGTAGTGAAAGTGCGGGTGGTTGAACAATTGCATTGACGATGATTTCCTCGCCGACGGTCATGTAAGGAGTGGTGGTTGGGTATATCTCAACGGTCCACCCTGGCGCGGTTTGTGAAAAACCAACGGCAAGATTGAAAATTGCAGGGGATGTGCCGTTATTGCGCAAAGTGTACTGAATTATTTCTTCTGTCCCAGGAGTGATGGGGACAAACCAATTACTGTGATTCAACTCACCCAATAGCAAGTCTCCTGCCATTACTGCGGCTGAATCTGAAAGAGTGTATTCGCCCCCTTCACTTTCAATTTCGACCGTGATTAGATCGGATAGAGAACGATCTGTGCCCACCGGGACTGTCACTGTAACGACAATGGTTGTTGAGGATGATGCATTGACGATTTCAGTTTGACCTGGATTATTGGAAGTGTCAGCCCAACCTTGGGCGGAGGATACGGTGAAATTGTATCGATCAGGTGCTTCCCCAATGTTTTGAACCATGAATGACAAGGTCGTTGAAGCCCCTGGTTCGACTGCTCTATCGCTCGGTGCGATCAAGGTGGTGCGGTAGGGGCTGAATGTGATAATGCGTGGAGTAATAGGGACGGTGTCTGATAAGATTGGGGTGGTTGAATTAAAGTATACTTCTCCAGATAATGTGTAATCACCCCACAACCCCGTTGCATTGATGACGAGTGAGGCGAGTTCCACTGAGGGTGGGAATGCGATGCTGCCAGACAAAAGTGTGGTTGGCATCCCTGTGAATATGACGGGTGTTCCACCAAAAATAGGTGTGAGTGTGATGACTGGGATTGCCTCTGTATCGATATTTCCAGCATTTCGAACGCCAACTGATACGACTTCGTTTTCTTGTGCTAGGCGTGCCCCGTCTGAAGGCAAGGTATCTGAGTAGGTTTCTCCTGCGTTTACCTCATTTACCTCGAAATTCTGAATGAGTTGGTTGTTGGATAAATCAACGTCTGAAACCATTGCTGCGTATGCATTGATTTCTTGTCCAATACCCAGTGTTGCCGTCCAAGTGAATACATATTGAGCCGTCGCTCCAGGTGAAAGTGTAACTGACTGGCTACCGATTGAAACCGAACCCATTCCATCGTTGCTATCGATGAACACAGACACGGCACCTACCCCAGAGAGTAAGCCGTCGTTCGCAACAGTGATTCGTACCTCTTGAGATCCTGGGGTGAGAATGTCTGCTACACATAGATTGCAATAATATGAGGCCCCAATCCATTCAATCTGAGTTATGTTGATATCGGGATTTGCGTCTCTTGCAACGGTGAATTCAACATCCGTTACTGAATGATTATTCAATGGGGTGGAGGCAAATGGGGTGAAACAATGCAGCACCAATATCGCAAAAACGAGAATAGTTTTGTTACGCATTTGGGTCCCTCCGAATTGTACTAATATCCGTGATTCTACACCTACGGTGTAGTAGTCGGACTATGAACGTCTGCATTGAAATGATATTTGCCAAAATCACGCCACCTCCACTAATGTGATGAATTGTAATTTGTTTGCGGTTGACATCTGGGCTGAAAATTCAGATCTATTCCCTTTGTTTAAGATTTGAATTCGACATTCGTAGAGATTTGTTCTCTTAATCAATTCATGTTCTTTGTAGAAATGCACGTACACGTAATACGTTCCTTTTGGGGTTTTTTTCTCTGGCCAATATGCATTCTCGACGGGCACCCGTGTGTTGCCTTTTTGGTTCATTTCAACATCGAGTATTCCACCATCTTGTGATTCCCGGTTGCGAGGGTGGATGATTTCACCACTCGGGGAAACGACGAGCAAATTGAAATCGTTCTTATTGTCCCACATCAAGGATACTTGGAGGTCCCCGGAATTTGCTTCTGCTTGTTGGAGGCGCTCTTCGAAATCTTCCTTGAGCCATTCATCGTCACCCAGTGGTTGGAGGCCCCCTCGTTTGTATGCCTCGTTGAGAGCTGCATGCAATCGAACCTGTTTATCCATCTCAATTTCAGAACTATTCGCAGTATTTTGAATGACCTTGCGGCGAGCGATGCGGAGTTGCTGGAGTGTTTTTGATTGACGAACGTCGGTGTCTTCGAATAGAATAGATGCGAGTGTTGTCAAATCTTCTGCTTCATTAATCATGGAACGATATTTCTCAAACCGTTCTTGCGATTCTATTTGCTCTTGTTTCTTTATTCCGGCCTCGATTAATTTACGTCGTTTGAGGAGGGCTTTCTCAATATATTTCACAACGTCGCTTGATATGTGTGAATAGCGAATTGCTGCCAAATCATCAAGTTCCCTTGACGCTTTAATTTCGGCCATTATTTTGTTGTACTGCTCCTCTTGTTCTGCAATGTATTGCTTTCGTTTGGCCTCTTCAAGTTCAGATTCCCGTTTCTCCATCAATCTCTTCAGCATCACCGTATGAACGGTTGAAACCTTGTCACTAATTGTGGGTAATTCTTCAACCGTTTGAGCGGACACCACGTCTGCTCTTTGCAGGCGATAGAGTTCAGATTCAGATTCCAGCCGTTTGTTCATTGTTTCTGCATCGGGAACTTCGATCGATGCGATGAGTTTGAGTTTGTCTCCAAAACTAGTTTTACCTGAATGCTGAAAATAATCTGCACCCACTCTGCTGCGTAAGGTGTAGATGGTTGGATCTGATTTTCGCAATCTTTGGTGGCGTTTTCGGTGCCAAACAAACACGTTGTAAATACCAGGCATAGGTGTGGTGCTCTGAGGCCAGACGATATTCTCCAAGGCAGATTTCATTTCGGGTTGGGAATTCATTTCGAGGTCGAGATGGCCGCCACTGGATGATTTGCGCTTGCCCCTATGGATTATTTCGCCATCGGAGGTGCGTACAATCAAATCCAAATCGTTCATGTTGTCCCACAATAAACTGAAACGGAGATGGCCGTCGCCTGCGTCCAGTGTCTTGATTCGAGTCCTGAATGCAGCTTCTGGTTCAAAATCAAATTCATCAGGTATTGGTGATTTCTTGGATTTCTTTTCCGCTTTTTCCACGTATGTGGTAATCATTTCATCTTCAACAAGAATTTCTCTAACTTCTTCTTTAATTTCGATTAAGCGTGCTTCCTGTTCCTCATTAATTTCTTCAATCTCAATTTTGTCGATCTCGGTGGAAGATTTCGCAGTTTCAAGTCGGCCCCGTAGGAGTTGATACTGCTTGGCTTGCGCTTCTTCGACTCTTTGTCTTTCGATTTCTTCAAGATAATCTAGCCGGGTAAGACGTAACTCTTCCAGTTCTTGTTGCTGAGTTTCTGTGATGTTGATAATGTCTACAGCAAGGAGTTCCTCAGTTTCTTCAATCCTGGGAATTGAATCCAAATATCGTGTATATTGTTCGGTGAATTTTCGTTGACGGGCCAGTTCCACCAATTCCCCACGCCTTGTTATTTTGATTTCTGTTAGCAATTCAAATTGTTCGTCCGTCACATTCTGAATCCTGATGGCGTCCAATTCAAGCACATATTCACAGTCAAGAATCTTAGAATTTAGTTCGTCGCAAACCAAATTCTCTCTAGTTCGGGCGGAGAGTTGCTTCAATTCTTCTTGTTGGGTTGGGTTCACACCTGTAATGCGAATTCTATCAAGAGCGGCTGATGACTTTGCAGATTCTATCCCCAATCGTATCTCTTCAGCACGGGCGTCTTCCCTCTCACTCTGATCTTTCGCATCCAACGCAAGTATGCGCTTGTTCCGCCGTTCATTCAATTCGACAAGTAAATCGGCCGGTAAATCTTCGAATTCCATGTTGTGCAATTCTTCTTGATCTTCACAATCATGAATCAAATCTGAAAAATGGCGATAGAGTTCTGCTTCGAATTGAAGTCGCTCTTTTTCATTCAATCGTGAAAGATAAAATTCGTAATGGGCTTTGAGGCGTGTTGAGCCTTCTTCATCCAATTCTGAGAAATCTAACGATTCGAGATAGTTGACTGTTTGTGCAGAGCGAATTTCCCGATACAATTCTTCTTCGCGCCTTAGCTGTTCAAGTCGGGAAGATAGTTCGTCGGTCTCAGCATCAATAAGGGCTTTAGTTGCCTTTTCTTGGCTTTCATGTAATCCCAATTCCCTTTTTCGGATTTCTTGAATGGCGTCTTCAAATGTAAGTTGGTACATTCGTTCATATAATTCCAGTAAAGCCGCCTGTCGTAATTCCAATTCAACTAGTGTTGCTCCATCAAGTGGGGCTTCAACAAGGTCTTGATTGACTTCGATATTGTATTCCTCACTCAACCCTTGGATTAATTCGATGATCCCTTTGCATTCATCCCTTTTTTCAGTAGTACGATCAAGAATAGCGTATCTTTCGATATTGGTCTCTTGTAAATCGGTGATTTCCTGTTTCATTGTCCCGCGTTTATCGGTTTGATATTGGATTTGACGAGATGGGAATGGGGCCATTTCGGGAGAATATTCAACTCGGGTGCCGACGAGTGATTGTGACAATGGTGCTCGCGACGGTGGGAGGGTGTCTTCGACTTCGATATCTTCCATTTTTAGTGCACCCAATAGCGATTCGGGTTTCCTTCTTCCTTGACTCAAATGGGAGGTCGCTTGCCAAACCATAACCAAAACGATGGAGGTTACTATTGCATATCCGATCATAGTATTCATCGAATCACTCCTCTGGTTGTTCCCCTTCTTCGGCGCCAGAAGGAGGCGGTGGTGATTGAATATGGATGGGGCGCCCTTGTTTATTGTAGCGAGCGATTAATGAGGAAAGGAGTGCGTCATGGGAAGTTTCAGAAATTCCTAATTTTCTACGCTCATCCCAAAGAAGGATCTGTTCGGTGCGGGTTAGGATTCCATCGTCAAGGTATACTTCGATAAGTCGGCGATATGTATCGCGATCTGAAATTGCGTAAACGAGTTGCGTGTTATCGATTGATTGGGCCCGAAGTTGGATTTGATTACCAAGTATAATCGCTTCACTGTGGGTGATTTTCCGATTGTCATATCCAACCTGTACTTCGTTTGCAATCGTTTGGAGAAATTCAATTGTCTTGCCGCGATTAATCCGCCGTTGAAATTTGCGAGATTTCCTAGAAAGGCGCACCTAATTCCCCCCTACTCAACTGTGAACACACACACCAAACGTGGTGGTTCGTCATTTGTGATTTCGCCCCGATACTCTTTGGGGCCGTTGCCGTCATCTACCAGAACCCTGTAAGGCGTTAGGTCTTCTTTGGCGTGCTGTTCAAAATGTTCTATTATGACCTTGTATTCCCCTTTTGGAGCTGCTCCTGCCGCCCAAAAAATGTTCTCAACGGGTTGTTCGCTGGTGGGTGATTCATTCATGTCGATATCTAGTTGCCCGCCGCATGATGACAATTTATTATCAAATGAGATTCGTTCGCCGGATGGGCAAACTACACTGAGATCAAGGTCGTTTTTATTGTCCCAGATGAGGCTGACTTGGATTTGTCCAGATTTGGCTCCTTCTCTTGCGAGTCGGTCATGGAAATCTGAAAGGTCGGGATTCGACACTTCTTCCCCCGTTTCGATGTTGAGTTTGTCTGAATCGGGTTCTTTCTGAGGGTTTGTATCCCATTCGGCGCCAATTTCAGCAAGAAGTGCTTCGGAAGTATCGAGTAAATCTTCAGAGCTTGACATGTCCCCTCCTTCATCGATTTCGGCTTCGATTGGGATTTCTGTGTTCTCAATTTCAGGTGCTTCCTCGGATTGGGCCACTGCTGGGGAGGTGGTGACAGGTGGGCTTGACAATCTGGCCATGTCTTCTTCCAAAGCAAATTGGTTGGGCCTGGGTTCAGAAACTTCGACCGGGGTGGCCCTAACGTTGCCCAACCGGGTTGTGTGAGCTGGGTTCTCTTCGCCGGTGAGAATTCGAGAAATGCCGAATACGAACATGGCGGACAGGATAAAAAAAAGAACATATGCTGCCCAAGGCATATCTCTACGAGATATGCCTAAGTTTATGATTCATTGCAACCATGGTTGTCAGAGACGAGTCAATCTAGGATGTGAATCGCAGCAGGAGTAATGGTGTATTCAACCCTGTTCGCTGTGAATATTCGCTCGATGAAACCCAGGGCCTGCATCCGCCCCAGTACACCGCTTCTCATGTGGGGGATAACCGATTCACTCCAGTTTGCTTTGGTGCCAGGGCCATATCTTCGATGAATGCGGGAAAGCAATGAGGAAGGTGTGTTTGAACCGATGTGGATGCCGTCGATGATGTGGCGCATATACGCCCACTCCTCGCCCATGTTGTTTCTCACCTGCGATACGATCAATGCCCGCTCCGTCGGCGATAATGATGGTCCACCCTCAAGGGAATTGTCGATGATGGGATTTGGTTCTCTAACGAATCTTTTTCCTGGATCGGTAAATTGCACTCTGCCGGAATCGTCAACACTAATCAATCCGAAATCATACAATGCCCCAGATGGTTCGGTTTCGCCGGCTCGGGCCCTCCGAATCATGTAGTGATTCAGGAATCGGTTTGTTGCTGCGCGTTCTCCGTTAGGAAATGAAGAGTGGGTTCTCGATCCTCTTTCACGACCCTGGTGTTCGTCAAATTGTTTCAACAGCGCTCGAAGGGGGGCCACACTCGCCCTGATTGCTGAACGGAAATCGTGTATAGTCGGCCCGGAACCTTGTTCATCCAGTAAGGACCAAAGCATTCTGCATCCATATTTCAACGGCAACATGCGGTTAATGTGCCCAGATACTGCACCACCCCCGAGTGGGTGGCCAATGGTGGTTGAATTTAGTCTGCTTTCGCCTAAATTGATTAATTTCAAAGGGTCTAGTATGGAGTGGTCTGCTGCTACTGTGTTATCCTCCTCCTGTAGATGATTTTCAAGGAGTAATTGACAATATTGACTGATTGAAAGGTCCAGTTCATTTGCACTGCTCATTAACCGTTCAACGAGCTGTGAAGGGAGCGTAACTGTGGCCTCCATGTGGCCACCGGGTGTGTAGGGGATTAATGAATTAATTCATCAGAAATCTTTGTATTTGGTATTAATTGTAATATTAACTAGAATCGGGAGGGGGTTGTTTGGTTCTGGGTGATCTGTAAGTTTTCATAGGGGTGTTGAGGGAGCTGTTAGCTCTGCAGGTAATTGCCACCCTTCTTAATTGCGAAATTTACTCAATTAACTAATAAACACTGAAAAAAAACAAATTAATACGTTTTAATGGTAATGGTTGTGTTTGTGGAATTCCACTCATTTTCATCGGGGGTTGCTTTGTGCTAGGTTGTCATGAGGTGAATGTAGCATGCTTATGATCGCCCTTAATCGAGCGGATATAATCGGATATAAGCAACACATATGGTCAAATTAACCATTGATTATCTAATACCTCACAAGAGGCCTGCAGAGAAGGCGTCGATGACTTGTGGATACAATTTGTGCTCGAGTGCCTTGACGCGCTCAGATAAGCTATCCTCGTCATCACCAGGGCTAATCTCAAGTTGACTTTGTGCTAATATTTTCCCGGTATCCATGCCTTCATCGACCAAATGAACTGTGCAACCCGTGATGGTAGCGCCATCTGCAAGGGCATCGCGGTGGGCATGAGCACCAGGATATTTTGGTAGTAGGGAGGGGTGGATGTTGAGCAAGCGCCCACTCCATGTTCGCACGAATAAAGGCGATAGTATTCGCATATAACCCGACAATACAACTGCTTCAATCTTATGTTCTTGTAGTGCGGCCATGATGGCCATTTCGTGTGCCTCACGCCGCTCGGTTTTGTTTAGAATTGCCATGTCTAATTCAATTGTAATTGTCTTGACGTTGTGGGCTTGAGCTTTGCCCAAACCGGATACAGTGGCAATATTGGAGACGATCAATGTCGTTTCATGTAAACATGGTTTGGATTCTTGGTGGCACAATAGTGCTTCCATTCCCGACCCTGATCCAGAAATGAAGATTGCTAACCGAAGTGGGTTTTCGATGGTTGCAATACGCATCACCTCGCCTCTCTCAAATGGGGGCACGCAGTACTGTATGAAGAGGTTGGCCCTTGCATGCGAAGGGTGATAGGTGGCATGTCGGGGGGAGGAACATGGTTGAACGGTTGGGGTCGATAGACGCAATCGTTGAACGATATTGTGTGGCGAGTAGTCCAACCAAGAGTCGGCTCTACATTGGATTAGGGTCATTATTCGTGGTTTTCGCCATTGTTGGTATATGGGTGCCGGGGTGGCCAACAGTATCGTGGGCTGTACCTGCAGCCTTCCTCTTCTCTTATTCCAGTGAGTCAATGTTTCGGTGGACGTTGACAAATCGATATTTTGGGGTTGCGATGTTTGAGTATTATGCAACTGGTAAAACAATACCGAAACATGCAAAATATGGCATCATGTGCTTGATTGCGATGATGACTGCGTCTTCGGCGACTTTTGTTTGGTACATCTCGACGCTGGGGGACGGAGATATGATGGATCCCTCTTCATGGAATGGTGCTGATCCTGGTTATGGTGCTGTCACGATTACTCTGGCGGGTTTAATTGGGATTTGGTGGTTGTACGCAAAGGTCAAAACTCGCAAATAATGATTCATTCTACTCGGTAAATTGAAAGCGACTTGTACGTTCACCGGTCCATGAACGAGTTTCTAATCACATTGGAAGATAGACCTGGATCAATGGCTGAATGCTGTGAAGCTATTGGGGAAGCTGGAATCAACATCATTGCGGGTGCGGGGCTTGCAAGTTCATCGGCAATGGCTGCAATTGTTACTGATGATGCAGATGGAACGGTGGCGGCACTCGAGTTGCTTGGTGTCACATTCTCGATGCGAAGTCTACACACTGTTGTACTACGGCACGAGCCGGGTTCCTTGGGTGCATTCACACGCGGACTAGCAGAAAATGGTATCAATTTACAATCAATTTACATCATAAATACCGATGGAGAAGAGGTTGAAATCGGTTATTCTACTGAATAATCCGTTGTTCGATATCAACGGCGCTTTCCACGTGGGTGGAAGCGTCTTCCAGTAGGTCTACCACCGCGTGGATTGGCGCCACGTTTTGAACGACGGTCATCTTGTCGGCGGTTGGATTTATTGTGGAATTTGGCCCTCTTTGCATCCCGCTTAGGTTTGCGTGGCTTGTCATTTCTAGCAGGTGGGACGTATACAACGTCATATTTGGGTAAGAGGTTGAAATCTGGTGGAGTGAATTTTGCAAAAATACCGACATCTTTCTGAATTCGACTGCACATCTTTTTCTGTGGGTTTTGAACCAGCGAAATGACTGATCCTGATGAGCCAGCACGCGCGGTTCTACCACTACGATGTTTGTACGCTTTACCATTTTCAGGGGGGTCATAATGGATGACGCAATTAATTCCCTCAACATCTATTCCACGGGCTGCAACGTCCGTTGCAACGAGGGCCATGCAACGCCCTTCGACGAATTTTGACATCGCGCGATCCCTTTTCCTTTGATCAAGGCCGCCATGTAAGGTAGCCACGCCGATGCCCTCTTCACTCAATTGGTCGCCAACACGGTCAACTCCAAGGCGAGTGCGGCAAAACACGATTGTTCGGCCACATTTACGTATGGCTTCTGAAGCGATTCCGGGTTTCATCGTATTCTTCAGTAGCCAAAAGAAGTGTTCCATGTTATCCATGCTTACTTCTTTTGGTCCAACTTCAATTGTCACGGGGTTGTGTAGATAATTGTCTACCAAATCTCCTACTTCGTCGTCGAGTGTAGCACTAAACAAAACCGTTTGACGATTGGGGGCGCAACGGTCGAGGATGTCGCAAACCGGTTCCATGAATCCCATGTCTGCCATTCGATCTGCTTCGTCGAGTACGACTACTCCTACATCTTCCAAACTAAGGGCGCCATGATCGAGTAAATCAAGAAGGCGCCCGGGGCAAGCGACGACAATGTCGACGCCCCTAGACAGTGCCTTTCGTTGCCTTCCATAAGGTACGCCACCATAGATGGCTAGAACTTCAAAGTTGAATGTTGCAGCAAGAGGTGTGAGAACGTTGCAAATTTGTTCAGCCAATTCCCGAGTTGGAGATAAAATGAGGGCGGTGGGGTATTCTGGGTCTGCACGAAGGGTTCTGGAAAGCAATGGTAATCCAAATGCGAGGGTCTTACCCGAACCCGTTGGGGCGCGGCAGCAGATATCGTTGCCAAGCATCGCATCTGGGATGGCTTCTCTTTGAACCTCGAAGGGTTCGGTGATACCTTGTTCCTCAAGAGCTTGAACGAGGGCGGGATCGATACCCAAATCAGAGAAACTGGCCGTCATCCTTCAGTTCCCCACCCCGTGCCGCCCTGCCGATGTTATTTGAATCCGTAGTAGTCGGAATGCGAAGAATGGGTAGGAAAAGATTGATTGCTGTGTTTTCGAATATATTTTATCGTGACTTGTAATAACTCCAACCGGCAAAAGGAAGGCTCCAGAAAAGGCCTCCAATCGCCCCAAGGGTAATCAGTGTGGCCAATGATGTCAACTCGCTGTTTGGTAATCCAAATGTGGCTCCAAATATGGGCATGATTGATGCAAAAAATCCTATGGGAATCAGTATCTTTAGATCTATTTCTGGCCACCCTACTCGTTTCGATATTTGATTGACAGATACGGCGGAAACGGCGGCTAATACAAAAAAGCCACCACAGAGTCCCGCAAAAGACCCTGGGTCGATTTCTGCAAGAACGAAAATGATGACGGTGGATGTCGCCAGTAAGGCCCCGGTACAGGTGCCAGAAACAAGTATGTTTTTCCAATTCATTATAATCATCAATGCCTAAACAATCTAACGCCCGTGAAGAGCATGGTCATGCCGTGTTCGTCGGCTGCTTCGATGACTTCCGCGTCACGAATGCTTCCCCCTGGCTGGACAACTGCGGTGATTCCAATTTCGTGACTCGTATCAATACCATCTCTGAAGGGGAAGAATGCATCTGATACCATCATCGCACCTTGTGCGCTGTCCCCCGCCCTGCGGGCAGCAATACGAACTGCTTCGACGCGGCTGGTTTGCCCTGGACCTATACCAACGGTGGCAAAACCAGTGGTAGTGGGTTGAATGAAAATGATGCAGTTGCTCTTTACTTGGGCGCAGACAGCAACACCGAAGCGTGCGAGATCAACTTGTGTTGAGTCTGTTTGTACTTTGGTTACACAGCGAACTTCTGACCAATCAATTATGGGTGCTCCTTCGGTTTGTGCCAACCAACCGCCATCAATCTGGCGGAATTGGGCACACATGTCTAGCGGTGTCATTCCTTTGAGTGTCAGCATTCTGCGATTCTTTTTTTCCGATAGAATTTCCAATGCCCCTTCTTCATAATCAGGTGCAATGATACACTCGACAAAGTGTCCACCTATTCGTTCAGCGGTATTCTTAGTAACAGGTGTATTGAATGCGATAACACAACCAAATGCAGATTCGGGGTCGCTGGCTAATGCATCATCCCATGCTGCTACTTGATCGGTTGATATCGCTACACCGCATGCATTAGTATGCTTGATAATTACACAGCAATGGGGCCACTTCGCCCATTCTGGGCCAACATATGAACGGCAAAATCGGAGGGCCGCATCCAAATCAAGATAATTGTTGAATGACAGTGCTTTGCCGCCATGTTGTTCAGCCGCTGCCAATCCGTTTGGCACTTCACCAACAGTGTTCCCCGGGTAGAATGCTGCGGGCTGGTGTGGGTTTTCGCCATACCGCAATGGGTTACGGTTGCCACCAGAAACAAGAAGTTTTTCAGGTAAGATTTCCTCTGCTTCTTCTTCCAAAGATTCAAGACGCTTTGCAAGAGTGTTTGCCAATGCAACATCGTAAGCTGCAGTTCGTTGATATGCAGTCAATGCCAAACGTTGGCGCGTACCCATGTCAACAATACTTGGGTCACCATTTGCCTCTTGCAGTGTTTCAAGAAGTTGGCCATAATTGTTAGGGTTTGCAACAATAAGTACGTCTGTATGTGATTTGGCGGCTGCACGTATCAGGGTAGGCCCCCCTATGTCGATCATTTCAATCAAATCGGCTTCGCTAACCGGTGGTTCTTGGGCCGCCACCTCTTCAAACGGATAGAGGTTGACTGCAACCAAATCAATACGAGGATATCCAAGTTCCTCGAGTGTTGCCATATCATCTGGATTATCTCCACGTGCGAGAATTGCTGCGTGAATTGCAGGATGGAGGGTTTTGACTCGCCCGTCGAACACTTCAGGGTGACCTGTCACATCAGTTACATCGATTACTTCAATACCATTTTCTCGGAGAAGCCGGGCCGTGCCTCCTGTCGACAAAATTTGCCAACCCATTACAGTCAAAGCTGTGGCAAAGGCAGTCACGCCTGTTTTGTCATAAACTGAAATAAGTGCGCGTGGCGCATTATCACCTGTTTTTCCCGGCACCGAAGTGGTGAGGGTTGGCTGGTCACGGTCAACCATATGAGGAACCCGTTAGGCAGCGAATGTCTGACCGCCTTTGAACCCGATGGTATGTCAATCGCCGCGTGCTGAGACGACTTGGTCAATTCTCAGCATACTTGCGCAGGTTTCAGTTGCTGAATTGAGAGCCGAGCTAAGACTAGTTGCGGCTTCCTTTGCCCCCGTTGGACCAACTTTCCCATTTGCAGTAATTCCTGCATCTTCGACACCATTTCTATGGGCGGCACGCAACTCTAGAATCCTGTCCAATGCATCCGTTCCAGCATTCAACGCCAGAGTAATTGGGATAATTTCCAGCGCGCGTGCAAATGCTTCCATGGCCAATCTGTTTCGGCCCGCTTCGTGCTCGGCCGCCTCGCGAATTGCGAGAGCGCAGGCCATATGTGTCGCCCCACCACCATCGATGAGGCGATTAGAACGCATTGCCAAACCCGTTGACCGGAGGGCGTCGTGGATAGCACGGATGGCTTCCTCTGCTGCAAGATGGTTCGCCCCACCTACTTCACAAGTAACCACTTTTGGAGATGGGCACGCTTCCAATCGTATCAGGTCTTCAACCTGGTCTGTGGCTGTGCGGCTCTCTGTGACCAAACATCCCGCTTCACCGATGTCTTCGGGTGATATGTCAGATAAGTGTTCAATGAGTCGAGAACCGGTGGCAAGAGAGGCGTTGCGCAATTCACTATCATCAAATTCACCTGCAACAAAACAACCGGCTCGCATCAATCGATGGAGGAGGCCTTTGTCAACCGAACCAGAACAAAGGAATACAGTTGCACCTGATGCCAGAAGTGTTTCGGAGATTGTGTCGCGTGTGGTCTCTTCGGCCGCCAAGAATGCTTCCAATTGTGCCGCTTCCTCAATTTCGATCTCTGCCGCCCGAATTTGCTTTCGTGGTGCGATGTCCCCGTTGATTGTAGCAACCTTTGCGCCCTCAATTATTGATGGAAGAGAATCCAACAGCACGCGGCGACGGACGACGATTCCGTTGAGTAATTTTGAATCGGATAGGCTACCAGTGTTGGTCTTGTGCATGGTGATGAAATCAGCATCCCCCCCTACGGTATTCAGTGCTTCAACAATCATCTTCGAAAGAATAACTGCGGCACCCTCTGCGCCTTTACCCGTTAGGGAAGTTGTTGCAACGTCCCGAAGGGTTTCTGGGGTACATGTAACGGCTTGATTGTGAATGGTCTCTTGAGCGATTTGATTGGCTAAATTGTAACCATCGACGACAGTCAGGGGGTGCAAACCTTTCTGCAATAATCGGCCGCCTTCAATCAAGAGTTCGGCGCTGAATAGCAATGCACCAGTCACCCCATCGCCACAGGAATTCTCCTGAGATTCTGCCATAGCCACGAACATTTTCGCAGCAGGGTGCTTGACCATTAGTTCGGCAACGATCTTCGCGCCGTCATTGGTCACTGCTGTCATTCCATCAGTTTTGTAGAGCATCTTGTCCAGGCCACGGGGGCCGTATGTCGGCCGGAGGAGATCTGCGAAAACTCGAGCAGCTGCAATCAGCTTCTCTTGGACTGCAGTCCCACTGGTAACACTGGTCTCTTCACGGAGAATTACGACCGGGGGTTTGCCCGCCGCTTCGTCGCCCATAGTTGGCCTCGGTCGAAGCGATACTGATGAAGCCTTCGCGATGCCCTACGGGCATCATCTTCGGCGCTTTCCCTTCTTTCCGCGGCGTCCGCCGCCACCCTGTTCCCATGAGTGGCCACCCTTTGATCGCTCGGATTGCATGTCCCATTCTGGGGCACTGCTACCAATTTTATTTGTACCACGAGGTAATTCAGCGACACCCTTGACTTTGAGTTTGATGCCGAATTCTTCTTCCATCCCCCGCACGCTAGAGCCGCCTTGTCCTACGATGGCTCCAATGGCCCCATCATCAACAAAAATTGTGGCTGCCGTATCTGATGCCATCTCGACATGATGAACCCTAGCACCCGACCAACGTTGAATTAGACGAGCAAGTTCAGCGGATGCTAATTTCTTAGCTGGACTTTGTGACCCAGAACCATCGACTGGGACAACCACGCATTCAGAACCAAAAGAAAATATTTCATGGGTCATCTTATTCGAAGGGAATGAACGAACTTCAATGACTGGACGAGATAGGTCGGACTCCATACTACTCGGTGCCTTTACTACCATTTTTAGTTCTAGAACTTGTGCAATTTGGCCTTTTTCGATATGGATTACTGTGTCAAGAACTTGGCTAATCATACCCAATTCAACCTTTCCTATCAATCTCTGAACGGCCTCCAGTGCGCTATTCGCGTGGGTAACACCAAGCAAGCCGACACCTGCCAGTCGTACATCTGCAAATATCTCAAAATCTCTAGCGCGGCGAACTTCATCGAAGATTACAAAGTCGGGTCGGACCAAGAAAATAACTTCAGCGGTTTTTTCGAGGTTTCCCTCAAGTGGTGCATATTGTGTCACCCTCTGTGGAACCTGTAGATCTCGGGGGGATTCCATGGTCTTGACCATCGCACCTATATCTTCATCGAGATAGGCGGCAATTGCTTGAGCAAATGTTGTTTTCCCTGAACCTGGTTTGCCTACGACGAATACACCCCGCTGGTGGTCTGAAAGACGCTTGATGAGGCGCGGGTCCAATTCATAATCACTGAGGGTTAGGTGAGCCACGGGCCTGACTACTGTGATTTCCCATGCTTCAGAAAAGGGTGGCCACGCGCAAGTAATTCGTAAATCTCCCGCTTGTATGATGCGGCAACCTTCGCGTTCAATCTCAACAAAACAATCGGAACGATGGTCGTGTTGATCGATGATGGTCACTAGTTCGTTGGCCAGAGACTCCAATGTGGGCTTATCCCACGCTGGAGATTCCAGTTCTTCCAACCGTAATTCAGTGATGTGTCCCGCTTTGACTCGCGGGGGGCACTCTGCTTTCAAGAAAAGTGTTGATACTGTTTCATCGGCGAGTAAAGACTCGAGTAGGTCTGGAAGGGGGGGGTGGTCACCGAAGGTCGCCATCCTGTGGATGGCGTTGCCTACGGCTCATGAATGCTCTTGGAGTGTCAAGCCTTCTGTGGTTCGAGTTGATACCATTGCCACCAAAGGTAGAGGCTTGTACTTGCTGCAGTTAGGAATGCGCCCGTGGGTGGGAATCCAAATTGATCTCGGTAGAGAATATACTGGGTGCAAATGAGCGCAATTAGCGCCAGCCATGCAGAAAATCTAATTCCAGATATTCCGAAACCATTGGCCACTGCATTCCAATTTGTAATGGTCCAATATGTGAGAGTAATAAGGCCGATTATTGTAATGTGGCCAAGCCACCAAGCCGCTGTTGTGCCCAACGCGTCAGCATAGAGGTTGTAGACGTCACCCAAAATCGGTTCGCCTAAATTTAGTGCCATGATTGGGCGAAGTGGATTCGCCTCTTGAATCATCTCATGGTTACTCTTTCGTTGCACGTAATGCAGCTTCAACCAAACGCATGCCGATAACGCCAATGGGGCCCGGTGAAAGAAGGTTGAGTGATTCCAATGAGTTTCCGGCGGCGAGAGACTTGCTGGCTTCGGCGAATGCGCGTAATTCGGCAGTTAAGCTCGGTTCTCCACCGTCGATTTTCACACGCTCACGCGGGGCTGCTCCAAAACCGCCCCATTCTGGTCCGCGAATATTCCCAGGGTGGTTGTGCTTCCAAAGTCCAGTGTGGTCAAGATAATCGATGTGAATAGATGCATCTTGGCCAATGATTCGTAATTCTCGAACCTTGCCTCGAACGCGACTGCGCCATGAGACTGTGATTTGGGCAGATGGTCCCAGCGGATTACCGCACGTATCTGTCGGAAATCTCATGTGGATGACTGCGTGATCTTCTATCCCCTTAATTTCGCTCGGTAGAGAAAAAGCATCAATTTCTGCGGGGTCAACATCACCCATGAGATCTCTGCAAATGTCCATGTCGTGGATGGCCAAAGCAGCAATAACGCCGATATCTGGACGAGGTTCGCGGACTGAGAGGCGTTCTGATTCAATGTGGAGGACTGGTCCAATCTCTCCGGCAGCAATCATATCAGCGGCTTTGCGGATAGCGACGTGATAACGAAATAGGTGGCCTACGCATAGCAACCTACCATGTTCTTCGGCACATGCAACGATAGATTGTGCCTCTACCTCATCCATCGCCAATGGCTTTTCGACCAATACATCGACGCCCTGTTCCATCAATGATATCGCAAGCGGTGCGTGTAGTGGTGTAGGGGTAGCAATTGTAGCAGCGTCAATGGCAAAGGTATCACGAAGTGTGAGGGCATCTGTGTGCCACTCGCAATCAAATTCGTCAGCGAGTTCGCGCGCCCTGCTTTCATCGACATCACAAACGATGAGGCGATCAATGATTTGTTCTTGTTTCAAGGTGACCCAAGTGCGGACGTGGTTCCGGCCCCAATAGCCTGTACCAACCACAGCAACGGTCAATCCCATGGACGCGCGACCTCGGTCTTGTTCAAGACGGTGTCGACTGCGGGCCGTATGTCTGCGGATATGGGGCGATTTGATGAGGTCGTGACCGGTCGCTGTTGGTATGGGTATCCGCATTTTAGCGGCTGTACGTGACCTCGACCCGCCGGCAGGCGGTGCCGAAATGTCGCTGGCAACACTTCTGAAAGGAGTTGTTCGCAGTGGTCCTTTCATCGAAGGTGCCCCTAATTACACCCCACTAGAAGGTGGCAGTGAGAGTGATGGTGTGAGTGGTTGGTCGGTCAAGGTCTTCCAAAGTTCCAGACGTGGTGGAGTTACGGATCTAACACAAGGTAGTGAATTAGAGCGAGAAGTCTGCAACCTACCCGTTGAAGATTTGTGGTCCGGCTTGGCTTGGCGGCTACGCAATCGCGGAACTGGGCGAAGTCAGTACGGGTTTGAGCGGCGCCACCTTCTCAAAAGCAATCGCGTATTTGCAAAATGGTTGGCCCCGTTCCTTGCAGCTGAAATCCAATCTGCTGCTGAAAATGGTGATGTTTTGCTTGGTATTACCCAACTTCATTGGTCTGCCGGTGCGGCCACTGCCTTTACAAATGCGGGAATTCCATACCTTGCATTTGTGCGAGATGAATTACAATTCAATCACCCCCGAATATATCGTGATTCACTAGAAGGGGCTTCGGCTGTCTGCGGAGCTGGGCAGGGCCTCCTCAAGCAAATTCAGGAGGTATTCAACATCCAGTATGGTGCACATGTGCCACTTCCTGTGAATTATGCTGAGCGTTTTGGAAATACCAATGATGTTTCACACAAACGACTGGAGGGGATGGCTGCACGCGTTGAAAGAAATGACGGTGCTGTACCGCGAATTGCAATTGTCGGTGTGACTCCAGAGAAAGGATTTGGATTCTATAACAAATTGCTACCTCACTTACAATCTTCTTGGCCGGAGGCGCAAATCGACGTGTACGGGGGTGGTTCGTACGCTAAGGAGTTGGGTGGTTTCAACAATGCAACATGGCGTGGGCATACCTCTGTTGAGGATGTGTTTTCGAATTGTGATGTGCATGTTCTCACCGTGGCGAGTACCGGTTCTTGGGGTCGCGTCATCAATGAAGCAGGCCTCTTCGGGGTTCCAACTGTGACGGTTGACATTGGAAGCCAGCCGGAAGCAGTGGGCGACGGTGGAATCGTAGTTGCCAGGGATGGAAGTCTGGATGATTGGGTGGCTGCAATCAAGAATACGTATGAGAGGCGGGAAGAGTATGGCGCGAAGGCGAAGGGGCATACGGGTGTGGTCGATCATCGTCGGTCAATTGCCATGTTTCGTAGTACCATCCGCGATGTTATCCAACAATGAAGGTGGTTTGATGGCGTATACCGATGTTAGTGCTGAAGAGGCTGTGTGGTTACTATCAGCGGCTGGAGTGGCGCCACTGAGTAAAATGGAACCACTTGCTGGGGGATGGGCAAATTCGAATTATCTTCTCACACTCGATGATGATTCTCAGCTTGTTTTGAAGGTCTGGGATGAAAGACCACCAAGTGAAGTGGAGCAGATTATCGAACATACATGTTGGCTTGCAGATCACGGTGTACTTACACCCGCCCCATTGCTGTTGGAAGGGGGGGTGCGGATGCTTGTGAAGGATAATCAGGCATGGATGCTGATGCCGTTTATCGAAGGTGGTTGGCTGCCTTCAGACACTGCTTCCCTCTACGAACTGGGCAAGGCACAAGCTCAGATGCACAATGTTCCCATTCACGAAAGCATACCGACCACATTCGCGATTGGATATGTCCTCTGGGATAAAATGGTGAAAGAAGCACATGAAAATGGGTCGATGGCGCCATTCCTTCACTTATTAGAAGAAGAAAGTCGTCGTCTCAAGCAAAGTATTCCAGATGATTTGCCCACTGGCATCATCCACGGTGATCTGTATCCTGACAATGTAATTGGACGAGAGGGTGAGGTTCTCGCTCTGCTTGATTTTGAGGAAATATGTATCGAATCACTGGCTATGGATCTTGTGACAACCTATGTTGGATTTGGCTGGAAAGATGGTTTGCCCGTTCCTGAATTATGGGATGCGTTGTTGGCTGGATATGAGTCGGTTCGACCGTTGACAGATGCTGAACGTTCAGCCCTTCCTGACTTGCATCGATTTGCGGTACTCGCCGTTGCAGCCTGGCGTTATTGGCAATTCGTAATTCATGTACCTGGAACGGAACATACCAACCGATATGTGGAAATGGTTGAGCGCCTGGACAAATCGCTTCCGTTTTAATTCATTTGAAATTGAAAATGATGTTGGATATAGCAAATTTCTGGGTTCGGCGCATAGATTATTCGATTCCCGATTGGGCAATGAAACCTTCGTTTTTCGGCATTAAATTGGGTTTATTGGCGTAAAGCGGTTTTGATAGTTTGCAATATTTACGGCACCGTTATAGGGTGTTAATCCTGCGCGGGATTGAAGTCGATAATATGGCATCAACAAAAGAGGGTAAGAAGAAAGTGTACGTGAGAGCATCAAAAGATGGTCGACCGCCGCACTATCGTTCCCCAAGAAGACCTAATGGGTCTAAATTTAAACACGAAGAGTAGGATTTTTCTACCTATTGGGGCGGAGGGGAGGGCCCCTTCGTCCCTTTTTATTTCATAAATTAAGGCAGTTTTCGAGCAGGGTTGCCCACATAGGTGCCTGATTCTGTAATGTCCTTGGTGACCACACTACCTGCTCCAATCACGACATCATCGCAGATGTCCACAGGCATGATGGTGGCATTCGTACCGATGCTCACCCTGTTACCGATGGTGGTCGCTTTCCATTGAGTTTGATCACCACGCGCGGGGCCACCGATGCGGAATGGGTCATTGATGAACATCGCCCCATGACTGATGAAGCAGTCCTCACCAATAGTCACGAGTTCACAAATGAAGGCGTGGGATTGGACTCGTGTACGTGCGCCGATCGATACCCTGCGCTGGATTTCAACAAAAGGGCCGACGAATACCTCATCGCCCAAAATGCAACCATAGAGGTTGACCGGTTCGACCAATGTGACCCCCTCGCCGAACTCAACGTCGACGATGCCGTTCTTGTGGATTCGGGGCGAGCCCATGGTGAAGCCGGGGTGAATCTCTCGCTTGAATGGGTCGGTTGCATTATGCTCAAAGCCTGTCGATGGAAAGCGACAGTCATGTCAGGAGCGGGTGTGGAGATAGAGTATAGATTCTTCATTCCCGACTTTGCTGTACTGCCCCCTTTGGGAAGGGGTGTGAAAATCATTCAATGCTACCTCCCTAAATGGAAAATTGAAATTGAAAATGGGAACCTTTGCTTCGATGGGCGTGTCCTGGTTCGAAATTTGACAATGGATGTTAATCGTCAACTCTCAGCACTCATCGATACTGCCAATATTACACCAAGAATTCGACTGATGGGGGATACGGCCTTTGTGACGGTGAAAGGACCTGTGGTCGATTATGCTCGGGCGGAATGGGAATTCGAAGTCATGGTTGAAGATGTCCATGACCTCGTGACCTCGTTTCGATTTCCACATGTTATGAAAACTCGATTTGAGGTGCCCGAAGATGGGGGTTTAGTTTGGGAAATTGATTTCTTTGAGGGTGATAATCATGGATTGGTGATGGCTGAACTCGAGGTCCCATCGGCCAGCCATGCGTTTGTTCGCCCAGAGTGGTTGGGTCAAGAGGTGACTGAGGATGATCGATTTGGAAACGGTTCACTGGCGCGCGATGCATGGTGCGATTGGAGTGAAGATGTTCAACATCTCATGGTATCCAACTGAGTACTGCTTCGATGACGCGCTGAACCTCATCGTCGGTTAACAAGGGCATGACTGGGATACTGACGATATCGTCGCAAACCGCCTCGGTCAATTCCAAGGAACCTCTCGTACCTTGTGGGTGTTCTGCATAGACGGGTTGAAGATGGCAGGGGATTGGGTAGTGAATTCCTGTTGAGATATTCATTGAATCCATGTGAGAACAAAAAGAATCTCGGTTGGCTACACGAACGACATACTGGTGCCAAGCGTGTACTGCACCATCTCGGACTTTAGGAATCTTGACATTGTCCATATTTGCGAATGCTGTTGAGTATTTTGTGGCAATCTCGTTGCGCCGTGCAACCCACCCATCGAGATGTTTGAGCTGGATTCGGCCAATACCGCACTGGATCTCTGAGAGGCGGAAATTTGTGCCCAAAACGTCGTTTCGATACTTGTCTAAGCGCCCGTGGTCGATGAAGGTCGAGACGCGTTGAACTAAGTCCTCACTGTTGGCGATAATCGCTCCACCATCTCCACCAACCGCCATATTCTTGCTGGGGAAGAATGAGAATGTTGCAATGTCTCCAAACGAGCCGACACTTTGGCCTTTCAGTGATGCACCATGCGCTTGGGCTGAATCTTCGATAACTGGGATACCATGTTCCTTGGCGAGTGTGAAAATGGCTGTATCAATCGGTTGGCCATACAGGTGAACCACGATGATTGCCTTGGTACGGGGTGTAATTGCGGCTTCAACGGCGGCTCTATCTAGTGTATAGTAATCTTCTTCGATTTCAACGAATACTGGATTTGCGCCCACCATCGTAATGCAGGTCGCGCTCGCGATGTAGGTGTGACTGGGCACAATGACTTCGTCGCCATACCCTACATCGAGTGCGTGTAGAGCTGCGATAAGGGCGACTGAGCCGTTGCTACAGGGTGTCCCCCCCAACGCCCCACAGTACTCTGCCCATTCAGCACCAAACGCCTTTGATTCTGGGCCTTTGATCCATTGGCCAGATGCGAGAATTCTATGCGCGGTATCGAGCATTTCATCATCGATGAACATGCGACCCATTGGAACTCGTTCAGTGGTCATCTAATGGGACCGGGGACGGAACCCCTACTTGAGAAAGGCGGCTTCAAAATCGGCCGGATTGACCCCGTCGCTTTGATAAGAAAGTGGTTGGTCGCTGGATTGCTATTGCAGAGGTTGCCAAGCTTGGTCAACGGCGCTGGGATGAGGTCCCAGTCCTCAGTGGTTCGCAGGTTCAAATCCTGCCCTCTGCACCATACGTTTTCCGTTTACCGGATTGTTTTTCAGATAATGTTTCCATTATTCGGTGTTTATTGTCCTGTTTGCCGCGCGCGAATGGTTATGTGGCCTGTTCGTTCGGACTCTGTATGATGGGTGAAGAATGGGGCCACCGAAAGCGTGCCCGTGCCATCGTTCGGGGGATTTCTCCAAACTTTGATCGGGCTATTTCTTCCTACTTTGGTACCCATACACCTGACCCAATAGCCGCTCGTGAGGCGCATGCTGATTATACCGCAGCTCTACAGGAACAAGGGGTGGAAATTGTGAGTCTTCCTGAATTGGATGAATATCCAGATTGTACGTTCGTTGAAGATGCGGCGATCGTGGTCGGGGAGTTGGCCGTAATTCCAGTCATGGGGCATCCAACGCGCGAGGGGGAGCAAGGGGCAATTCGAGAAGTGCTTGGCAAGAATCTTGAACTTATCCAAATGCCAGACGGTGCTACAATGGATGGTGGTGATGTTGTCTTTTTCGATAATTGCTTTTTATTGGGTAAATCAACTAGGACAAATGCGGCTGGAATTGAATTTTTCGAACGTGTTGTGACGGGCCTTGGGTATGGAACTATGACCCTTGATGTTCCAGATTCTACCTTGCATTTGACGACTGTTTGTTCGTCCCCTAAACCAGGGATGCTGGTGGCTGCTAAGGGTCACCTAACCCCTGAACAACTTGCACCTCTCGTGAACGCTGGGGTTGAAATTTTGTGGGTACCAAACGAAGAAACCTATGCTGCGAACCTCATTGGATTCGAAAATGGGGTTGTGATAATTTCGGCGGATTATCCCGTCACGAAACAAGTTATGGAAGATGCTGGATTTACAACTCGAAGTGTCGATATGGCGCATATTCGGGCCGCCGATGGTAGCTTGACTTGCTGCTCTATATTCTACTGATAGGTCGCTTTGCGACCTACGCACACACGTGGCGCGCGAGAGCGGTGGTTTCAACAATGCATGAGTGGTCCCGAGGTTGATGCGTCGCAGCCCCCTGTCACTCCTGTTGGTCGTTCTCCTCTTGGGGGCAAGTGTGCAAGGTTGTTTTGGAGAAGATGATGTTGGTTTGGCTTCTGCCAAAGATTTGGATATATCGCCCGAACCTTTGACTGGTGGCATTTTCCAAAGTGTACATTTCCATGCAGACAAAGCGATGACTGTGCTTATTCCATATCTGGTACTTCAACCTGAAACCGGATATGTTCAAAATGGAACTATACTCGAATTAGGTGCTGATCAAGAAGATGAGTTGACGATTTTAATCCCCCCCCGTGCCGATACTTTTGCTGTACTGATTGGTGAACCGGGTCGAGATTTCTTTCCAATTCGAGAGGGGAATGTTTCGTGGGCGACTTGGGAAGCCCAGGGAATGATCGCAACCCGGGGTGTCGAAGTTGTGGATGCAGAACAAGACGGTGGTTTACTCCAACTTTCCAACAGCACCGAATCGGGTGGGGCTGTCTCTATTCGTTTTGCTGAAATTGTACGCCCAATGGCCGCCAATGTGCCTCTGGACGAAGGAGGTGTGCACAGTACAGGGTTGGTTGCTGGAAAACGAACCTACGATACACTTTCTTACATCACTGATGACAGTTTTTCGCCACTAGATGTTGACTTGGCGGTTGGATATTTGGATCGCTGGGCAGGGCAAGGAAATCCTGCATACGAAGATGCAGCCAATTGGGTCAAAGCAGAATTGGAGAGTTTTGGATATGATGATGTCCGCCATCACAGATTCCAGTATACTGAAAGCAACCCTGAGGCCTACAATATCTGTGCTTACAAGCCGGGTTATGAGTTCCCAGACGAGTGGATGGTAATCGGTTCCCACTTTGATATCGCGCCGATGGTGGTCATCAATGATCCCTCATCAGGGACACCCCGTGGATATGGAACTCGGGTTGGTGCCTACGACAACACCGTGGGAACGTCTGTCAATCTGAATATGGCGCAAGCCTTGTTCGATATTCCGACTCGGCGAGGGATTGTGTTCTGCTTCTGGAGTAGTGAGGAAGGTGGCAAGCGCGGTAGTATCGCTTGGGTTCATGACTTGCCGGATGATATCACGATTTCCAATTACATCAATATCGACATGGGTGGGGTGAATTGGCCAGGCAACGGTACACCTTCCGATCGAACCGATAACAACGGAGGTGGGTCGTACCCTGCCAGTTCAGAAAATTGGCCGTTCCGAGTCTATATTGGCCCAGATACCGATGAGAATACCATCAACCAGCCCGAGATGGTCTATCTTGCAGAATGGTTGGCCGGTGATGCGTTGGGTGTCGAAGAACAGTTGGCTGTGCTCAATGGTGAGTTGAAAGCTGACTGGGCTGCGAAAGGTGAGCCTGGTGTGATTGTCAACGAAGCGACGACTGCTCGAAGTGATCATGCTTCATTCCAAGAAATCGGAACGGTGACTGTCGGTTTTGGTGGGCTGGTTGATGGTTACGATTGCTACCATCAGACGTGTGATAC
>CAWVWT010000019.1:0-39208 GCA_963934015.1 uncultured Candidatus Poseidoniales archaeon
AATAGAATGAAACCAATGCGGACCCCACTGTTTTATCGGGTTTGACTCAAGGGGTACCCATCCGAAGGACGTCACTCGCATGGGTTTCGGATGGGTCTCTGCGAATTGATGAAAAATATATTATGGCGATTGGATATGGAATCGCATGGCTCATGTTTGGGTGGTTGATTCCAATTGCTTCATTCACATCGGTTCCATGGCCCCAGAAGGATTCATTGGTGATCTGAAAAATATTCTCGACACTCACTCAAATAATTTACATGTCACCCCAGGTGTACATGATGAGGTTCGTAATGTTAGATTCCAAAGATGGAATGGAAAGCCAAATCTTCTTGAGGAAATGAGCGAGATTCTGGTGACAATAAATGTTGAAGAAAATGAAATTCGCGCTCTTGCAGAAAAAATCGGTGTAAAGGCATCTCCACAAGATGTCGATTTATCACTAATGGTTCTGGCTTCAAAGATGGTTGATGAAGGCCGCAAAGTGACTCTAGTTTCTGATGATTTCAAAATGACAACTACAGGTGATAAAGTCAACATGACCTTTGATACATGCCCACCTTCGACATTTTTACAACGATTGGCAAATTCTGGTTCTAAAGGGCAACGAACTCGCTTGCGTAGTCTTTCTCGTCGTGTGCGTGCGGCAGAAATGAGATATGCAATTAGTCGCGCCGGACAGTACGACATTCAGGCAAAACTCACCTGGATGATTGACACGTTATTGTCGTCAAAAGTAGTTTTAGAAGATGATAATGAGGATCTATCAACTTCTGACGAACGAAAGATGGTTGCGGCACTCATTCGCTCTATCCGTGGTGAAAATGTCAAGAAATCAACTCTTAACAAACTCGGAAATTTACCAGAAATTTGTGCATCCGTTGCCCAATTAGACGAGCATCTCACGTCATTATCATCGGATGGGAGTTCAGATGATATTGGCCAAGAGTATGAGAATACTGCCACAATTCTAGCCGAAGTTTTGGAAATAACAGGATTCGCGTTGGCTCCATTGGATGAAGGAATGGCCGAACTTGCACATCGAGCCATGGCTGGAAGTCTCTACCGAATAGAATCAGCCCTCGGTGTTATGGCAAAAATGTCAGGAGATATTAGTTTGGCTCGCTTACATCTTTCACGTGCCTTGCATTCAGCAACCCTCATCGATGATGTCGGGGCTGAAATGCGAGCAATGCACCAATTGGGAATGCTGGCACTCGCTACAGATGATTGGAATCGTGCTGCAATATTGTTTGAGACTGCAGATCGCCAGTGTCAATTAATTGGCGGCAATAGAATACAACATCTCGTTCTGTCTGGAATTTCACGTCAACTGAATAGTGATGAAGAACTTGCAGAATCCCACATGAAGTTTGCAGCAGCATTGGTTCAATCAAACAAGACAGAAGCAACTGATATTCTTACAAGTGTGGGAAATGGGTTGTTGGCAGTAGATTGCCCTGGCTTGGCAATTGAAGTGCTTGATGAGGCTATGGAATGTGCAATTGAAACAGGACTGAGTGACCGCCTCGAAATGTTGGCAGAACTTCTTCTGTTGGCAAATACCGCCATCAGTAATCGTGAACAGGCCAACTTCGATGGTTTACGGCAATTGCTTGATGGGTTGAATGAAATCGATAATGCATCAAGTACCGAATTTTTGGCGAGAATTGCCGACATCGATCAGAAGGCAATGGAGTTGTCAAAGCCCTTGGATGAAACTTGGAGCGAATGGCAACCAGCAACTCGTCTGTTGCCCGATGGTTCACCTCTTACTGTTCTTCGAATCGATGAGGACGATGCAGGACGTAATTTGGTTATTTCACACCACGCTGAATTAGGTGCCATTGGTTTGTGGCTACCAGAAGGCGGGATTCAAGCATCCCCTGGAAATCAAATTCAGATTCAGGATAGCCGTGTCAAGGTAGCTCCACCCACTGATATTCTTCGAGATGTTCACAACATACGTGGTGTTGTCGCCATCGAAGATGCTGCTGCATTGTCATTCATTGTTCGAACAGATGAAATTCTGGATGACGACTAATTTTAGGGGTACCCTATGAAACGCGGGCGGCATCAAGTTTCTTTCGCCGCTCATCCTGTGGAATCCCCACTTCTCTGAGCAAACGCTCGCGAAGCGCTTCATGCAACCACATACCATCGGCCAACTCAAGCAAAAGCCCACGCTCTACCAAAGCGGGAGGAGGGTTACCATCATGTTCACAAGCCACTGCAAGTACATCCCAAGGGACGGGGCGATTAGAGACTGCGAGGGTCGCGAGTAATTCACGTTCATCCGCTGGCAACACATCTAGAATCTCTTCATCGAGAAAACGCAACCAATCTCCGTGGGTAACCTCGCCATACATTTCCATCAATTCGATAGCCAGTGGATGCCCTCCTGTAACTTTGTGAATCACAGGAGCCGAAGGCAAATTGCCTTCTTCTAGATCAGATACCCATGCATCAAGGTCCGCTATAGACAATCCAGCAAGTGCCAATTCACTCACACGCTCCCGGGTATGGACATCACGTCGATCGTAGAATGTCAATGTGGTTCGGCTGATTAGGAGTAATTTGAGAGGTGATGAATCGGCTACTTGGAGTAAAGCACCGAGAAGGTCAGCAGCCTCTCCTGAAATGTGGTGAACGTCATCGAGTACGAGAAGGAAGTAAGGTGGTGCTCCATGTTCACCATCTTCTGAAAATCTCTCGCGCAATACACTTGGGTCGGTTAGATACGAAAGCAACAATCGACGATAGGCATCAATATCCAGTTTCGCGCCAGGAGTAAGCGGTAATGTTTCCATCAATTGGACGGGGTCATGTGCTGCGTCAATACCAACTCTGTGCAAAAGTGATGTTGCCAAACCAAGTGCAGTATCCCATGGTTGGCAAGGATACCAGCAAATCGAAAGTTGTTCGCCGACATCTGTACGTTGACGCATCCAGTGAGCAGCAAGTGTGGATTTGCCGATGCCTGCAATTCCATGTATGAGCATGCATGGCTGTTGGGAATTAATCCACGTTTCAAGTGCATCCAATTCGGATGATCTCCCATGAACTTCGCGTGTTTCAGGGGGTTCGGTGTGGTAGGTTGCATGTGCGCCGGCACCTAATTTCAAACGTCCAGGTGCTGGCTTGCCGTCATCGTCACGCTTCTGAATCATTCCAAATCGGATGTCACCAAAAGTGAGTACACCTTCGTGCTGAGCGTGCATCAACACCTGTAAGAGAGTCAGGTCTGCCGCTAAGCGAGCGCTAGCTTGGGCGGCCGTGACCTCTAACAATTGTCCATTTTCATCTCGGATCAATACTTGTGTGACACCCAAATAATTGCTTCGAGATTTGGCTTCGGCACGACCTGATTCTGTGAGTTGCCATGTTTTCTGTCGACGACTTTCACCTCGGACGGTTCGGGTGTGCTCACTGACCCACTGATTGCGATGCATTGTACGCATAGATCGGCTGACGTTAGGCGGATGCAAGGCACAAGCTTCAGCGATACCTGGACGTGTTACTGCGACGCTGACCATGTAGAGGTCAGCTTGATCTTCTTGCTCAAGAAGATGTAGTAACAGCCTATCCTCGACCGCGATATGAACCCGTAGGTCATTGCTCGGCATCATTCCTCCCTCAACCTCCCTGCTGTTGAACTTCTCGCCCAATAGAGTGTCTCGTGCGCGCGCTCGCGCGTGATGCAAGTATACCGGAAGACCTTATTCATAGGAATCGAGCCGAGGCCATGGCCTCAGAAGCTGGCAAACGAAAGTTGGCCTCCATGCGAGCCATTCTTCTTGCAATCCTGATGGTGACTGGAACATTGTTCGTTTCCAGTGCAATGGCAGATGATACGGATGGTGATGGAACTGATGATTCCACAGATGATTGTCCTGTTGCGGCTGGAAACAGTACACTTGATCGAACTGGTTGCCCGGACCGTGATGGCGATGGTACCAGTGATCTGAATGACCCTTGGGTGATGTCGACGGGGGGCTATCTGCAGGATGCATACCAATCAAGTAGCGATGATTACATCATGGTTCGATTCAACTACGATGCTTCAGAATATGTAAGCGCTGAGAATTCAGGATGGGGGGGGAGTGGCTCTTCGGACATTCGAATCTGGGACACAGCAACTCGAACCAATCTCCGAACCATTCAGGTGAGCGATTCTGCAACGGATGTTGATTGGTCACCAGATGGTCTCCACGTTGCTGTATTGACAAGCGAAAATGAAGTACGAGTGTACGTTGCAAGCGATGGTTCGTTGTATGATACAATGGATGCCAATGGGGAAACTGCGGGTGAATTGGAATACAGTCCAGATGGGATGATGATTGCAGTTACCGGATACCGTGATGGAAACAACGGTGATGGCCAGGTTGAAATTTTCGATTCCGACACAACTGGCTCATCTTACGGTGATGTGCTTCAAACACTGGAACCGGGGGGAGACAACCACTTCTACTCTGTCGATTGGAGCCCAGATGGGAATCGTCTGGTGATAGGTGGGTATGAGAAAATCTACATCTGGGATGTTGGTACATGGTCTGAGAATAGGACCATCTCCAATGCCTTCAGTACTTTGAATTCGGTTCACTATTCACCAGATGGGAACATGATCTCAGCATGTTCTGCATGGGGTGGAAGCAATGCTCGAGCCAGAGTCTACAATGCAATCACCGGCGCAGAAGTATGGTCTTACACGACATCAACATCTTGCAACGATGCAGCTTGGTCACCCGACTCCTCTCAAGTAGCCTTCACGCACACATACTACCAAGCCGATGGGGCCAGTATCAACATCTTCTTCGCCACGACTGGTGTTCAACTCGACACGCTTTCTGCGCCACGGCCCGGTGGTTGTAGCGGTAGTGGGGGTAGCAACAATTGCGGGTCAATCTACGGAGTGGATTGGCACCCTGATGGAAATTACATCATTTCAGCCCAAGGCCGCAATGACGAGGGGCTCTACCATTGGATGGTCAATCCTGATATGGACAATGATGGTTATCTGAATCCCGACGATGCCTTCCCCGAGGAACCCACACAATGGAATGACACTGATGGTGACAATTACGGTGACAATCCTGATCCTGCATTTGAACCTGATTCTTGCCCCAATGTGTTCGGGACCTCATACATGGATGTCTTTGGGTGCCCCGATTCTGATGGTGATGGATACTCTGATGATGGCGACCAATTCGATGATGATCCCTATCAGTGGGCTGACAATGATGGTGATGGATATCCATCCAATCCAAACGACCCTCGGGACCCGAACCCATATGGTGGAATCGATCACTTTGACGAGAACCCGACACAATGGGATGACACCGATGGTGATGGCTATGGCGACAACTACGCCAACGCATCATGGACATCTATCCGTCCAGCAGAATGGCCAGGACAATTACTCACAATGACTCCAATTCAACTGGTTGATGTGGACACATTCCCTCTCAATCCTGAACAATGGAATGACACTGATGGAGATTGGGTCGGCGATGAACCATTCACCACAGTTTCTGATGGCTGCCCACTCGCTTGGGGTAATTCGATATGGGATCGAATTGGTTGTCCTGATTCAGATGGTGATGGATATTCCAACCCAGGCAACTCTGGACCAGGTGAGGGGCTGGCTAGTCCAGCAGGAGATGCGGATGCATTTGTCAATGATCCTACGCAATGGCACGATTCAGATGGTGACGGCTTCGGTGATAACAAGTCAGGAAATATGGGTGATGAGTGCCCCGGAGATGCTGGCACAAGCCAGAAAGCAATCCAATGGAATGAAATCAATCTGACCTATGACGATATCATTTGGTACGGCTGTGCTGACAATGATGGAGACGGGTATGCCAATTCTGGTGAAGCATTCCCAAACGATCCAACACAGTATTCAGATCAAGATGGAGATGGTTTTGATCGCAACAATGCGGTATCTTCTTGTGGCGATAATCCAAATGGAAACAACCCTGATTTATTCCCTACCGATGGTACACAATGTGGCGACCGAGACGGTGATGGATACGGCGACAATCCAAGTGGACCCAATGGTGACAGTTTTCCTGACGATCCCTCTCAGTGGTGGGATACCGATGGCGACACGTATGGCGATAATCCAAATGGAAACAATCCCGATATTTGCCCGCTAATGTATGGTACAACGAGTACAGAAGAAGCACGCGGTTGCCCAGATTCAGATAGTGATGGAACCCCAGATCCACAGGATGCATTCCCCGATGATCCGTTCAAAGATACTGATACAGATGGTGATGGATTTGGTGACAGAATGGGTGAAACCCAAACAGATACTGAGGAAGATGATTGTCCCACATGGCCAGGTTCGTCCACTGAAGGCAATATCTACGGGTGCACGGATACAGATGGCGACGGATGGGCGGACACCATCGATATCTTCCCAGATGATGGATCCCAGTGGAAGGATTCCGATGGCGATGGCTATGGTGACAATTACACTTACACGAACATGACTGGTGACAAACTCATCGATGATTCTTATCGCTGGAACTGTGATACAGACCCTGGATTGATTCTATCCAGAACACAGAATGGTGATGCGTTCCCCGATGAGGTCACGCAGTGGAGTGACACTGATGGCGACGGATTTGGTGACAATTACAAGGACAATTCAACCGTAAGACTGGAATGCTGGCCTGGTGAAATGATTGACAATGCTCGAAATTCGGATTCATTCCCATTGCGATTTACCCAGTCTAAAGATGCTGATCGAGATGGCTATGGAGACAATAGTAAAAGTGGCGATTATGAACCAGATCTATGCAAGAGCGTGATGGGCTTTTCTTGGGAAGACAAGTATGGTTGCCCAGACAGTGATGAAGATGGGTGGTCGGATACTGCAGACGCGTGTCCTTACGATCCTGATATCCACCTCATCGGTCAAAAGTGTCTAATCACATCGTCAGATGCTGGCGATTCACAAGGTGAAGAAGAAGATTCGGCAATGATGATGTACATTATGGGTGGCGCCATTGCTCTGCTTTTGTCACTCATATTTGTCGCACTGGTAGCCAAGCAAATGGGAGCTCGAAAGCGACTCGGTGTAATTCGAGAAATGCAACAACAAGAAATGGCCTTTAACGATGAAGAACAAGAGCGCCGTCAGACATGGATTGAACATTATCTGTCGACGGGTGAAATCGAGAAGGCAAAGGAACTCGGTTACGTTGAGAAGGCCGACTGGCAGGTTCACATGGAACAAGAAGCTGAAGAAAATGCATCTCTGCCGAGTTTAGGAGATCTTCTAGATTAAGCGGATAATTCATCGTCGAATCGATTGAATGGTAACTCGCCGAATGTTTCGATATCTGGCGCATTAAGCGATAGATTATGTTCCAATACTTGCTCAATTGTGACCCAATCAGGAGTTGTCCCATCAATCCAATCATATCGGTGGCCTGGAATGAGGCGCCAGTCTCCGGGAAGGTTTTGTAAAACTGTTTTGGCCATGGCCAAACTTCTCCATTGTGCAGCAGGATCTGAACCAGGTAAATCAACTCGGCCTGAGCGCATTGTAAACAGTAAATCTCCTGCAACATAGACGCGGTGTCCATGGAGGGTTACGTGGCCAGGGGAATGTCCAGGTGAATGAATGACTGCAAGTTTGATTGAACCATAATTCCACACGGTCACTTCGTTAGGTTCGTGGTCCCAAATGTGTGTAAAATCAGTTCTCCGAAAAATGATGCGCCCGAGGAGGCTGGGTGATACTGATTCTTCATGCCCCCATACTTCGATTTCTGGGTGGACTTTCCGAATAGCGTTGACACCGGCGGTGTGATCTTTGTGCGTATGTGTCAGAAGAATATGGGTTGGCTCCAAACCTTCGCTGTTTAGGGCCGTGAGCCAACTGTCTCCATCATAGGGGTCAACAACGGCAACCACACCATTTTCACGATCAATAAATGCGGTGTTCATATTCGCCCAAGGGCCCATTTGCGTCACCCATACCTCGATTCCATCGTCTCCTTTGGATACGTCGAATTCACCATTACCAAGGGCCATGTTTACCCATCGAGTGACAGACAATCAATAGTTCGGTGTCTCATTCGCCCCCCTAGGGGGCGCCAATGGTTTCAAACGGGAGGACGATACTGACGATTTGAGGCGGAGCGCATGCTGAGGGGAGTCAACATCAGGCCGGCATCTCTTGCGGCTTTGCTGATTCTCATGGTTCTTGCACCACTGGCCATCGCTGAACCTGCCGAAAATGGACTTGAATTGAAAATCGAAATCGATGTACCAGACAATGGGTTATATTTTTCGGACTCATCCGATCTAGAAGTAACATTGCGAGTGAAAAATCATGCTGAAAATGCAAGGGAGTTGACTTACAATCCCACTTGTCCATTCGATTTAATCCTTACAAACGACGCATGGAAACTCGACCTTGACGATGAGCGAATCTGCCCCTCTCAAAGTCGTGCTATGATGATTCAACCCGGTCAAGAGCGGATTCTATCTACTTGGACATGGGATTGGAGTGATGCACCCAGTGGTGAAATTGAACTTGAATTTACACAACCCGAATCAAATCTCATGATTACGGATGCTGTCATTCTCCACCGTACCATCGAAATGCCTGAAAATCTCTACCTTGAAGCGGTTCTTTCAGAAACCATTGGTGAACAATTTGGGCATACCCCAGCAATGCCAGCTGTGGTTCATCTCGCTTTGGTAAATTCAGGCAATATTGCAATTGATATTCCGTTCGATGAAAATTGCCGAGTACAAACAAGCGTGCTAACATCAATCCCTTGTGGCAGTGGTTCAATCGCAGCGGGGGAAAAGATGCATCTTGGTTGGATCGAATGGAACTTTGAGGACGCTACAGACGGCGATTACACTATCTCGTTTACACTCACTGGTATTGATGGTGCAATAACCAGTGTCGATACGGTGTATACACGGACTCCAACCAATCCCATTCCAAATTTGACACCTGCTGTATCAATTGATTCTGGAGATCAACTCAATTGGTACTTCATATTAGATAACCCAACTGATGCACCTGCCAAGTTGTTGTATGAGAATACATGCATTGTCGAAATGCACATCATTTCGTCAACTGGTGAAATTGTCTACGATACCCGCGAAAGTCGCCCTTGCCCCCCATCAGGATTGGAGCAAAAGATTGCACCTCAAACCACACACACACTAGCCTCTGATAGTTGGGACTACATTGACACTACCGGCTGTGAAATCGATGATGGTGCCTATCTAATTGTTGTGAGTCAACCCGACCACGGTCTTGTCGCAACTCAGGCGTTTTTGCATGTGAATAGTGGAGTCAATCCCACTTGTGGTATTGATGAACAGGACTCTTCAAGCATTCAATTCACTGTAGGCAACCTAGTTGTGCTTGAAGCAGATGGGCTTGAAGAGCGGATTTCATTCGACTTGACAATTCATAATTCTGGATTAGAGCAGTTCACGCTCTACTGGCCAACGGATTGCTCCCTAGAATTACAACTAGCATTGGCTGGGGAACTTCCAGTTAGGATTTGGGCTGAAGACTGTAGTGGATTTGCCGGACATGAGATTTCGATTGAATCACAATCGGGATACACTTGGCCTATGATTCAAGTGCCATTTGTTGAAGGTGGTGTAGAATTGGCTCAAGGTACTTGGCACCTATCAATCCGTACTACTTCGTTACCAGCATTCACCGCTCAGATTGCACACACATATGATGGCGCCCACCTTTCCGAAGTACACGAACAAAATACTGAGAATGGTGATACTGTAGATATGGTTAACGAAAATCAGGATGATATGCTTGATGAAGTCATATTGTCAGGGGAGTGGGATTATGTCACAACACCTACCCAAGGATGTTGGTTACTCACTGATTCAATCGGTATTGAACATAGATTCATCTTGCATCATCAGGATAGAGATTGGAGTCCAGCACCGGGCCTAAGTGGTACTTACGTGGTAAGTCACGCTGAGCAGGTGGGTGATTGTGCAGCATGGTCTGGAATCGTCATCTTGCAAACCTTGGATGAAACTGAAACTGCTCCCGAAATCATTGCACCGGTTACCCCTGCATCCCCTCCTCCAAGTGCTGTTGATCAAATCATCACCTATGCACCAACATCGGCTGCCGTGGTCGCAACAACATCACTTTCTCTAATGACCTTGCTTTATCTGGGCAATACGGAATGGATTCGAATTCCAGCATTACAAGTTGGTATTGGGCTCATTGGAATGGTTCGTCGAACCGGTGAACACGATGGCGAATATCAACGTGGTCGAATTATGGGTTATCTAACGGCTAACCCGGGTGTTCATTTCCGTGCATTATTGGGTGCCCTTGGAATGAGCAATGGGCAACTCACTCATCACCTCAAGAACTTACAGGCTGGAGAAAGAATTTGGAGACGAAAAGATGGGCGCTTGGTACGCTTCTATCCGGCGAGTATCCAAGCTACACTCAATGAAGATGATTTACCCGTTCCTTTACTTACGCCCGATCCCAACAGCCTACAAGGAAAGATTCTACGACTTCTGGATGCAACTGAAAATGATATCGTAAATCTAAGTCAGAAAGAATTGGCAGTTCGACTTGAGGCTAGCCAACAATTGGTCAGCCACCATCTGCGTACTCTGGAAAAGTTCGGTCTCGTAGAACGAGAAAAAGTGGGTATGCGATATAGATACCAATTGACCCGTGAAGCCATCTTCTTGGTTAACAGCAATGACTACGACGTTACCACTGAATGAGGCTTTCATTAGCGGTTCCTTCAATAGGCTGTCTCAATTGGCCAAACGTGCACCTTTGGTGCACGCACACGTGAGGAGAGGCCATCATGGATTACGATTCTGCCGCAATCGAAGCACGATGGCAGGCCGAGTGGAATGATGCAAAAGTATTCGAAAGTGAAGTTGATTTGAATCGACCTAAATTTTACTGCCTTGAGATGTTCCCATATCCAAGTGGCCAAATGCATATGGGTCACGTTCGTAATTACAGCATTGGCGATAGCATGGCTCGCTTTCGTCGTCTATCAGGCTACAATGTACTCTATCCAATGGGCTACGATTCATTTGGGATGCCAGCAGAAAATGCTGCAAAAAAAATCGGCGGCCACCCGCATGATGTGACTTGGTCAAATATCGAGAGTATACGAAGCGATCTCAACCGCATGGGATTTTCCTATGATTGGCGAAGAGAACTGGCTACCAGTGATTCAACCTATTACCGTTGGAATCAATGGATTTTTCTCAAATTCCACGAAAGAGGTTTGGTCGAACGGCGCACAGCACCCGTGAATTGGTGTGATACTTGTGATACTGTTCTGGCCAATGAACAGGTCAAAAACAATCGCTGCTGGAGATGCTCTGGTGAAGTGCGACAGAAAGACATGGCTCAGTGGTTCCTCAAGATGACTGAATATGCTGATGAATTGTTAGATGCATTGGATAGCATCGAATTCCCAGAGAATGTCAAGGCAATGCAGCGTAATTGGATTGGGCGTTCACACGGCGCCGATATTCACTTCCCAATTGTTGATAGTGACGGGATCATCAAGGCATTCACAACCCGCCCTGATACTATTTTTGGAGTGACATTTGTCACATTGGCACCTGAACACCCTCTCTGTGAAAGTCTAGTTTCTGGAACGGAATATGAAGCACCATACCGTGAACTCGCCGATGAGTGCGCCAAAATCTCAGAGTTTGATCGCATCAATATGCTCCGTGACAAGAAAGGAGTATTCTTGGGTCGCTACGCGACAAATCCGTTAACTGGTGAAGCCGTGCCAATCTATGCTGGAAATTTTGTTGTCGCATCCTATGGAACTGGTGCTGTGATGGCTGTTCCTGGACATGATCAGCGGGACCATGACTTTGCCAAGAAGTATGATATCCCTATTCTTCAGGTTCTCTCTGAAGATGAGGGTAATGATCCAAAAGTGACTGGTCGTGCCTTTGAGGAATTGGGGTGGATGGTCAATTCGCGTCGCTCCGGTTTTGATGGATTGTACGGTGACGAGGCGAAAGCTGCTGTCATCAAAGCCCTAGAGAGCGCGGGGATGGGGGCTGGCACTATTCAGTACCGGCTCAAGGACTGGTTGCTCAGCCGGCAACGCTTCTGGGGCACACCCATACCATTCATCCACTGCGAAAGTTGTGGAGTTGTCCCTGTCCCGGAGACAGATCTGCCAGTTGAATTACCGCTAGATGTGGTGTTCACTGAAGGGATTTCAGAAAATCCATTAGCCAAACACGACGCGTTTGTCAATACGAATTGTCCCTCTTGTGGGGCTAAAGCCAAACGAGAAACTGATACTATGGATACCTTCTATGATTCCTCTTGGTATTTCCTAAGGTTTGCGGATGCACTGAATGATTCAGCCCCATTTGACAAGATAAAAGCAGATTATTGGATGGAAGGTGGCGTAGATCTCTACATCGGCGGAATTGAACACGCTGTGATGCATCTATTGTATGCACGATTCTTTACCAAGGCTCTACGAGATGTGGGCCAACACAATATCTCAGAACCCTTCTCACGATTGGTGTGCCAAGGAATGGTGAATGCTCCTGCACCTTTCTGCGCTGATTGTAATGTAGAGTATCATGTAGACATCGATGGTTCTCCTTGCCCAACATGTGGGAAAATACTAGGGTCACGCTCTGCAAAGATGAGTAAGAGTCTAGGAAACACAGTCAGTCCCGAATCAATGATTGGGAAATATGGTGCAGACACTGTTAGACTGTTCATCCTCTTTGGCGCAAATCCAGAGGCAGGTATGGATTGGTCTGATTCAGCAATCGATTCAAATTATCGCCAAATAAAAGCTATTCATTCCGCACTAACTCAAGGAATTGAAAACAATTCAGAATTTGGTGTGATGGATGAATGGCTTCTCGCTCGCTCGCACCAGGCTCACGGTAGTTGGGTGGATAGTATGTCGGATGTTAGCCTTCGTGATGGAGTGATGATTAGCCACTTCGAAATGCTCACCGATTGGCAATGGGCCCAAAGACGAGGAGGGGTAAGCGCCAATGCCAGTCGCAAATATCTGACCACTTGGATTCCAATGCTATACCCTACGACGCCACATCTCGCAGAAGAAATGTGGAAAATGTTGGGCCGAGAAACCATGCTTGCCCTCACCATTATAGACATGAATTCCACAAAAGAGGATTCTATTCGAGATACAATCGTACTGGGTCAAGAAGAATATCTACGACGCGTGATTGACCGAGCACGAAGTGTGCGAGAATTGGCAGAGCGTCACACTGAAGGAAATCTCTCAGCCGTCATTATTCAAACTGCACAAGATTGGAAGGTAGATCTTGCAGTCCAAGCGATTCGAATGCACGATGATGATTTTGATTTCAAACAAGGTGGAAATAAATTTTTACAGACACAAAAATGCTTCCAAGATGAGGAGTTGAAAGGTGATGTTATGCAATTTTGGCGCGCCATTGTCGTTGGTCAAAAGAAGCGGAGAGGTAAGATTCATACATGGGGGGTACAAGAAAAGGCCCTTGTTTCAAGTGAGTACGATGAGGTCGAATTCATATCTCAAAACACTGAATTTATCGCCAAAGTATTAGGAATTGAAAATGTTGAAGTTTACCGTGCTGGAGATGGTGAAGATGTGGCGGGTAAGGCTCGCTCAAGTCTTCCATTGGAGCCCGGAATCTCTTGGAGGTGATTTCTATTGCCCACTATTTTGTTTGATGGATTTTGTTCTACCTGTAATCGATGGGCTCAATGGATTTCAAAGCATGATTCAAAAAAAGTGTTTGAGTTGATACCGCAAGAATCTCCAGAGGGGGATGAAGTCATGAGATCTTGTCCCGATGAACTGAAAAATGTGGATTCTGTTTACATTGTTAGTGATAATCACTGGTATGCTCGCTCAAGCGCAGTTTGCCGTATGCTATGGAAACTCAGGTTTCATTGGAAAATCGCTGGAGTTCTGGTGTGGTTGATTCCCCGGCCCCTACGCGACTATGGATATGATATGGTCGCCAAGCGCCGGCATGGATTGCTTACCTTGAATTCATGAACCCCCTCTCGTTGGAGAGGAACAGTGAGTTCTAATCCGAATCCCAAGAAGGGTTCCACTTCCTCAAACCCCAACGCTTCGAAGAAAGGGGCGACGGGGTCGCGAAAGCGAAAAGGGCGGCGGGGCGGTTCGAAGAAAAACACGAATCAGGGAGAAAATACCAACCAAATTGACCAAGAGGCGGTTCTTAGAGCCAATGAACGATTTGATCGAAAACCTCCAGCCATGGGTTTACCTACAAATCTCGATCCTGCGCCCAGAGAAATCAAAATGAAGTGGAAGCTTTCACCCGTCCCCAAGAATATTGAACGCGAAGTTCACGATATTGTCTGTCGGCCTGGTGAATTCGGTTTTCTAGACGACAAGCGAGTTGACGAAATCGCAAAGCTCATTGGAAATCGGCCGATTTCACTTGAGCAGGCACTGAGTCTTCGTTCGGCCCTCAATCAAGAAAAAGCAGTTTTTAGTCATGGAAGATTACAGCGGAGAGCCCGAGAAATGCTTCGTAAATACGAAGGTGGGGAAAGTGTACTTTCACTATCAAAGCGCTATGATTTCCCTCCAGTTAATCTATTTCGTGCAATTCTGACAGCAAGAAATTGGTCGAAAAACCGTATCAAAGAAACTCTTCGTGAACCCGACAAGAAATTGAAAGAGCGTGATCTAGCTGAATTCAGAAAAGCGGAAGCGGAAGATAGAGTGACTCATGTCAACCAAACTGAAACCCACCATGCCGCTGATTTATTTGAGAAGGTATTGTGTGATCATTTTACAGCAAATGGTGTTCGTTACCGTACACAAACTGAACTACTGAAGGAACAAGTTGCATCCGAAGGTCGGCCTGTTCGTACCCCGGATTTATTGATGCTTGATCATGTAGAAATCAATGGGGTCCCCGTCGCTTGGATTGATGCCAAGCATTTCTACGGTGCAGGTCTTTCTTTCCAGCGAAAGAAAACACAAAAACAAGTCAACCGCTATGTCGAAGAGTGGGGTCATGGAGCAATCATTTACCGCCACGGTTTTTGTGATGGCTTGAATTTGAAAGGTGCTATTCAGTTGGATGCGAGTCCAATCGATTTAAGCGAACTTATTCAACATAACAAGCGATTGAATACTGAGCGCCTCAATGAAGATTGAGTGGATCGGCGGCCACTGAGGCCGACGTGGCTCCGAGGCCCCGCATCTGTAAATTTTCAATGACTGCATCTTGCCACTCGACTGTGAACGGGAATTCACCGGGTACGATGACTGCACTTTCTCCCAACATGCAAAGCCGTGTTACGAGTGCTCCATCTGCAAAACCAGCACCAGCAAGTGCACTGCCAATCAAATGGAGTAAATCAAGGCGGTTTGAATCCTCCAATAATCCTGATCGATCGGCGAATTCAGCACTTTTTGACAATAATTCGGTCCATCTCGCTTCACACCAATGACCCTCACGTAATCCAGATAGGCTATGTTCGCCTGCTGCACGAATCGCTAATTTCCATTCCCCATCATCAATGTAATTTGAGGTATGTTGGCTCGAAGTGGTTCTCCAAACTACAACCAAGGGAATTTCAGCGAACCATGACATAACTGCCCCGGGGCCACCCAACCCATCGGATAACTGCGGGCAACCTGGTTCCAATCGCAGTTCAACACCACCTCCGTGTAAAGCAGCAACATCACCCAGCCCCCCAGATAAACGACGTTCTACTCGGTGTGCAATATGGACTGCGCGGGCGCGCGCAAGTTCTTCATCGGTACCCAATGCTCGTTGAATGGCTAAAGCGCAACCTATGGCGCCAGCAGCTGACAAACCGAATCCTTGTGAGGCTGGCAATTCACCCTCATGTGTCAGAGTCCAATCATATTCGCCGAAAGCTGATTCATGACTCTTGAGTTCTTCAAGTACCAAATGATGTAATTCTGAACCAGGTGCGTCACCATCGATTGTGAGGTTTCCATTTCCGGGTTGGCCACTGGCTTCGATAATAACGCCACGATCTAAAGATAGCCCTGCACCTCGGCTTCCCTGTTCCAGTAAACTATCAGCATCATCATGGATGCTGAAAATTAGCGTAACGTGCCCACCCACATGGGCTCGACCTTGTATCACAAACCCTCGAGGGGGATGTTGCACTTGAGTGTATGACTCAAAGGTCCTCTGCCAATTGTTTGGAGAGGTTGGAAAATCGAGCGGAAAGTGCCATACATCCCTTGCTAAATGCTGTACGAGCGGTCATGGAACCATCAGTGTCGAAGCTGAAGAGATATTCGCCTGGAACCTTTTCAAGGGTGATAGCATCTGCAAAGTCTTCGATTCGAGCGGTACCATCTCCAACGTGGTGCATCTCGCGGATGAGAGTCTCAACCTTCTGCACATCCTCAAGTTTCTTGTTCTTGAAATCTGATTTACCGATTGACAATTCCAAATCCCAAAGTTCCTTGGCCTTACCGGGCCTTGCAATCGTTGCTATCTTTCGCGAACTGAAGGACACGCCAGAGACTGGGTTCCACTTGGAATGCTCTGAACCAACGCCAAGCACAGCGTATGCATAAAATTCAATGTACTGGCCTGTGAAAAGTTTAGTGATGGGTATAGTGCGGTATATTTCTGGAATTTGTAACTTCTCTTCGCCTAGTACGTTGAGGTCACCAGCGGTTACAAGGTTGCCTTCGGGTGTTCCTCTCGCGCTACAGTGGTAGATGATTTGGCTTGCAGGAGTCCCCCACTCTTCACGAGGTAGGCCCTCATTTCCGGGGTCATCTTGCAAGAAGCAAAATTCATCATGGAATGTTGGTATAGGTATCATTGCCAAACGGTGTGCAATCACTTCATCAGGTATTGCACCTATGGATTCGTAAACTTCTCCCGTCGCGCTGTCTTCAATCGTTCCCAATTCAAAGCGAACTTTGGAAATTGCCATCTTAGGTACATCGCACATCAGTGTCCGGCGCAAGGCGTTCGCGAATGCACGGTCGGTTTCTTTGAGGAGGACTGTTACGTGATCATCACGCTCTTCGATAATTTCGATCTTAACCATAATTCTCATTCTCCTGTATCATACACGGCGGCCACGACGGCCACCCTTTTTCTTTGTTCCATCATGAGGAATCGGTGTTACATCCTCGATTCTTGTGATTGTCATCCCTGCACGGGTAAGGGCTCGGATTGCAGCCTGGGCACCGGGACCTGTGTTTGGTGATTTGTTGCCACCAACACCTCGATACTTGACTACGACTTGTGTGAATTCCTTTTCTTTCAACAGATCTGCAATTCTCTCGGCTGCGCGCGTTGCAGCAAACTGACCACCGGCATCGCTAGCTTTCTTGGTCACCTGTCCACCGCTCACTTTGGCAATGGTTTCAGCACCCGTCAAATCGGTCGCGGTCAAAAGTACATTGTTGTATGAACTGTAAATGTGGAGTACGGCCTTGTGTGACATCACGCCCCACCCCCTTTGACCTCAGTATCTTCCGCTGCTGGAGCAACTTCGGCTGCTTCAGCGACACCCGCAACAAACTCCTCAGTAGGAGCATCGCTGCCTTTTCCTTCCTCGTACTCTGCTGCAGCCCGAGTTACCTCAATCTCAGCACGAATTGGATGTGCCTCATCCATCAGTGGTGAAGTATGATGGTAGACCAAGGTATTCTCATCATCACGAGTGATAATGTAACTTGGCACGGTCATTTTTTGGTCGCCCAAGCCGATGTGGCCGTGGATTACCAATTGTCGTGCTTGCCGCATTGAAGAAGCGAGCCCGCGGTAGTATACCTGGCTCTGCAAGCGTCGGCTCAGTACGTGCTCAACACCAATTTGCAGAATGTCGTCAAGTGATGCGCCGTCACCCAATAAGCCACGGCGATAAAGTGACGCAACAAGATCATCCTTCTCTCTTGAAAAGTGACCTTCTGTTGTGTCGACTCTGCCGATGAGCTTCATCGCGTTCTGTCTCCAACGACGTAGTTTCGATTTGGCCTTCCAAATCTCCTTCATCCCACCAATCTTCTTGAGACCGAATTGTTCTTTGAGAGCATGTTCTTCTTCGATCCGTCCCTTTTTCCAAGGGTGGGTCGGAGTGTCATACTTGGGTCGTGCAAATTTTGGATGTCCCATACATTTCACCTCCCATCTCACGGCTTGCGCTGCACACCGAGTGTGAGGCCTGTTCGTCCATTTGAACGAGTTCGCTGTCCACGAACACGCTTTCTTGCTGCGTGGCGTAGACCACGATATGCCTTGGTGGAGCGGAGACGCGCAATGTCATCATCTTGTGTCATACCCACTTCCATTGAGAATAAATGTAATTCGTCACCAGTTTCAATGTCACGCTGGCGATTCAACATCCAAAGCGGTACTTGCTCTGGATATGCGTCAATGGCTTCCCGAATCTTGTCTTGCTCCGCGTCGGTCAAATGACCACCTAACTTCTCTTTGTCAACACCTGCAATTTTGCAGATTTGAAGAGATGTGCGAACACCGACTCCCTTCACACTTGTCAATCCCATCCCAATTCGGGTGAGTCCGTCTATGTCACTGTCAGCAAGTCGAATGATGTAGTTGAAATCTGCTCCGAGTTCTTTCTCGTCAATTTTAGCCATTTTTGGGTCCTCCCCTGTTCACTGGTCGCCCAGTGGCCTCATGTGAAGCATCCTCGCGACTCGCCCCCCCTATATGAACGACTCGCAGGCCATAGAATGCCCCTACGGGGCAGGAATCATGATTGATAACAGATAACATAACTGTCCCCAATTTCAGTAATGAAGCCTGGAGATGTGCCTGATTCCGAATCAAATTTCTTCATTTCTCGATCGATTGCAGATTGTAATTTTGGTTGTATATCGGGGTCAAGTTGGTACCGAAGTTTCAGACTTGAAAGACCCGCCGTATTTGCAGACGCTGCGAGTTCACCCAGTGTTTCAAATGATACATCTGCTACAGTATTAACGACGCAGCCGGTAACCTGCACGAAATCCATCACTACCCCCTCATCTGAAATCGGCCCCTCACTGATGAAAGTAGGTCGTCTGCCAGTGAGGTTGATCCAACTGGAAAATCCATCCTTGACTGCGATTTGCCGCCAAGATTCTGCTAATCCGCTGGATACCAGACTTGGGTCGACAATTGTCATATGTTGGCCTACCACAACTGAATACTCTTGGCACATAGGTGCCTCGTGCGACCCGGTCAGCAAACTCACCTCTCCCGTCTTTGTGAGACGTACCAATCGGTTTGGTTGTGAATCCGCAGCTGGGCCAACCCAAAGCGACAACCGATCGATACGGCCTCGGCCTTGAGTCATCCATTGCCATGTTTTCTTGACATCACCCCAAATTGAAGATACAATGGCTTCTACCTGCATCCGTTGTGTATCTGACAGCCGAGGGGATAAATCCAGAATAAGTGCGGGTTCTCTTGAAAGAAAAGGTGCCCATGATGCGAGAAGATGGTCGAGTCGTGGTTGCATTTCTTCAAGAGTGTGCTTTTGGGCGTCTTGTGGCCTAGCTGAATCTAAGTGTAATAACGCGATTTTAGGTGTTGCACCAATGTTTTGATGATAAGTTTGCAATATCGATTCCGCGACTGTTCCATCGCCCCACAGAATACGGCTGGAACCACCCCAATCGCTCTTTGCCCATGCTGCACATCGTTCGAGATTGATAGCGGCAAGAGGCGCGGCAGCACCTGACAACTCAACTCCTAACCCTGGTCGATTTAGGACGGTGCAAAGAGCCGCGAGTTGAGTGGCGCTACCACAGGCTGGATCGAGTACAATTCCGTGTGGTATTTCAGAAGATTCTAGAAGATTTGCGCGCGCCATTGCAACCGACCACGGGGTGGCCAAACGACGCATTCCATCTGTGGTGTGTAGGGCTAAACCCTGTATTTCCTCGCGCGCGGGCGCGCTAGAATCGGCATAAAACCGTGCTTTGTCATCCGGTACCATCACCACCGGTTTGATGTCCGCCATGTTGCGAGCATGCGGTTGGTATGCAAGTCCCTTTCGCCTATGACTTCAGATGAACAATTGCTCTAATTTCAAATCAAATAAGAGCCATGTATCTTGAAGTTCATGTCCTTCACTATTTCCATATGCTAAATCAGGGGGGAGTAGAATTTGATGATCGGTCCCCTGCATGGTGAGTGATTCCTGCATATCAGCATCTAATCCGACAAGCCCCCATCCAAATCCTTCAATGTAGCAAATCCAAGGAACTGGGGGTTCAGTATTACACATCGGATCTTCGCCGGCTGTAGCAGGAAGAGTTCCGTCATCCAATACTTCGTTTGTATCTGCATTACGAACTTCATAAGCAACGTTCATCCTTTCTCCTCGTACATGCCGATCCCGATTTGAACCGTCAGAAAACATATCAACATCCAAACTGACTTTGGCTGAAGGTAAGGAGACGTGGACGATTTCAATGGTAAATTCTGCGTCTTCGACCAGAGTTTCGAGTCGGAGGGGTATGATGACAGCATCACCTGCAGTGATTGAAGTTACAGCACTCTGTCCATCACCGTCAATCGAAATTGCAGCGTGATTGACTTCGATTGAAAGGGGGAGGTCACGTTCATCATCGACATTATGGATGGCCAAATGTGCATAGTCACCGGTACCTTGGTGTTCCCAAACACATTCTAATTCACCAGGGAACCAAAAAATATCATCTTGATCTGCAAGATTTGATGGCCAAGACCAATCACCGTTACGGGCATCACAGCCATCGAAGAGGAGGGTGGCCTCCCATGTCCATCGCCCATCAACTTGGATGTCTTCTTCGGCAACAGCAGCAAAGGCCCCTTCGAATTGATCAAGGAACGAACTGGCTGCAAAACCAATCCAAATTGCAGATAATAGTAACATCGCTATGGTACCAAAACTTGCAAGGATAGATATCCGTGGAACCGCCATCTCATTGAGGCCAATTGGTACGACTGGGTGTTCCTCCGCCGCTGGCCTATCAGAGATCCAAGAACCGCTCACAACCCCGTCTATATCGTCGACCTGCTTGAACGTTCGCCCGTCCCTCTATGAGGGACGCATTCTCAATCTTGAGCCAACTGCATGTCGTGGCGGGTACCCAACCATGCGACAACCCCGAGTTCGATGCCAAGTGCAACAAGCATGAGTAACAACATCTCTGGATCAAGGATTTGACTTTGCAAAATCAATAATGCAAGGCACAAGGCCAAAATAAGATCTAAAGCACCCATAACACGCATACCACGGCGAAGTTGGAGTATACCACCGACCCATGTGACCAATGATAGTGCCAATACGCTGACAACTAACCAGGGTGACCAGCCAGCAACTGCAAAGATACCTACTGGGAGGATAATGTGGGCATTCCATAGCCAAGCAGTCGTCCATTTGGGCCACTTCGCGGCGATTGTGTAAACCTGAGCGCCCAACATTAGAACGCCGGTGGCAAAGATTGTCCACTGCAACGCAATTTGATAATCGTCGCCTTCAGTCCATGCAAGGAATGCAAATAATCCACCCAAAATAGCGTAAACTGAAAGAGCAACCCCTGCCGGTTGCTTCCAATTGAAAGAACGCTTCATACAGAGAATTCCAGCCATTATACCAGCTGGGCCAGCTGAAATCATAACGACCATGAGGGCAAAACTACCTCGACCTGCGGCACCCCTGTGGTCGGGCATACCATTGAACCGACGGAATGCTTCGATCCATTCCCATACCAAAACCAAACCCAACAGTGTGAACTCATGGAACAACCAAGGCAATTGCCAATCGATCAGGCCGTGTGAACCGTCGAGCAGATTGACTGTGAATGGAAACGGTACTGCATTGAACAGCAAGGCTCCACAAAGACGCGATAATAACAGCACCATGACGATGCCCTCAACTGCACTCGGGATCCTCCAAGGAAGATCTTCTCGTCCATATAATGAGATTAAGCCTAGACCGAGGAGGCCAAAGGTAAGTACAAGCAAATCAAGTTGATTGTATAGACTACCCAGAGGTCCGAAATGACCGATGAGATAGATTAGTGCCAATGATCCCATCGTCACGAAAAATGGCATTTCGATGCCATTGATATCTGGCAATCGAAGCTGGTGGACCTTGGCGCGTTGACGCGATACCCACGTCAGGGACAGAGCGAACAAACTGACCATCAACATCAACCCCGAATTCAACTGCCCATTCATCCAAGCTATCCAACATGCTGCAAAAGTAGTGACTGCAATGAATGAGAGAACGATAATTGGGCGATGGTGAATATCTCCGACCAATAAATCCAGATTATCAGAATTATATTGTGTACCTGATTTTCGACGGCGTTTACGTTGTTTGTCGATTAATTCGTACAATTCAGCATCCGCCATCTTCATGCCTCCGCGAGAAATGGCCTGGGATAGCGATTTTGCTAATACTCCCGTCCTGTCATCCGTGGCCTTGGCAGCCAATTCCTCATCCGCAAAGTGGAACAATTTCCCCTCCTGGTGGATATCGAGGGGCTTATCTCCCCCTCCAAGAACGGTCATTGCAGATGTTGCAGATATTCCTTCAGCAAGCAGTTTTGGTTCGGAATTTGAAAACTCGGACAGTTGACCTTTTTCAAGCGCACTAGCCAATGCTTGACGATGTTGAAGTTCAGCCAATCGCGCATCTCGTTTTCCAACCTGCTTAAGTTCCATCCTCAACTCACCTGTTGCTGCCAGGTAGAGGGCTGAACCAACGAATGCGGCGATTGCAAGGAATGACTGTGACATGTGCATTTCATCCGCATAAGCCGCCCATATCTGGATACTCAACAAACAAACAACTGCAATTGCAGGAGGGAGTAATTTCTCCAATGTTCGGGCCTTGGGAAGATAGATGGCGAGTAAGCTGCTAGTGGCGGCAAGCATCACAAAACCAGTTTGTATCCGATCTAATGGCTCAGGATCAATCAGGGGAAAAGGACGGCTATGATTCAAACCGAACAATACGATTTGCAGCGTCAACAATCCCATTGTCAAACTCAGTAATTGGGAAGGTGGCCCACCCATCCCCCTTGTTAGGAGTATGGCTACTGAGGCACCGGTAAGCAAAATCATCCAGAATGCATCCATCCCGAAATTCCATTGTAGTACTGCAAATGTTAATGCGAGGCATAAGAGAATCATGCGAGGGTTTCCTTGGTGTCTGCCTTGGGCCTCAGCAACAACGTGAACCGTGACTAGCGTTGCAACGCCCAGCAGTGTATACCAACCAATCTCGTCTCGACCATCGACGAACATCAACCAAACAGCCAAACCAGAGATAAGGCCAAGATTCCACAATCGCATCAAGCCTGAATCTCGTAGGCGTGAACTCAATTCAGTTGCGCCAATTAATTTGCCTGCTAGGTTAACTCCAGTATCTCCCAATTTGAGATTGATTGGATATTGAATCAGGGCTGCAATTGTGAGATACAAAGCAACGTATTTTGGTTCGAGAACAATCAACAAATCAATATCGATGTCTCTGGCTTCAGAGAACGATTCCAATGAAGATGTCCACAATGCATGAACGAACATCCACAACCACGGTGCGAGAACTGTTACTCCTGCGATACTGGGGGATACTCGCTTCAGTGCCAACGCACCGGTAGCCAGATGGACAACCGTTAGGCCGATGAGAAGATACAATCCCTCATCACCACCCTTTGATACTGCCTCAGCGGGAATGAGGATTGTCAATAACAGGATTAGAACTAAGCTACCCAACCACAATACACGATCTGTAACATTGGACTGGTGCTGGAGGAGCATCGCGACTGTTACGATGGCTGAGAGAACCGCGAAAGCTTCGTACCCGGATACAGGAATTGTACCGACGATATCTAATTCGAGGCCCACGAGAATAATCAACAAAACCGGTAGCGATATCAGCAACGGTTTCAAAACTTCCATTGCATCAACACCTCGAACTACGAGATAAGAGCCACCGTATACGCCGAGTAAGGACACTAAAATGCCCAGTGAGTACCCTGTCGCATCACGGCCACTGGCTAGTAGAAGCAAGGCTCCAATCATGCCGAGACCAACAGAAACGCCCCACAAACCAGGTTTTCCGAGGCCGGTGATTGAGATACCCTTGCTGAACCAGTTATCCGCACGCGAGAAGCGAGCAGCCATCGAGCCGTTGATGCAAGTAACTGCCAAAGCGAGGAGGAACAGAGGCATTGGATCAGTCAGTGGTAAAATTTCTAATGCACCGATTTCCAACGACTCGGATTGAACTGCGTGCAGGCCGATCCAAAGGTGACTAGCGGCGATTCCAAGTGAGGCTAAATTTCCACTCTGGCGATGGTAGGCCAATCCGTGTAGAAGCAGAGTTGCAAGCATGATCATGACTGCTACACCCAACTCTCCACCGACAGACCCTGCTGCCGATGCCAATGCGAGCGATACCAAGGTGGCTTGCGCCATAATAGCATCATGCTTGTGGCGATAACCAACTAGGATGTTGACCCCCACTAAGGCGATTAACGATCCGCCCAGTTGTTGTGTATCAATCCAACCCCAGTGGTGGGCATCTATTGCAAGACCATAGAGAAGTTTCATCGAAATGATGATCCATGTGACCCCGAGAATATGCATACCCTTGTCTGGAACCCAGCGTTCTCCAAGGATGAATCCCAATGTCGCCAAACCAATCAGACCAGCGGTTGCAAGCATTGGGTCTAGAGCTGTGGCGACAAGCCAGCCAATCAGACTGTAGACAATAATCATTGTAACCATCAAGGCCCAATGCAAACGTCGCTCACCCTCAACTGCGATCTCAGTAATTGTATCCAATTCTGGAGTCTCATAAACGGTACCATCGGGGAGAATGTCGCCGGATTTTGGGCCAGATTGTTGATCAAAAATCTCGAATATCTCACCTATCGCCTCATCTGAATCAATGATTTTAATTTGTTCGGAATCCATATCAGAGCCAGCGGTTGCATCGGTAGGTGAGCCTCCAGAAAGAGCCGGACGTTTTGCAGTGGCCAAATCATCAGGTGTCATGAAAGCACCAAGGTCGACGCCCCCTCCCATCTGAAATGTTCGTGAATCAATGATTTTGTCCTCTGAAGGGGATTCAGTGTCTTCATCCTCATCCTCCGCCATGCTACCATGCAGTAGATGCGTCGCATAAGCGTCGCCCCGTGATGGAATCAGATTTGATGCGTTTGAATACGGCCCCACAGGGACCGAATTAGTAGTGAGTTCAGCCGAAATGCACTATAAGGGTCCAGCGTGGCGCGCTCGATATGGCCCTCTCGGTCATCGGTTGTGCGGGTCACCAAGGTGACCATGGTCTGGACAATCATGGACTCACACCCACTGGCCTAGTTCATTGGAATTTAGAATGGCAAGCACTGTACGATGCAGCCCTCCGAAAAGGCGAGGGGGATCTTACCGCACACGGTGTGCTAATGGCTGAAACTGGAGAAAGAACTGGCCGATCACCTAATGATAAATTCGTGGTTAAGATTGGTGATGAAACCAACCCTCTGACCGGTGATATTTGGTGGGGTGACATTAACGTTCCAACCACTCCGGAAATTTATCAAAAATTAAGCGCTAAAGTTCGAGATTATCTATCGAACCGTGATGAACTCTTCGTACAAGATTTGCACTGTGGTGCTGATAGTGATGAGCGATTAGCGATTCGTGTCGTGACTGAAAATGCATGGCATTCAGCCTTTGCCCGCAACATGTTTCTCAGACCTCCGGTTGAGGAAATCGCGGCTCACATCCCTGAATTTACTATTCTTCATGCACCGCATTTTCACGCGAACCCTGAAATTGACGGAACCAATTCACACGTCTTTGTGATGATTTCTTTTGAGGAAAGAACGGTGATTATTGGTGGGACTTGTTATGCCGGGGAAATCAAAAAATCAATATTCTCTATCATGAATCATTTACTTCCCGGAAGAGGGCACTTGCCCATGCACTGTTCCTCCAATACAACCGGTGACAATACCGCTGTATTCTTTGGATTATCTGGAACGGGAAAAACGACCTTGTCGGCGGATCCAAAGCGAGCACTGGTTGGTGATGACGAGCATGGTTGGTCGGCCAAGGGTGTTTTCAATTTTGAAGGTGGTTGTTATGCCAAACTAATCGACCTTTCAGAAGAGGAAGAGCCGGCTATCTTTGCGACAACAAGGATGCCAGGTTCGATTTTGGAAAATATCGTAATTGATGGTGAAGGTGTTCCCGATTTTACCGATGATACATTGACAGCAAACACCAGGGGGTCTTACCCGATTGAATTCATTGAGAATCGAACAGAGGATTCAATGGCAGGACACCCACAAAATGTGGTTTTCCTGACATGTGACGCTTTCGGGGTGTTGCCGCCAATCAGTCGATTGAACCCCGCACAGGCTGCCTATCACTTTATTTCGGGATATACGGCAAAGGTCGCGGGAACTGAAGTCGGTGTCAAAGAGCCTCAGGCTACATTCTCAGCTTGTTTTGGAGCACCTTTCATGCCACGTCACCCCAGTGTTTACGCCGATTTACTCGCAGCCAAAATGGCAGAGCATGGGGCGCGTTGTTGGCTTCTCAACACCGGCTGGATCAGTGGAGGATATGGGAAGAGCAAGAGAATTCGAATCAAATGGACAAGGGCCTTGCTCAATGCTGCATTAGATGGAAGTTTGAACGATGCAGAATTCACCGTTGATTCACGTTTCGGGTTTGAAGTCCCTCAAACATGCAACGGTGTACCGGAAGAAATACTCAACCCACGTGACACATGGAATGATGGTGCGGCTTACGATTCTGTGGCTGATCATCTTGCAAATATGTTTGGTGAGAACTTCATACAATTTGAGGAAGGAACCAGTCAGGAAGTTCTCGATGCTGCCCCCAAGCCGCTCTCTTGAGTCCCAAATGGCTGGAAAACCTTAGACGAGGGCCCTAGTGGGACCTCTGATGGATGTCACCGCGGGCGCACTATTTCCGTCCCTCGCAGAAACAGGTGGTAAGGTAACTGGGCTGAGAATGCCCGATGATGATCCCGTTTGGGTCTTGCTTGACAAATCAAACCCAAATGGCCTAGCTAATCAACTTGAATTTCTTCTCCAGGGCTTGGGTTCTAATCGCAGAGGGTTACATGCATCTGTTACGATTGATGAATCTAAAGGACCTGTGCATATTGTAGATGGTTCCCTAATTGGTCCGAGTTCACATATTGAAGGGCCATCCTATATCGCTGGTGAAATTCGACATGGTGCCTATGTTCGCAGCCATTCATGGATTTGCCGTGGTGCTGTGGTGGGGCATGCAACTGAAGTCAAACACAGTTTGTTACTTCCTGGTGCCAAAGCCCCTCACTTCAATTACGTTGGAGATTCTATTCTTGGCCGTGGTGTCAATCTAGGGGCTGGCTGTAAACTATCCAACCTGCGAAATGATGGCCGCCAAATTCGAATTCACAATCTTGGTATCGATACCCAATTGCGAAAATTTGGAGCCGTTCTTGGAGAAGGTGTTCAAATCGGGTGTAACGCGGTTTGCAATCCAGGGACTGTATTGGGCCCCAACAGCAATGTCTGGCCGAATGTAACGGTGAGTGGTGGTCACCCAACAGGTAGTGTATTGCGAGAGTGATTTGAATGACTCAACCACGACTGCACGGTACAGACGGTATTCGCGGGCAATTCACCGAAATTAGCGGTGACGGTTTCGATGCTTTGAATGCCCTAATCAATCGCCGACACCTCAGCAGTCGAGCAATGAGAATCATAGGTGAGGCCACTGGTATTTATCTGGCAGGCAATGTAGGCGTATCGCCCTTAGTCGTCATCGGTTGGGATCGTCGTGATGCGAATACAGAACTTGTTGCAGCATTGGAATCTGGTTTGTCCGCTGCGGGTTGCCGTACTCTCAGAGTCGGTGAATTACCGACACCCGGACTACACCACGCTGTTCTATCGAGTGCGGCTGATGCTGGGATGATGGTCACAGCCAGCCACAATGTAGCTACTGACTCTGGTGTGAAATTGTTCGATTCGGAAGGTTACAAATCAATGCCTGAAGTAGAGGATAGAATTTCGGAACTCGCTTGGGATCTTGCCGATGGCGGTATGGCTGCACCACAGGGGGATGGAGATTCATTGGAACTGATTGATGGGTTGAGTTTGTATCGTAGCGCCCTCAAGAAACGAATGCAGAGTTTTGAATCCTTGTTCAATGTGAATTTTGAATCAAGTGATTGGGGGCGTGTCATCGCACCATCCGGGTTGATTCTGGATTGTTCAGGAGGAGCGGGGACGGAATGGCTTGCAGATGGGTTGAGCCGTAGAGGTCTCGACACTATTGAGGTCAGCAACCGAATGGATCCAATCAATCACATGTGTGGGGCGGGAGAATTTTCTCCCACCGCTCAATGGACGGTTAGTGAACTCCTCATGGATGCACCTGAACATAGACTCCTATGGACAATCGCACAGCACCTAGAGAGCAATGATGGCATACCTACGTGGAAACCTGGGCAAATTGTTGGGGCCGCACTGGATGGAGATGGTGATAGATGCCTGCTCATCGAAGGAACTGTGGACGGATTGCGAATCGTCGATGGGGACCGAATGTGTGATGATATCATGCGCGCTGCAATATCCGTACAATCTACATCATGGGAAATGGCAGCCAGTATCGAGAGCGATCTCGGACTGACTGCAGATTTACCACGACTTGGTGAGCATATCGCTATTACAACCGCAGTAGGGGATCGCTGGTTATCCGCTGCTCTGTGGCCAGAACCCGGCAAAAGATGGTTAGAATGTTCATCTTTTCCAAGAGTAATCGGTACAGAGGATTCTGGACACCTGGTTATGCCCGCCCGTTGCCCCGGAATAGCAAATACATGGGTATTGGTTGGTGATGGTGCAGCCACCTTAATCGCATCTCTGCTGGCTCGGGTAGTGCTCAACAAGAATGGAGCAGCCACACCATTCCAGAGTGGATGGAAAAAACGAGTTTCAATTCAACCCAGTGTGAGAGAAAGATGGACTGGAAAAGGGAAACTCGCTAATCTGATTCGTACAACTGCTGAGAAATGGTGTGGGGTGAATCTTACTCAAACCGAGGTTGATGGTGAGCCAACATTGCTGTTACTAGAAGGAGCCATCAATGCCCTGCCTATCTCAATCGCTGTACGGAATTCCGGTACTGAAGCAAAAACTGCAATCTCAGTCCGATTCTCAACCGGTGTAGAGGTAAATGGTGATGAATTGGTTACCTTGTTGGAAAATACACTGAAACCTCACCTCACCCCATGATGTGAACAATCAGTGAAAATTGCTAAGACGAATCGATGACTGAGGGGGGACGAGAGACATGCTACCTGCAGATGTTTTGGCAAAACTCGACGCCATGGATGATTATGATCGAATGCTTGCATACGATCGTATCGGAAGAGACCACAGAATGAGTGCTGCTGAAGTTGAAACTCAATTTAATGCGTGGAAAAGTGGTGGCTCGATTCCATCTACGCTTTCAGCTTCAGAAACGTCTCCTAGTGCCCCTTCTGTTCAACCTCCAAATTACATCCAAGATGCTTCACGGTATCGACCGACCTATGATCCTAGTAGAGAAGGTAGAGCACGTCAATCACAAATTGAACAGGCGGTCATGTGTCCATTATGTCACTCTGCACTAGGTATTCCTGCAACTCGCCCAATTAAGGTCACATGCCCAAGTTGTCTAGCTGAATCAACTTTTACGAATTAATTGAGGTAATTTATCCAACAATTGAAAACACACTCGCACCCCCCTAAGGGGTGCGGGAGGTGTACAAGATGGTCCGAACTTTGGTAATCACTGTAGATCGTGACAATGATTTGGGGGTCAAAGCAGGCATTCGAGGAAGCGTTGTCGGACGTCGCCAAGTACTCACTGCGGCTCTCCGATTGGGCATTGCTGACCCCGAGGAGAGCGATACAAATGCGATTCTAGGTGCATTGCACCAGCATGATCTCTTGGCGGAGAGTGCTGAGCCCAATGATGCAGTAGAAATTGCCATCCTCACCGGAGACGAACGAGTCGGTCTCAAATCTGACCGAAACATCGCACAGCAGCTTGAAGATGTCATCGCTGAATTTCAACCAGATCGTGGCGTTTTAGTGACGGATGGGATGGAAGATGAATCAGTCCTACCCATTCTATCAAGCCGATTGTCCATTGATCATGTCGAGAAAATCATTGTTCGTCAGTCAAAAGGGATTGAAGGAACATACTACTACATTGCCAAGGCGATTGAAGATCCGCGATGGAGAGCGAAGCTTTTGGTGCCAATTGCCGTATTCATGATGATTTTGGGGTTGGGTATGATTCTGCCAAATGGAATTGTGATTTTAGGTGCAATGCCTTTGCTTGTCGGAGTTTACCTATTGTTCAAGGGACTGGGGGCTGAAGATCGCCTTGAACGATTGATGCGTGATATGCGAGAATCCGCAGATGCGGCGATTTTATCCTCACTGTTGTGGGCTGTGACCGGTATAGCGATATTACTCGCCGTCGTTGAAGGATATGACACGTTTGGAGAATTCGATGAAGGTGCGAGCAACATTCTGATTGGGCTGACAGTGCTACAGAAATCGCTCACTTGGATTGTGGTTGGAGCTCTCGCCTTCGCACTATCATTGATGGTTTTGCGATGGAAGAAAGGAAACTTCAGTGGGCGGTCAATCCTGATTATCGCATTTGGTGCTGTGTTATGGACGATGGCGGCTGCAGCTCTGGAAGTCGCGATACGAATTACGATATTTGGTGGATACGAGTATGACGTCACCACCATCACGAATGATTGGGGACAAACCCTCTTCGCTTTGTTTGTATTCTGGGCGGTCCGAACTGGCGTTCGCTCTTGGGAATCAAAGCAAGATACTGGGCGTTATTGGGGCGTATGATAATCTATTCTCCAGCCGATGGTTGGGGTGTTACTGCTTGCTCTTCTCGGTGCTTTGAGCGCTGGCGTGCACGGAGATATTTCAGTGGGTGATTCATCCACTCTCGGCTGCATAGATCGGACTTTGCATCACCACGTGTAATCGGGCAGCAGGCGTTAATCTGCAGTTTAGGGCATCCAGCAGGAGTATATTCATGCTCATACACGTGACTTAACTGATAGTGTGTTGTCTCTGCTGAATAATCTGGTGCATTAACAAAAAAAGCCTGTGCTTCATCGACGGTGAGACCAATCACCCGTGACATACTGGCAAGAAATACACGCCCCACATGATTGATGTTGACTGATTGTGTAAGTTGTGTAGTGATCTCTCGCATACAGGGTGGCCAATCTTCTTCATCCGCAGATGTGAATGAAACCTCAGTAGTCGCTTGGTGCTGTAGGAGACTCACAATTCGTCCAACCTCTTCTGCCATTCGGCCAACGAAAACCTCATCCATTCGCTCCATTCGCTCCCGGCACTGGTCGATGAGTTGTACCCTAATACGCTCTTTAAGTAGTCGTGAAAGACGCTGTTGACTGTTCTCTCTAGCATCTGGAGACAGGGTTACCCATCCATTCCGAACCGGACGATTTGGTAGGCGCCAGTAAGAACCGCTAATTTTGGGACAAATCTCTATGAAATCAATCATTGGTACTTCCCAATTTCCATCTTCACCTATTCGGACACCACTTAGATAGGTCTCTGCAAGACGCTGGAATGATTCTGGTTGTTCGATACTGCCCCACAAGTGATCAGCACGGCTCGCTTCCCCTTCCGCCCAACGACCCAGCAAACGTTCATCGAATGAAGCACAAACTGTGACCATCGCGTATAGGAATGATAGGCATTCCACCATCTGGCCATATGGTGTGTGAATATCGACAGAGGTTGTGGCATCAATACCATCTCTGCTGACAACTGATTCAACCAAGCGCACCCGCGCACGAACACGCACAGCTTCAAGCCATTCAGTGTCAACCAACGCTTCCAAACTCACATCATTGGTTTCCATGTGGACTTTGATTGCCGAATTTGCCTGTGGGAGGAATGGATACCTTGCTGTGATGACAGGGTCCTCGATGGCTGGCGGCAGTAATGGCATCGGCATGGAGTGTCTACCCGGTGAACGAGGGTTCATCAAGGCTCTCTATACCTCCGGAAGAATGTGGACCCCTCGTCGTTTCTTCGCCTGATTGAAATTCAGGACGAGATTCGGGCCGATTTTGGTTGGGGGTTGGAGGGGGACCTCAATTCTGCAAGAGAACTCCGTGATGCTTGTGAAGATAAATCTGGAACACATTCCACTTGGACTAATCAGGGGCGTCACGCAACGCTATTGAGACTTCACGAACGATTGATTTCGGCACCATTGACCATACTTGGAGCTGCTGCTGAAGTCAAGGATGTCCTGGCAGCAATACAAGATGGACACAGTATCATCGCCGCCGATGGTGCTGTGGGGTTACTCACAGAAACCGATTTGCCTGAAATTGCTTGGGATGCAGTACAATGTGTTGTCAGTGATGCCGATGGCGACCCCACTCATCTAGCGATTGCTGCTGAACGAGGAATACCATTTATCCTACATGCACATGGTGACAATATCGATGAGTGGGCTGATTTTATCAATATCTTGTACCGATATGGAACACCACTTATTCTTACACATCAAACTCCGGGGCACATTCTAGGTATGCACAACCCAGGTGGTTTTACCGATGGTGATCGTGCCGTTTGTATCGCCCTATCGATGAATGTTCCACCAAATCAACTCACGCTCAGAGGGTTTCGAACTGACATCATTGGGCGCTGGACTGGGGCAACAATTCCAGAACGAAAGATGCGTAAGTTAGAGTGGATGAGGCGTATCCTTGAGATTGCGGGGGTGCGTATGTGAATCTGGCTCACGAAGCGATGGTGCGTGAATCCAACGCCAGTGGGAAGAAACCCAAGAAAGATGGGAAGAAAAATGCCCGTACGAGATTTTTCGTAACTCTCGTTACTTGGCTTTTATTGAATCTTATTTGGTTACAGGCTTCACAGGCAATTGCAGTCAATGAAGTCAACAAACATGATCATGAAATAAATGGAAATTATGCCCTGAATGTCCCGAATATGATGAAAATGAACAAAGAGATTCCTGTTGATTTATCCTGTGATTTCAAGCCCAAAAATTCCACAGCACCTGTGGTTTTAGTTCGCATACAACACAAGTCACCTTCCGGTGATATTTCCACGCTCTGGGAAGGTAATTCAACCGATGAATGCCCTGATATCTCGATGTCCTTAATCGCTGGTGAACACGTCTTCTACACTACGGTCGTTCTCGAGGCTGGTGCGGATCCTTATCCATCTCGTAATCTAAGTGCTGAAATGAATCTAGGAATGCATCTTTGGCAACCATTTCGTGTTGAAGGATTCGTCGTCGCCAACGCACTAGGTTTGTTTTTGGGTATAGCAGATCGTGCCATACGTGGTATCATTCGGAGACGGCAAGAAGCATTGATTCGTAACATGCCGTTACACAAGCGACGACAAAGGGATGAATGGGAACAGATATCACATTCAATGTCTGGTGGAGCTGCGGTGGAAGTAGAGGACTTAGTTGGTTTCCAACCTGAAGAAACTGATGATAGCATGGAAATACAGCGACGGCGGATGCGAGATAAATTTGCAGCGCAATCTACTGAATTTGATGGCGATACCGATGCCTTTGTCGATGATGATGTCATAGATCAAGATGATGAATTAGGCCCTGGATCGACCGAGGGTTTGACTGGAGAAGTTGAGGAAGACCGCAACATTCGAACCGTTGGTGATTTGTGGCGTAAACTGAGTGGTAGTGAAAAGAACAAGAAGAAAAAACGCTAATTATCCACTGATAAAATCATCAAGTGTAAACACGGTTACACGATCATTTTTGAACAATGAGTCTGCACTATTCACCAATCCATCAACACGTTGTTGGGTGTAGAGATCTACTTCGTAGTGTTCGATAACATGCTGCATCACTCGGATGTATTTACGAACCGATCCTTCACTGACGGTGAGTGCGAGATTACCTCTACAGAGATGTGCCTCACCTCGAGCGAAATCAATGCCTGAACGCATGCCTTCCCCCCCTCTCGATTGATCTGGTGTTTTGATGCATTTTCCTGACAAGGGGAAGCGACGATATGATTCTCCGCATCGGACACATCGGAATTTCTGTCGCGTGAAAGCAAGAAGGTTGCCGCGAAGATCTGGGAGAAAATGTGATTGGACTACTTGACTAGCTACATTTCGAACATCAACGCCACGCAATTGTTGGCCCAGGAGGAGTTGAGCGTTCATTTTGTCAATCATGGTGTCTAACGTCTTGTAGGATGAATTCTCGGGGCCGGAATCAATTGATTGAGCATCATGTGTGAAACCATATCCGCGTACGGCCCCAATCGTGCCTTTTCGTCTTTCGACGATGTCCATCTGATTGGCAATTTCAGCAGGATTTGGTTGGTCTTGCGTAGCTTCGTAAAAACCGCGATGATACCACCACGATGTATCGACATTGAGGGCTTCTTTGTCGAGCTCTTCGGGGTTGAGGCGTGTAGATAGTGTGAGTGGCGCATCCATTCGTCCACCTCGATTACTTGGAAGCAGCTCTCGGCTGAAGTTAAGGAGGCAATCCAGCAATAGAATCAACGCATCCTCATCGCCGTCACAATTGCGACGCTTGGCTGCATGATACAATGTATGGGCATACCCTGCACTCGCATTCGACCAGCCGATGATTCGTGTCAATACACCACCCGATGTGTGTGGAGCAAGGCCTACACAAAGATGGCCGACGAGGTCATCTGCGGACTGAGCGTTGTAGAATGGATCCATGTCATAAAATCGCTCAAGTAATTCATCAATAAAGGCGGTAGCACGAAGAAGGTAACCCTCAGCTTTCCGGCTTAGAATGAAGTCCTGAGGGTATAATTCTAAGATTTGATCTATCTTTGAAAGAACTTGACCATCGATGTCATGCGTGTATCCTAATTCAAGCAATTTTTCGACACTCGTGCCGATATCCCTCGGTTTGAAATGTGTAACTGGGACATCAATCATATCGAATCTAACCGTACCCGCTTTGAAAGATGGAAGTTGATGTTTCGCGCGAAGAATTCCTTTTTCCAGTGGTTCAGGATATCGTTCACTTGAGGTTAGGCCCTTGACGCACTTGAATTTCTTAGGTATTCGGTCCAAACCCATCTTGATTCGTTTCGTTTCAAGAAGAGCTGGGATATTCACTGATTGATTAATCCCCTTTCGTCGTCCATTCTTTGGTTTGACATCATCGGTTGGTTTGGTTTTACCGCCACATTCTGTAGGGTCACCTGGAATCATTCGGTGATGACACATTGTGTATGGTGAGCGTTGGCCACACTTTGTGCACTCTCTTGTCCCCATCGTGACAAGTATGGTACCTTTGTTGGCTGCTTCTGTAATCAATCGCTGTGGCCCTCCCTCATTTCCAATTGGAAAAATACTGTGGGCCCATCCCTTGATTTTCCTGGGAGCTGCCTTTTCTGGTCGCCCCATACGACAGCCGATGCGACACGGTGCGGCTGCGACCCAACGAAGATCACTACACTTGCGAACCAGCCATAATGCCCCATCAACCCCATGTTCATCGAGCAACGCTTCCGCTGCTTCTAGGATGATCAGGTCCGTTGGTCCTTCATCGGTAATTTCTTCCGCGGCCTTTCGACCCGCAATCTCTGTTTCAGCAATCGATTCACCACGCTGGCGTGCTGCAGTTTCGGCACTGATTCGAAGAACAGAACGGCGCTGCTCTAAGGATGCTTTTCGATTGTTTTCAGCATCACAAATCTGTTGAGCATCCACCAACTTGTTGAGACGAGATTTGAGGTGTGCTTTGGCATCAACACGGGTCTCGACACCATTTCCATCGGATGCAACCTGAAGGCCCATGCCTTCGATCAAGGATTGCCATCCATGCATGATGAGAATATCTGAACCGTCATGCATGTGTGGAATTCCAAGAATCATCAGTGCTGATTTTACAAGTCCATGTTCCAGATGATGCGTGCCCTTCGGCCAATTTCCTAAAACAGATTCCGAAATCGACTTGATTTGACCGGGCATCTGTTCTGGCATGGTATTTCGAATTGTAGTTTCAGTAGACTGATTTTGACCTCTTATTGGAAGTTCAGCAGGGGTGTGATCAATAGGTTTCCAATTCGCGGCAGCACCACCTAACCGCATCCAATTTCTATCAGGGTGGGGGTGGGTCGTGATTCCATCTTCAGGGTGAATCGCCGGCTCGATTTTTCCTTTGAGAAGTGTATCGATTAGTGTGTTGATAAATTCTAGAGGTAAGTCATTCCACCACAGATTCCACGGAGGTGGCACAGCGGTCAAAAAATTTCGAGATATCTCAACTACGGTATCCCAATCTAGAGTCATTTTCCTCAGTTCACGGTGCCACGTGCGCTGGCGACGATGATTCTGCAGTTGATCTGTTGTATCCTCAAGCATACCTGTCGAAGGTAATCCGTCGGGTAAACGTCGACGTGGAACCCCGAGTATTTTTGCAAACTTTTCTACGGTTTCCTCGGAATTCAACGATTCCAATAAATCGCTAGCAAACCAATCTGAAACGTAACCCGATGGAACCAAAGGTTTGTTATTTTCAGCAAATTCCCCATAACCAATCATCAATTCCCCATTATCCCAAATTGAAAGGACATCATCTTCTATGCGATGCCACATTTCTGCGGATTGAATCCGACCATAGCGACCACTGTTGAGCAGAACTGTCGGACCTTCCAAATCATCACAAGGAACCACTGCGCAAGCCTTACCCGGGCGTTCAATTTTCATCTGGGTTCCAACCGCTAGAAAGTCACCCATCGCATGCATTGATGCAGGGTGAACACCAGCAGCAGCAAGGCCAGAAGTTCGAGGGCGCCCATACCTCAAACGGAAGCCACCCGGGGTATTGGGTTCTCCAAAGACTGGCCGGCCTGCGATAATGTCCCCCATGAATCGGTTGTCTGTTTTGATCTTACGCCGCTTTGCGGTGGCTGATGATTGATCTTTTTTTTGCCGTGATGCAAAGGTTGAGATGAAATCCCACCCTGGTATTTTCAGTCGTTCGGTGTGTTTCTGGATCTTTGCTGCTTTCAAGCACAAGCCTTCACCGATGACCAACATCACACCACCTCGGATTCGCCCTCCGTCGATATTGCGAACTTCACGATATCCTGCACATTCAATATCTTCAGTTTCCTCACCATTAATCATGATTGGACATGCCTTGACAATCATCTCAATTTCTTCTGGGGGCGGCTTGTATTGCAGCCCGCCACGGTAGAGGCCAAATTCTTCTTTGACACGTTCAACTTCAGGCATGGTCGGCTCATACTTGTCGAGTTTTAGGGCGCGACGAATCATGTCGGCAATCAATACTGCAAGCGCTTGTGCCGTACCACCAGCAGCTCGAATAGGACCACAAAAATCGATGGATACAAATCGAGTCCCATCCAAATTATTCAAAATTCGAACTTGCCCAATACCCTCGAGTGGAGCGACGAGTACAGCTTCGGTCAAGACTGCAAGGCCAACTCGCAAACCGGTGTCGACACTCTTCTTGACATCAGCAGTAATATCATGCATTTGTAACGCTACATGCACCGCCATGTCAATGGCAGCATCTTCACGAGATTCTTTTTCCTTGAGCATCTTTCGAATGTCATCTTGAATGGGAATTGGTTTCTCATCTGGTGAGGGTTTGAGATATTCTTCTAGCAATTTTTCTGCACGGTCAGCAAGATCGATTGCTCGCGGAATCTCAACTTCATCCTTAAGATCGAAACCTTTCGAACGAGCCTTCCCTGCGAGTTGGTATATTTCCTCACATTTTTCGTCGAGATATGATTGATAATTTGCCATTTCCTTCTCGAGGCGTGGGGTATCTAGGGGGGCAATAGGCCGGCTCACTCCTCCCTTAGACATCTCATCACTCCGTGCGAACACAGTCCAAGGGTTATCGACCGCCCTAAAGCATTGGGTGGACTACAAACCACTTCCTTAGGAAGTGTATCCACACTCGGCGAAGGTTCATGGAAGGGCAGCAACGACGCATGGCGGGGAGAAGGATGGCAGAGAGTACTGGAATTGACGATGCCCGGTCACGACTGATTGAGAAAGTTCGGAGTCTGGCGTATCTACGCGCCGACACCGAAGAATTCACACTCGCTTCAGGGCGTACCAGCCGACATTTCTTTGATACCAAGCCTGTGATGTGTGATCCTGAATCGGCCCATTTACTCGGGGTGCTCATCCACAATACAATCGATGGAATTGAAGGTGGTGTGGATGTGGTTGGTGGCCTAGAATTGGGTGCTGTACCACTCACGGGTATCGCCATCGCCAAAGCAGAAGTGGGTAGCACATTGCGTGGATTCATCATGCGTAAGGAACCCAAGGGCAGAGGTGGACGCAAAACCGGCAACCCCCCAGGGATTGAAGGAAGTACAATCAAATCTGGAGATCGAGTCGTTATCCTTGAGGATGTCACGACCACTGGCGGTTCAGCTCTGAAAGCTGCCGGGCGCCTACGCGCAATCGGCTGTGAGGTTGTGGCTTGCATCAGTATTGTTGACCGAGAAGAAGGTGGCAGCGAGGCCTTTGAGGGAGCAGGGATTCCACTCATTCCACTTTCAACCCTATCTGATTACGCATAGGGTACCCATGCGACACCCATCGTTTCAAAGGGGGACGGTTTGAAACTAATTCAAACTAAGATAAATACATCAAACCCAACACAAATCCGATTGCAAAAGGTATCCAGAAGAAAACTATCCAAATTGCTCTAGAAACACTTTCCACAGCCCAAGTCAGTTTTCTCAATTCCTGATATATTAGAGAACCAGAATCAGCAGTTGATGAGAAATCAGGTGCTGAAGAAATTTCAATTTTCTCTTGTGTTGTAGTATTCACTTCCGATTCGATTCCGCATCTTGGACATTTAATCAAACCTGAAAAATTATTCTCAACAGCAAGATCTGCTCTGCAATGTTTGCAAGTAACCTTGACTTTATTCAGACTCACATTTGGGTCAATCAATTCTATTATTCAACAGTTAGGAAGGGTTCATCCGAATACCCATTGAAACGGATTTACAATTTCAAAGGGCTTTC
>CAWVWT010000020.1:0-38576 GCA_963934015.1 uncultured Candidatus Poseidoniales archaeon
ATTCATGACCCAAAACATGGGGGGCGAATAATGAACGAATATCGAATACATTTTCAACAGCGGCTTCAATCTTTGAAAATTCAGTATCAGAAAAGCCCATCTCTAGCAAACTTTGCATGGATACACTTTCACATCGTTCAAGAGTGCCGGTCCCCATAACATGGTCGACAATTTCTTGCACTTCTCCGTTATTGTAGCCAAGCCGTTTGAGTGCACTGGGTACACCCCGGTTGATGATTCGCAGTGAACCGCCACCTGCTAACGTCTTGTATTGTACAAGGCTGAATTGTGGTTCTACACCCGTTGTATCGGCAGCCATCACCAGACCGATGGTTCCCGTTGGTGCAATAACGGTGGTTTGCGCATTCCGATAGCCGTGTTCCATACCCATTGCGAGTGCCTGATCCCACACACCACGTGCAGCTTCAAGCAAATCCTTTGGACACTTCTTTGAATCGATGCCCATTGGAGCGATGGAGACACCCTCATACCCTTCTGCAGGGTCATTGTACGCCGCTTTGCGATGGTTCCGCATTACGCGCAACATATGTTCGGAATTTGCATCATATTCAGGAAATGGACCGAGGAAGCTGGCCAAATCTGCACTGGTTGCGTAAGCCTCACCAGTCATGATAGCCGAAATCGCACCGCAGATTGCATAACCCCGCGAGTCATTGTAAGGAATACCCATGTGCATGAGCATTGAACCAATGTTGCAGAATCCAAGTCCGAGTGTACGATAATCATACGATTTACGGGAAATGGCTTGACTAGGGAATTGTGCCATCAGTACACTGATTTCCAATGTGGTCGTCCAAAGTCGGCAAGAGTGTCGAAATCCTTCAATATCGAACTTCTGCGTATCCATGTCATAGTAATGGAGTAAATTAATACTGGCTAGATTGCATGCTGTATCGTCGAGGAACATGTATTCACTACAAGGGTTAGATCCATTGATTCGTCCACCTTCTGGACAAGTGTGCCACTCGTTGATGGTGGTGTCAAATTGAATACCTGGATCGGCGCAAGCCCATGCAGTATAGGCGATATCATTCCACAATTGGTTGGCATCTAGCGTTCGGTGTGGAACTGGGTCACGCCCTTCCTTGACCGCCTTATCCCTTTCAGTACGGAAAAACAAATCCCATTCACCACCATTTTCAACGGCTTGCATAAACGATTCAGGAACACGGACGGAGTTGTTTGAGTTTTGACCAGAAACTGTGGCGTAGGCTTGACCTTGCCAATCAGTATCCATCGATTCGAACTCAATACTCTTCCAACCCTGTTTCGCCAAATCGAGCATTCGCTGGATGTGTGGTTGAGGGACACTTGCTTGAATTGCCTTGACCATGGAGGTTTTCAGATTCATATTTTCGGTTGGATCTAGTAAGACATCATCCCCATCCCAACATGCCTCTAGTACAGCATTGCAATGCTTCTGAAGTGCAGCTGTACCCGCTACAAGGGCGCTGACCTTTTCCTCTTCGGACAATTTCCATCCGATGTACTCCTCGATGTCAGGGTGGTCTAAATCCAATGTAACCATCTTAGCTGCACGGCGTGTTGTCCCTCCACTCTTGATTGCGCCCGCAGCACGGTCACCAATCTTCAGGAAAGAGAGTAACCCACTAGACGTCCCACCACCAGAAAGGGGCTCCCCAGCACCGCGAATGTTGGAGAAGTTTGAACCCGTTCCGGATCCAAACTTGAACAGAAGTGCCTCACGGTTCCACAGACCCATGATTGAACTTGTATCTCCAACCAAACTATCACTGACACTTTGGATGAAACACGCGTGAGGTTGTGGATGTTCGTATGCATTTACTGAACGCATATCCTCTTTAGTCACCGGGTCAACATACCAATGACCTTGAGCAGGTCCTTCGATTCCATAGGCCCAGTGAAGACCGGTGTTGAACCATTGTGGGCTATTGGGGGCGGACCGTTGACTGGAGATGAGATAACACATCTCATCGTAGTAAGCACGCGCATCCCCTTCGCTGGCAAAGTAGCCATGCTTCCATCCCCAATAGGTCCAGGTTCCAGCAAGGCGCCGGAAAAGTTGGCGACCATCCGATTCAGTTCCATAGCGATCATCAGCATCCATAGTCTGTAATATTTCTTCATCCGGAGCAGAGCGTTGCAACCATGTCGGCACACCTTCTTCGGGAACCTTGCGAAGAGCAGCAGGCACCCCCGCTTTCCTCATGTATTTCTGCGCACAAACTTTCCCAGGTACACCTTCGAATCCAGAGGGTAAAGAGACATCTTTGATTTCAAAGGCCACAGTACCATCTGGGTTGTTGATGACAAAATCTGAAGTTAGCCATTCAAATTGATCGAATGGATCTTTGCCGATTTGTGTGAACCGTCGTTCGATAACCATGCCCTTTTCGGCAGCCTCTGAAATGGAATCTTGCTTAATCTTGGATTGTGTCATAATTCATCATCTCAGTTTGGTGGTGTGGATTGTAAAGTAACGTCTCGTCAGTGGGCCGGTGATACCAGTGTCTCGTCGCACAGGGAGTTCACCTCCGATTTGGAGGGTCTTTGAAGATATCTATCTGAACGCGTGAATATGTGTACATAGGTCGAGTAAATTACACACATCAAGAAGGTGGTTAGAGATATCGGGAAGACACATTTTACCCACCAAGCCATTTAATTTCATCAAAGCGACACCTATGGTGTTGAACTCGACCGCCAACAGGTAACGCATTTGAGGGAATGCCATCCCTCCTCCGAGGGACGGAGTGATTTGATGACAGCCCCCGAACCCGAAAACGGCTCAGAATCAGAAGATGGTGAGGTTGATCTATTCGCAGAATTGGGTGTCGAATCGCCCCCCGTAACGGGCAATGCAAGTGACGGCCTTGAGGCATTCATGGATGATGATGAAGATGACACACCTGCTGAATCAGCACCAGCTGGTATTGAACAACATGAAGAGGAAGACGATGAAGACGATGAAGACGATTTGTTTGCAACCCTCGGAGTCGCCGGGCCTTCTGTTTCCCTCGTTTCTTCAGCAGAGGAAGATATCTTTGCAGCCTTCATGGACGACGAAGAAGAATCCCCTGAGGAAGTAGAAGAACCAACAGAGAACACTCCTACTGCAGCGAAACCAGATGTCAAAGAAGCTTATCGTATGGTTCTTGAAACAGTCTGGGTTGATGGGATTCTTGATCCGGGCGAAGTTCATTTACTCGCAAAACGGAGAAGTGAGTTAGATATTTCATTCGAAGAACATCTTGATTTGGTCCGTGAAATGCTTGGGTGAAATCATGAAACCTCTTGGTAACACACCCTTTGAACACGCCTTGGCGTTGGCGTGGTATGACGATAGGTTGACAGCAACTGAATTCCGGCAACTCGACACATTACAAGGGTCTTTGAAACTCACCGATGGGGAACGAGCTAGCATTGAAGCAGATTATGAAACCCGATTGGTTGAGGGCACCGCACCACGAGGAAGTGAAGCCAACTCTTTGGCCAAATGGATTGATGCTGTACGTGCAATGGTCACTGCTCATGACGATATTTCCAGTGGCCTTGCCCGCCGATTGGGGGGGACGGCTTTGCGCACAGGCATCACACAAGATGGTTGGAAATCGGCCAATGCTTGGATGAATCAACTCGGACTTTCACGCCCATTCGCAGAGGGTTGTTGGATGGTTGGTGGCCCGGTACCAGCACTTGGAACGGTCCCACTCGCTTTGGCTCCTGCCGCCCAAGCATTGAATCTCCTTGATTAAACTCGAATGTCAAGTTCCCAATTGAGAGTTGCACCTGCTTTGGTTACCATGGCACCCACCGTGCAATTTTTCTCATGACTTTTTTCGATGATCCGTTCCACCAATTTTCGTGGAACGTCACCTTCGATGATGTAACGCATTCTTACGGCTGTAAAAATCCGTGGGGCCTCTTCGTTACGATCCGCATCCAATTCAATCCACATATCTCGGACATTTTCCATGCGGTGTTTTAGACCTGTAATCACATCGAGGAGCGTACATCCACCATGGGCTAGCAACACCATCTGGACCGGGTTTGGCGAATCTGCAGTGTGCATCGGGAACTTGATTCCATGCTGATTTTCAGCCTCTAAATCCTCGTTCCCTTTCCAGCGAACTATTCCCTGCATGTACGCGCGCACACGTAAGGAGTGGATGAGGGTTAGCATCATCAATGGTTGCCCTGTCGCGCTGCTTGAGAGATATGTCTGGCCACCCCATTTCCATGCAAGATGGCGTACTGAACGTCCCCAATGACCCTGTTGTGCATTACATTGAGGGCGATGGCATTGGTATCGACATTTCCCCAGTTATGATCGATGTTGTCAACGCCAGTGTCGATAAAGCCTACGCGGGTGAGAAGCAAATCCATTGGAATGAAGTTTTGGCTGGACAGAAAGCCTATGACGCGACAGGTGAATGGTTGCCTGAAGCAACACTCAATGCTATGCGCAGCGGTTTGGTTTCCATCAAGGGCCCATTGACTACACCTGTTGGTGGCGGTATTCGAAGCCTCAATGTCGCTCTACGGCAGAAACTCGATTTGTTCGCATGTGTGCGACCAGTCCGTTGGTATGCTGGCACCCCAAGTCCAGTCAAGGACCCCGGTGCGGTGGACATGATCATTTTCCGTGAGAACAGTGAGGATGTTTACGCTGGTATCGAATGGGAATCAGGTTCACCTGAAGTGGCGAAAGTCATCGATTTTCTACAGAACGAGATGGGCGTCACAAAGATTCGCTTTCCGAACACCAGTGGTATTGGCATCAAACCGATTTCCAGTGAAGGAACTGCTCGTATTGTTCGTGCAGCGATTCAATATGCAATTGACAATGACAAGGATAGCGTCACGTTGGTTCACAAAGGCAACATCATGAAATTCACAGAAGGTGGATTCCGTGACTGGGGTTATCAGTTGGCTCAGGATGAATTCGGGGCAAAGTTGCTTGATGGTGGCCCATGGTGTACCATGACCAACCCGAATACTGGAAACACAATCACAATCAAGGATGTCATTGCTGATGCCATGCTTCAGCAGGTCCTCACGCGCCCACGTGAGTATGGTGTATTGACCACGATGAATCTCAATGGAGATTACATATCGGATGCACTCGCAGCTCAAGTTGGTGGGATTGGAATCGCACCCGGTGCTAACATTAATTATGACACAGGCATTTCCATCTTCGAGGCTACACACGGTACGGCCCCAAAATACACCGGTCAAGATAAGGTGAACCCTGGTAGCCTGATTCTCAGTGCTGAGATGATGCTGCGACACATGGGCTGGACCGAGGCTGCAGATCTTATCGTCAAGGGAATGGAAGGTGCAATCAGTGCCAAGACAGTGACTTATGATTTTGAACGTCAGATGGGTGATGCCATTCTACTGAAGTGTTCCGAGTTTGGCCATGCAATCATCGCACATATGTGAGATGATTTACATGGACGATAACCTCGCCAAAGCGAGAGAACGCCTTCTGAAACTCTCTGAAGCAGCAGAAGCGGATGGCGAACCACTTCGTTGGTTCGAAGAATTGTACGCAGGTGCGAGCCGTGATTCAGATGAAATCCCCTGGGCTCGTATGGAACCGCACTACAAGATGGTTGAATGGATTGCCAATAACCCCGACGTTCAAGGCCGAGTCATTGTGGTTGGATGTGGACTTGGCGATGACGCGGAATGGCTCTCCGTTGCGGGTTTCGATGTTACAGCCTTCGATCTATCAAAGTCATCGATAGATTGGTGCAAAGAGCGCTTTCCACAATCATCAGTGAATTATTGTGTTGGAGATTTGTTAGAGCCAGTTGATGAATGGTTAGGGGCCTACGACCTTGTTGTTGAGATTCACATTCTACAAGCGATACCAGATCTAATACGCGATACTGCCGCCACTAATCTTCCTAAATTACTCAACAAAAAGGGCCACCTGCTGTGCATTGGACGTTTACTCAGTGGAAGAGTTCCTGACGAGCCCTCGCCACCCTGGCCATTGAGCAAAGTTTGGTTAGAGGGTAGCTTCGAAACACTGGAAAAGTTGAGTTTTTCGATTTTTGTCAATGATGACACTCCGACAATCAATCGCTATGTAGCCGCATGGAATCGAGACATTGCGGAGATGTAGTTAATCACACTGAGTGTTTTAAAAAACAGTTAATGTTTTTTACACCACTCTTGGGTTTAATTATTACACCGGTGTATAATATCTTACATGACAAACAACGCTCTCATCTGTGGATACGCCCGCTCACCTTTCACCCCAGCCAAGAAAGGCCAACTTGCATGTGCCCGGCCCGACGACATCGCTGCTTCAGTGATCCGCGGTTTACTCGAAAATTTGAATCTGGACGCATCACACATCGAAGACGTTCTCGTTGGGTGTGCCTTTCCAGAAGGGGAACAGGGATTCAACCTCGCTAGAATGGTGGGATTCCTCGCTAATCTACCCAACGAAGTCGGTGGGGTAACTATCAATCGATTCTGCGGTTCTTCAATGCAAGCGATTCATGATGCTGCTGGCCGAATTGCCATGGGTGCAGGTGATGCATTCATTTGCGGGGGTGTTGAATCGATGAGTAGAATTCCAATGTCAGGATTCAATCCATTGCCCAATCCACGCCTTGCATCTGACAAACCAGAGGCTTTCACAAACATGGGGTTGACTGCAGAAAACCTCGCTAATGCGTATGGAATCAATCGAGAAGTACAACAAGATTTTGTCATTGAAAGTCACAAGCGAGCAGCAGCAGCAGCATTCTCCGACGTCATTATACCAATTGAAACAGAGAATGGAACGGTGACAACTGATGGTTGCATCCGTGAGGGCACCAATCAGGAAGCCCTCTCCAAATTGAAGCCCGCCTTCCTCGAAGAGGGAACGGTCACAGCAGGCACCTCTTCACCACTGACTGATGGAGCTGCCTTCGTTCTCGTTTGTACAGAGTCCTTCGCCAAGGAGCATGGTCTCACAGTATTGGCCCGCATCAAAAGCATTGCAATTTCAGGTTGCGCACCGGAAGTCATGGGCATTGGCCCCGTTGAAGCATCTCGTAAAGCACTAGAACGTGCTGGCCTCACTTTGGATGATGTAGATATCATTGAACTCAACGAAGCTTTCGCTGCACAATCACTTGCGGTGATTGAAGAGATGGAACTAGATCCGGCCAAAGTGAATGTCGATGGTGGAGCGCTTGCACTTGGCCACCCACTCGGGGCCTCCGGTGCCCGCATCGTCGGTCGAGCGGCCACAGTCTTGTCTCGAAACGGCTCAAAGACAGCCCTTGCAACGATGTGTATTGGTGGCGGCCAGGGGATTGCCACCGTCCTTGAGAAGGTGGAATGAATGACAATTACTGTATCTAAGCAAAGTCCTTTGAAATCTTCCAAAGAAGAAGGCGGAATTCACAGAGTTGCTGTAATCGGCTCTGGTTTGATGGGTGCAGGTATCGCCGCGCATTGTGCCAACGCCGGCTGCGATGTTGTCCTCATGGACATAGTTCCGGATGATGCTGAAGACCCTGATATTCTCGCTAAAGGTGCGATCAAACAGATGTTGAAGGCCAATCCTGAAGTTCTGATGCATCCCGACTATGCTGAACGTATTACTCCTGCAAATTTGGATGACAGCTTACATCTTCTCGCGGACATGGATTGGGTTATTGAAGTCGTCATTGAGCGACTGGCAATCAAGCGCGATGTCTATGCAAAATTGGCAGAATACATGCCAGCACACGCAATTCTTTCTTCAAACACCTCAACTCTACCCCGTTCAAAACTCGTTGCTGGCATGCCCTCAAGTCTATCGAGTCGTTTCCTAATCACTCACTTCTTCAATCCACCCCGTTATCTTCCGTTACTCGAAGTAGTCACATCACCAGAAGTACCCGCTGAGACACTGCAACGCTTCACATCCTTCGCGGATGAAAAACTCGGCAAGCGCGTCACACTCTGCAATGATACACCTGGCTTCATCGGGAACCGATTGGGCATCTATTTCGTCCAACGCGCCATTGCTGCAACACTAGATCACGGTTTCACAATCGAACAAGCAGATGCCATGCTAGGTCGCCCCATCGGTTTACCCAAGACAGGTGTATTCGGCCTCATGGACTTGGTCGGCATTGACCTTATCCCCCATGTAATCGAATCAATGGTACAGCATCTTCCCAAAGGGGATGCATTGCACACTATCGCTGGACGTGGTGGTGACGCTATCACGGCGATGATTGCGGATGGATATACTGGCCGTAAAGGGAAAGGCGGATTCTACCGATTGAATACAGATGACGGTCAGCGTATCAAGGAGGCTCGAAATATCCAAACAGGTGAATATGCCCCTGCAAATCGCCGTGCAGCATTCCCTTCAGCCAAAATCGGTAAACAAGGATTGGCTCGCCTCATTGAGAAGGATGATGCCGGTTCACGCTTCGTCAAAGAAATCCTACTTGACACGTTCGCTTATGCCGCATCTCTGGTTCCTGTTGTCAGCGCTGATATCGCTTCGATTGATGGTGCCATGCAAGTTGGATACAATTGGAAAAAGGGCCCCTTCCAGATGATGGATGAACTCGGCCTTGCTTGGATTATTTCTGAATTGGAATCTTTGGATAAGGATATCCCGGACATTCTTCGCTTGGCTTCCGAGAATGGTGGTTTTCACGGAACTCTTGATGGAGAACCGACTCGAATTACACCAGAGGGCACACATGTTCTCGTCCCTCGCCCCGCATCTACATTCACCGTCGCAGATCTCAAGCGTAGGCAGGGTCGTGCCATCAAACGAAACGGTTCGGCAAGTTTGTGGGACGCTGGAGATGGTGTATTGTTGGTCGAATATCATTCGAAACTCAATGCTATGGATCCAAACAGCATGGAGATGTTGATGACCGCTGTCGATATTGCTGAGAACGAAGGGTGGAAAGGCATTCTAATTGGTAACGATGGATCACACTTCTGTGCAGGCGCCAATCTGGGTCTCGCATTGTTCGCGGCGAATTTAGGCGCTTGGAAAGAGGTAGATCAATTCATCAAACTCGGCCAAGATGCATATCAAACTTTGAAGTACGCAGAGGTACCTGTTGTTGCTGCTGCTGCTGGGATGTGCGTTGGTGGTGGCTGTGAGGTTCTCTTGCATTGTGACGCCGTACAGGCCCACTCCGAGTCCTACATTGGCCTCGTCGAAGTAGGTGTTGGCATCATCCCTGGTTGGGGTGGTTGCAAGGAAATGCTCGCCCGTCTCCCGGCTTTCGGTATCTCATCGGGTGGACCTATGGGTGCGCCTATGCGGGCATTTGAGAACATCGGACTGGCCCAAGTGGCAAAATCCGCCGAACAAGCCCGCAATTTAGGATATCTTAGACCATCAGATCAGATTTCGATGAATCGGGACCGGTTGTTGGCCGATGCAAAGGCCTGTGTGTTGAAACTTGCAGAGAATTACACTCCACCGGAGCCCCACACCTACCATCTTCCAGGTCCATCGGGCCGTCTCGCACTCGAGATGGCATTGAATGATCTCGCACTATCTGGAAAGGCGACTCCACACGATGTCGTCGTCGTTGGCGAACTTGCGAAAGTGCTGACGGGTGGTGATGATGCAGATGTTATGGTTGAGATGGGGGAAGATGAACTTCTGGCCCTTGAACGTGCAGCCATCGCAACACTCGCAAAGGATGTAGCGACATTAGATCGCATGGAACATATGTTGGCGAAAGGCAAGCCATTGAGAAATTAAGGAGAGATGATAAAATGGTAAGATACGATGCACCACTACGCGATTACACCTTCCTCCTGCATGAAGTATTCGAGGTTGTTGAGTTGTCAGAACGATTGGGTTACGATGGTTGGGATCGTGATATGATTGACATGATGATGGAAGAATGGGGCGAAATTATGCGGACTGCTTGGTTGCCCACGAATGCTGTTGGAGACAAAGTTGGTTGTACCTATGAAAATGGTCAGGTGAAAGCTCCTCCTGGCTTCAAAGAAGCATGGGATACCACAACCGAAGGTGGCTGGTTTGCTGCTGCTGCACGCGCCGAGCATGGCGGCATGGATTGCCCCCTCTTCTTCCGCAATGCGATGGACGAATTTGCAATTTCAAGCAATATGGCACTCTCTACGGTCGGTGCACTCAATCTGGGTGTGTATGATCTCATTTCTGAACATGGTAGTGCTGAACTTCAAGAAAAATACGCGGAAAAGGTGGCTAGTGGCGAATGGTGTGGCACAATGTGTCTGACCGAACCGCATGCCGGAACAGATCTTGGAATGATTCGAACCAAGGCGCACCCTCAAGACAACGGTTCCTATCAAATCACTGGAACAAAGATGTTCATCACCTTCGGCGATCATGATTTGAGTGATAATATCATTCACATGGTTCTAGCTAAGTTACCCGATGCCCCCGAAGGTTCGCGTGGAATTTCTCTCTTCGTCGTCCCTAAATTCCTTCCCGGTGATGATAATTTGAATGGTGTCACCTGTTCAGGAATTGAAGAGAAAATGGGATTACACGGCAGCCCGACCTGTGTTCTCAATTTTGATGACAGTATTGGTTGGATTGTCGGCGAGGCGAATACAGGCATGCGCCTCATGTTCGAGATGATGAATAGAGAGCGCCTTGCGACAGGGATGATGGGTATTGGACTTGGTGAAATCGCTTATCAGAATGCCCTTGATTGGTGTGTAGAGCGCCGCCAAGGTCGCGATTTGAAAGGGATTCAAGATCTTAAAGAGAAAGCAGACCCAATCCTTGTTCACCCTGATGTACGTCGAATGTTACTGAAGATGAAGGCTAACAACGAAGGATGCAGGGCACTTGCAACTTGGGCAGGTACGCTACTCGATCAAATGAGACGCGGAGATGACGAATCGAAGGCTCATGCAACCGCACTTGTCGCATTGCTTACTCCAATTATCAAAGCACTTGGAACCGATCTAGGGTGCGAGACCTGTAGTCTTGGTATCCAAGTCATGGGTGGCGCTGGATATTGTACCGAGTATGGTGTTGAACAGTTCTATCGTGATGCGCGAATTGCACCCATTTGGGAGGGTACAAACGGAATTCAGGCTCTCGATTTGGCCGGCCGAAAGATCACTCAAGATTTTGGTAAAAATTTCCGTAGCTTGATGTGGCCACTGCTTGAATTCATCGAAGAAAATCGTGATGACACAGATATGGCGAAGTATACCAAACCACTCTATCAGAGTGTGCGTGGCCTTCAGCAGTTGACTCTGTTGATGATTTCCGAAGGGATGGGTAACCCTCACTTCCTTGCAGCAGGAGCTACTGATTACTGTACTTATTTTGGCAATACAATGCTTGCTTACATGTGGGCACGCATGGCGCGCGTCTGCAACGATGCTAAGGCAGCGGGTTCTGAGGACCCATTCTATGACGCTAAACTCCGACTTGCAGATGTGTTCTTTGCAGAAATTCTCCCGGATAATGTAGGCCTAGCAGCCAAGGTTCAGGCGGGGCACAAACACTTGATGGAATTTCCGGAGGCCATGCTGTGAGTGTGGCAAACAGTACAGAAGAGATACGGGGAGCAGCCGCTTATGTGGTATCCAATACTTCGCGCTTGATGCGCCGTTCCACTTGGATGGAATTCGCTATTGTTTTCGAAATTCTGCTATTGCTGATGTATCCTCATTGGAGAACTGAACCGTTGGCTTGGATGCTTGCTGGTATCAGTGCCCCTCTAGGTGGTTGGCTCGTTTTACGACGTATTGTGCTACGTGCATATTTGCGATCTCCTGCACCTGCAGACGGACGCCTCATTGATGCACGTTGGGGGAGTTTACGCTTTGCCGGGTGGGGTGGCGACACACTAACAGCGTATCATCTTCCATCTGAAGCACCCGCGAAAGGTTTGGTTCTGTATATTCACGGCTACGGTTCGTCACTGCGTAATGCAGAGGCACGTTGCCAGCACTTGAACGAACTCGATCTCGATATCGTGGGAATGAATTTACGAGGGCATGGTGGTTGTAACTTACGTGATGAGTGGACTCTTCTGAAATTGGTTGCTGATTTGGAAGCTCTCCTTCAGCAACTGTCCTTCGAACTAGATCAATTACCCGAACGAGTTTGGATTTACGGTCATTCGATGGGTGGTTTTCTTGCCTTACGGCTTGGAGCACACCCATCAGGTTGGTGGAAGTCCCGCCTAGCAGGGGTGATGGTTGAATCCCCAATCACATCCTATCCATTAATCATTGAACGCAATACATCAACAAAGCACCGCTATTTGCGTTTCATCATGCCTTGGATTCGGTGGATTCTTCGTAGAGAACATGAACGAATACATCCAGATTTACCGGTTCGATATGCTACTGCAGCGATACCACATATCGGTCTGCCTGCGGTACCCATCCTCGCCCTTCAGGCAGCAGAAGATCAACGATTGGGGCAGATCCATTTCAATGAACTTTCAAAGGCCCTTACTCAACATCAAACCCCTTACGAACTTCACGTTATCGATGGACACCACCATACTTCAGACAAAGATACAGAAGCGCGAAAACAATTGGTTGAACAATGGCTGAGACCCGAACAAAAAGGGGTGTTAATCTGAGCACAGAGAAACGATTTAAGCGTGCTAGTAAACGAATATTGTCTCTGGATGAGCGGCCTGATGACAACATGATGCTACGTCTCTATTCACTATACAAACAGGCAACTGAAGGAGATGCAACAGGGCGCCTTCCAATTGCGAAGGGGATGGTTGCTGTCGCCAAATGGAAGGCCTGGAAGAAGCTCGCGGGTACTACCGCCGAAGATGCCATGGCTTCATATTGTGAAATTGCTGATGTTTTATTGAATGAGAATCCCGTTGATGTTGTTCGGGAAATCGAATCGTGGCGTGGTCGGACAGTACTCATCACTGGAGCCAGCCGCGGTCTTGGTCGCGCCATGGCCATACGTCTCGGTGAAGAAGGTGCGAATATTATTCTCTGTGCACGTTCAATGGAACCGAACGAGAAATTACCTGGTACGTTACCTGAAACTAAAGCTCTGGTGGAAGCAGCTGGAGGTAAGGCAATATGTGCACAGATGGATGTGCGTGATGATGAACAGGTTCAGGCCGCAGTCGAAAAAGGCGTGGCTGCCTTCAATGGAATCGACGCAATCATCTGCAACGCAGGTGCATTGTTCATTGCTCCTTTCGCAGAGACTCCAATGAAGCGTTTCGATTTGGTACATGAGGTGAACAGCCGAGGGACATTCGCTCTTTGTCAAGCAGCCTTACCGCATCTGAAAAAGAGTGGTGCAGGGCGTATCCTCGTTCTAGCACCGCCTATCAATCTCGATCCTAAATGGCTCAACGGAACGCTCGCATACACACTTTCAAAGTACTCGATGTCAATGCTAGTTCTCGGACTGTCTGGTGAACTTGCCATGGATGGAATTGCTGTGAACGCTATCTGGCCAGCAACAACAATCGACACTGCAGCAGTTCGATACAACAAGGCCTTAGGTGGTGAAGAAATGATTCGAAGGAGCAGAAAACCTCAGATTGTTGCAGATGCTGCATTACACATTCTTAGTCAAAACAAAATTGTTTCAGGGCGATTCTACACCGATGAATCTGCCTTGCGGGAAGCTGGTTTAGAAGATTTTGAAAAATATGCGGTTGAACCTGGTATGACTCTGCAACCGGATTTCTATTTGTGATTAAGCCCATTGGCTGAGTTCACGCGCAGTGCGAACTACACCGAAGCCGAATGTTTCTTCCAAGGAACGCCTCACAATCCAGAAATCAGAATCCCGGGAAGCGACCAAGATTGCACCAATCCCCGCTTTGAGTAATTCTTTGTTCGTTGAATCAGCCAACATCGCAGCCTCTCTCATGATATCCCGATCTCCACGTTCAGGATAGACTGCATCTTTGCCAATCTTTGTTCGTTTTTTGTTTGCGGCGCTGCTTTCAAGAAGTTCGATGTAGGTCTTTCGATGATCCACCATGAACTCGATTGTACGATCTTCATAATCAGATATTCCAGACTCTTTTTCAATATCGAGGGGTGGGTGCCATGTGCTGTAATCCGCCAATACTTGCTTGCAAATTTTATCAATCGCCCCACGAGTCACTTTCTCGACCCATTCAACTTCGTTGATCCAAATATCATCGAATAGGGTACGCACCCTTTCGACCTCCCTCATCTTGTTCTTGAATTCCTTTTCAGCAGCGATTGGAATTCTAAGTTTAACTATACCAGCATTGGATTTGTAGAGTACTGTACGGTGGAAAGAACCCTGCAAATTTGTTTCTATTCCACCCTCTTCATTCAATAGCCAACTGATTCGTTCCTTCGCTGCATCAATGAGCAAGTTAGTGTCAATCAAAATCAAGGGTTGCAGGGTTAGGTGACGTAATTTGCGGCGTACACGAATGGGTAGCGTTACTTCATTTAACCGAAAAATCCCATTTTGGCTTCTTAGTAACGCCTTCATCTGGCTGTTTGAAAATTGGCCTGAATTCATGGCTCGCTCAAACATCATCAACCCTTGAGTTGGGTTGAGCGCAGATGCTTCACCAGCCACACCTTCGACCTCTTGGATAGTTGCCCCATCATCGAGGACATGTTGGAAACGATCTTCCAACTGACTTCGTTGACTGCGGCGATTGCTTGAAAGTCCACGTTTCGCCGCCCGTATCCGTCCTTGCCACAAACCTTGAGGCAGCCCGTGAGTATTTGGATAGGTGAATAGTAGGTCTAATTCATCAGATGGATACGTCGTACGTTCTCTTTCAACGATTTCACCGTCGACATTCTCTTCTGAAACGATTTCTGTACTAGATATCCAATCGAGTAACCGTCGGCGTGCGGCTTCAGGTTGCTGTCGCGCAGCATCATCGCAAACATGGAGATACAATTGAAAAATACCAGTCATAGCAGATTGCAAAGCCTGCTGACTTTCCAACATTTGAATCGCCTCCGAAAATTTCCCAGCATGAGCAAAGGCGATGAGGGCGCGCCTCGCTAAGCGGACCCGGTTTTCAAAACTGAATGTGATATCCATACTAGCTCGGCGTAGAGATCTACCGGCAGATTGGTGTTTGCCAGCTTTCTCCTCGATTGAAGCGAGGATGATTTGGTGCCACGATGCTGATGATGGTGATGCATGTATGCGGTGCCATTCAGCAAAGGCCGGAATTGCAATGCTATCGTGTTCCAATACCACCTGTCTAATTGCATCGACAATTCTCTTCCTTGGATTTTCACCAATCAAACTATTCAAAGTTGAAAGGGCTGAGTTCGTACTTTCTTCGCTGTGATCATCGAGTAAACGAATTGCCCGATTGAATCTGAGGCGATCCAAAACAGCAGAGAATAATCGCAATTCGACCCCACTTAATGACGAATTTTTGATTGAGGATTGTAATTTATCCAAATGGTCTGCTGGGACCAAACCATCACCACCCTTCAACATCGCTTGTCGGCATTGATTGAAAGCCCGAATCGCTTCACGATTTCCTGCGACCCGATCACGAATAGCATCTAAATCAGCAGGAGCCCCCTCTAACAATTTAACGAGCCCAACCGAGGTTTCAGACAATACTCCACTCGGTTCTTTGGTCAATGCCTCCATTGCTTTCGGTCTTGCATCAATAACCCATCCACACAATTCTTGGTTGGCATTACCTGGAAGCAAGTGGTGTACCAAAAGTGTGCGGTGTGGATGCATTATAGCCCCATCTTTCATTTTCATCAGAATTGAACCAATACGATCCGCATTACCAGATTCTGTGAAAATATCCAAAGCTAAGTCTTCTAATTCACCCCCACCGAAGTCACCACCATCTTGGATTTTAATTGCAGCCACAGAACGTAATTGAAGTGGAATTTGAATAGTTTGCATAATCAGTACAAGCCCATCGGGCTCGATTCGGTGGACACCCTCCATTAATCGTTCAATTAACACCTCATCACCACTTGCTTCAATGAGTTTCAGGACTAGGTGTAATTTCGTAGAATCAACGAGATTCAAATCAGATATAATTTTCAATGCTGAGTCGTGATCATTTTCTCGAATGTGTGCAGCCACCAAACTCCACATGAGTGCACGTCGATCTTCAGTGTCATTGAGTAGCAGGATCCCTTCCTGAATTTCATTCGCTGTTAGTTCAGTATCATCTGGCGCATCAATCCATGATTGATATCGCATTGCTACCGATAGTGCATCATCGCCCTTTGCACCATGGCATTCTGCCCATGCATCACTTTCACCTGAGCGAAGCCGGAGTAGAGCAAGATGATCCTTAGCAATGTTGGCCACATCCCCTCCATCTTTGATTAGAGTGGTTAAATCACTTTTAGTTTCATCGCTACCGGAGCAAATTCCGACAAGTGCTTTGACCAGCACAGCCTCCCCCTCCAAACGATTGAATGATTCAGGTGGCTCGGCGACCTTCCCTTTGGATTGTAGAGATTTGACAATTCTTTGAATACTCAATTCCAAATCAGCTGTGAGTGGAAATGGGGTGGGGGTTTTCAACCACGCAGCCAAGGCAGTACGATTTTTTGGATCCAATCTCGCAGAAAGAATCCATTCACTTGCATTTGTTGGAGTCATATTTGAAACCTCAATCTCAGGATATGATTGCATCTCAGCCAATAGCGGCGCTTCTCTACCCAATCTGGGCCAAACTGGGTGAATTCCTTCAGCACAGGAATTCCGCATTTTCTCAAGTTCAGTATCCCAAGTAGGATTCCATTTGTCTCCAAGCCGAGCCCTTTGTACTAACATGGCGGAGAGGCGATAACCCGGAGGCGCTTTGTGGAGTGGGGACACCAATCCCTCCATTTCTTCGATCCAATCATCGGTAGTTGGGTTTCTTGCCCGCCTTCCCCGGCCCCGCATTCTCCGTTGCCGATTATTGGAAGATTCTTTGTTACTGAGTTCTTCTTTGTTGAGAGCCACCAGAAGTAGCCCTTTCCATGGCTTTTCCAAAAGGTCCCAAGCAGAGGTATCCATGGCCTTCCGGCGTCGCTTTTCGGGCACATCTCCAGCCTTGATGGCGACATCGAGGCATTCGAGTAGATAGTCTTCATCACCAGCCAGTTCCATCGCCCCCCGCCTACGGCGGGTTTCCAGCCCTCGCCCCCCTACTATGAACGCATCGCTGAAGTGTAACCCTCTTCTCGCGTGGATATGGACCCGACCAATTTGGTCATCATACTTCTCCATCCACTGGCCGCTTTGATGGTTATAGGCTGGATGATTAGGCAGCATCGTTGGCGACAACGTGGCCTTTTACTCAAAGGGGAAGAGAGGAAGAAATCAGTACAGTCGCATGAACGAGATGGAGAACGGTTGTACATACTCGCATGGATTTTAGTCATCGGAGGTTTCATCGCGAATTCCCTATATCGAATTCGAACTGAAGACGCTACCTTACCTGGTGCACTGATGCCAAGCGGTGCAGGCGGGTTACATGCTGGTGGAGGCATACTGGGTTTGATTCTAATCACAATTCTTTGGCGTAAGGGGAGGCAGACTCGTGATTTGAGAAATGCAGGGAAACCATGGGCGGCTGAAAAGCAGAGACATGGCCGAGCATCTGATGCAATCATGGTCCTCATCGGGTTGCATGCTTTCCTAGGATTCCTTTGGTTGATGCAATTATTGTCATCAGCGTAGAGACCACTTTACTAACCAAGCCTCAATGTTGCGTTCGATATCAATTGTATCTACAACTCGCTCTTCTTTTTGCCCTGATTTCGTGAGTGCTTGAATCCTACACCCGCAGGCATTTGCATGACCCCCACCATCTATATCGAAAGCAGTTGCCAATCTTGTCAAATCAAATAATCCACCTTTTTCGTGTAGAAATGAATTACTGTAAAAAGAGGCCGAAAGTGGCCATTTATCATCCCCATTGGACCCAATTTCATGATATCCATGTATGATCATACACGCATCGCACTTATCTCCAAAATGGGCGGTTACAAGGTAACCATTCGTTCGAATACCCTTGCCATCTAAACGAACAATGGCCATCCTATCAACAATTTTTGTACATTCATCTAGCATTGATTGGAGGCGCCGAAATTCATCCTTAGAGTGTTCAATCTTTTTGGCAACGATAGGGATTTTCACAAGATCGGTTGGCCCAAAGCCGTCGACAATATGTTGCAACAGCGTTTGGCAATAGGATTCATCGGTAGCATCGATTGTTCTTCCAATCCAAACAATTGGATGGTCTGAAAGAAATTCTTGGCGTGAAATTTTCCCACCATCCAGTTTGTCCACCATCTCCATCCAAGTCGCAATATCATCAAGGTTAACGCTTTCTTGGAAAGTGTTGAAACAAACACGTGCCGCACTCAATGCTTCATCCCACACGATATTACAACCATCTTTTGCAGCAGAATCTTGTTGATCAGGTGTAGGCTTATTGGTAAGGTGATGGTCGATATGTAAGCCACACATCGGATGAAAAGGAAGATCCAGAACCGCGGTCTCTCTGGTCATCCAATCGTCAACCCCACCCCTTCGCACTTCAGCTGGATGGCTAAATTTAACAGGGATATCATTCCAAACCCTACGAACGATTGCAGCCGATAGCAAACCATCTAGATCACCATCTGCAACAATTCGCTTAATGTTCATCTTCGATATGTCGACCAAATGACCCCTCCAAGTATTGTTCGTCACCACATCTCGCTCTTAGCGTTGGCGACCTAACGCACAGTACATGCGCAACCAATTAGTAGCCCTCACCCATTCAGGTAGCATGGAGACTTCATGCGGGGTAGTCCTCGTTAATTTTGGCAGCGTCCTTCTCTTACAATATCCACAAGGTCATTGGGGATTCCCAAAGGGACACTATGAGGCAGAAGATGGTACCTATCAGAGTACAGCATTGCGAGAATTAGAAGAGGAGACAGGTATTTCCGAAGTCAATATGATAGATGATTGGAGGATGAGAACTTTCTACACTTTCACCCACAAGGGTCAACAGGTGGAAAAAGAGGTATTCTGGTTCATCGGTGAAACTGAACAATATGACATCACATTAAGTCATGAACATCGTAATTTCATGTGGCTCGAGTGGGATGACGCCGAGAACCAATTGGATTTTGATCAAAGTAAAGAGATATTGCGTGGAGCACGCGCACAATTGCGGGCATTGGGCCGTGAAGTTTAGGAAAGGTTTCTCTTGCCTAGAGGTACCCAAAGAGTCTCGTCATCTCCAAGAGTCATCACAATCCATCGTGCGAGAACAAAGAACCAATCGGAAAGGCGATTGAGATATGTGATAACAATATCTCTAACAGCACCCTCACCCTCAACTTCGCGTAATCGCATCGCACCTCTTTCTGCACGCCGAGTAACCGTACGTGCCAGATGCATTGTGGCAATTAAGGGAGAACCCGCAGGTAAAATAAACGATTCTAATGGCGCCAACTCTTCAGTCCAAATATCCATTTCAGAGCAGAGCCGGTCGGCTTGTTCTTGATCGATTACAGTCATTGCTTCCGGGACTTTTTCAGGAAGGAAAGAACATTCCCCACCGATATCAAAGAGTTCCTGTTGGATGAGGCTGATTTTTGCAGTCACTGCATTTTTGACAGTTCGAACCGTTGCCCTAGCACCACCGTCCTCGTGGTGAGTATCAACACGTTCTAATTCGGCCCGAACCATCCCGATGACTGCATTGAGTTCATCGACAGTACCAAAGAAATCAACACGAACATTACTCTTGGACACTCGTTCGCCCGATGCAAGAGATGTCTCTCCAGCATCACCCGTGCCAGTGTGAACCTTGGTGATGCGAACCATGATTCCCCGGAGTGGCTCCTAAACAAGGGTCTTTCCCTACTTCAAACACTCTCTAATATGCCATCATCTTTCGTTTTTATACGCAATTTTTTCATTACCAAGATACCCAATGATCCCCAGATGAATAATTCAATAACAATACAGACCCAGTACCAATATCCAAGCCCTGAGAGAATTGCATTTGCATCATAAGGTTCACCGTTGAACCCAATGTAGATGGCTTGAGATAACAAATTGGCACTAAACCAAACTACAACTGCAACCCAACTCAACCGTATACTGAGAACTTCCCAATTTCCTTTCCGCAGCTCATCACCATGTGTAATTTGTCATCCGAGATATTTAACATACACTAGAGCAGCCCCGTCTATCCCATACATTTCCGCGGCTATTCTGCCTCGAAAACCGGTCGACTGAGGCGTTGAAGACAAGAATCAATCTTTGTAAGCCATGCATTGTCAACAATATCCATACCCCCAAGTCTTTCCAGCATATCTGCATGCTTTGTTACGGCTTCATAATTTCCATGAAATTCGTGAATCCGAATCAGCGCAGCATGGCTCATCGCATCGAGCCAGGAATCATCGACACTCCATGATTTCTCAAACATAGAAATCGCCCCTCTGTCCCCTTCGATGAGCCCTCGATCAAGTTGGCGAAGTGCGGCTTGCGACCACGATATACCCTGAATTCCAATTATGAGTCCTTTCCAGAAGAGAAAAACTTCGAGCAGAATTACAGTGGTGGCCAAAATGAACCCGACCCATTGTTCAGTGCTACTGTAGGACGCCCAACCATCAGCCAAAGCCGAAACGGTCGCAGCTACAAACCACATCCCTGCAAATGGTGCCAATATGACATCCTGCTTGCGTCTATCATGCAAGGCGCCGACGGTTACACCGAGTCCCCCCATGATACCGGAAATAATCGCTGGAAGATATGGACTCGTAGCGCGAGGTGAATTCATTGCGAGAGCTAAGAGGCCAGTCACTCCAAGCATCAACCAAGCCCACCGCCCACCAATTTCAGGAAAGGGCTGCGCACGACTCATCCAGAGCATCAGTGCAGAAGTTCCACCAAGAAAGGCAATCCAAGTCCACATTGGCCACAGGGCGAAGGTCTCGGTATTCAATTCATTCCCGCTTCGCCGCTGGGTTCCCCATCATCGCCTCGCCATCCTGGTTGCCAAAATTCTTCATTGTCAAGCCAAGCCAGCCAAGCTTCTGAATCGGCCTTCAATAGGCGATAGGCCCGTCGCTCCAAACCCTTGAGTAATTCAGCGTCAATTTCCGCCTCGTTGCGAGCATCTTTCCATTCGATTTGGAGTTGTGAAATACGGCGTTGTCCTTCTGCATGGTTATCAAAATATTGTTCACACATTTCACGTAATTCAGTCAACCAAACACGAGTTCCTTTGATGTGGGGGTTATCATTGAACGGCTTCTCTCGCCGACCAAATGGCCACCAACCCATGGTCCCCTTCACCAACCATCCCCCTTGAGCCTTCGCCCCAATCATGATGTTGTTTGACGTTCGGGACACGTCATGGCTCGCATCGTTGTCCATACGCATGGCAAGGCGCGGGAAAAGGGCTATTCGCATCTGATCAACAAATATGCTGAACGTTTAGAAGGCCGGGGTGTCACACTTCTGGCCCATTCCGATCGTATGAATCATGCCGCTTATGTTTCAAAAATTCAGGATGCGGCGACAAATGGAGTACTGATTTTACTCGATGAGAATGGAGAGAGTGGTACCACAGAATGGATGCTGGAGAATTGGAAACGGTGGCGCCTCTCCGATTCGACCACCCATTTAGCGGTTGGACCGGTTGATGGTTTTAATTCAGAGATTATTGAGTTGTACAAAACGATTTCATTGGGCCCACTGACACTGACATACGAAATGGCCGCAGTCGTATTGCTAGAACAATTGTATCGGGCCAGTGAAATCGATAAGGGTTCACCATATCATCGTGATTAATTCATGGTAGAAGCGATTTGAATAATTTTGTCAACAAATCGTTTCAAACTTTCCGAATCGATAGCCGGGTTACAGATAACAGGGCGCAACACTGTTTTCCCCTCGACTTTTGTCAAACTCACCATAAATTCACCTTCATGCACCATTTTTTGGCGCAGTGTATCGTTAAATAAATTCAAATCTTGTTCATTTTGAAGTGCACCTCGATAGCGCAAACAAACATTCGTAAAAGATCGTTCACAGACGAGTTCAAGATTGGGATTTTCAAGAACTAAATTTTCTAATTCAATGGCTAAATCTACATGATTTTCAATACGATCTCGCCATCCCGAATTTCCACAAGCCTTCCATTCGATCCACAATTTGAGTGCATCAACTCTTCGACCGCACTGCAAACTCTTCCGCCCAAGGTCGTATTCTTCTCCGGGTTCATGAAATAGATAATGGGCAGATTTAATGTAAGAACAAGTATTTCCCAATGCACCCAAATGAGGCGTCAACAATGCTGAGCACGTCAGTGGAACTCCCATCAATTTGTGCGGATCCCAAGTGAGACTATCTGCGCGCTCAATTCCCCCCATTAGGTGCTTGTATTTCGGTGAAAAGAGACAAGGTGCACCGAGGGCAGCATCTACGTGTAACCATAATTCTTCATCTTGGCAAACATCGGCCAGTGCGTCAATTGGATCAAATGCACCACGGACAGTAGTCCCAGTTGTCGCAACAACACAGAATGGAACTCTTCCACCAGCTCGCGTATCCGCAATAGCTGTTTGCAGCACATCGGGCTTCATTCTGCCAACATCATCCGTTTCAATTGCGATGACTCCATTTCTACCAATGCCAAGAACGTGGGCCGACATGAGAAGTGAGTAATGCGATTCGGCTGAGACAAAGATTGCCAATTTCGTCCCATCAATTCCATCATTAATTGCATTTGGAAATAGGCGATCACGGGCCAGAAGTAGGGCCAGCAAATTCGAATTAGATCCACCAGATGTGAAGGTACCATCCGTTTGATCCCAACCAGCCAATCGGCCCAGTGTTGCAACCATTTCCATTTCTATGACTGTTGCCGCAGGTGCGAGTTCCCACGTGTAAATACTCGTGTTGGACAGGACAGTGGCAATTTCACCAGCCAATCCAGCCTCCGAAAGCCCACCCCAAAGTGGTTGTAGGAAATGCGGGTGCTGTGTCTTTACACATTCAGAAAGATAAGTATTGATTGTATTGAGGAGTGTATCGGTATCAACCCCTTCATCCTCAACAGATACATTCAGTATTGTAGCCAGTTCCATCGGTGTGCGCCATGAGCGGACGGGCACATCTCGATTCATCATGCCACGATAGTGTTCACGAACAATATTGAAGACCCCTTCTAACAATTCTTCAGAAGCCATATTGATCCCTCAAAGGCGTTGACGGCTTTGGCGTTGGGCGTCCAGCGCACAGATAGCCGCCATGTGAACCACATCCCTGACACCATCTTCTCGCTGCAAGACGTGGACTGGTTTGGCCATTCCTTCTAAGATGGGCCCCGTCATCTCAGCATCTCCCAATCGCTGTAATAATTTGTAGGATATGTTGGCCGCAGCAAGGTTTGGGCAGATGAGAACATTTGCTGGCCCTTCAAGTGTCATGAATGGATATTGTTCCTGTATCGAAGGAATGAGTGCTGTATCCGCTTGCATAGGCCCATCAATAATCAACGTAGGATCTAATTCCCTCGCGATTTCAATTGAATCTTCAATACGATCACTGCGATATTGACTGGAAGAACCGAAGTTTGAAAATGACAGTAGAGCGACTCGTGGTTCTATACCGAATCGTCGAGCAACACGTGCGGTTTGCACAGCGATTTCAGCAAGGGTTCGCGTATCTGGATAGATATTGATTGTCGCGTCTCCGATGAACATCAATTGTCCCTTAATTGTCATCATGTAGGTGCCCACAACCCGGTGGGCATCTTCAGATATCCCAATCGTTGCTAGACACGGTTTCAAGAAGTCAGGGTAGTCTCTTGAAATCCCTCCTATAATCCCATCTGCATCACCCATTTCAACCATCATTGAACCAAACCAGACTCGCGATTTCAGCATCCGTTTTGCATCTGTCCGGGTGATACCTTTTCGACCTCGTTTTTCTTGCAAAGCATCGGTGTAAACTGTTCGTCTCCGCGGGTCTTCCCGCGGGTCGATTTCTTCGCATTCAAATTCGAGACCGAGCGCTTCTTTTGCCGCTGCAATTTCATGTGATCTCCCCAATAATATAGGGAAACAAATCCGTTCTTGGATACATTGTGCTGCAGCCTTGAGCATAGTAGGGTGGTCACCTTCTGTGAAGACAATTTTTTGTCGAAGCCTTCCGGCTTTTTCTATCACACCTCGCATGATTGAACGTGTTAGACCGAGTCGCGCTTCGAGTTGATTTCGATAGGTATCAACATCGAATGTTCTGGCAATTTCTGCTGAGACCATTCCTTCTGCAACCGCAGCTTCTGCGACCGCACTGGCTTCCCAGATCAGAACTCTGGCATCGAATGGCTTGGGGATTAGATAATCCTCTCCGAATTGAATCTGCGCCCCCCCGTATGCCGCAGCCACATCATCTGGAACCGGTTCTTTTGCAAGGTTGGCAAGCGCCATGGTTGCAGCCATTTTCATACCTTCAGTAATTTCATCTGCTTGAACATCGAGCGCCCCGCGGAAAATATAGGGGAATCCAAGAACATTGTTGATTTGATTTGGATAATCAGAACGCCCAGTTGCCATGATTGCATCATCTCGAACAGCCGCTACCTCTTCGGGCATGATTTCAGGTGTGGGATTCGCTAATGCGAAAATAAGCGGTCTCGCCGCCATTTTTTCGACCATCGAGCCATTTACAATACCGCCTTTAGAAAGGCCGAGAAATACATCAGCCCCAACCAACGCTTCAGCCAAACCACCTTCGGGAATATCGCGCGCGTACTTTGCCTTGTATCGATTGAGTTCCCCCGCATCCTTGCGTTTTTTTGTTATGATTCCTCCAGAATCACACAACAAGAGATTATCCTTACGCACACCGAGACGAACGTAGTGTTTTGCACATGAGAGGGCGGAAGCTCCAGCCCCGGAGACGACCACTTTGACCTGACCAATTTTCTTCCCCGTCACTTCAAGCCCATTGAGGAGAGCGGCTCCAGAAATTATCGCAGTTCCATGTTGATCGTCGTGCATGACTGGGATGTCGAGTTCTTTGACCAACCGCCTCTCGATTTCAAAACATTCAGGGGCCTTGATATCTTCAAGATTAATTCCACCAAAGGTCGGTGCGATTCGTTTGACAGTTTCAACAAATTCATCGATATCTTCAGTATCGACTTCGATGTCAAATACATCGATATCAGCGAATGCTTTGAACAGTAATCCTTTGCCTTCCATGACGGGTTTTCCAGCGAGGGCACCGATATTGCCTAGACCTAGAACAGCAGTACCATTTGAGATGACAGCAACGAGATTCCCACGTGAGGTATACTCCATTGCCTTGGCAGGATCTTTTTCAATTTCTAGGCAAGGATAGGCGACACCGGGTGAATAAGCCAATGAAAGTTCACGCTGTGTGGAATGTGGTTTTGTGGGAACCACAGTAATCTTGCCAGGGGGATTTTTCGCATGATACTCGAGGGCATCCTTACGAAACTGTTCCTCAGACAAACCGTATCCTCCATTCCATTCGGCCACTGGTCTCACCTATTCCCTTTACCCTCATTTCGTTAGGGGGAGGGCGATTAACAGGATATGGAATATATTTCGAATAATGTACCACAAAGTGGCAATTCACACTGAATGAATCACCCAAATCGAGTAAATTAACCATCGATAATTCCGGTGGTATACTAGTATACCATCAAACACAACCACCCATGACCTTCAAATGGTGTTGCAAAGCCAGTCTGCCCCATGACCACCCCCTCACAGCGCCGTGCCTTGACATTGGTCGGCCTGATGATTCTCGCATCTTGGACACCGTTGGCCGCTTTACCCACCGCTTCCGCTCATGTTGGAATTGTGGCGGAATGGGGCAGTGAGGGCGGCAATGATACCGGTTGGTTACGGATGGATGCAACAGGTGCAAACGCTGCAGCAGGGCAAATGGCGATGAGTAATTTGATGCTCGACTTCGCCCCGGGTGCTGAAATTGAAAATTTGACATTTGAAATCAGAGTCAATGGCTCCAATGGTACTTGGATTGAGGAACCGCAATTGTTTCTCCCAGATGCTCCCGCCAGTGTACTCGATTGGCGTGGCTTGGGAAGTTTAGGTCAACAAAATGATTTCATGAATGGCGACCCACACAGTGGTTGGCTTTCTCCAAATAGTGATTCCAATGCGGGCTGGGTTTTGCCCGGCGGATCAACTGTCACAGATGTTGTGATTGAAGCTCTGCGTCCGGCTGATGTTTTCGTTAGTACATACAAAGTCGACCTGAATGTTCTGGATTCAGCAATTCATCCAGATGATGGTCGCCTCTACCTTGCTCTAGACAATTCCGTCATCCAAATTGATGCTAATAACAACCCACAACTCATTCATTGGTTCGATGTTGACATGGAGCCATTGGACATGGCTATCGATGCATCACAGGATTTACTTCACGTGACATGTACAGATGGCCAAATCCGTGTATTCTCACTCAAAGATAGTTCATTGCTTGGTAATTACACCAGTCCATTCGGAAATACTATCCATCAAATTGAATCGGTTGGGCCTGGTTTCCTCATCGCTTCCAATGGCAACACACTTTGGCAAGTTACCATGGGTGCTAACTTGGCGTCTACTTGGACAAATGTAGCCACACTATCCACGGGAGATGCCAGCGTAACTGCAACCGACATGCTCGTCGTTAGTACTGACGTGTGGATTGCAACAGATGGAGCGGGACTATTCCATTACAGTGGCGGATCAATTCAGCAATATTACAGTCAAAACGCTCTACCTAGTGACAATGTTGTTGCCTTAGAGATGGCTGGTACATACCTTCTCATCGGTCTTGCCGATGCAGGAGTTGCTCGCCGCGATTTATCGACAGGCAATTGGGTGGCGACATGGAATACCGGTAACTGGTTACTTAGTGATGAGGTTCTTGGGATGTCATCTGTCGATGGATGGGTCCACATCATTGCCGAGGATGAGGTTTATTCCTACAATACCACAAGTCTATCTTTTTCATCTTCCTGGTCATTATCCGATCTCGACCTTGCACGTAATCCTGGTCAAGCATTGATTCCATGGCCGACAGGAGGGGCGCGCGCTCCCGCTGATCACAGTGTGCTCGTGGGTGATGGCTCAGGTGTTTTTACAATCTTGCGACCTCATATGCAGAATGCGGGTCAGCTCCCAACTTGGCCACAGATGGTTCTTGCATCAGGTCCCTCGGTCACAGAAATGACAGATGCTGTTGAATTGAATGGCGTGTTGTATATTGCAACCGATGATACAATTCAAAGATTCAACATATCTCAATACCGCTGGGAAACACCGCATACAATGCAAATCACCAGCTCTCTACTTTGTATCGCAACCGATGGTACTGATATCTTTGTTGGAACAGAAGGAGATGGTATCATTCAGATGGAAACAATGGGGACCATTCTACGGACATGGGAAACTTCAGATGGGCTGTCTGCGAATGAAGTCAGTGGTATTCAGTACGATGTTTTGACCGGGCAAATGATTGCCATCCACCCATTCTCGGGAATGTCTGTTGTTGATACAAACTCAACCGTAATCAACGAAACTTGGACCTCCAATAATGGTGGTCTTGAGACCAATCAAATGAGCGCTTTAGCAGTTCGTGGTGGCATCGCATACTTGGGAACCAATGGCGGCGGAATTGAACGGATTGACATTGCTAATTCTACACGACTCACACCATGGACCTCCACAGGTTTAGATGACCTTGAATCCATGCCAATCGCCATTGATGGCGACACCCTCTATCTTGGCCTCTATGGATATGGTGTCATTGTCTACAACGTAAGTTCAGGTGAGCAAATCGATGTCTGGCAGCGAACAGGTGGTAATGGGGGGCCCGGGGGAGGTGGTAACAATCAAATTCCATCCAACAACGTTCTCTCATTAGCTGTACTGAGTCCTGGAACCATTCTCGTTGGTACAACCAACGGTGGTGCACGGCATGTATCTGGTAGTTGGACTAACATGGGTAATTCAGGCAATGAATTTGCAGATGAATTCTATGATTGGGACTTTGATAATCAGTACATCTACGCAGCTACAGAGACCGGCGCCTGTCAATGGTCCCGATCTAATCTTGGATTCCAGAAGTGCTGGGATGACGACCCAGATGGCTTACCGGCACAGTTCGTTTATGCGATTGAGCTCATTGAACCCAACCGGCTTTGGGTGGGTCATTACGAAGGTGCAGGTGTGATTGACATCACCAACGACACGGTGATCAAAGCATGGCAGGCTGGTGTCGAGACAAATAATGCCAAGACGGTAATTATTGGCGATATTGCTTACATTGGATATGATGGCATAGGCATCCTTCGTTATGATTTGACCACCGATGAATGGCTATCTCCTTGGGATTCCGCAACCTCGACTCTACTTGAGAGCAATGGCGTCACAGCTATGATTCAAGACATCAACCCAAATCGCATGTGGGTAGGTGGAGATATGGGCCTCAACCTCATCGATGTTGTTAATGGAACTCTGGAAGAAGATTGGGATTCAGGCACCAATTCAGGCGGTATCACCCTCTCTGCCCAGGAACCAGGTGAACTGGTGATTGTTGGCGACACACTATACTACATGCAAGTCAGATTTGGAAACAATGGATATTCTTCCAACGATAATGTCTATCGGTACAACATTGTCAACATGACACAACTCGATACATTGGATGTTGGTGCATCCGAGGGCTCCACAGCAATCATCCATGGGATGGGTGCAGTTGGAGACATCATCCACTTTGGAATATCGGATACTCAACAATGGTGGGAGAGTGGATACATGGTTCGGTGGAATCATACCAGCGACAGTTGGATGGATTCAATTGAAGCCAACGGCCAAGTTGAACGAGTTAATGCACAATTCGCTGGGGATTGTAATCCCACTCCGACCAATTGTCATCTCTATGCTGCCTACGGAAACACCCCCCTCCATCAGATCGACATGAATGGCAATCTTGTGCGTTCATGGGATGATTCAGTCCTTGAGGGTCCCATTCGTGGCATTGTCACATGGGATGGAGCAGTTCTCTTTGGAACAGAGGATGGCATCGCTCGTTACAATTACACAAATAATTCATGGATGTCTGGATGGACTGAAAACAATGGCTTACCAAACAATGTCGAGGAAGCGGTCTATTCAATGGATGTCATCGGTGATGATCTCTGGGTTGCCACAATGGCGACCAATGGTTGGAATCGAGAGTCCAAACTTCTTCAACTGAATGGAACATCAGGGCAATGGACAGTTCATGATGCTGGTAGCGGCCAAATTCCCGAAGGATACGGGGCAGATTTTGGTGTCTGTGATGACATAGTCCACGTCGCAATGAATCGTTGGGCCCAATGGGGAAGTCAGGGAGGAGTCGCCCGTTATGATCTAAATTCAGGTACGTGGCTATCAGACTGGAATCAGGGTCAGAATGGTTTGCCTCACGACAATCCAGTTGCTATCGCGTGTGATGAAGCATACGACATCGTCTACATTGGATTTGAGGAAGATGATGGCTCAATTATTCGATACGATTACGTTAATCTGCGATTCATCGCAGAGATTGATGAGGATGATAACACAGTCAGTGAACCCATTTTCCCGGGTGCCTTGTATCATTTTGGTGGTGGTTTACTCGCCGGCCATTATGATGGTGGCGGACTCACATTCGTTGGCACGACAGGACCGGTGATTACCAGCATCATCCCATTCTCCCAAGGCGATGAAGCAACGAGTATCGCTCACGTACCCGGCGGCCAAGTATACGAATTCGCTATCGGGCGTGCGGGCGGTTCAAGCGGGTACAATCGTGTTGACAATCTCGATTCCAATGGTATCTTCCCTGGTGCATGGGATAATCTCGCCACGCTCTCTACAGGCCGCCTCGCAGAGTTTACAGGTAATTCCACTCATATTTGGGCAGCACCCATTGACGACTACTATTCCACATATGGAACTGCCATCCTTGAAGGTGAATACCAGAACAATGGTAGTGTCGAATGGACGCGTGCGTGGAATTTAAATTCTGAATTGGTCAATGAAATCACACTCGATGGCGATACTCTCTGGATTACAACCGCGGGGTTAGGTCTCTGGCAAATTGATTTGACATCAGGGAATATGACTCCAACAAGATTCCCCCTGCATGGCCAGATGGATGGCGTAAGCTGGTATGGCAATGAGTTGGTTGTTGGACTCATGGGCACACCATCTACAGCTGCTGGTGTGCAACGATATGACACCGCTACAGGACAATGGGGGGCAGGCCGTATTGCAGCAGGTTTGCCTAGCAATTATGTCCGTGACTTTGAGAAGATCGGCGATCTCGTCTACATCGCTACCCTCGCGGGTATAGGTGTGTGGAATCTATCTGCGGACGATTGGGAAGATCCAATGACGACTGCAGACGGACTCCCTACTCCATTCATCGAATACCTTGATTCCGATTCAGGCGTTCTTATGATTGGAACGCCATCGGGGATCTTGACTTACGATCCAATTTCTGATACCCTGTCAACATTGTTTGATCGTAATCAAGGTCTGATTGGAAATTCAGTTGCAGGATTTGCACCCGCATATTCATCATCAGGTGCACTTACAGTGTTTGTTAGCCATGATGGCGAGGGTCCAACGCGTCCAGGATTCAGTGAAGTTTCCGTAACGGCTTCCACCATTACAACTCCAAATGGAATGGGTACTAGTTTGACTTTCAGCGTATTAGACACCACTTTAATCGATGTTCTCCCAAGCAATGTCATCACCGCCCTAGTCGATGACTGGTGGGGTGTACATATCGCAACTGACGAAGGACCGATGATGCACTGGAATGGCGCTACAGCAGAGATGGAACAAGGCGCGCGCCCTTCCGCTTTTGCTGATTGGCCGGTAACTCAAATGTCAAGTGATGGGCAGAATATTCTTGCAGTGTCAAATTTTGGTGTTGATCGAATAGACCCATCGAATTCTCGCCATTCTGCTACTCGATTGACAACTTACGGGAACCTCGAAAGTTCAGTCATCACACAGAGTGGAATCTATGTTGTCGGTGTGGATGGCTTGCACATCTGGGGTCAAGCACCAGCATTTGTCGAGAGTGACCGTTCAGAGATCCGTCGTGCTGAACCTCTAATGATTAATTTCGGCGGTACCGCTTTTGATGTTACAAATGAAGCGCGTCCCGGCAATGAAATCGTATTGGTTAACTCAAGCAACACATTGACACTTCCAATGTTCGGAACAGCTGGCCCAGCTAATATTCCGATGACTCAGGACATGCTAACCATTTCCAGTCCGGTCGAAGGGGCGGCAACATGGGTCTCGAGCACGCGTCTGAACTATTCAGGCACATGGGATCTTGCTGAACTTGATGTCACACTGCAAAACATGGTCCAAACAGCCATTTCAAACAGCGTCTTGACAATGTCTGGCCGCAGTTTACATCTACAACTACAGAGTCCAAGTAATGGTTCACTAGAGGTCCGCTTGACCTATGATTGGATTCGTATTGAATCACCATCAGAAATGATTGATTTGTTTGACAGGCCGAATGATGGTGGTGAAATTCTTACCGCACAATGGACCGTATCTCTAGATCATACCTTCGCGGCTTACAGAATCTATCTGCGCCCGAGCAGTAATTGGACAACAGCTCCAACATCAGCAGACCTGCTCTCCACAACATGGGATGCACGTCTGCCCGATTGGACCCGCGTTACAGCGGAACTCAATACACACAATGGACAGCCATTGGTTGATGGGACGCCTTATTGGGCAGTTATTGTCATTGAATATCCAGATGGGAGTATCGGAGAACCTAGCACACCAATTGGCCCCGCTACGCCCACCAATGAGGTCCCGGCTCCACCCGTATGGGCGGATGGTGGCCCCGTGCCATACGAAGAGGGAGGCCAAGATGGGGACTTGTTCCTAGAATGGGCGGCATGCACAGAATTGGATGCCTCAACGACTCGCTTTTGGCCATCACACCAGCCCATTAATGGCAACCCGATTGGATTGCCTCGTAGCTTCGACCTCTCACATGATGCTGGTAATAACACCACAATCAGTCCGCCCGGAGGTGCAGGACATCCTTTCTGGGTTGCTTTCACCTGTGTTGATGAGAGTGGGCAACACGATCCTGCGAATGCCACTATCATTGGACCCATTGTGCCGACAGGTGGTATCAATGACGGAACGGCACCATTACCAATCACGGATATCGATGCATGGGACACACCGGATGATGAAGGTGGTCGCCTCAATGTCAGTTGGACAGCCAATATGGAAGATGATTGTTCATGGTACACCATCTTCGCCGCACCTGTAGTCTCCGATACCCCTCCTGATTGGGCTGACGATGCCGATATCGCTAGAATCGTGGTACCCTGTACATTTAGAAATTCAGATACCAACACCATAGAGGTCATCATGGATGAGATTGGAGGTGCTTATCTCATCGATTTGATGCCATATTGGATTACTGTTGTTGCCTCTGACAATTGGGGTAATGTTGATCACTGGAATGTCACTTGGGTTCAAGCTTTCAGTGTTCAGAATACCATTGGCGTTGATCCTCCACCCCGTATCGAAGATTTGCAAGCTTGGGACCATCCAGAAGATGATGGTACAGCTATCGATGTACAGTGGGCACCAACTACTGTCAACGACTTCGCATTCTACGTTATCTGGGCCAGTGAGCACCCCGTCGAGAATGTTGCCTTCAAGTGGATGCAATGTGAAGAAAATCCGGCCGATTGTGGTTTATTGGTGATTCAACAACAGCGCCAATCATGGAATGGTCCAATGAATATCGTTCTCGAAAAGGCATTGTATGGTGGTAATACGCTTGAGGAAGCAATTTCTTCCGACATCATTCCAAATCTACCAATTTGGGTCACCGTGACAGTTCATGATATCAAAGGAAATGCCATCTTGACAAACCTCGGAGACCACATGACTTTGGTCACCCCCATCGACAACTCAGGGGATATCATTGCACCAGATCGATTACTTGAACCAGATGTGGCAGACAGACCATATGACAACGGCAATGCTCTGTTGGTTGAATTTTCCATGAGCGAGGCGAGCGATCTTGATCACTACGAGATTTATGCAGATATCATTCCTTTCACAGATACTGGAAGCCGAGAACCGGCGATGATCATCAACCGTGATGGCAATGGTGATTTCAATTTCCCTGGCCAAGGTGGGCCGGGTGGCGGCAGACAGGTATCGGACACGATAACAGTCGAACTCACATCACTATCCAGTGGTCGCGATATTGAACCAGGTGTGATGATATGGGTCGCTGTAGTCCCCGTTGACTCGTCGGACAATGCATGGTTGACAGACCTCAATGTGGGCAAGGCATCAGCAGTTGATGACAGCCTAATCGACCCCGGATTACATCTACCTGAAATCACTGGCATCATGGCAACATGGAATGAAGACAGAAATGAAATCACAGTCACTTGGGATGAATCCAATGACCCACAAGTTGCCGGTTACATAGTTCACCTCAGTTCTGAAATTTATGAAGATATTCGCTATGCTGAATATGAATTTGATATGGTTCAAAGCACCCGTTCAACCATCGGCTCAGATATTTTCAGTGGTAGAGATACAGTCGAACAAATAGATGTGAATGGGACTTGGTACATCTCAGTGGTCGCATTCGATGGTGAGGTCTCTCGCTTTGGAGTCACCTCAGTCACTGTTGAAGATTGGTCTTCCGAATCACAAAATTCTGGAGTTGAGATTGATGAAGAGGGGTCTGGAGAATGGTGGGATGAACTCGGCCCGATGGAAATGGCATTGATGGCCGTACTCACACTCATGATTGTTCTTCTATCGATGATTATTGTTGGTCGTCTGAGGAAATCGAATTTCGATCCAATGGAACACGCAACCCCCAATTGGGAACTCCAGGTCGATGATTGGGGTGGTGAAAATTACGAGACAACAATCGAACCCGTTGAGTCTGAAGTGAATTTTGAGGAGCCTCTGATGCCTGCAGCAACAACGATTCGAGATACCGCACCCTCGTCTTCGAATATTACACCATCATCGGTTCCAATTGATGACCTAGAATCACTTGCTGGCGACCTCTTAGGGGATACCAATAATGCAGATTCGTTGGACACATCGTTCCTTGACGATTTGCTGTGAGCGTTAGGCGTGATTTGAAACGCAACAGAGCGTCCGGAGATTGGGTCCTATGGAAGACAACGCACCGGTCGGAGCCTCGGTATTCACCACGTTGCGTTGGGAGAGTGGGCGTGTTGCATGGCTTGCGAACCACCTAAGACGCCTTCGTGAACATTCCAAAAAACTCGGAATCGAGTGGCCAGATAATTTTCATGAACGCCTTGCCACCACCCAACCAACAGGTAATGGTAATCTGTGTCGAGTGCAGCTACATCGAGATGGTAGTATTGAAACGACTCTTCACGAATCTTACTATGCCTCATCTCCATTGTGTGCAGTTTCACACACAGCCCCACGTTTCCCCCGGAAGGTGCAAGGAACAAAACACGCCGCTTGGTCATCGTATCAGGATGCGCGCAGCGCAGCGGTGAATGCAGGTGCTGATATCGCATTACTAGTCCACGATGGCATTGTAGTTGACGGAGATAGATGCACACCTATCCTCCTAGATTCAGATGGTGTTGCGTATGCCCCTTCGAGCGAAGGTGGTGGAATTGATTCCATCACACTCAGCATATTGCAGCCAGCTATTGAGGCCGCTGGCATCCCCTTCCGTCACGCGCGATTGACAGAAACATTGCTTGGCCGTGCAAGTGAATTGATTGTTGTAGGTACTGGTGTGGGTGTTGCATGGCTGGACGAAGTTGACGGCCAAAATGTTGGAACTGGCACACCTGGGCCACTTTACGAAACTTGTAACACCGCTTTTGCGTCCGCCCTTAATGACGCATGGTCACCATTGGAGGGAATTTGATGCAGGCAATTTGTGAGGTTGAAGGACGAGATGATTTCACACTCGATTTATTGGTAAAACTGCGCCAAGAAGGTATTGTCGGCAGCAGATATGGCGCTCCCGACGAATTGCTACTTCATTCAGGTGGACCTCAAAGTGACCTTGCACAACGCAGTTTGCTAATGGGTCCCGCAACCCGGCGGTACATTGTACGTCAACAATCAGTTGAACCTGAATTGGTTATTGGGTCACCCCTTGAGGGGGAAATTAATCTTCAAGCCAGCCCCGCTCCCATGCGCATACATGTTGAAGATTGGGATGATGGGTGGAAAATTCACGAAGTAATCACGGGTTCCAATCTTGCTGAGGGCTTACGTCAATTGTCAGACACACTACCCCCTGCTCATGGTGACGGGTTCCAAGCAGGAGGTTTAGCCGGATTGCTAACTTATGATATGGTTCAGCACACCGAACCGCTACGATTGAAACATACGCCCGCCGATGATTCAGTACTGATGATTCTCTATCGTGCGGATCGATGGATTATACACGATCGAATCGAGGCATCAGTTCAAGTTCATTCCACCATTAATGATGACCAATGGGTTGCAGAAGTTGAACATATTCTGAATCAAGGCATCCCCCATCGAACCTCCCCCGCGCGCCCTCGCGAGCGGACACCCACTACTGAAACTGATTCGGACCATGCAGAGAAGGTCAGAAGAACACAAGCGGCAATTCGCGAGGGTGTGCTGTATCAGTTGAATTATGGGCGCATATGGTCTGCCGAAATCGATACACCATGGGATGTATTTGAGCGCTTGGAAAGAGACAACCCCGCTCCCCTTTCTGCTTGGTTACACTCACCTGACCTCCATCTTGCTATCGCTAGTAGCAGTCCTGAATTACTCCTCAAACAGAATCGAAAAACCATCTCAACTCGTCCAATCAAAGGTACACGCCCACGTGGAGGCGACATTGAACATGATGCAAACTTACGTGGAGAATTGGTAGGTAGTCGAAAAGAAATTGCTGAACACCTCATGCTTGTAGATCTTGAACGTAACGACATCGGCCGAATCTGCATGCCTGGAAGTGTTCATTGGAAACGCTGGAGAATCGAATCATATCCCCACGTCCAACATATGGTTAGCGAAGTCGAAGGCATTCTCAGTGCAGGGATGGATGGCTTTGATGCTCTACAATCTGTATTCCCTGGCGGGAGTATCACTGGTTGCCCAAAGAGTGCAACCATTGCCGCCATCGACGAGTTGGAAGAAACCCCTCGGCATGCATGGACGGGATCCATTGGTCATATCGATCCACGAACAGGCCAAGCACAATGGAACATTCTCATTCGAACCCTCGAAGCAAAATTTGACGGGAATGCTTGGCAAGCCACCGTCCAAGCAGGAGGTGGCTTGGTTATCGGCTCAGACCCATGGCAAGAAGTCGAAGAAGCGAAGTGGAAAGCCCAAGCAATTTGCCAAGCTGCATGGGGTTTCTCTCCAGCAGGTGGAACGAACCATTCACCCCGGGGTACGTCTTCCGTGAACATTCACCCCATTCCACCTATCACAACTGCGGTACAGCATTTGATTGCAAGCCGAGATTCAAGTTTGCTGCCCCCGCCGTTACCAGTCGCCCCTACACCGATCGTTTGGCAACCAGGTCTCGTACTCGATACAGCAACAATTCCCCGGGTGCTTTTCGTTGATAATTTAGATTCGTTCTCGTGGAATATAGTCCATGCGTTTGCAACAATTGGTGCGGAGGTAATCATCGTCCCAGGCCGCTTAGAAGTTGAAGATTCAACATATCTTCTCGATTCCTTGAAACCGACCCACATCGTTCTTGGCCCCGGGCCGGGACGACCCGAACAATCCAATCTGACAATGGAATTAGCTCATGCGGCATTAATCGGTGAAACCCCCCCATTACTCGGTATTTGTCTCGGACATCAAGCGATTGGCCTTGCAGCGGGTTGGACACTTGGTTTAGCTGAATATGGCGCAGTGCACGGTGTACCTGACGGCATCCTTACTGGCGATAAGTATCAGGTGATGACACGTTATCACAGCCTTGCACTCACACCAACCAACACTTGTCTAGAGGTCACATCAACAGATGCCGCCACCAATCAAATCGTCATGGCACTGTCCCACCCTGAATTGCCAGTGTACGGTGTTCAGTACCATCCTGAATCTGCAGGTTCAGCCAAGGGCATCTCAATCTTCGCAAAGTTCCTCGGTCAGTAGAACTGCGAAGCGTTCAAGATATGTCTTCGGCTCGAATGGTCTGATGGCAACTTGTCGCCTTTGCAAAGGACAGTACCCTACTGACCAATTCATTGATGGTAATGGTCCTCGATACTTGGTTTGTACTCGGTGCGCAGTCGATGAAGGATACTTGACAGCTGAAGAGGTTCCCAATCTATACGATGAGCGAACTGCCTTGGCTCGGATGTCATTGTTTGCTCGCCGTTATGGATCTATTTTCTGGCTATTCGGAGGCTGGCTTATTTGGGTTCTCTTCTTCCAAGGAATCGAATTGTGGGGTAATTTGATACTAGTTGCCCTATTGCTATCGACTCTTGTGGTTCCTGTACTTTTCTTCTTGCGGACCGCCAAATTCCGTGCCCAACTTCGTCAATTGACACCATAAGGGCTATTTTACAGTGCAGGGTCCATTGAGGCAATCGGTCATATTGTTGATATAGGGCGAGTTCAAGCGGTAGGTTAGAGGGAACACCGGGTTCCCTATGAACGAACTGTGACAGAATTGACTGTAATTGGGGGATCAAACAAGGTACTGCAAAGAAATATGGAAGACGGGCAAGACCCGTTGAAGCGTGAAACCGCACCATATTTCTGGGTAGACATTTGCGATAATCCCCAGCGTAAGCATTCGAAGCCACTGATCCTCCCAGAGAACATGTCAGAAAAGCTGGCTATTCCTGGAAAGAGAGAACAGTGGGTTCTCTGAAATGGTTTACAAAAAAATAGGAAGTGAAAAAAAATGAACAACCGAAAAAACCTGAGCATGCTAGTAGCACTGTTCCTCATTATGATGACGGCTTCGTCCGTTGTCAGTGGTGACGGTACTGACCCCCTCGACCCGTCTGACGGCGGCGCCGATTGGGACGGTGACGGTCTCACCAATGCTGAAGAACAGTCGCACGGAACGGATATGACCAAGTCAGACAGCGATGGAGACGGTCTCCCCGATGGATGGGAAGTGGCCCACGGCCTCAACCCTAACAACGGTGGCGACGCCAACAGCGATGCTGACAATGATGGTTTGACTGCAGCCCAAGAATACGCGCAGGGTACCAACCCTAACAGCGCGGATACGGACGGCGACGGTCGACCTGATGGCAGTGACCCTTTCCCTAACGACCCTAACGATGGCGAGTATTCGGATTCGGACGGCGACGGTATCCCCGACGCTTACGATCCAGACTACCAAGACGCTGAGACAGGCTCCGGAAACGGCGGCACCGAAGGTGGCGGCGAATCTGAGGACCAAGGTCAAGGCGAAGGTCAAGGACAAGGTCAAGGCCAAGGTCAAGGTCAAGGTCAAGGTCAAGGTCAAGGTCAAGGACAAGGTCAAGGCC
>CAWVWT010000021.1:0-37318 GCA_963934015.1 uncultured Candidatus Poseidoniales archaeon
GTCCCTATCGGCGTCAATCGAACACACGTCAAGTACATCGAGACAGGAACCTATCCCGATTCATCAAGAGAGTTCAGCGTCCATCGCTGCAACCATTGTGAGGATGCACCCTGTACAACCATCTGCCCCACCTATGCATTGTTCACACGTGAAGATGGAATTGTAGATTTTGACAATGATCGGTGTATTGGTTGCAAGTCGTGTATGCAAGCCTGTCCTTACGATGCATTGTACATCGATCCAAACGAAGGTACGGCGGCCAAGTGCAACTACTGTGCGCACCGTGTTGAGAACTCCTACGAGCCAGCATGCGTGATTGTATGTCCCACCGAATCGATTGTCAGTGGAGATTTGGATGACCCGCATTCACCAATTTCAATTCGAATTGCGGAGAACGATGTCAAAGTTCGCAAGCCTGAGGCCGGTACCAAGCCCAACGTCTTCTATGTCGAGACCAGTGATGAGATGCTGGACCCTGCTGCAACTGCGGTGACTGGTATTGGAATGTGGACCGATCAGGCACATGGAGTCGGCCACTTCGCCAAGTATGCAGATTCTCGATTGGCTGAGGCCGATACCCCTTCGATGCTGGTCCAACTCGCACTGGAAAAGAAAGCTAAAGCTGCAAACCCACGTGACAGGGCGATTATTCGGGATGTTATGGCTAAACTTGAGGAAGATACGCCCAAGGCCACTCGTGCATATGATCAACCGAGCAAAGGTATCCTTTGGGATGGGGAGGTTGCCGCCTACATTGTCACAAAAGCCGCAGCATCTGGCTTCTATATCCTGCTCATGCTCTTGGTGATGTATGGAATCACTGAGATTGAGTGGCTCATTCTCCCCGGCTTCTTTGTTAGTATCTCTTTACTGGGTGTCACTGGTTTACTACTGGTCAAGGATTTGGATAAGCCTGGCCGATTTGTATACGTTCTTCTGCGACCCAATTGGGATTCATGGCTGGTCCGTGGGGCCTACATATTGACTGCTTTTGGTGGAATTCTTTGTGCCCACGTGGTTGTCTCATTGTTCGACTATGCAGAGGTGTGGCATACACGCTTGGCCTTTGCAGGAATTCCGTTGGCATGGATGACTGGCGCTTACACAGGTTGGTTGCTCAAGCAGGCCAAGGGTCGTACGATGTGGGCACAACGCTCTGATTCAGAGATTGCCATCAGTGGAACCTTCGAGATGCTCCTATGTGGTGGATTGCCTCTTCTTGTTCTTTGGATGACCGATTGGAAACAGCCGGAGTCACAGATGATTATCGGGGCCTCTGTAGTTTTGGCATTCATCTATTGGTTTGGATTCAAACACATTCGACACGGACTACGAGAAGCTCAGATGGACCCCTTATTGTGAGGTGAAAAGGATGGCCCGTTCACTCATCGAAAGAATCGCTCAGGGCCTGCGCATCATCCCAAATCTAGACCGTAAGCACACCCTCAGTACGGGCGCATCTCTACGAAAGTTCCCTTCACCCGATGATTGGCACGATCACGTCGAACTCGACGCACAGGCCTGGCCTGAGCAAGTTGAGAAGCGATACAGTCTGGTGCCGACGACTTGCTTCAACTGCGAATCTGCATGTGGACTTCTGGCCTATATCGACAAGGATAGTGGCGAAGTACAGAAATTTGAGGGGAACCCGCACCATCCTGGTTCACGCGGTCGTAACTGTGCCAAAGGACCTGCTACAATCAATCAAATCCAGGATACAGAACGAATCCTGCACCCCATGAAGCGTGTTGGGAAGCGCGGAGATGGGGGATGGGAACAAATCTCTTGGAGCCAAGCACTCGATGAGATTGCTACCAAGATTCGCACCTCCCTCAAGACTGGAGCCAAAGATCGGGTTGTCTACCACGTAGGCCGACCTGGACATGAGGGGTACACCAATCGTATCCTCAAAGCATGGGGTGTAGATGGGCACAATTCTCACACCAATATCTGCAGCGCAGGTGCCCGAACAGGATACGCACTCTGGCATCACCACGACCGCCCTTCGCCAGACCATGCAAATGCCAAAGTCATCCTACTGTCATCCTCCCATTTGGAAACTGGACATTACTTCAATCCGCACGCTCAGAGGATATTGGAAGGAATGATGGATGGTGCCAAACTGATTGTCATCGACCCTCGTCTATCCAACACAGCGGCCATGGCAGATCATTGGTTGCCAACTTGGCCCGGTTCTGAAACTGTACTGTTCCTGTGCTGGGCTCGGATGATTATTGAGAAAGGATTGGTCAACCGTGATTTTGTCGAGAACCAAGTCAATTGGCAGGATTGGATGAAAGCTGTACACTCCAATGAAGACTCCACTTACGAACGATTCCTCGAACTATTGCTTGATGAATACGCTGAGTACACACCCGAATATGCGGCAGAAGAATGCCGTATCCCTGTCGAGCAAGTCATTGAAGCTGGTGAAGCGGTGGTCAATGCAGGCACTCAACTTTGCACACACGTGTGGCGCAGTGCAGCGATTGGGAACCTCGGTGGCTGGCAGGTCAGTCGCGCCTTACACTTTCTCAATGTACTTACTGGTAGCGTGGGGACTGAGGGGGGGACAGCTCCCAATTCATGGTCGAAATTCAAGCCTGAATTATTTGATGAACCCCCTGATCCAGATGGCTGGAACGAGTTACATTTCCCACCTGAATACATGCTGTCTCATTATGAGATGAGCCACATCCTACCACACTTGGTGAAGGATGGCCGTGGGACAATGGATGTTTACTTCACTCGCGTCTTCAATCCAGTCTGGACTTACCCTGATGGATTCTCATGGATGGAGATGCTTCAGAATGAGAACAGTATCGGTTGCCACATCGCGCTGACGCCGACATGGAACGAGACCGCCTTCTTCGCTGACTATGTTCTACCAATGGGTCACGCTTCAGAGAGACACGACGTCAATTCCTACGCGACCAGTTCTGGAAAGTGGGTGGCATTTCGTCAACCCGTGCTGCGTGAATATGCACGTCGTGAAGGCAAGGATGTGACTTTCACTTACGAGATCAATCCCGGTGAAGTGTGGGAGGAAGATGAGTTCTGGAATGAACTCAGTCTCCGCATCGACCCCGATGGTGAAATGGGTATTAAAAAGCACTTCGAATCCCCCTATAGACCGGGTGAATCAATTACAATTGATGAGTATTATCAATATCTCTTTGAACGCGTCCCAGGGCTGCCTGAAGCGGCTAAAGAAGAGGATGTCACAGAACTGGATTACATGCGTAAACATGGCGCCTTCATGATTGAACCCGCCACTTATGAAAAACACAAGGAGGAAGGCTGGCCTACACCCAGTGGGAAGCAGGAGTTCTACTCACAGACAATGATCGACTTTGGCTACCCTGAGCACGCCATCCCCCACTTCAGAGTCAAGAGTCAGGTCCATCCCTCGCACTTGACCGGCGAAGATGAGTACTGCTTGTTGCCGAACTTCCGATTGCCACAGCACATCCATTCCCGTTCAGCCAATGCCAAATGGTTGGTTGAAATCGCCCACCGTAATCCCATTTGGATTCATCCAAAAGATGCAGCTAAGCTTGGTATTGAGGAAGGTGACCTTCTGAAGATTGAAACTGAGATTGGTTGGTTTGTTGACAAGGTTTGGGTCACTGAAAGTATCAAGCCTGGCGTGGTTGGTTGCAGCCATCACATCGGACGTTGGAGGCGTAAACAAGATCGCGGAAACCGCTTCCTGACCAATGAGGTCAAGATTGACGATCAAGGCGATGGAAAGATGCGTATGCGCACCGTCAGTGGTGTGCAGCCCTTTGAGTCAGAAGATCCTGACACAAATCGAATCTGGTGGCGGGATGGTGGTGTACATCAGAATATCACACACGCGGTTCAACCTGACCCTATCTCCGGTGCGCACTGTTGGTTGCAGAAGGTTCGTCTTTCCAAACCCGGTCCTGATGAACAGTATGGTGATGTGGAAGTGGATACTGAGAAGTCGTTTGCTTACTACAAGAAGTGGAACGAGATGGCTCTCGAGAATGAGACGCATCCTCGTGGCGAACGCCGCCCATTGTGGATGAAGCGACCATTGTCTCCTCAGAAGAAACACTGGTTCATGCCGAAATAAGATCGGTTAGATACCTGAGCAGACTTATGCTGACCATGGTGATGAACACCCAAGTGATTACTGTAGTGGGTAGATATTTGACCGAATATTTTCCACCAAGGTAGGCAAAGGTCAATGCAAGAATTGGTGTTAGAATCAACAGTACCATCTCGACATCTGCCAATCCGCCCAAACCCCTGGCAATCGAATGTGTGGCGATGGCGACTGGAACAACTATTGACGCAATGGCAAAGGAGGTTCCCGCAGCATCGCGCACCCCAAGTCCCCCCCAACCTCGATTCATGGTGACATAGATTGAACCCCCACCGATACCGAGCAGGCCACAGGCGAATCCACCGATGCCTGTACCGATTCGGTAAGTCTTGGGTTCCAATTCACCTTTTGTCATTTCAGAATCAGTTCGCATGCGACGTATGGTTTGGTAGAGGACCCAGGATGTCAGGCACAGTGCAATGAATTTGACCATTCCGTCACTGACTTTTTCAATCACCCAAATACTGGTGAGTGAGCCGATTACTGCGGCGGGTAAAGCGGTCATGACAGCCAATTTGACACAGTTCATATCGACTAATTGTTCGGCGCGATGCGCCTGTGCACTGCCTAATGCCGTACACAGAACCAAAGCCAATGAACCCAAAATTGAGGTCTCAAATGGCAGACCTGCAAGATAGTGAAGGATCGGCACATACAGCAATCCACCACCCAATCCTACTGGACTGAATAGAACGACAACAATCAACAGAAGAGCGACCACTCCAAGTGCTTCAAGTGTGACCAAATCAAACCCTCAGAGAGCCTCGATGATCATGGCAATACCTTGTCCACCGCCAATGCAGGCAGTGGCCACACCATATTTTCCACCACAACGCTGCAATTCATGCGCGAGAGTGAGAACGAGGCGGGTCCCTGTGGCAGCCAACGGGTGTCCAAGCCCAACCGCACCGCCGTTGACATTGACCTTCGCAACATCCAGACCGAGGTCCTTGACACAAGCCACTGCTTGACCAGCGAATGCTTCGTTGATTTCCCAGCGATCGATGTCTTCGATTGTCAGCCCAGCCTTGTCTAGAGCCAGTCGTGAAGATGGCACTGGGCCGTAAGCCATGATGGCAGGATCCAATCCAACAATGCCCCAGGTGACGATACGTGCCAGGGGCTTATCACCATCTGCAGCTGCTTGACCTGCCGATTTGACCACCACGGCTGCACCACCATCGACCACACCAGAGGCGTTGCCAGCGGTGACCAGTGAATCAGGGCCGAATGCTGTTCGTAGTTCTGCTAGCGACTCAGCCGTACATCCAAGCACGACGTGATCCTCGTCCTTGTGTCCAACTTCGCCGACAGGAACAATCTCTTGCTCGAAGACACCATTCGCAATCGAGGCTGCAGTTCTGGCATGCGACAATGCTGCGAATTCGTCGGTCTCTTCACGTGTGACACCCTTGCGCTTGCAAATCTCATCCGAGGTTTGTGCCATGTATGAGCCACACATCCCATCGAGCAGATTGGTGAACAGATAGTCTTCCATGTCCTTTGTAAGTTCTGTACCGGCTTGTGGTGGGCGACCCAAACGGAAGGTTTCTCGCATACCACGTAGGACGTGAGGAGCTTGCGACATGTTCTCCATGCCACCTGCGACTACAGTAGCCGCTTCACCCAATTGGATCATCTGTGCTGCATTGACAATCGCTTGCACACCAGAGCCACAGATTCGCGACACTGTAAGCATGGGGACCTCTTGCGGGATGCCAGCGCCTAACCCGGCGTGACGTGCTCCAAAGATGGCCTGGTCACAGGTTTGCAGGGCATATCCCATGACGACATGATCGACGCTTTCGGGGGCAGTCTCTGTCTTCTCTAGTGCACCCTTGATGGCGATCTCTCCGAGTTTGAGTGCCGAGGTATCCTTCAGCAACCCACCGGGTTTCCCATCTCCTCTCTTTCCGCCAGACCATTCACAGAAGGGGGTTCTTGCCCCTCCGACGATGACAACATCCTCGACCATGATACTTCGACCGGCATACGGTTCTTCAACGGTACGGATGCGTTTTCCCTCATCTTAGGCCAACAAGGCGCACCGACTCGCATATATCACAACAGGCTTCCAATAATCGCACTGCCTGCAATCCATGCGCCTGCGGTGGAACCCAAATTGGCGAACGCAGTGACAAGTAAGACACGACCAACTTTGTTCTTCCAGAACAGAGAGAGTTGATCGAGTTTCAAGAAAGCCTGCAAATCTTTGGTCGATGGAGCCACCACATTCAGTTGAACCAGACCCGCAAACCATCCAGCCGCTAACATCGGATTCAGTGAAGTAATCGGACTGGCCACGGCTGCTGTAAGGATGGACAGTGGATGTCCTCTGGCAATCGCCGCTCCCAATGCTGCTAGAACCGCATTGAGAGCCAGCCAGGTGATGGCCGCTTCCTTGAGTGCGGCCATATCACCTTGCGAGGCCATCCAAGCGAATAGGCCGAGCATGAGGACTGGTATACCCCACTTGACGACTTTCCAAGCCGGATGTGGTGGGGCGATGTGATTGAGTTCGCGGTAACGCTCTTTGTCTAACACCATGTTTTGATTGAGATGATGGGCCACACCTTCGAGGTGGCCAGCACCGATGACTGCCAGCACTTTTCCTTCATGTCGCAATCGTTGGATACTACCTGCCAAAAACTCGTCACGTTCATCGATGAGAACTTCGCCAGCAGCAGGCGCCACCTCACGTAATTCCCCCATCAATTGGGTGATTAGATCCGTATTTTCGAGCAATTCCTCAACAGTAATATCCTCTTGTTCACTCTCATCTTCAAACAATAAAGCAGACATCACCTTCCATTTTTCACGCAATTTCATCTTTCGCCATGCCCTGCGCAGCGTAATCTGAATATCACGGTCGACTAGCGCGACTTCTTTCTGAGCTTCAGCAGCAGCCTGTATGGCAGCCAATAGATCGGTACCCGGTTTTTCACCTTCTGCTAGGCCCATGCGACGTTGCTCGACTGCAAGCATCGATTGGAACAGGACCAAGGGAGCTTTCCCTTCCCGCAATACTTTGCCCAATGTTTCATTGTCAAATCGGTCAGGGCGCATCAGGGCATCCAAGCGGCTTTTGCACAATTCAACCGCAACAAGGTCTGGCTCATACTCAGCCACTTCACGGCGTGCTGCATCGGCGCTGGCCTTGGAAATGTGTGCAGTGCCAAGCAGGCGAAGATTCTCATCAATATCGATTACAGTCATCAAGACAACTCCGGGCGAAGGGTGGCCAGAGTGGTTAGCAAGTCAGTATGTGCTTCAACATCGTGAACGCGCAATATGTCCACACCTTCCAACATGGCATGTGCGGCTACACCGAGTGTGCCCGCCAATCTTTGCTCGGTATCTTTTCGGTCCAATAATTGGGCGAACATGGATTTTCGACTGACACCCCAAAGTATGCTATAGTTCGAATCACTACGAGAGTGAAGCAATTCCAAATTATGGGTCAATGTTTTCCCAAATCCGATTCCAGGGTCCAAGCATATCAGGCCTGAATCAAGACCACCCTCGACTAGTTCCGAGGCAGATTTTGTCAACGAATTGTAAACCTCATCGACTACATCATCATATTCGGGATTTTGCTGCATGTTCCCGGGCTCACCGAGCATATGCATGATACAAACGGCACAACCTCGTTCAATTACGAGGGCAGCCATTGCAGGATCACGTAATCCACTGACGTCGTTGACCATGTTGGCTCCTGCATCAAGGGCAGCACTCGCCACCTCAACACGCCGCGTGTCGATTGAAATCAACCCGTTTGGGTTGGCAGTACGCAGTGCTTGGATGATAGGGATGACCCGGGCAGCCTCCTCTGCTGCAGCAATTGGTTCTGCACCCGGTCGTGTGGATTCCCCTCCCACATCGACCCAATCTGCACCCGATGTCCACATTTTCAATCCACGTTCAATCGCTGTATCCAAATCAACTCTGGAGGCTGCATGGAAGGAGTCAGGTGTGACGTTTAGGATGCCCATTAATCGGCACCTTCCATCAGGACGGCGGCGCAAAAAGGGTCGCAAGTCGCCCATATGGTGGTCCGGTGGAACGGCATGGTTTATGATGTGTGGAGAGGGCGTTGGCAACTCGTGGTAGCCGAGGGTGATTCTGAAAGCATGGCACTCGTGCCATTGGATGGTGTAGATGAGGATGGAATCCTTTCTTTCTCAGACATAGAATCCTATGGGGGGGAATCTTCAGTCCCAACTGCAGATACGCTGGAATTAGCAGAGTCTATTTTACAAAGATTGCAGCCAGGAGATCGCCATGAGATGGGGCAAATGGTGTATCGAAACGCCATCGCTTCAGGAGTCCTTGTGATGGCTGTGGCATTGTTCTGGTGGCTCACAGTTTCCGTATTTGGTAAACAATTGGGCTCCGAAGAAGCCCAACTTTCACTAATTTTAGATTTGAATTACAAATGGGTTTCCGCACTGGTTCCAATACTGATTTTTGTGGCCACTACACTGATGAAGTTGTCACGCGAGAAGAGTCAGCCTTGGGCTGGACTAGTCGCTGGCGCCATGATCATTCTTGCCTTGTTCTTGGCCATTGAGCCCATTGGCCATCTGGCATTTGGTAGTGCACCTCCAATCATGCTCCTCCATTCTGCTCGCCTCATCACATTGGCTGTCATGGTTCACTATTGTGCTTCGATGTTCCTCGATGCTTTGTTGCTACGCTGGGTGCGTGATTTACTCGCTAATTTCCCTGTCGATATATCACCTCTCGGTGGTGCTCCCGCTGAGGGGCAGGCTGAATAAGCGGCATCTACGGCCTGAATTCGTGCGACCTGATGTTACTGTGGTCAGACTTGGCCATCGACAACAGCGCGATAAGCGCATCACCAGTCATTTGGGTCTGACAGCTCGAGCTTTGGGCGCCAATCACTTCGTACTCTGTGGGGATGATGATCAAGGGGTGCTGGATACACTGGCAGATGTCACCGAAAATTTCGGTGGTGGATTCTCATCTGAACACCACCCCAAGCCGCTGGGCTACCTTCGCCATTTCTCTAAACAGGGGGGTAAAATCGTCCACCTCACGATGTATGGGGAACCACATGATTCAGTGACTGTAGACATCCCTACAGATGCACCAATTGTTGTTGTTGTTGGTGGAGTCAAGGTACCCGGTGAGGTTTACAAATTGGCCGATTACAATGTTGCGGTTGGTCACCAACCACATTCCGAGGTTGCAGCACTGGCGCTTTTCATGTCTGGATTGATGGGTGGCGTCGCCGGTCCTGAACAGTTTGCGGGTGCCCGTTTACAGATTCAACCCCACCCCTCTGGAAAAGTCGTCATCGACCGGAATGAAGATTCGTAATCAAGTCAATGATTATAACCGGATTTCAGGGAGAGTCCGAGGGTGCGAAGGTGTCGGTAACAGGGGGCTTCTCTCCCGGTTCTGGCCAAAATGGTGTTTCCAAAGCTTTCATCGCAAGAGATGCTGCTGATTTTCTCCTACCCGGACTTCCTCCGCATGGCCACCTAGAAGCCAGTGGGAGAGGCGTCTTGTTACTTGCAGATGGTTCCCGCCACGAAGGCGATTTATTCGGGGCTGCTAAGATTGCAGAAGGCGAATTGGTGTTCACAACAAACATGACTGGTTATCAGGAATCTTTGACAGATCCTTCCTTTGCTGGGCAAGTATTGACATTCACATGGCCGTTGCTTGGAAATTATGGTATTGCGCCGGGAATTTCTGAATCATCGGGTGTTTGGCCAAGAGGTGTTGTTTGTCGTGAATTGATGATGGAACCCGACCACCGACACTGCATTGGAACCGTTCATGACCTACTTTTGGCACATGGTGTCCCTTGTATTTCAGGTATTGATACACGCGCAGTCACGCGCAGGGTTCGCGAGTATGGTGTGATTCTCAGCATCTTTGGACCTATTGAAAAGGAAGCCGAGATGGCAGCCATACTGGAAAATATGGATTCACCAGACTTGGCTGATCTCGCAGATGAAGTCAGTCGAGATGATGCAGTATTCCTCAATGAAGGTGCAATCGGCACCGACGGTAATCCTCTACCGCGAGTTGCCGCCTTGGATTGCGGAATCAAGTACAATATTCTCCGTGAACTTTGCACCCGCTTCGAGGTTCTGTGGTGCCCCCCCGATATCGCTTGGTCTGATTTGAAAAGTATCTACAATATCGATGCTCTGTTTGCTAGCAATGGGCCAGGCGACCCGGCACATCCCGGAAAGGCAACAGCAGCCAGACACACATTGGCACAGGCAACCAAAGAGGGTGTTCCAGTCATGGGCATCTGTTTGGGTCATCAATTGATGGGATTGGCGAGTGGATTGCGGACCTACAAGTTGCGATATGGTCACCGTGGCGGAAACCAACCCGTCCTCGATTTACAAACTCAAAAGGTGAGTATCACCAGTCAGAACCATGGCTTTGCTGTAGAGGATCCAGTCAAAGGAATGTTAGCTCCGCATCCATCCGGTGCAAACTCTGGTGAGGTCAAAAACCTGACCGGGTGTGATGTTGAGGTCCGATTCGTCAATGCCAACGATCGCACAGTGGAAGGCTTGGATGTCAAGGGGCGCCCAGCATTCACCATCCAATATCATCCTGAGGCTTGTCCGGGCCCCCACGATGCCAACCCACTATTCGACCGATTTGCAGAACTCATTGAAACTCATCTGGAGGTGAAAGCAAATGCCAAGACGAGATGATATTCAGAAAGTGATGATTTTGGGCAGTGGCCCCATACGCATTGGCCAAGCTGCTGAATTCGATTTTTCTGGCTCACAAGCCTGCCGTGCTCTACGCTCTGATGGTTACGAGGTTGTATTGGTCAATTCCAATCCAGCAACAATCCAAAATGATCCTGAAATGGCAGATAGAATCTATATCGAACCACTACTACCTGACGTTGTAAAGCGCATTCTCGAAATTGAGAAGCCCGATGCATTACTCGCTGGTATGGGTGGACAAACCGCCCTTAACATCGCCAGTAACTTGGCCCATAGCGGAGCTCTTGCTGAATTGGGCGTGGAACTCATCGGCTGTAATTTACGATCAATCGATGAGGCTGAAGACCGTGATTTATTCAACCAAGTCTGCGAAGAAATTGATCTTCCAATCTCGGAAGCGATGGCCTGTAATTCGATTGAAGAGGTACTTGCTGCAGCCGATGAACTTGGCCAGTATCCGATTTTGATTCGCCCGGCATTTACTCTGGGTGGTCTGGGTGGTGGCACTGCCTGGAACACTGGTCAATTGGTGGAAATCGCCAGTCAAGGAATTCTTCATTCACAAATCGGCCAAGTCTTAGTTGAAGAGAGCATCCTTGGTTGGCAGGAGTTTGAGTATGAAGTCATGAGGGATGCGAATGACAATTGTACAATTGTGTGCACGATGGAAAACATCGACCCCATGGGAATCCATACCGGGGAATCGGTGGTCGTAGCACCAGCGCAGACACTTTCAGATCGAGATCATCAGGGATTGCGAGATGCGGCTCTACGTTTGATTCGTCGTCTCGACATCAAGGGTGGGTGTAATGTTCAATTCACCGTCAACCAAGACACTGGTGAATTCCGTGTAATCGAGGTCAATCCCCGAGTGTCTCGCTCTTCAGCACTTGCATCCAAAGCTACCGGGTACCCAATTGCGCGTATGGCAGCATTGATTGCTGTTGGTTACACATTGGACGAATTGCCCAACCCAATTACTGGTGAAGGAACAACAGCTGCCTTTGAGCCCACACTCGATTATGTGGTGGTGAAAATCCCACGGTGGCCATTTGACAAGTTCCGAACCGCAGACAGGACATTAGGTACCAGTATGAAATCCACCGGTGAAGTCATGGCAATCGGTCGCAATTTCGAGGAGGCTTTCCTCAAAGCCATCGCTTCGCTAGAATATGGTCAACCACATCCGCGTCCACTTACACTCGCGGATGCTAGTGACGGTGAATCTATGGATGAACGTGCCCATGAGCCACTTCCAAAAGAGACCTTGGACCATTGGCTAAAGGTGGCCACAGACCGCCGCATGGGGGCTTTAGTGGAAGCATTCAGGCGTGGCATGGGAATCGAAGAAGTTCGCGAAGGCACAGGTGGCATCACACGGTGGTTCTTGCATCGATTCAAACGAATTGCTGATGTAGAAGCCGAAATAGTTGCAGCCGATTGTGATGCCAATCAAATAACAGAAACACAAATGCGATTTTGGAAAGGGCTTGGTTTCACAGATGCTCACATTGCTGACGCTATTTCCGGATTCCCAGCCAGTGGTTGGAATCGATTACCCGCTGGGCGCACAGAAATTGATGTCATGACAAGGCGCCATGAATTGGCGATTCACCCCCTCTTCAGAATGGTTGATTCATGCGCAGCCGAATTCGCTGCGGTCACACCCTACTACTATGCAACATACGAAGGTGGTGGCGCACCGTTGGGTGTTGATCATGTCCCTGCGGAAAAGAAGGCTGATTGCCGCCGTCTCGTTGTTATTGGCTCTGGCCCGATTCGAATTGGGCAGGGCATCGAGTTTGACTATGGTGCAGTGCATGCGGTTCAAGCGATTAGAGAAGCTGGTCATGAGGCGATTTTGGTCAACAACAATCCCGAAACTGTGAGTACTGATTTCGATACATCTGACCGTCTATATTTCGAACCATTGACTACAGAGTGTATTGCTGAAATCCTACTGCGAGAAGGTGCCGACGGTATCTTGCTGCAATTCGGAGGACAAACAGCGATCAATCTTGCATTGCCTCTCGATGATAGAATGCCCCATCTGAGTGAATTTGGCCTAGAGTGTTCTATGCTCGGAACATCACCAGATGCGGTAGATGAAGCCAGTGATCGTGAACGCTTCGAGGCCTTTGGCAAACGCAGCATCATTCGGCTACCCAATGGGCGAACTGGAAAAACACCGGACGCGATTCGTGCTGCTGTTGCTGAAATTGGTTATCCCGTTCTTGTGCGACCTTCCTACGTACTCGGTGGCCGGGGAATGGAGATTCTAACCGATGATGCACAGTTAGAGACTTACATGGCTGATGCATATATCGCCCCCGACAAACCATTGCTTGTTGATGAATATCTCGGCGGGGCAATCGAATTGGATGTTGACGCTGTATGCGATGGAGAAGACGTCCTTGTTGGAGCGGTGATGGAACACCTTGAGGAGGCTGGAATTCACAGTGGTGATTCAACTTGCTTTATCCCGACACAGAACGTAAGTGAAGAAATACTTACAAAGGTCCATGAATGGACGAAAGCAATCGGTATTGGGTTGAATATACGGGGTTGTTTCAACATACAATTTTGCATTTGTCGTAACGAACTATACGTATTAGAAGTCAATCCGCGTGGCTCCCGAACATTCCCCTTTGTGGCCAAGGCAACGGGTATTCCTTTGGCGCGAATTGCAGCACACATTACGATTGGAGAACAATTGGCAAACATGGAAATCCCTCGTCGCCAAACTGATGTTGTATGTGTGAAAGCCCCGGTCTTCCCCTTCCTCAAACTCCGTGGACTGGATCCTGCACCCGGTCCAGAAATGAAGAGTACAGGCGAAGTCATGGGCAGCCACGTCAATGCTGCAGCTGCTTATCTGAAAGCACGCCTTGCGACTGAATTACCGGTCCCGACACGAGGCGGTGTGTATCTCACCGTCAAAGATGAAGACAAAGGCAACCTCATCCCCATGGCCCGCTCTCTACAAGAGATGGGTTTCAATCTACACGCGACTCAAGGTACAGCCCGACATCTACGTGATGTGGGTGGTATTGAAGTCGAAACCTGTTATCGAATCGCTGAGGGGCAAAGTCCGGACGCACTCGATCTGATGCGTACTGGTAAAATTCATCTCATCATCAACACGCCGCGAAATAGTGGTGGTGCGGTATTGGATGGCAATATGATGCGACGCCTTGCTGTGGAACTCAACATCCCCTTCGTAACAACAATGTCAGGTGCCCGAATGGAGTGCCAAGCAATTGGAGTTGCTCAAGAGGGCATGCCGGAACCACGACGACTGGTCGTTGATTACATCTGATTAGCAAGCATCGAATGCTTCGATGATATATTTGGTGAACGGACTGGTCCAGGCTAATTCAGAAAGCCCATCTTGTCCATCGGCTGAATAAATTCTGACAACATCCTGAACACGAACATTGCCTTCTGCTGAACGTGCGAGAATGGTCTTGGGTTTGAGCACCTTTCCAGTACCGTGCGGATCGAATACGGTATCCAATGCATCGGCGAGAAACCAGTCGCCCTTCCCATCAGCATCCCCTTCGTAGGTTTTCTTTGCTGCCCCACGGCGAACAACCGGAGATGTTGCCTTCTTTGCTGCCTTAGGTTTGAACGTTGATGAACCACTGGTCGAGACCACCTTGCGGCCACCACCACGTGCTGCCATGTCGGCACGGACTTCATCTTCGATACTCTCTCTGAGCTCTTCTTCGACCTTCTTACGCAGGTCTTCTTCGACCTCTTTGAGAATTGCAGGGCGTAATTCCTTGCCGATTTTATCGGTCATTGCCCCTTCATCGAGAGCCGCGAGTTGGCTTGCCAAATCATCTCTCTGTGATTCTGCGGATTGAGTTTCAGTCAAGTAGTGGGCTGCAACCTGGACCAAACTGGTTTCCATCGCAGCTTGGGCTTGCAACTGCACAACCTCGCCAGAGTGATCACGCCACTTTCTCCATTGTAGCATCGTATGTGAATGAATATCTGAGCCACACTTTGGGCAGAATGATCGCTTGGGTGGTTTGAGGACGGGGATGCCTCGCAAATCCTCGTTTGTGAGGCTGGTTTCATCAATACCGCCTGCCGCAATATCATGAATATGGTGGCTTGCTTCCATACCGAGTGCCATCGCTTCAAGGAACAAAGGGTCACGGGTGTTGATGGAACCGGACTGAATGAGTCCCCATGCATCTGTTTGTGAACTCATCATGGCAACAGCAGCGGCGGCTGCTGGATTTGTTGTGTATCCCATGGCCGCTTCCGAAAGGCCGCCTTTGGCCACCTTGGGTGCGGCGGCCCGGACCTCCATTTGCTCTGGTGTGACGCCCTCACCTTCGGCTGGAGCGGCCAGACCTAGACCAATGGGGTTCTCGCCTTCCTCAACCTTTGCGATGAGGTCAAACTTTTCAGCCATCGATAAATCATCGCGGCCCCGAACCAATTCTTTCAGTTGGCGAACATCGTGTCCTGTCGATGTAATTGGGCCATCAGTTTCGAGGTCATGCCCACACTGCAAACAGAATTTGGAAATCGCCTCAACACCGGCTTCGCAACTGGGGCAATACACCGGCATTGCGCGTGCCACGCCGACCTCCTCTTTCAAGCGTGTGGGTGGTTGCGGTTTCTGAACTGCGTTCAGGGTGACAACTCATCAATCGCCAATTGGAGTAGGTCAAGAACTACATTTCTGTCCATTTCTTCCAATATTGAAGCAAGTTTTGGGCCATGAGATTGATCTAGAACAATCCAGTACATCAGTTGAAATGCATCGCGAAGTTTCATTTCTCGTTCCTTGGCGAATTCACAGATGTGATTGTTGATTGGTACCCAATTCCATTCGCAGTCCGCAAGTGATGTTCGGAGGGCCCGGATATAATCCACATCCCTTGGGTCCACATTCTCCTTTGCACCATCAGACAACTCGGTTTGGATGCGGAGCCTGAATCCTTCTGGAAAATGTGGCGAAGCAATCCAGTTCCGCATCAGCTGTAAACGCAGAATTTCATTTTGAGTAGGCCCCTCATGATTTTCATGAATCAAACCGCTCCGCTGTATTGATTCCCATACGTCCTCATCGTTCTCGCGCAATTGAGCAAGCAATGCCAAATGCCTGAACGTAATTTTCGACAAACCAAAATATTGATTGTCGAGATACAGGGTGGTGGCGGAATCATCAATATCATGTGTAAAACGGGTAATTGAACCTGAAATCACATCATCAATTTGCGCGTATCCGATTCGTGCAACCATGTCTTTCCACGCCTTTTGTTGTCGGCGGCTGAGTTTACCCCACCATTCTTTATCTTCTAAGGCGGGATTTCGAAACGTCTCAGTCATATTTCTCTGGTATTCATCGGCTAGTTCAATGAGGGCAGTTCCTGTATCAAAATCGATGTGCCTCTTGGGTTGATTTCTTGTAATCAGGTAACGCATTATTTGGGGTGGGACCAATTGCAATGCCTCCTGCGGCCCTATGGTCACACCAGTACTACTCGACATCGCACCAGCTCCTTTCAATGAAATCCATTCGTATGTGGTAGGGTAAGGTGGTTCTTTGTCGAACAATCTGACGATTTCCTTACCGGTATCGTATGACCCACCTGCAGCGCCATGATCTTTGCCAAAGGGTTCCATGGTGATGCCACGCCAAGCCCACTTGGCAGGCCAATCAACTCTCCAGGGTAGTTTCCCTTCGCCCTTAGTAACATCTGATTTTCCTTTGTTACCGTCTGAATCCACCCAGTGAACGATGGGGTCCTCCCACCCAGTCACAGTCAAACCGTCCATGCATCCATTTGTATCAATGGGATTCCACGGAAACCAATTCTCGTCTAGTTCTCTACTGGAGACCCTTTCAATAATTTCTCGAATCTCATCTGCCCGATTACAGGCGATTCTCGAGACTTCAGCGAATTTCCCTGATTTGTAAGCATCATAGTTGTAGATGTATTCATCAATGCTGACACCTAAGATCTCAAGCGATTGCTTGAATGGTTCAAGGAAATGATTGGCATAAGAGATTCCTTGCTCAAATCGGGCATGGTCTGGCATTCCATTTTCATCAGGTGGTGGTATTTTCGCCAATTGGTGACCAATGTACTGGTCATAGGACTCATCCAAAAATGAATACACCTTCCTCAATGGGTCCGCATCATCGACGAAGAAAACAAATTTTGTATCCTGTCCTTTTCCATCAAAACTATTCCAACAGGCCCGCTTAATGATGTCAGAAGTGAGAATTTCTCTCAAGTGGCCGATATGAAATTCGCCAGAGGGTGTGATACCAGACGCGATAACGTGCTTGTCACCGCGATGTGACAGGGCCTTCGCAATCGAATCGGCCCAGTGCATGTGAGTTCACCTCAGACTCTTACGGTACGAATGAGGCCCCGAAGAGGCACACTGGAGATTGCATTTTCTTCGGTCTTGTTGACCATCACCATGCAGAGGACAACTTCGGCTCCACTATCTTGTAGTGTTTTGATGGTTTTGCGCATGGTTTCACCTGACGATAGAACATCGTCAACGACGACGACTTTTCGACCTGCAACGTTACCATACTTGTTTGATAGGTGCCCATCACCGTCTTCGGAAACAGAACGGAAAATAGCCACATCGACTTCGAGTTCATCAGCGATTGAATTGGCAAACAGAATTCCATTCAGACTGATGCCAACAATGGTGTCGACCTCGTCGAGTTCTTCTACCACAATATCGGCCATAATGGATCCAATCGCATTGATTCGATTGGGACGAGCACCAATGGTTCGCCATCCGATTCGAATATCATCTGGATGATCGACCTCTGCAGCGCCTGAATTTAGCCAAATTACAGTCCTTTGAGAGATGGATAACTCATCCGCAATCTGTTGCGTATTGAGTCCTTGTTCAGTCATTTCTGCGACCTTTTCTCGCAGTTCGTCAATGCTCAGTGCCATGTGAATCGAGGATGTCTGCGGGACCGCATCCTATGAAATCACCGCTCAGAGTCCATAGGACTCTATCTAGAATCGACCCGTACTGCCAAATCCGCCGTCACCTCTATCAGTCTCATCAAGAGCCTCTCTGTCGACTTCTACAAATCGAATTTCAGGGACGCGTTTCAGTAGTAATTGGCCAATCCGTTCACCTTTCTCAACAACAAAAGATTCAGTCTTTCCAATCCAGTGTGCGAGCACCATCAATTCACCCCGGTAATCAGCATCAATGGTACCGACACCATTGGGCAAAATGAGTCCACGTTTCCCTAGCCCAGAACGACAGCGAACCTGCCCTTCCCAACCTGGTGGAATGGCTAGAACAAGGCCGGTCGGGAGCATTTCAGTGGTCCCTTTTTCGACCTCAACCCGCTCAACAGAGTGAAGGTCAAATCCAGCTGCGAGATCACTGCCCTGAACCGGAAGTAATGCATCGGGGTGGATGCGGGCAATTCGCACCTCTACGGCCTCGTCCATCACCCCCTGCGCTGAGTTGGGGAACATTGGTTCTGTCGGTGGTCTCAAGAAGGGGATGCGGGTGGGCGAGACGATGACGGACTTCGATTATGAGTCGTTGCTCGACCGAGCACGAGACAAGATTCCCGAAGACATCTCGTCGCGAAGTCGTTGGACATTACCTGAACCAGATGTCCTCATCGAAGGTTCACAGACCATCTTGCGTAATTTCAGCGAGATGGTATCGATGATGGACCGCGATGCTGACCATGTCTACCATTTTTTACAAAATGAACTAGGTACAAGTGGAACACGTGAGAAAGGACGAATTTTGCTCAAGGGGCGAATCCCTCCACGTCGAATCAAGGGGCGTATCGTTGCCTACGTCAAAGCCTACATTTTGTGCCATCAGTGCAATGCACCCGACACATCTTTCCTCAAAGAAGACCGCACGACATTGCTGAAGTGTCAGGCTTGCGGTGCCACGCGCCCAGTCAAACTGTGATTACTTCGGGCTGAAGTCGAGCAATACTTTACCTCGATTACCACGATCATGAATGTGTTGTTGTGCCGCGACCACATCCTCAAATCGATAAACAGAATCAATCACCGGATCAATTTGTCCTTCTTCAAGCATCTTAGCCAGTGAAACCATTTGTTTACGAACGACTTCTTCATCCTTCCACATACCCATGTGGATGCCGTAGACCGATTTGTTGGAGTTCATCATGCGAATTGGATCAAAACGAGGCGTAGTCCACCACATTTTGAGGGCTTTCAGCATCGACCGCTTCGGTCCCTTCACGGCGGAAGATGCCCCGAAGACATAGAGTCGCCCTCCAGTGCGCAGGGCGCGATAAGAATCCATGATGTGTTTGCCCCCAACTGGGTCTAATGCATGGTGTACGCCTCCAATCTCTGATTTGATGCGCTTGGCGAAGTCCTCCCCTCGGGGAATGTGAATCATTCCTTGTGATGTTACAAAATCTGCCTTATTTGCAGATGCGGTACCATACACACTGCCCGCCTCTAGGGCCTTGGCCAGTTGGGCGGTTGCTGTACCCACCCCACCTGCGGCATGGTGAACCAAAATGGAATCACCTGGTTTGAAATTGCCCAAGTAGACCAGCATGTGGTGTGCGGTCAGATAGGTCACTGGCATTGCAGCAGCAGCATCGAAAGAGACACTCTCAGGCAGGGGCCAGACCTGTTTTGCATCGACCACCACTTGCTCAGCATACCCTCCGAATCCAGAGAATGCAACAACACGGTCGCCGACGGTAAAGCCCTTGACATTTCCACCTACTTCTCGAACAATTCCTGAAACCTCGTATCCGGGTGTGAATGGGAAATCTGGTGCCGCTCCATACAACCCCTGCCGCATCATCAAATCTGCAAAGTTTATGCCGGCTCTGTGTACTTCAATTCGGACTTGGTCAGCCGTGGGTTTTGGATTACCTTCTGCGATGATTTCAATGACTTCCAACCCGCCTCTGCGGGCATACACGACACGTTTCATGCTAATCCTCCAGTTCCATCCTCAAATGTTCGGCTACTGTTCCTGAGCGAAGATGCTCAAGTAGTTCCGGGACGTTTTCTTCTCCAGTGAGAGTGTACCACACACCCTCGGGGTAAACTACGCAAGAAATCCCACGTTCACATTGACCCAAACAACCGGATTTCTGTACTCGAATATTAGGTATCCCTTCAGCCTTGGCTGCAGTCTTAACCGCCTTCATCAAAGCCAAACTTCTCTTGGCGGAACAGCAGCCGCGCAGTGCATCACTGTCTCTCTCATGAGCGCAGAAGAACATGTGCCGGTTGAACCCATTCATCACATCACACCAACCGGTCAATTTCCTCAACGAGTTTCCAATCACGGATGGATAATCCATCGACATCATGGCTCCAAGTTCGGACAAGGACTCGTCCCCAGCCGAGTTCGAATTCGGCATGATGATTCTGCGCTTCACAAATGGCCCCTACCTTGTTGACAAATTCAAGGGCGATGGCAAAATCCGGAAAGGACCAAACACGCTCCAAATGATGTTCGTCAATGATTTTCCAATCAGAGTGGGAGTCCATTGGTTCAACCCCAGAGATGATCGTCGTCTCCACCTTTCGTTTTCTTCTCAACATCCTCATGGATCTTGGTACGACGTTTCTGGTCTTCACGCTCAAATTGGAGTAATTCATTGTCGTCGATGTAAGCAGGTCGCATATGTGCAATTAAGCGAACTTCGACAATTACGTCACGTGCAATATAGCGATAAACACCATTTGTATCGAGAACTTCTACACTCATTTTGTTCGTACCAATAAGGCGGCCACGGACCCATTCTGTCGCACCTTTGGACAAGGAACGCGCATCGAGAAGAACTTCGACCAAATCATCACGCCTCATGCCTGCACGTCGGTCGAGAAGTGGACCGGTTAGCACATCTTCGCATACTTCGGGCTTACCGAGGGCCTCCCAAATTGAGAGTGCCCATTCAGGGAGGTCTGGTGAATCATCAGGCATCGGAATCGAACTGCCCAATCCTTGCTTGCTCTTGAACCGATGGGTTGTCTCAAGCCCCTTGTTTGAAGAGGGATGGACTCCGCCGCAGGGATGAGGGGAACGCATGGTTTCAGTCGCTTGGCGCAACATTCCAACCGTGTTGACCGTTGAAGAGCTCCTCGATAAGGCGTTCAGTAAGGCGAAGAAGGCAGGGGATGCCGTTGTCGACAAAGATCGCACTTTCCGAACTCGAAAGCAAATGACCCGAATGGTCGGTTCAGCGGGTGATTCCCTATCCTCGACTCTCCTTCTATGGGTTCGGCGTTGGCCGAGTCTGGATAAGATGTCTCGATTCGATGTGGCCATGGTCGAAGCCGCGGTGGGTTGTGATTACTACCGACAGAGTTTGGGTGCATGTCAATGGGCAGCCCAGAAATGTGTTGAAATATCGCAGCAAAATGCAAAGAAATTGCGTAGAATGGTCAATCTTCCACCTATGCATGAGTCGCGTAGAGAAGCGTATGGGCGTATTTGCAGCATCATGGGCCGAATCGAGAAGAATCTCGATTTCCTTCGTGATGCACGGGATACACTCAGATCTCTCCCTATGATTGATTCAACTGAACCCTGTCTAGTGGTTGCGGGTGCACCCAATGTGGGGAAATCAGCCCTCATTGCATCGATGTCAAGTGGCAAGCCAGAGATTGCAGCTTATCCATTTACTACTCGGAAGTTACACGTGGGACATTTCGTTGATAGGCGTATCAAATACCAACTCGTCGACACACCAGGGCTTTTGGATAGACCCATGGAGGAACGCAACCAAATCGAGATGCAGGCGATTGCAGCATTGGAGCACGTCGGTGACCTTTGTCTATTTTTGATGGATCCTTCAGAAACCGGAGGGACCAGTTTAGAAGTGCAGACAAATTTGCTGAATGAGGTCGCTGGTTTGTTACCTCAAACCCCATTGATTGTCATCGATGGAAAGGGTGACCTCATCGAGGATATTGATGCCGATGAATGGGTCGAAGTTTGCAAGATGGAGGCGGCATTGGAAGGGGACCCTGAAGGCCCGATTCCAGAAATTCGAAATCCAGCAACAGGCCACCTTGTCATCAGTGCAACAGAACCAGCCGGTATCGAACGGTTGCGATACGAAATCATCGAAAGAATAGGGGAAATGCGTGAAACTGACCCGCTCATCCTACCTGAAAACTGGCACATTCGTGACGATTCGGTTTGAATCAAATCGTGGTAATGTGCCCACATCGGACACAGTAGACCTTACGTTCCGAGATTGAAGGTTCCAATCCACTGACATCAATGCCAGCCCCACATCCACTACAGCAGAACCCACTCATGCTCTACCCTACCCACATTCGGTTCTTGAAAGCCACGCACTGGCTCAGTCCTTGCGAATCTTTCCCACCATTGGGAATGCCATGTGCATTCCAGATACACATAAACCGATTCCAGTCAGTGCGAGAATGACTTCAACCCAGGTTGCGAGATGCACAGACCATTCTGTCGTGACGGCATTGTCTTGGAGCTCAATGGCACCAGTATCCCCTCCAGTCACAAAGCGTACACTGCCAGGTTCTAGATCGTGCGAAATCACTCCTTCATGATCGGGGCCACCTGCGAGGAATACGTAATCGGAAGATGTACAATTGGTCAATCCAGTATCACCTGGTGGACAGGATTCAGCATACTTTGCATCGACAATTCCAATCCATGCTTCATCATCCAATTCCATTGAGATATCTAATTGAACATCCAGTAAAAAGAATGCAGCAGGTACATCGAGGTCTGCCTCAGACATCCCCGTTGCGCACTCCGATTGAGTCCCTACACAAGGAAGGGCTGGAATTTCATCGTCAATGACCCCTGACGCGAAACCAAAGAATGAGACCAGTACCAATAGCAAGCACAGAGAGCCTGTGGCAAATGGAAGCAAGGACATGATTCTTACCATCATTGTCATTCTACCTCCTACCTCTACGCCATTAATTGCAACACCAAAGCGCCAACCATAATCGCTGGAGCGATATAGAGTAGAATATTCCATCTTTTTTGTTGCCGTTGTCGACTGTCGTATTCGTCTGAACATTCCGAGTCACCACACACAGGTGGTTCCCTTTTCAGTGCAACCGGGCAGTGGCAAATGGCACAATGGCGATGAGGGGCTACGTAAGCACTCGAACTCGCAGATTTGGGTAAACCGGTTTTCCCACCTTTCCGCTTTTTTTCTCCAGCCTTGGAAATCTCGGCATTGGCACGAATTTGGTCAGCGAGTTTCTGCTTGTTCGCCATATCTCTCAACCTACCTCGACGCGTGTCCCAATGAAGGGTTTACCGGCCAATGCGTCTGCCATCCGTTCCATTTCCCGACCATCAAGTACTGCCAAGGGTAAATCATTGTCAATTGCCGCTTGAACACCAATCGGATCGATGACGGCTGAACCACCGGCTTTCCCATGAATGGGTGGGCCAACGATTTCTTGTAATTCCACAAGGGTCATAGATTCTATAGGTCGGGCCCCTGAATCCGTTCTTGGGTCTGATGAATAGACGTGTGAAACATTTGTGGCAATCAAACATCTGGCCGCTTTGGCTTCAATAGCCAACCTGATTGCGACATTGTCAGTGGTATGTCCTGGCTTTGTTCCACCCATGACGACCACTTTATGCGCCTCAAGACCTCTGGCTGCAGATACAACATCTGAGGGGATACCTGCACAAACATCGAGATTGGCACCCCGCAGTATTTGGGCGACAATAGCGGCGTTCAATCGAGTTGCTGCGATCCCGATTTCATCTAGCGCAGCGACATTATCGAGAATAGGTTTGGCTAGCTCAATCGCTTCTCTGGCCGGGGCACCCCCTCCTACAACGATTCCAATCGGTGTATCGCATGCCGAAAGAAGGTCGGCGAGCGAAGAAAGCCACGCATGCCTTTCATCCACTTCAGGGCGCAGTAAACTGCCGCCAAGAGCGAGGACCAGAGGGGCTGCCATCATGGTACTCGCATAGGTGACGATTCATGACACCTTCCCTCTCGGGCGGCTACGCCGCCGGAAGGATTGATGAGGGCCGAGCCGACGCCAAGGGCGAGGAAGCGCAATGTCCGAGGATCTTGAGATGCAGCAGCGCCGCCTCAGGGCAAAGAATGCGCTGGATGATTTGAGCAATATGCGTGGCATGGGCACAGAACTTGTGACTGTGATTATCCCACCCGATCGAGCCATCCACGATGTGCGCCAGCAATTGTCCCAAGAACTGGGTCAAGCATCGAATATCAAATCTAAGCAAACCAAGAAACACGTATCCGATGCGATTGAATCCGCAATATCCTCAATCAACAACATGAAGGCAACCCCTGAAAATGGAATCGCTCTCTTCACTGGGCATGTTATTGTAGGCAATAACAAAACAAGGATGACCACGATTGTCATCGATGAGCCCCCTGAACCCTTCCGATCTTTTCGCTATCGATGCGATAGCACGTTTGAGGTCACACAATTGGAAGACATGCTGATCGACAAAACTTGTTACGGTATTTTTGTCATAGATCGGGGGGAGGCTGCTTATGGGGTGGCCAGCGGGAAATCCGTTCATTGTCAAGAAGAAATACAATCCAACATCATGGGTAAACACCGTCAAGGTGGGCAATCTGCACAACGTTTCGAGAGATTGATTGAAGAGCACGCACACAAATTTTTCAAGCGGACAGCCGAGCATGCAAGTAGTTACTGGCTTGGGATGATTGACAATATGGAGGGTATTATCATAGGTGGTCCTGGAGGGACCAAGGATCAAGTGTTGAAGGGTGAATTCTTCCATCATGAAATTGCCAAACTTGTTCGAAAACCTACCTTTGATGTTGGCTACTCCAATGAATCTGGGTTGCGTGAATTGGTTCAGAGAGCCGGTGGCTTGATGCATGAAATCGAGTTGGACGCTGAACGACAATTGGTCGACCAATTTTTAGCTGAAATCATGCAACAGCATCCCAAAGCCACCTATGGCGAGATGATGGTTAGAAGCGCCCTTGAACAAGGGGCTGTCGACACCCTCCTACTTTCCGAAGGATTGCGAAAGATCCGTCAAGCATACACCTGTCGCCAATGTCAGCATGGTTGGCAGATTACAGCAGAACGGCTTGTTGAAATCCCGCCCTGCCCTTCGTGTAATGCAGCATCCGATCAAATTAGAGAGGATCCGGAGAATACAATTTCACTTATGGATGAACTGACCCTGATGGCTGGCCACTCTTCCAGTAAAGTCAAACTGATTTCTATGGATACCGAAGAAGGTGCGACCCTGATGGAGGCCTTTGCTGGTCTAGCAGCATTGCTGCGCTACCCGTGGAGTTGATTGTATGCAGGCACTGATTGATGCAGTTCTTCCATCTTTGGAACAAGCCATGACTTCGGTTGGAGTTCAAGGTGAGTTTTGGAAAAAAATGCTTTCGCGTTCTAAAGAAGCCAGTCAAGGAGATCTCGCACTACCTTGCTTTCCATTTGCCAAGCAGTTGGGCTGCTCACCGGATGAGGTTGCTCAGAAAATTGCCAATACATTGGAACTCGACATGGGTAAAGCCGTTGCAGTTGGGCCTTACGTCAATATTCGGGCTTCCATGGATTGGCTGGCTACACAACTGGTGAACAAACCAGAGTCCAAAGGTTCAATCTTGATTGAACATACTTCTGCTAATCCCAACGGACCCTTCCATGTCGGGCGTGCAAGAAATGCGATTCTTGGGGACACCTTTGTTCGTATGTATCGTGCGGCTGGTTATGAAGTGACAGCTGAGTACTATGTCGATGACATGGGTAAACAGGTTGGGATTCTCTGTTGGGCTTTGGAGAACCTCGAAGAGGACCAAGTTCAGAATCTTCTGGCTGAAGGAGAAATCCCAATCGAAGAGTCACCACATTCAGCAAAAGCAGACCATGCACGCGTTCTTTGGTACCAAGCAGCAAATTTGTTGAAGGCAAAAGATTCGATTGTCGATGCAGGTGTCACGGATTTGGTTCAAAAGAGTGAGGAAGCAGATGCGGATATTCTCTCCAGATTCGAAGCGGCATATCAACCGATTCTCGATGGGATGTTGGAGACATTGGGACGCATGGGCATCACATTTGATTCATTCACCAAGGAATCGAAATTCATTGTCGATGGCAGTGTCGAAATTTTGATGGATCAATTACAATCATCTGAACTTCATGGTGTGGCTGAAAATGGAGCCCATTACCTTGAATTGGAGAGTAAGGGCGTGAAGGGGAAATCGACTCAATTCTATTACCGCCGCGGAGATGGAAGTAGCCTTTACGCGACTCGAGATCTGGCTTATCACCAACACAAATGGACCCGTTCCGTTCGTTTGTTGAACATTCTTGGCGAGGATCATAAATTGCAATCAAAACAAGTTGGTATTGCTTTGGAGGAATTGAACATCCAACCACCAGAGGCGGTCTTCTATGCCTTCACTAAATTGGCAGATGGGAAAATGAGTACAAGACGTGGAAATGTCGTCTATATGGATGATTTATTGGACGAGGCTCAAACACGTGCGTTGGAGACTGTAAAAGAAATCCGTGCTGATTTACCTGCTGAAAAATTAACGGCGATTGCAGAAGCTGTTGGCGTAAGCGCCACCCGCTTCAACATTGCAAAAATCTCACCCGACAAGGGCATCACATTCCGCTGGGCTGACGCTCTCAGCCTTGAAGCCGATAGTGCACCATTCATCATGTACAGCCATGCGAGAGCCTGCTCGATTCAGCGTAAGGCTGGCGAGGTTGACCTTTCCGTGGGCCTCAATACATCTGAATTATCAGGTACAGCCGCAGATTTAGTTCGAAGAATGGCTTACATGAAAGATGAATTACAATCTGCCATAGATTCTTCGGCTCCACACAATTTCTGTGCTTGGCTGAGTGCTTTGGCAGTGGATTACAATCGATTCTATCGAGATAATTATGTTATTGAAGAGGGCGTAGTTAACGTGCAGAATCTCATCATCAGTGAATTGGCACGTGACCATCTAAGACGTGGTTGCGAAGCGGTGGGGATTATTCCTATCGAGGAAATGTGATTCAATGAGTTCGGTATGTGCTTTTTCGCTCATTTTTTTCATTGTATCTTACCTATTGTATCGATTTTTCACGAAAACACCTGTGCCTCCTGACTTTGAATTAGAGGCGATTATCGCGGCACCCCTTCCGCAAGAACCTCTGCTTGACGATGACAATGCAGATGAGCATGCAGTAGAGTTTGCGGATACACTTTCAGCATTGAAAACAGGAGATGTTGAAACTTCAGATTATGAGGAGTCTGAATTTGCCGACATCATCGATGAGGAAGAGGTGGAAAAGGCTGAGTCTAATCAGGCGGTACTCGGATTCATTGTTTTCATCCTTTGGATTATTTTCGAGATAATGACAAACGGATTGTAATCATCATCATTCTTCTTCGAGGATATCTTCGACGGTTTCACCAGCCCCAAATATTGATGCGATGATGGCAGAAATCCAACCGACCATGCAATCACTCAGCGATGTCCTCAGCGATTGAATCGAATTTCTTTCGTTGGATTGTCCGTCGTTCACGATCTTTGTCATCTAACCATGCTTCTCTTGAAGACATTCTTGAGGTCATTCCTGCAGATGTGGATTGCGCCCGCATCCCCACCAGACCCTTGTAGGCCTGTTCGTAACTTTCAGCACGTTTGTTCCAGTTGGCAGATGGCCATCCACAGTCCCACCGACTGGGGTCGTAGGCATTCTGCTCAATCCAAACACCGCATCTTGGGAAATAGCATCGAGCCTTGTCTTCATCACCCTCAACCCAAAATGACAATTCATCACAAACCGGACAATTTTTCCGATCGAAGGCTGCGAGTTCCAAAGAACCCTCTTCTCCAACAAAATCAATTTCCCAAGCGACAATACTGCCGCTAACCACATCTGTGGCACCGGCCTTGGCCAAGAAAGCGCGCATCACGTCCCATGCATCTTGCTCGGTAGAGAAAACGCCCAATTGTGTTTTTTCGCCACCAGGTGTGGCCACGACCGGGACGAAAACTTGCTTCAACGCCTCCTCCATGCAACCCCGTCCTCTGAGAGGACGGATGAAGTCATCGCTGTCTTACAGTTTGGCAAGCGCTTCTGCTATACGCTCGGGTGTTGCCGCACGAATCATGGTTTTCCCTTCACCATTAGAGAAAATTCCCACACAGGGTAGGATATCAATTGCGGCTGCAAAAAGAGGGAATGCGGCAAAGAATTCGCTCGCTTTTTGTTTGTCTATCCAATGATTGGGGACTTCCAATGGTTGTTCATTCAGTGTGGCTTCCAATTCGACACAGTGCAAACAATCCTCTGCGGTAACAATCACAACACCGAGTTCTGCTGACACGACCTCTGGCCACCCCATGCTCTAGGGCTACCGGGCGCATGTTCTTAGCGTGGTCGCCGTACGACAAGGCATGGTAAACGTCGGCGATGATGCCCCTGACTTCAGTCTACTCGATCAGAACAACAACCCTGTTAGCGGTTCAGACTTCAAAGGACAGAAAGTGATACTCGCATTCTTCCCTGCTGCGTTTACAGGAATCTGTACCACAGAGATGTGCACATTTGAGGAAAGCGTATCTCGATTGAACGATTCAAATGCAGTGGTCTTGGGCATTTGTGTTGATGCACGTTTCTCCAATGCTGCCTTTGCTGAGAAGAATGGATTGACGTTCCCCATCCTATCTGATTACATGCGTTCCACAGTAGAAGCGTACGGTGTTGCCTTGCACGACTTCGCAGGGATGCCTGGATACACAGCCAGTGAGCGTGCTGTATTCATCGTCGATGAGAACGGCGATGTAATGTGGAAATGGGTTGGTGAAAACCCCGGGGTCCAGCCTGATTACGAAGCGGTTCTAGCGGTAGTTGGCGCCTGATTAGAAGGCCATTCCTTCGGGCCATGTCCGCTCGACCACAGCCAAACCACCATTGTGTGGCATCGGTGCTTGCGGCTTCTCAATTCTAATTTTGACACCGGCGACATTGAGGTGCACCGAGACGGTGCCGATAATCAGATCGCACAATGTTTCCATCATCTTAACCGAATCCCCTCGTGTGACGATATCATGAATCGTTGTCTGAAGAAATCCATAGTCAACACTCGTGGCGATTTCATCATCACTTGCAGGTTCCTTGAGAACGACCCAAATGCTGACGACAAAGGGTTGTTCTTTCTCTCGCTCATAATCATAAACGCCATGCTTCCCTTTAACTTTGTAATTCTCAACAGCAACAATCGTACTCATGCTACCACCTCATTCGTCTCTTTCGTGAACCCAGATTAGATGGTATCCGAATTCTGTTTTGACAAACCGATCTACTTCATTTAGGGGTTGTTCAAAGCAGGCTGCGCTGAATAGTCGAACCATTTGCCGTTCGTGGAACCAACCGAGATCCCCTCCTTTTTGGCCACTGGGGCAAGAGCTGTGTTTCTTTGCTGCTTTTTGGAATGTCTTCAGTGGTTTCCTCGCACTTTGAATTTCTTCAAGCAAACGGATGGCATCAGATTTCTGACGCAACAATATGTGGCTGGCATGCGCTCTACGAATAGCCATTGCATCATCCCCAAGCCAACCATGCAGCGTATGAACCATAGATGATTCCACTGACGGCTAGAGATTCTTCATTGAAGCGATCCATATCGTCGTGGAAGGTATGGTATTCCCAAGAACCCGAGCCGTAGCAGACGATTGCACGCCCCCGCTCATCTCCATCTTGCTGTTGGATATCGTAGACGAATGGCCCGTGGTCAGAATTGTAGGGCATCCCATCGCTGGCACCCTTTGCCCCATCAAGGGTTTGCGTGTTAATCGTATATTTCGTGGCCAAACCGTTGGGGTTTTCTTGTTTGAACTGGTCAACAATTTGGTTGATGTAGTTCATGTCACGGGCATCATTGCCAAACATCCACAGACTATTGCCCCGGGTCTCTAGGTCGATATCCACATGATTCATATCGAGGTTGATGTATAGGCGCAGGTTTTCTTGCAGTTGGCCCATATAGGATGCAACGTAGGCTTTGGAACCATGCAATCCTTCCTCTTCCCCGCCCCATGTGCAGAACTTCATGGTGTAATACGGCTCTCCTTTACTCTCAGCCATGTTGGCAAATTGCCGAGCTAATTCCAATACCGATGCCGAACCTGAGGTGTCATCGACAGCGCCGGGGCCATTGTAGACTGTATCGTGATGTCCACCGAAGATGATCAGTTCGTCGGTTTTCCCAGGCAAGATGCCACAAGGAGCTTTGACATCCCGCTCACCCTGATTGTCGACATTCACAATCATTCGAATTCGGCCATCCCCATTGACTACATCATCTCGAATTTGTTCACCAACTTGATCGCTGACCATCATGAAAGGGATACCTGGTGGGAGACTCTCAAACTGACTGGTATCGACTGACTTGAAGTAGGGTACACACCGTCCATCTTCACCTGGAATTTTACAGTTATTAGGTGGATTTTCCCCGCCAGTTGAATCCCATGTGACCAGAATCAAACCATACAAATCGTTCTGCTGAGCCTTGATTAGAAGTTGTGTGTTGCTGGAGACTCCACCTTGTCCAAATACCAACCCAATACTCGCAGAGGCATTTTCCCATACTCCATCATCACTAGCATTTCCTAAATCAACTACAGGTATCTGATCTTGATACTGGTAATCAGCTGAACCAGAATATCCTTGGAGAACAAAGTCCATTCGGTGAGTGAATACAGTTTCTTGACTGCCTATATCAGTGAAAGCGCATGGGAGCAAACCAATGATTCCCGGCATACATATCGATATTTGCGGCTCTTCTTGAATCTCAAACATAGGGACTGCAAATGAATTCGGTTCAATGGCCAGTCCAAAATCAGAGAAGTTGTCCAAATTGGATTGCGCAGCGGCGTGTTCCGAAGCAGAACCACTCATCCTCCCTTGCCATTCAGAATCACCCAATGCAACCAAACCTTCAGCAAAGGCACGCGCCTGAGTAGAATCAAAATCGATGAGTTCCCCCTCGAACTCATCTTCAGAAAACCAACCTACAATCGTATCTCCAAACAGAATTGCGGTAATACTACCCCCTACGATCAGCATCGCAACCACGGCAATCACTGGAACAGTTGCCCAAGGAACCCGCTCTTGGAACATTTCCAATCGTCCTGCTGGTGCGGTGGATTGCGCCGTTTTGTCATTCCAAATTAGTGCGGCAATCCGTTCGTCCTTTGTTCGTGGGACACTAATACCACGTTCCTTTAGCAAGTTTCCTAGTTCAACGTGAGTTTGGTCTTCATATTCCATCTGAACCACTCCTTACAGTTAGTCATGCAACGTCGTCATTCTTCAAGGCACGGGTCTATTGTACCTCTTCACCAGTCCAGCGCCTTCCAAGTGAGTGTTCGATATCCATTTGGTCGAGAATTCGGGCTACTACAAAGTCGACTAGGTCTTCAATACCTTGTGGATTATGGTAAAATCCAGGGCTTGCAGGAAGTACCACAACACCCCAGTTAGATAGTTTAGTCATATTTTCTAGATGAATAGTCGCATAGGGTGACTCACGTGGAACTACAATGAGTGGGCGACGTTCCTTGAGGGCAACGAGTGCTGAACGTGTGACCAAGTTATCAGATATCCCGGCTGCGATTTTGCTAATTGTAGTCCCACTGGCTGGACAGACAACATAGTGATCAATTTTGGCAGAACCCGAAGCAGAACGTGCAGCGAGGTTGTCATTGTCCTCTAGCGAAACACCTGGGATATTTGCTAGGTCTGAAGCTTTCAGCCCTAATTCAAGATCGAGATTGATGCCCCCTTCACGTGTAACGATGAGAAGAACATCCCACTTGGCATCGGACAGTGCACGCAGTAAACGTTCAGCGTACAGTGCGCCCGAAGCGCCAGTAATCGCAACAACTGCCTCTGGCATCACGCATGCCTCAAGCAATTCCTTCTTGAATGCTTGTTAGGAACTGTGACAGTACCGGCATCGCTGCCTCAAATACTTCAGGTTCACCACCCCATGCAACACGAAGGTGATCTTTCAGATCTACATGGAACATACCTCCAGGCGTTGCGAGTAGCCCCAATGGCTTACCATATTCAGCCATCGCCTGTATCGCATCAGTTCCAATTGAAAACGCGCCAAAGATGCCGAATGGTGGTGGCGTCCATTCAATTCCATGTGTGTCTAATACTTCGATCAATTTTGGTAAATTCTTCTCACGCGCCACCCAAATGGCGGCGAGTGCCTCATCTAAACGGGGGAATACTGCGCCGGCAATCGATACAGAAGGTGCGCTGGCCATACCCTGCATATTTTGGAAGGCATGCTTGGCATTTTGAATGAATGTTGGAGCCCCAATCATCCATCCAAATCGAAGTGGGCCAAGGCCATAAGTCTTGGTCAATGAGTTCACAGATATCACATTTTCAGAGCGTAAATACATTGGTCTATAGAATTCGGTTCCCTTTGCAGCATCTAGGTACACTTCATCTGATACAATGTTGACCCCTGCTTTCGTTGTGACATCCACCAACCAATCTTGATCACCTTCTGAAATCATCTCTCCAGTGGGGTTCATGACTGGTGTGAATACGATCACACTAACCTTCGGAAGAATATCTAACACCTCGGCACGATTCAGCATCCATGGTCCTGTATTTGGCCCACGATGGAAAGGAATAACCTCACATCCTAGTAATCGCGCACATTGTGAAACGACAGCGAATGATGGCATCTCTACACCAACAACCCGAGGTCCATCTTCAGGGAGTGCTGCCAGTATTGCCAAGGAAATCGATTGGCAAGCCCCATGTGCAATACAGACTTGATTCAACTCTACACCATAGCGCTGCGCCACCCATTGCGCTGGATCTATACCATTTTCCCAGAACCCCAGTAGTTTTTCGGGTTCCAAGTTGTCGAAATCCCACGTGTGGGAAAATCCGGATTGTGAAAGATCATGCGGGCGATTTTCCTGTAAACGAGGGACATACCAAGAGAGGTAATCTACGGGTGGAATCCCATCGCCACCAACCGGGCCCCCAAGCCGCGGTTCCATCTAAATCACCGTCGATTTATCTTCGCCAATAATCTCAACATTTCTAGATAAATCCAGACGACAGTAACCAAAAGGCCGAAGACTGCTCTCCATTCCAAACTCTTTGGCGCTCCATTTTCAACTCCACGTTCTATGAAATCAAAATCGGCCGCTAAACAAAGAGCGCCCAATCCGATTACGAGCAAAGAGAACCCAATGCCAATGGGTCCACTTCCGTGGATGTAAGGGATCTGGGGCCCACCAACCAATGCGAAAATTAGGGTGAGCATGTACACTAAGAAAACTGCAGACATGGCACTGTAAACTGCGATGCGAAAATTATCAGTAACGGCGATAATCCCCATTCTGTAAATCACCAACATGCCTCCAAATACAGCAGCTGTCAACATGAATGCCTGAATTGCAATCCCTGGGTATGATAACTCAAATAGTGTGGTAATCCCACCAAGGAAAAGGCCTTGCAACGCCGCATATGTCAGAACCGCAACGGGATTCTCTGCCAATCCGGTAAACAGCATCACAAAGAAGAATATGATGCCAGCAACCCATCCTACAACACTTAGCAAGAATGCTAATTCCGGATTTCCAGTGACAAATAAACCGAAAACAGACATGCCACTAATCATCATCACGAAGAACGTAATCAGTCCTTTTTCGGCAACACCCTCAATGGTCATTTTGTCTTGTACGAGATCTTGTATCGTGAAAACAGAATCATTCAGAGCAGGGTTGCTTGTACGGTACATGCAACTATGCAGAACTTGGTGGTTCTCAAGGCTTCGCTTCGTTCCGGTTGAGACATTCAGACATTACAGATAGCAATGATTCAATCAAATCATCACCCGATATGTCATATCCCAAGCGATCTAAAGATGTGGTTGTTCCAGCAGAGAGGCCACAACCATCCAAAATCTCGACACGGCCCTTTGGTGTCGCGTAGTTGATGGTGAACCCATGTCGCGAAACCCAGCGCATGAAGGCCAACCCTACAGATCCTACTTTAGCGTCTGCAACCCACACACCTTGCATTCTCTCATCTGTACCTGAATCGATGCCAAGTTGTGCGAGGGCTGAAACTATCCATAGTTCCAATTTCGAGGTAATCCGCTTGACATTCGCTTCCCCCTCCAGATCCCACTTGAAAATTGGATACACGACCAATTGTCCTGGCCCATGCCACGTGATGCCACCACCACGATCAACATCTGTGGTGGGGTAATCGGAGGGTACCACGACATCATCGCGACGAGCACCAGGTCCAATAGTGACGATTTCAGGGTGACTGCAAAACAGAAGGGTGTCGTCGATTTCATCTCGCAATCGCTGCTGTTGTAATTCGCGCATTAGCAATTCAGTATCAGGGTAAATCGTGTGGCCAAGACGGCAGATTTTGACCACACGCTGCACCGCCATGGCATCCGGTGGGGGCGGCGGGGCATGAAGTAAATGGATTCAATAACAAGATGACAAAGCCGGTGGACATGCTACCAGATACTCTGCATATGTTCGACAAGGAAGATAGGAAAGCCTACTGCCGTGTATTGGCCGCAGTCGCCCTTGCAGATGGCCGGGTATCGACTGAGGAATTTGCTAACTATGAGTCGCGAATGGGCATGGCTCTTCTTCCACCTGAGGAACGCGTCATCTTACGTCAGGAATTGAAGCGTGGTCGGAGTTTCATCAATGCTGCAGATCACATGCACCCCGCTCATCTTCGAATCGCATTGCGGGATGCACTACTGATGGCTGCAGCCGACGGACACTATGATGCACGCGAGATGGATGTCGTCAAGGACTTGGCGCAAAAAGCCTCATTTTCAGAGGAAGACCTCGAGAGCCTATACGATTGGATTGACGAAGGCTGGAAATGGATGAAGAAAGGTCGCAGTGTACTATCTCTACCTGAGGATATTCATCACTGGGGCACGGTCTACGAATCGTAATCAAACAGTATGAATTGCATGCCCTAATGTCTTGAGCACACTTTCGTGGAATGATTCCGACATGGTTGGGTGCGCATGGATTGTTCCAGCGATGTCTTCGAGGACCGCACCCATCTCTAATGCTAGGGTGAATTCTCCAGATAGTTCACTCACATGACTCCCAGTAGCTTGAATGCCGAGAATTACATGATCACTTTCGCGTGCGACCACGCGCACAAAGCCTCCAGTCTTCTCTGCCTCCATCGTCAGAGCGCGCCCATTCGCTGCTAGCGGGAATTTCCCAGTGATGATTTCTTCACCAGCTTCTACTGCTTCATCGGGTGTCAGTCCAACACAGATGATTTCAGGTTCTGTGAACACGATAGCTGGAATTGCAACAGGGTCGAAGGAACGCTTGTGCCCTGCAATAATCTCTGCCACCATTTCACCCTGCGCACTCGCGCGATGTGCCAGCATGGGTTCGCCAGATACGTCACCGATGGCAAAGACACCTCGCATCGATGTTTTACACTGATCGTCGATTCGAATGAATCGCTCATCCGCATCCATCCGCAAACCCATTTTCTCCAAACCCCAACCTTGCGTATTGGGGCGACGTCCAACTGTCACTAGGACTCGGTCGAATGTTTCAGCCTGCATCTCTCCGCCGCCATCTTTCCAAGTAAGTTCCACCTTACCATCATTGATCTCAGCTCCCTGTGCAAGGCAATTGACATGTGTTGTGACCCCATTCTTTCTCAACCATGTCACCAATGGCCGACGTAATTCATCATCGAAAATTGCCAAGACCTTGTCGAGTCCCTCGATTACAGTCACTTCGGAACCGAGCCTGCGCAGTGCGATTCCTAGTTCGAGGCCGATGTAGCCTCCTCCGATGACGGCAACCTTCTCAGGCAGGGCATCCAAATCAAGTGCACCCGTCGAGGAACAGATGAATTTCTCATCGAATTTCATGAATGGTAATTCAATGGGTGTTGAACCTGTTGCGAGGATGACGTTCTCCGCTTCGATATTGATTGGGCCATCCTTTGTCTCGACAGTACAGTGCTTTGCATCTTTGAATGTGGCCCAACCCGCGATGAGTGTTGCTCCAGCGTTCTTCAGTAGATGCTCAACACCTTTGTTGAGTTTGGTCACAATATCCTCCTTCCATGAGATGAGTTCTTTCATGTTCAATGAAACAGATCCATCAATTTTCATGCCCATGTGCCCCTCCATGTGCTGGGACAAGTGATGCATTCTTTCTGAGGCATGAATCAAGGCCTTCGATGGTATACAACCACGAATCAAACAGGTGCCACCAGCTTTGTCCCCTTCAACAATCACGGTATCAAGCCCGAGTTGAGCCGCACGTATCGCGGCGACATATCCACCTGGGCCAGCGCCTATGACCAATACTTGACAAGAAATATCTTTCATATTGACACCTCAGAGAATCGAGATCGGGTGCTCGAGTAATTGCTTGAGTGCTTGCACTAATGCGGCACCATCAGCTCCATCGACAACACGATGGTCCCATGATGAGGATAGATTCATCATCCTTCGAATTGTGATTTTTCCATCGATGACTACGGCTCTATCGTTTGCTTTGTGCACACCAAGGATCCCAACTTCTGGGTGATTAATAATTGGGGTTGCGCCCAATCCACCATCTCGACCTAGGCTGGTAATCGTGAATGTAGATCCAGTCAAATCATCTAGACTGGCACTCCCATCTCGCGCGGCGCTTGCGACACGGAGGAGTTCGGCTCCGGCTTCCCAAATTGTCTTCGCCTCAACATGTTTGACGACAGGCACATACAGGCCTCTGTCCGTCGTCGTAGCGATTCCAATATTGATGGCACTGTGGAGTGACAGTATCTCCTTTTGGTCATCATATCTGGCATTACAGCCTCCGTGTTCACCTTGGAACAATTTGACGAGTGCCTGCATGATGAAAGGCAGGTAGGTTAACTTCGGCTGCTCCTCTGTTCGATTGGCGTTCATCCATTGTCTGAGGGCTTCAAGGTCAGTTACGTCAACTTCTTCAAAATATGAGAAATGCGGAATTGTAGTGTATGATTTGGTCATTTGATCAGCAATCTTTCTGCGCAGACCAACCACTGGAACTTCGGTTACGCCTGAGCGTTCTTGTCCTGGCATACTAATCGGTAATCCACCAACTGTTTGTGGTCGTGTCAGATATGCATCGAGATCATCATGTGTGATGCGCCCTGCAGGTCCTGAACCGCTTACCTGAGAAAGTGAGACCCCTTCCTCTTTGGCTCGTCGACGGACTACAGGTGAAGCCAGTGGTCTACGCGAGGTGCCGGATGCAGCGACCGGTTCAGGTGCAGGTGTTGTGGGTGCTACTGGTTTTGGAGTGGGGGCGGGTGCAGGTGCAGGCGTCGGTTCTGGTTCGGGTTTAGCCGCAGGTTCGGGTTCAGCC
>CAWVWT010000022.1:0-35640 GCA_963934015.1 uncultured Candidatus Poseidoniales archaeon
TGGTCAGCCGCATGATGCGTCCCGATCAAGATTACATCACTGAATCGTGTATAATTTACTGGCAAGATATCTTTGATGTTCTAACCAAACTCAACAATGACGTTGAGAATTACAACGCTGGTGCTGCTAGCACCCGTGACACTTACCTTTCACAATCCACAATGCGTCTTGCAGAATCACAAGCAGAAGCAAATGATGTCATCCGGATTCTGACAATATTAGCTACCCTAATGTTCCCCATTACTGCGATTGCCTCAATCTTTGGAATGAATATCCAAGTGTTTGGTGCATCTACTGAGATGTTTGGGCTGGCGGAAATCATGGGTTTGATGGGCCTTACCAGCGCAGGAATCCTTGGCTACTTCGTCTACAAAGGCTGGCTTTCACGCTAATCCTCACGCTTGCGTGATTGGCGTGCTTCAACCTCAGCCAGTTTAGCCTTCAAACGACTGCGTAGGAACCATGCCGCAATTGTGATGCCAACAATATTGACAATAATCACAGATAGTGGAATTTCAAGTGCCATCCTCTCGCCTCACAGTGGTGGAATCAAATCGATTTCAACTGCACCTTCAGGAATCCCAATGCAGGTTAGAACTGCACCATCTTCAATGAGTTCTTCATCGATTCCAGGTGGAAGTGGATCAGGTACTGACACTGACCCAGATTTCAACCGACACATACAGGTTCCACAATTTCCGGATGTGCAATTTCGTGGAATGGCGACACCGATGGCTTCAGCCAAATCAAGTAGTGGTGTATCTGGCTCAGTTTCAGTCACACCAAGAAGGAGTTCACCACGATAGAAGCGGACCGTCGCCATGTGTCCCCCACCGATTCCCTCAATTTAACCCATCAGTTACAATTTGCCTAGGTTCCTGACGTAACCAATATTGTCCGAGTATGAATCCCATTGTAAATGCCGTAGCATGGCCTAACACGACATACATCGACGCCCCTCCGTAAATGTGGGCGTTCCAAAATTCAAACCCTGAATAGAATAAGGCACCTGCAAAGGGACGCTCAATTTGTGAAAATAATACTCCAACAACACCGAATAAACCCACAGATCCACCCATGTAATTCCGGCCACGTATTCCATATTCATACCAACCATCATCGGGATTGAGGTAATCTCCCATGTGGAGATAGAGTGTCATGAATAGTGCTGCTAGAAACTGAATACTGAACATTGCAATCATTGCCTTTCGTGTACCGATTCTAACTTCAGCGCTCTGCAAGAATATGACAACCACCACAACAACCAACAAAATGTGGTCGGGACTGTTGTGAAACCAAATCGAAGTAAACAATGAAAATACGAAAATATGAGGTGCTTCAAACAGGTTGTATGGCCAGAAAACAAAGTCACAAATGATGGCTTCAGAAGTTGCAGAACAACTTTGAGAACCCAACCCAAGAAGAGTGTACAGAACTCCAATAGTGATCAAATAGGTAATCGAGAAGCGCCGAGATTGTATGACATCTCGCCAATGCATCTTGCAACCTTGTGAATCGTGCCATGGCAATACCATCGGCCACATCGGGCGTTGAGGTTTGCTCATTCTTCTTCATCCCCCAGTGGTAGAGGGGCATGCTTACGAAGCCACCAAATTGAGGTACATAGCAACGCAACACAAAATAATTCCACAACGAAATAGGATTCATCCCCATAATGGCGCTCCACTCCATCAAAAACCGTGTCGAGAATGAACCACTCAAGATGGTGCAAATGGAGGTGTTCGTAAGCGTAAACACTCATACAACCATCAGGGAACCCATCGGTTGCACAAGAAATACTGCGTAGAAACCAATGATCCCAAATATCGTAGGACAATGCAGCAAGAATTCCATATCCATAGCGGCGATCATTGTAAACTGCCCAATAAATGACTGCAATCGCACCAGCCAACCAAAACCAAAAGACAAATTGTGAGTATATTGAGCCGGATGGGTTACCATCATGATAGGTGAAAATCGCCAATGCATCGACAACAGCATGTGATAGGAACGCCAAGAGAATGCCTACCCAAAGCCAGCCTTTCTTATCTCGTGCAGCCATCAAACCAAGATGTATGCAAGCAATTCCCGCCAAAGCATGCGCAGGAATCATCATGATTCTACGCAAGGGGTGTTATGTCATAGCGTTAGGCATCAGCGATCTGCCCAACGTGTCCATTGTCCAGATTGTTTGTTAAAGGCCAATCCAGCCTTCTTCATCCACTTGTTGAATTTGGTTGCGCCCGCACCGGTTGCAATGATGAAATCTTCACGATCTTCTTGGGCCTGAATGTATCCCTTGACTGCAAGGGTCTGATCAATCCAGTCATTGATGGACATGAGGCCGCTGGAAAGGTTACTCTCTTCAACTGCAGCCGCAATCGTATCAGCAGAAGCGCCGGTTGCGGCAAGATCTGCTGCGATGGTTGCCTTGAATGATTCAACCTTGGTGCGAGGTGGCCGAATGATTTTCTCACGCGGTTTACGCTTTGGGTCAATTTGAATCCAATCTTTCTTTGAAGAAAGTCGAGATTCTACAACATCGGCCATAACTGAGGTGAATCCGGTCTCACAATCCCAGCAAATAAAGCCGAAATCGTCACCCAATTCCATGTTGACACTGGAGCGAGGGTCCATGTCTTCACCACATTGGGGGCAGGAGTGGAAACAAAGTTTGGGAACAATTTTTCGACGGAAATCAACAATGTCTTGAGGAGTCCCTTCGAGTTCGAGAAGCTCATGGTCACGTGCTGCTTCAAGACCACGGGTTTCGAGTTGATCACGAATCTTGGAACGCTGCTCTTCTTTACCTTCATCATCGAAATTGTTCTCGAGTTTGACAATCAATTCAATCGTCTTACCAAGTCGGTTCATGACCACTTTTTGGCTGCGGAATTGTTCAACCTTTGCGAATTTTAAACGTTCACGTTCTTCCTGAAGTTCGAGTAAGATATCCTTCTGTTGACGCTTGAATCGCTGTTCCTCAATCTTGTCCATCGGCTTCTTTTCAGGACCTGAAAGTACGTTTGAGAGATATCGCTCTGCACCCTTGGTGGTTGAGCCGGATTGTAGAACTTCAAGCACAGACCTTGCAATTTCAGCTTTGAGGCCATAATTCTGTACAAGTTGGTCTTTGTCGAGTTTCTTAATCTCACCAATTTTGAGACCTGAATCAGCGAGTGTCATCGCTGTGGTCTCGTCAACGCCACGGCGCAATAGCGCTAGATAGGTGTCTTTCTTTGCCATTACAATTCCCCCGCTGAGTAGTTTCAGTGCATCGCGACCTACTTGAAGTCACGGAATTCAGGCCGCAGGCCCTGCATCAGCACACTGCCCACTCTGTCCAGCGGAAAGGGGGCTTCCCTATCAACTCGTTGCCGTATACGTTCCTTTTCATACTTCGAAGGCGGAAATGAGTGTACAAATATCCAACCATTCTTCAGGTTCGATCATGTCTGGACGCTCATCCATCAATGGATGTTCCTGTAAAGAGCGAATTGCTTCCTGCCAACGGGTTCGATGCCAACCTGGAATTCGTGATAGGCGACGCGGGGATTTTTTCAATAAATTGCGCACTTTTCGGCGACGGTCACTGAAACATTGAGACGTGATTTGTCTGAACAATCGCCGATCAATTTTGCTTTCCAATGTTGCCAAACGGTCGATGGGTTCGAGTCGGACCAAACAAGAGGTGATACGAGGTTGAGGTGAAAAACAAGAAGGAGGGACACGGCGGCCAATCTCGATGTCATAATCAAGCCACAATGAGAGACCAAGGGGGCCGCGGTCAAGTGGTCCAAGCGCCATCGCCATTCTTTCGGCAAATTCTTCCTGCACCAAGAGTACTGCTGGAATTGTCCGGATTTCGCGTTGCATACGTTCCAACAATGGGCTCGAAATTTGGTATGGAATATTAGCCACAACTGCATCGATATCTGTTGGCCATTCAACAGTCAATGCGTCACCTTCGATGAGATTTAATTGTTCAGATTCAATCTCTTCATCGAAATGACTCCGCATATGTTTCAACGAACCCATGTCAATTTCTACTGCACTTACGCGCGCGCCCGTACGTAGCAGGTGGTGTGTGAGCGAGCCCGGGCCACATCCTATCTCGAGAACATGCTTTTCAGAAAGGTCGCCCGCCAACTCAATTGATGCGTTCAACACAGATGTATCAACCAAGTAATGTTGACCCAATTCATGGACAACTGGATGGTGATCCCGGTGTAAATCAACAAGAAAACGCGCATCGCGCTCCACTGAAATCCCTCACGCTCGAATGAGTAAATCGAGAAGATTTGGCGTCTCGTGCGGATCTACAATTTCTTGGCACAATCGATCTGCAAGTAAATCAGCAGCATCAATTTGGCATGCTTCATCCAATGCAGCAATGGTTTCCCAACCAGTACGACCACGGATTTCTACCATAGAAAGGGCTTTTGAATTTCCAATTTTAGGCAATAGTTGGAAAGCATGCATCTTGAGAGTCAGATTCCCTGCTCGATTGTAGAACGACAAGCAGACTTCCGGATTATCAGTAAGAATGGCTTTGACAACCCCGTGGAGTTCTGACTGAGCCATTACAGACAAGTCTCGGTGGCGGGTGGTACCGAGTACATTGACACCCTCAAGTTCAATTACAGTACCAGGAGGATGTGTCGAACTACCAGCTGTTGCTCGAATACGAATCAAAAACAATCCCTTCTCAGAAATACCTTGAATCATGCCACTGAGTTGGTGATCAAGAATACGTGCATGAGTTTCTCCATCCAGCGGTCCAGGGTCGCCAGCCGGTGATGAGGGGGTGCTAGGCTGCATCTGAATCAGTCCTCCGGTGTGGGTATTGCCTCAATAATAGAACGGTCAAAGCGGACCAATATATGTTGTATCACAGGATTTGCTTGCGTACCACGTCAACGATGGACTCGATCTCGTCACCATCCATCGGTACACGCTTGCTCGCTAGAATAGAACGAACCTCTTCAGCCGACATTGGCATCATCTCTGCAATTTTTGCACAAATATCTGTGTGTTGGTTCAATTTTTCAATTTCAACCAAATCATTGTACAATGTTTTGTACACTTTAGAATCTGTTTTGATACCGCAGCGCTGGTCACTCGCTGCCCATTCAGCATGTTGTAGAGCCAACTTCTGCTCGTATGAGAGGAAGCCACGGCGATCTTGAGCATCGAGCAATGCGTCGCGGACGCTTGCATAGTCTGTATATTCACGTTCGGTCATAATTCTCACTCCAATGGGCGTAGGTGCTCAGGTCGAGCAATAACAGTCTTCTGCATGTTACCATCCTTGACAGCGACAATGTATGCTTTGCCTTGTTGCTCTTGGATAAAGCCGGTACGGCCTTGGAAGCGGCGATGGGGCATTCCTAACTGTTGTCCACCATCTAGAACGATGCCAACACGGTCACCGGGCTCATACTTGTGCATAATCCGGCGGATGTTCAATCGGCCACTCTGAGCCTTTGAACGCTTGAGGATACTTCGAGTGCCTTGACGGGTTCCCTTACTTCGGCGCATACGTCTATCTCCATTTCCCCCTATAGGGGGAATCGGGCGACCTGCCGTCCCTAATTAAGCGCACCGCCTGCAAACGGATGGGCAATTAGTCAGCATGGATGTCTTTTACATCCAACCAAATGACCTCACAGTCGGTTTCTAGAAGCCCTGCAACGGACGGATTTGTGCGACCCTCATCACTGTGAACTAATTCCTTAACATAGGTTCCAGACTCACAACGGACATCAAATTCAACTTCATTTCCCTCTACGAGAATCCTCTCGATCGAGATGACCTTTCGCTTTCGAACCTTGTCGGCGCGCCGATGGGAAACACGCTGCGGTGTTTTTTGTTCAAGAACCTGCCCCGCTAGAGACTGAATACGCGTGATGATTTCCTCGTCCGAGAATGTACTTTCACATGTGAAACGAATGGTGTAGGATTTTTCCGCTTTGGTTTCTTTGATACGTGATACTTCAGCACGGTTTGATGCACGTAGACCCTGAATTTCGATTTGTTTCTTCGAAGCCTTATTGATGCTCTTGGTCAATTTTTCCAAATCAACCGTCCGACTGAGAGGAGATTTGAGTTCAGCGACAAACGGCCTTCCAGTCCCTAAGCATCGAACATCGATGTCTTCGCGCCCCATGCCATGGAATGCATCAGATGTTGCACCAATGAATTCAACCATTGGCTCACAAACCAAGCTCTGAATACTGTGTGGGTATTGCTGTCCGGTTCCATTGCATGATTCACAACCACCTTCGCGCCCTCGGCAAGCTCGGCAAGGCCAACGAGTTTGAGGTATCCCGCGAGCGAGTTTTCGATATCTCCCATACAAGAATAATGCCCGAATATCGGCATTCACACCAAGTGTCAACGTATCTAACAAGAGCATGACTTCCGGGCGTTCCTTGACCCAACCAATCCCTGGTATTTTCTCGGAAACAGCGGATTGAACCGCATCGGAAAGGGTCGCTTTGAGTGGGCGGCTTCCAGTTGCTGCGATTGTAGAACGCAACACCTCCTCTGCTGCAACGTGATCTTTGGCGAAATGGATACCCAATTGAGCCTTGGAGAATTCAACACCGTCAATCGCCGCGATGATTCGATTTACAATCAAATCTAGTTCAAGAAACAAATCTTCGCAAAATGGGCAACAATCGACGCCATCGTTAACCTTCAAGTCAGCATCTCTCTCAAGCGCCTTGGTGCGAACTCTTTCGCCAACTAAATCGATAGGGTCACCTGCGATTCGAACACCCGCTACTCGCCCGAGGCAATGGTTGCAAGTTCCAATTCGAATAGTATGCTCTATGCCAACCGGTGCAGGGCAACGTGGGGTGTCTCGATTACGATAATCAGAATCATCGAACTCCTCAAATTCCTCATCGAGTTCCTCTTCCTCAATTTCAGTGGCTGGAACCATATCCGCCCAAGGATCATATGTCGAGGTATAACCGGTATCAGCATACTTCGTCCAATCATCTTCCTCATCGGAATCAGGGTTCATTTCATCCACCATCGCGGAGCGAGGAAGGGGGACTACCCACGTCTTCGCCAAACCAAACGACCGGGGTGTCCGTTAAGACACTTCGCACATCATAATGAATCGGGATCAGGAGAACCTGTTGCAATAGCATGGAGACGATCTGTGCTCCAAATACCTGAATTACAACCTGAATCAAAGGTAAAGCGGATACCGTAACCACCGACATTTTCAGCCTTGGGTTTCTCGTTTCTCAAACGGCTGACTTCGTCACGAAGTGCCTCACTCCTCGATTCTACTTCACGTCGAGGTTTACAATTTGCACAAGGGCACCAGAATCGTAATTCAGTATATCCTACTGTATGCTCAGTTCCATCTTTCCAGCGTAAAACCAAATCGATTTCACGGCGCTCAAGTTGGCGTAATCGGGGAGCCTCACTCATCTGTAACACCTCTACGAATACCCAACCTTTCCTCGGCGTTCATTTGTAATTGTCGTATACCGCCTGCGCGTTTTGATTCTTCGCGTATCTCTCGCCAAGCAATCATTCCAAGGACACTGCTTGCAATAATCATCGATGCAATAAAACTCAGAGCAATCATCAGCGCACAAAACAATCCGAAAGCTGCAAAGAAGCCCATCGGCGATAATGAAATAATGGCAAAACCTGTGACGTCAGAGACTGCTGAGCCAACCAAAGCCAATCCCGATGCACCACCCATGGCGACGAGAGATGAGTGTACTGAACGGCCTTTTTCACGTTCTTCTCGATAGCGTTCAACAACATGTATTACGTAGTCGATTCCAACCCCCAAACTCATCGCTGCAATGGCCACTGTGACCATGTTCAGACCATACCCTGCAACTGCAATCATCCCGTAAAGCCAAACGACTACAACCAAAATTGGGAAGGTGGTAATCACTGCGAAAGTAAGAGCGCGCTCGCCCCAGAAGAAATTCAACAGGAAAATGACAAGACCACAAATTCCACCTACAGTTCCGCCATAAATTTGGCTCATGATTGCACCGATTGCAAAACCTGCAAGCAGGCCCCAAGTCGCGAGTAAAGCGACTTCCTCCTTGCCCCTGCGTAACGCTGCTGTAGATTGGTTGACACTGGGTCTAAAGCCCCACCACAACGTGATAAGGCAAAGATAAACACCCAAAATAAGTGTACCTTGAAGCTCATCTTGCATGCTTGATGCAGCAACATACCGAGTCACGGGAGATCCTGTGGAAATGGCCCATGTCACGGGATATTCATCGGAGGCAGTATCTAAACTTCTACGAATTTCCATGTCACCGGTGGATAAATTTTCAAATGGTATCATGTCTTTTTCGAGTTCACCAAGAACCTGCTTTGTAATCGTAAATTGCTCTGGTTTGATGATGCCCCATCGCATAGTCATACGATCATAGGTCGAATTGGTGCCATCGGCGCAAAGATGTGTAGCATTCGGGTTGAGTTCACACTCTGATGAAATGTACAATTCTGGGATACTTGGAGGAATCTCAGGAATGATGCCCGCTGCAGGGATCCCATGTACTATCAAAAATCCATACAAAAATTGTAGACAACCTCGCGATGAAACATCAGGTAATCCCGTCATGGAAAGACGTTCACAATTGACTCCGTTTCCAGGCATGGATTCATTCCAACCAGCACGGATAAATGGCTCTGGATTAGATGCCAAACTTCCCATCGCCCAGAACACCAGTTCATCGATGGCGTGTAATTCAATCTGACCCGTAGGCAATCTTGTGAATCGATTTGGATCATCTGCGCCTTCGACATTCATATTGGCACGCAATTCACTAATTGCAGCATATACATCGGGATTTAGCATGTCGCCTTCAATCAGTATCAACGCAGGTTCCCCCTCTGAACTGAATCTCTCATTGATGAGGAAAACTGATTGAGCGATTTCTGCTTCTTCATCCATGAAATCTTCAATTTTGAAATCACCTTCAAGAGATAGCATCACCGGGGTGGCAATGGCAGTCAAAATAATCGTAAAAACGAGAACGAAAGGAGCAGCCCAAGCCGAACCCCCTGAGATACGTGCCAACCAATGTTTGGGTACCAGATACAATTGGTCCCCCGATTTTTCTTTGAGGCGGCCTCGGTTCTGCATCCAATTATCGATATCGTATCGTATCAACGGTGCCCAAAGGCCGGTCAAAACAAACGCCGAGGCAACGCCCAATGCAGCCTCAAGTCCGAAGGAACGCAATGCAGGGATACTCGATGTTAGGTTGGCTGAGAAAGCAGCAATAGTCGTGAGAGATGTTAGCATAATGGCTCGACCCACGCGAAATAGGCTGGTATGAACCGCTTCATCGGTTGTTTTTCCAAGATTGCGTTCTTCCTTGTATCGATGAAGTGCGTGTAAACTATCATCAATTCCCAGGGCTAAAATGAGAATGGGAAGTAGGTTGCTGAACTGACTGCGGCTGATGATTTTGACATCGAGTGTGCTTCCAAGAATCATGCCCCAACCAATCAATCCTTGCATCCACAATAAACTGAAACCAAGTGTCGTAGCCACAATTGCAACATCTGAAACTCGACGTAAACTACCCCATAATAAAATCAGAATACACATACACATCGTTGCGAGAAGAGTGATTGATTGCTGCAATTCACGGTTGACCTCAATATTGATTCCTGTTGGAGGGGCAATGAGTGAAACCGACTGTTGGTCTGTCACTCGGATATCCTGTTCAAGACTGAGCAATGCCCAATCTGCAGAACAAGGGCCCTCTCCGGATTCAATACTCCTCTGACATTCTTCAGCAGTCAGTTTTGGTGGGGTTGTATACAGTTCAAGACCATGCCAAGTCATTGAACCAGATTCTGAGCGGGCATCACCCCAAACAAAGGTATACCCTGAATTGATCATTTCTTCTTTATCCAATTGGATCAGGATCCATGTCGATGAAGCAGACCAACGCCCAGGCATCCAAATCGCATTCGTAAAAGTGCCATCCTCGCTGACCTGGCCATTAACTGGCCCAATAACCGGACTATCGGAATCGGGAAGAAAGGCGCGATCGGTGGTCGTCCAGCGCAAAAATACACTGGGTTTGGCAAGAATCATACGATTGGCTGCCAAATCGATGTGCGATTGTGTCAAGTTTTCATCGCCAAATCGCAGACATTCCAATATCCCACAATCAGACCAATTCGTTAGAGGTTCAACGATATTGCCAAAAGGATCTGTGGCTGAACGGGTCAACAATGACCGGTTGTCCATGAATGCTTCAAATTGCTCGAATAATGAGAGTGTCCCATTTGCACTCTCACCGGTCAATTCACTGACGATTGGGCGATAAAATTGTGCAAGTGGGTTGGAGCGAGCAACCATGATTTTCTGCTCAAGTTCACGTAGGAATGTCAGATTGAAGACGCCTCCTTCAGGTATTCCTTCACCTGAAAACCCCTCGGCATCCCCTTGGAATGGCGCGATTTCTTGCGGAGTGGGTAAGGCCAATCGGTCTGGGTTCCCGTCGGCATCCGTATGTGGTGCTTGGTTACCATTCTCAATAAATGAAGGATCTCGAATCGAAACCACAAAACCGACTGTCAATTCCTTGGATGAAAATTCGATATCAATGACATTCTCAGCATCCATTTCAGGGCTATCCATATCATAGGATTCAACATCGATTGGCGTCAAAGTTTGCAACAATCCGGGAACCATGAGCACTGAAATAAAAATGATGGCGATGTGAAATTTTGACTTGTTTAAAATTGCAAAATCGGCTACACTCGAGAAGTTCCTCATGATGTCCGCCGGCCGTAGGCCGGAGAGTCGGGTATAAGGGAGTGTCCATCACATGCCCGCTTCTCGAAGCGCTGCCAAAGCTGCTTCCTGAGCGGGCGTCAAAGACTCTGGTTCATCGAGTGTAAATTCAATGTCCAAATCTGCTCCTGCATAACCCATTTTTGGCAAACGTTTTCGGTCACCTATTCGGGTCGCTACGGCAACTTTTACCGAGACTGTTTTCCCCGCTGGTGTCGATACACGGACCTCACCTCCCAGCATGAGTGTTGAATATGAAACTACGACTTCTTGGATGAGGTGTTCGCCCTCCCACCGGCGACCTTCTTCAGCATCGATCCGAAGTGTGACAGTCAAATCTCCAGGTTCACCCGCCGGATGTTCATTACCCATCTTTGGAAGCTTGAGTTGCTGCCCATGTTTTGCCCCCTTTGGAACATTCAATGTAAGGCGGGTTTTCTTACGCCGAACACCAAGATTTGTGCAATGTACACACCCCCTTGCAGTACACTCAGAACAACGTACCAATCGATTGTGTGTGAACTGTACTTTACCCCCTTCCAATGCACGCTCAATATCAATATCGAGTGGGGCGGAAATATTGGCACCTTTTGCTGTTTGAGCCGGTGCTGCACGCGATTGTCCGGCAAACGGTGAAGCCGCCTGAGGACGTCCACCACCTCCCATGAACTGACGAAGGAGGTCGTCTATTCCCATTCCACCCGTGCCACCGGGCATACCACCCATGCCACCGAAAGCCTGTTTCATCTGTTGTTCTTCATCAAATTGCCGACGCTTTTCAGGTGTCTCCAATTTCTCCCATGCATTTTGAACCGCTTTGAACCGTTCTTCGGCAGCAGAATCGTCTGGATTACGATCAGGATGATATTGGCGCGCCAACTTCCGAAAGTTGCGTTTTATTTCCGCATGGGGAGCATCTTTCGAGACTCCGAGTGTGCGATAGGGGTCCGGCATCAACCGTCCATCGAGGGGACTGATTTCAAGTTGAGGCAAGAACAGTCATGAAGGGCCGATTTTCTCAACCCTTCATGGCGGACGAGACGAGTGGGCTTGTTCGCTATACAGATTCGTGGCTCATCGATGTTGATGGGCGCCCTCATCAAGGTGATTTTATCCTTCGACCTGATGGCGATTGGCTTCGAAGTATAGGTGACGAAGATGTTGAATTCCAAGTGGATGGAGAAGGGCGTTTGCTGACCAGAGCCTTCCAAAATTGGCATACCCATTTGGCAATGGTTCTGAATCGGTCTATGGGTGAAGGATTGCCATTGATGCGATGGCTTGAAGAGAGTATTTTCCCGACCGAAAAGGGATTGACTCCTGAATTTGTTGAAATCGGTACCAAGGCTGCAGCTGCTGAACTCATCGCCACTGGAACTTCGTTTGCCTGCGACATGTATTATCATCCCGAAGTGGTAGGTGAGGTTCTCGCTGAGAGTGGGCTCCGCGGCATTGTTTGTGGACCTATCACCGATGGGTTAACACCGAATTTCAGAGCAGGTTCAGGTGACGCTCTAAGACACGTCGAAGGTTTGGTTCGCAATGGCTCATCAGCACCTGATCGGGTGACGTTTGGTATCGCAACACATTCAGTGTATTCTTGCACCGAGGAATTACTGAAAAAGGCTGCTGACGTGTCGAATGCTACCGGATGTACGCTGAGTATTCACACCTCTGAAACTCGACAAGAGGTGGCAGATTGCCATGCTGAACATGGTATGTATCCAATCGAATATTTGGATAGCATTGGCTATTTCCAAGAAGGAACTGTTTGTGCCCACTGCGGTTGGGTTACCAAACGTGAAATGCGGATCCTTGCAGAATATGATGTGCATGCTGTTCATTGTCCCATCAGTAATCAAAAATTGGCCACTGGCGGAACTATGTCCTATCCAGCAATGATCGAAGCTGGTGTTGATGTTCGGTTGGGAACGGATGGTGCTGCGAGCAACAATGCTCTCGACATGCGGGCCGAAATGAAAGCGGCCAGTTTAATTCAAAGACACGATCACTGGGATGCCACATTGTTGGATCCAGTTCAAACCTACGAATTGGGTGTGAGGGGCTCGAAGGATTGGGTTGCTTGGAATCTCAACGATATACGCATGCGGCCTATTGGGCGCGATGGGCGAAGATTATTGGCGAATTTAATTTACAGTAATGGTAATTGTCTCGATATGTGGGTCGATGGACGTCCTCTACGCCGAGATGGGGAAACGCTTACGATCAACGAAAAAATAGTATTTGAACAATTGGAAAATGCCGTCCAAACGTACTATGCGAAAGTGTAGGTGAAGGTAATGAAAGGGACCGCACTCAGTTTGATAATTCTTCTATTGCTAACCTCACTCGCCGGTTGCTTTGGTGGGGAAGAGCCGGATTCAACACCTCCGTTAGAAGATATTCGACTCAATCACCTAACAATGAAAGGAACGCATAACTCGTATCACGTCAAAACACCTGGTGTCTCGATACTCAACCCAGAGAACAACTACACCCACGCAGAACTCAATGTGCAGGCTGACAGATTGGGGGTCAGGCAATTCGAACTTGATGTTCACTACATTCCAGGTATTGGTCTGCGTGTATACCACACGACATTAGATCCTTCAACCAATTGTGATGGGTTCTCCGGTTGCATGAATGTACTTCTTAACTGGTCAAATGAAAATTCACAACACGCACCTCTATGGATATTTGTCGAACCGAAAAATTTGCCAGTCGTTGTTGATGAATTGGATATATTGGAAATGATACAAGATGAAATTGCTGCAACATGGCCGTCAAACAAAACGATTACACCGGCAGATGTACAGGGGAGCGCAACAGATTTGCGTACAGCGATTACCACTGAAGGATGGCCGACACTTGAAGCAAGTCGGGGGAAGACACTCTTCGTCCTGCTGGACAAGACTGAGATTCGTGACATCTATATTGAACGGAATCCAACATTAGAAAACCAGACGATGTTCGCAATCGTCGAAGAAAACCATTCTCTGGCAAGTGTGATTTCTTTTGTCAATCCGGATACGCATGGAGATCGGCTTCGAAATGCTTTGGATTTGGGTTTCATGGTGCGCACACGTCCGGATGAAGCGACTAACGAAGCGCAAGAGATGAATTATTCCCGATTTCACCTAGCATTGGATACAGGAGCGAATTTCATCACAACTGATTTCCCTGGTAACGACATGGAGGTCAATTACGCGATTTGGTTGCCCGAGGGGCCGGTCATGTGTAACTCTCGAATATCCCCAAGCCATTGTGATGCCAGAGATATCGAACCGTGGGGAAACTATACTCCAATCTCAGTGGGCTAAGGGATGCCTTCATGGACAAGTTCTGCTCAGGTAGAGTTGAGTGAGATGTCCGAGGATACTGCTATCGACGAACAAGAGTTCGAAGGATGGGGTCAGATGCTCGATGCCATCCATCCGCTCAAGGTGAAATTGAACCTGCTTCTTTTGGCCATTCCATTTACACTCTATGCAAAATATGTTGCGCATGATCCAGTGTTGACATTCGTATCATCAATGATTGCAATTATGCCACTCGCTTTTCTCATGGGCCAGGCAACCGAGCAAATCGCACTGCGCACAAGTGAATCCGTCGGTGGTTTACTGAACGCAACATTTGGCAACGCCGCTGAAATGATCATCGCGGGCATGGCCATCTTTGCAGCTGCTGAAGCTTACTCAAACAATGATACTGCCACAGGCGATGACATGGTACAGATTGTCAAGGCCTCCTTGATTGGTTCGATTCTAGGTAACCTTCTTCTCGTTCTCGGTCTCGCATTTGTGTGGGGCGGAATCCATCACAAAGTGCAATCATTCTCGACGGCTGCCGTGGGTGCAAATGGCTCTCTGCTGCTCCTCGCTGTGATTACGCTTACTTTGCCTACTGCCTACGGTTTTCTTCCAGAAGCAAGCCAAAAGACTGATGGATTGGTGGACCTTTCACACGCAGCGGCAGTCATCCTAATCGCACTGTATGGACTGTTCCTCTTATTCCAACTACGCACGCACCATGAATTATTTGCGACCGATGGAACACACGAGCACGAAGATCCTAGAATGTCACAACGTGAGGCTATTGTCCTCCTGTTGGGGGCTACAGCCATTCTCGGGTGGATGGCTGAAATTCTTGTTCACTCTGTCTCTGAAGGTGGAGACGCACTCGGATTAGAACCATTGTTCATCGGTGTGATTCTTCTACCATTTTTTGGAAATGCAGCGGAACACTTCACCGCTGTCACCGTCGCCAAACGAGACAAGATGGATCTGTCTTTTGCAATCGCTGTTGGGTCCTCAACTCAGATTGCGGTATTCGTTGCTCCACTGATGATTCTACTCGCGTGGCTGGTCAATGTCCCACTAACATTTGAATTTGGAATGTTTGAAACAATCGCCGTATTCTTGTCGGTGTTAATTGCCAATGCAATCGCATCCGATGGAAAGAGCAATTGGCTCGAAGGCGCGATGTTGCTCGGTACCTATGCTATCATGGCGATTGCATTTTTGCTCATTCAGGATGTGCCTACACCATGAAACGGGTGATCTTACTCATTGCTAGTGGAATCTGCGCAATACTCATGATTGGTGGAATGATTGGATACACCTACGAAGATTCAATCGAAGACGTACCTGTACCAATGACGGGGACTGCAGTGGGATTCGCGAATGAACCGCTCACAGAGAGTGCCATTCCTTCAGCACTGATCAGTCCTGAATTAACAATCACTTGGAAGGCGAATGTCTGGGTTGGATTGGTAACACATGAAGAATACAAGCGATGCGCACCAAGTGATGGGGTTTCAACGACATGTGGTCCTACAACGACGGATTTCGCTGCTGGTGGACCAAGTTCGAAAGAGGCGAAGACATTCACATTCGATATTGGTGATGGTGTGTATTATCCGGTCGACGGACAATCGTTTGGTGGAACAGAATCTAGTGTTGATGTGGATTACAGTGTCAAGGTCACTCTGGCATGGCCAGTAATTCTCTTTCTCGGTGCACTAGGAACTGGACTGCAGGTTCTCGGATTTCGGCTGCGTTAGGAATACTGTGGTGGGCCAATGACTGGGATTCGAATTGCTGTCACTGGCACACCTGGGGCCGGTAAAACTGCTTTTTGTTCAGCTTCAAAAATACGTGTCATGACCATGGAAGAAATTGCTAGCAGTCACGATTGCCTCGGTGAGGTCGAAGAAGATGGGGCAGCTCCAATCGATATGGAGAAATTGACTACTATCGTAACTTGGCCTGATGTTGATACACTCCTCATCGATGGTCACCTCTCACATTTGCTTCCTGTCGATGCAATTATCCTCATTCGATGCCATCCATCAACCCTCAGAAATCGTTTGGCCGAGCGTAATTATTCGCAATCAAAAATCGATGAGAATGTGGAGTGTGAATTAATTGGAGTCATCTCTGCAGAATGTCTAGCTCCACCTTGTCTAGAACTAGATTCGGTCATTGGGATTGAGACGATGATTGCCAATGCTGAGCGCTGGATAACAGATGGGTTCAAACCCCGTCGACCAAACGAAGGTATTGACTGGATTGGACTAATCCACGGAGATGATTGAATGGCATTTGAGAAGGCGAGGGGGGGCCACACACGGATGTTGAAACCAATTGTTGATCGAATGTCTAATGTCGACCCGGCAACTCTGACTTGGATTAGCGTATTATTTGCTGCAGGATCTTGCTATCTCCTCGCCACAGCAGGTCGAGATTCAGAAGGAGGTTGGCGGTTGATTGGAGCTTTTGGTTTGTTACTCGTTGCCGCTGAACTCGATGCGCTAGATGGCGCTGTTGCAAGAGCCTATGATAAAGTGTCAAAATATGGTGATTGGTTGGATCACACAATCGATCGATTGGTTGATTTGAGTTTGTTAATCGCCATCGGAATAAACACCGCCTGGATTTCTGTACATTGGTTGGGGTGGGCTGCCGCCACCATGACTTTGCTCGGTTCTTACATGGGTACTCAAGCCCAATCTGTGGGCCTTGGTCGTAATTACGGCGGCTTTAGTCGGGCCGATCGTTTGGTAACCACCTTTTTCGGCATCTTTTTTGCTGCAATCATGGCATTCCAAGGCACCGAAAATATTGCAATTCCTGATGTAATTTCCGAACTTGTTGGATTTGATGGAGTCAATGCACTGAGCGTTGTTTTGATGATTTCATTGGTCGGTGGGATTTGGACATTTTGGACCCGTGCAATCTCCTCGCGCAAACAACTTCTAGATGGTGAATAAGATACACTATTCCAACCCGCCTATAGGCGGGTTTGAAGCCGTCAGACTCAAATGGGCCACAAGGACAGGCCAAAGTCGAGGCGAATCCATGCGTAAGACGAATTCTCGTGTTCCAATGCTTTTGATTACCCTGCTGCTAGGATCCCTAATCACTTGGGTTCCACCGGTTACTGCATCAGGAGAATCCAGTGATGATGCTGAACTACAAGCTCAAAATATAGGGGCTTTTTTCGATGGTGTAACTGAAACTACGACGGTGCAATGGAGCAACATTGTTACCGAAAACTACCCATTGATGCTGCAAATGCAGGACTCGCGATATCTGATTTATCGGCATAATACACCACTGAATGAATCAGTAGTTACCAATCTGAGCCCATGGGCGAATGTATCGATGTGTACTTCTGTCAACCCGGGTGATTGTTCTGGAATGATGTTCACAGAGACCTATCCACTTCCAGCCGGAACCAACGGAACTTACTATTATGCAATTGTTTCATATTTTGTGAACAATAATGATGCCGACAGCACCAACGACTACGAGTATACACTTGATGGCATTACATATTCACCAACTCATGCTGGTAACTATATTCACGGAGAAGCCAATGTTTCTGAAGGGGTTTCTGAACTCACCAATCAGATTACTGCTCCATTTTTCGTTCAAGCCAACTACGTTGAATCTCTCGGCGTCACAGATATCAGTTGGGTCAATCTGAATACGATTGTTCCCGACAGCCTACCAGAAGTTGGGGAGTCGGCTTATGGAATCCTCGTTTATCGGCACTTAGATTTGGCAGAGAGAGGAACTTGGGCATCAATGCTCAAGGAACAAATTTCGCAACTTGGAGCCGGTGAGACATTCTACCGCTACACTGTTCCAACCAATACAGATATCGATGTATACTATTCTGTGACCTACTTGTATCTCGGTTACGAGGATGTTCGATTCTTGGGTACAAATACGCTTCCAAATTACATTCATGAAGACAATGTGGCACCTAATTCTGTTCAAGATGTGACTGCATCATTTACAGCTGAACCTGCAGGAGGAACAGGAAATACTACCATCACTTGGACTGATATTGAAGATGAAACAGGTGAAACTTACCAAATTTGGCGCTCAGGATTACCCATTAATGATACATCAGATACTGGCGTTGAACTGATTGGAGTTGCTGGAGACGGTGATGAAACCTATCGCCATGAAGTTGAGCGTGGAATGAACGGACTTGCCTACTATGCAGTGACTTCCTCGGATACGAATGGAAATCACAACAATATCGTAGCAGAAAGTTCTTCCTTGCAACTCGAAGATGCGGTTGAAGAAGATACCTTTACCCCATGGGTTGCTGAACCAACCAATGTTTATGCGGAATACCTTGGAAATGGACAAACTATTGTGACCTGGACTGATCAACTCGGTGTAGAGGGAGAGCAATATCATGTATGGAGGTCCAGTGTACGTTTGACGTCTCTTTCGAATCTAGAATTGGTGGCTGAACTGATTGCCACGGTTCCAGACTCTGTTGAAACGGTGACTATTGATATCCCAGATAATATCGACGAACCTATTTACTACTGTGTATCCAGTCTTGCACGTTACAGCCTCTCATCGCAACCATACGAAGATTTACGCTTCATGCAGAATTGTTGGGGGACCATTCAAGAAGATACGAAGAAGCCTGATCTCCCATTCCTCACTAAGGCAGAGCAGCAAGATCAAGCAGGTGAGCAAATGCTGGTGCTGGTTTGGGCTAACTCTGCGACAGAGGATGGGGAAACATACCAAGTGTGGATGTGTGAAACAGACCCTTTCAATGGGAACACGAGCCTCATGAGTGGCGATATCGCATTGGATAATCGTTGGGTCCCAATCTTTGACCCAGTGGAAGCCTTCGACCCGAACGTACCTTCTTTCACAAGAGCCGTTTCACTTGAAGATAACCTCGACAAGCAAACTTGGTATGCAGTTACGATGACTGACCAATACGGTAATGCAAACACCCAATTTTCGATGTCAATGAATGCGCGCCAAGTTACCGAAGATACAACGCCTCCAGAAATAACGATTGAAGTCATTCGAACAGAAGATGGGGAAGTTGTCAATGCTTTACGTGCCGGTAATTACCAATTGCGAGTCTATTCAAATGAGCCATTAGACTCATGGCCAATTCTAGATCTCACAACTTCCGACTATACTGAAACTGAAGAGGGTGTCATCATCGGTGGTGAATACTTCACCGAACGTGGTTCATCGGTTCAGATGCCGGACCTGCAAGGCTTTACTGATGCATACAAATTTAATTTTGAAATTACAAGTGATATGCAGACGGCAGATATTCACGCGGTTATCACCCTGAGCGATATAGCGAGAAATGTTGTCATAACCGATGTACTCGGTTGGTCGATTGATTCATCGTTACCAGCCATTGAAGTCTATGCACCAAGTCCTGATAGCCTCTATCTTTACGGTGAACAAATTCACGTCTATGGAGCGGTGTCTGATGATGTCGGAATCGCTGCTGTTGAAATCAAATTCCGCTACTATCAAAATAATCTCATGCGTGAAACTGAATGGACCGCTGTGACAGACTTGACCACTTATTCCACAAATGAAAATACGATGGTCTTTGAATTATGGGAGCCAGCATCAACATTTCATGACTTAGGAAACAATCAACGTGTGTACATCCGCGTCACGGATACATCAGGGAACGAAAAAGAATGGAATACCCAATTCACGGTTGACAATTGTGTTCGTACCATTGTAAACTACGAATCAGCATGTATCGGCCAAAGTGTGTTTGAGCCCCCGCAAGATATTGATACGGCTGAGGAAAGTTACTACGAAGGTGTGTATCTGATGGTTTATGCCCTCGGTGGAATCAATGTCATTCTCCTGATTCTTACAATGATGAGTGTCTTAATGTCTTCAGGTAGCGGAAAGAAAAAGAAGAGTGAAGATGACGAGGAAGACGAGTGGATGCAGGAATTCATGGGTGGCGGAGATAGTGATGATTCTGGTTCCGCTGCTGATGTCAGCGGTGACTTGGATTCTTCTCCTGAAAGAGACCTATCAAAGACACAATCTGTCGCTGAAGAGGATCCGTTTGCAGCATCTGAAGGCCGAGATCGAAAGCGTCGAACGAAGAAAGTATCTGTTGATACCGAAAAGGTAGATGATGGTGATGATGATGATGATGAATTCGACGATGAAGATGACGAGTGGGATGATGACGCTGGACCAAAGAAAAAAACAGTTCGTAAGTCAATCAAACGCAAGACTGTCAAGCGTAGGAAGTAAGGCCCGGTGGTCACCTGTTCGGAATGGGTGATCCTGCAACGGTTATCGACCAGTACAGGCGTTATGTTCAGGATGGCCGGCTTGAGATTAGCGAGGTCATGGCCTCCGAATTGAGTGATCTCTTGTTATCCAAGAAAGGGAAAACCCTTGCTGAACATGGACACCTCGTTATGGCTCTCCGCGATCTTGCCAAAATCCAAGAAATGCGAGCCAAATGGAAAGAGAGTCTGGCTGCCGCATCAATGCTTGTCAAATCACGAAGGCGTTATGCCAAACTTCTGCGTTCTAACGGTATGCGTGATGAATCGCGAGAGGCAGCCAAGGCCGAAGCGGGTGACGAAGTACAGCGCGGGCGCGTGCGCGCGCACGAGGGGGCACTGCGTGCGGCTCTTTCGCATTGGAAGCGTGCGCGGAAAGTGCAACCCCAACTAATCGAAGCCTATTGGCGGCCAATAGAAGCTCATGAACAGATCAAATCTACACTCAAAGGTGTTGGAAAGGCAGGCCTTTCCCTGGCCAAGATTTTGCTATCGGTAGGTCCTGTTGGTCGAGTTGGAGAATCATTTCAATTACAACCAGAAAATGTTGAAGCCCAACCACTAGAACCACTACTTGAAAATATATCCAGATGGTTGAATCTAGAATTATCTCTACCTGCAAAGGCATCGGTTGCTTTGGACGCGTCTAAGCAGGAATTAGAACGTCAAATTTCTTCAATAAAATCGGGGGAGCAGGCAGCAAACGCCAAACTTCAAGCAGCAATAGACACCTTACAACCAGCAATCGATTATCACGAATATTCACGTGGTGGAACGGCTTGACTATTCCTTACCAAGGTAAGCTAACCACTGCCGACAAGATGGGCACCATGTCCATCTATTTCCATTGTTAACAGCCTCATGTGCTGGGCCACCACACGTGGTACAGGGTGCATGAATTGCATTAGGAGTTGTTGCTACAATTGTTTCTGTAACACTACCCGTGCGTCGCATGAACAGCGCACCAAGAACCAAAATTGCGAGAAGAGCGATGAGAATTACAGACCAAGCGACCATGGAGAGGCCATCGCTTGCTGATGATTCACCTTCAACCTGCTCGCATGGTTCGCAATCGAGTGGGCCTATTGAATCGCAGCCAATCGATATTGAAACCTCAACCGTTTCACCACAACATGCATCACAAGTAACCATCTCCTCCTCTTCGGGTGGTTCGACTGGCGGTTCTTCTGTTTCAATATCATAAGTGGAGTTGACCCAATATTCCAATGTCTGGCCATCCTCTGAGGTGCTGATGAGGCGAAGTGTCAATCTATCGTGATCAACACCACGTGTTCGATCAAACGTGTCATGGAAGGGATTGCTACCGGGGTCATTTTCAGACAACCATGCAATGGCTCCCGGTGGTTCAATATTCAGTAGTAAATGCTCCATACCCTCTGTTGAATTCCAACTCAAACCATAGATTTCAACACGATCTGTACTTTCAATCGTGGATTTCCAATCCACAGATATTGTCCATGATGTTTCACTACTAACAACATCGAGATTCAATTGTGCGGGCAAATCGAAATCTAAGGCCTCATCACAACGAGTTGCATCCTCTGGATGATTGTCGATTGGCAGGCCTGTGTCAGAAGATGTTGGACATCCGTCACCATCGATATCTGACCATGCCAATGGGTCGAGGAAAAAGGCATCCCCTTCCTCAATACGTAACCCATTCATGTCTTCAATCCAAGTGTAGATATCACCCCACCCATCACCATCTGTATCTTGATGCTGCAATGGATTTTCGGGGAATGCATCTCCATTCTGCTCTGTACGAAAACCGCTGGTATCTAGAGTATATGTGTAATTGTCACCAATACCATCAGCATCCTGATCACGCCATTGGCTTGAATCATCTGGGAACGCGTCACCGTGCTCATTTATCCTCAAACCCGTCGATGAATCCACTTCGAAATAATACTCATCTCCAAAACCATCTCCATCGGTATCACACCATTGATTAGGATCTGAAGGCCAAGCATCTCCATATCCTCCATTGAGAACACAAACTGGCCAATTTGCATCTGAATCTGACCATTGGTCACCATCTGTATCTGGACAACCACCTCGATCAATCGATGATGTGCCCCATACTGATGGACAACCGTCACCACCTGCTCCAGGTGCGTTATTGTCGCCAAACCCGTCACCATCGGTATCCGCCCATTGCAATGAATTCTGTGGAAATACATCATTTTCATCAATGACACCGTCACCATCTGAATCTGGAATAATGAGCCACCAAGAACCCGTATGGTTGGCGACGATTAAACCACCTGAATGATCAATTACAAATCCACGTGGAATCCCTTCAACCGCCCATGTTGCAAATTGAGTCATATTGAGTCCATCATAGAATTCAAGTTGCCCAGATGCACTGTTAGATGCATCACCACTGGCAACAACAAGGAATGAACCAGATGTGAACCCTGCACCAAACCCTTCGTCGGTAAATTGGAACGACAACATTTGTTGACCACTATCAGCATCCCACACGATTGCTTGCCCATCCCACCCAACAGACATGAGTGTGCGCATTTCTTCATGCCAATAGATCACACCTGTGTAGTTTGAGTGGCTATATTGGACACCATGATCACTCCACAATGCAGGATTCGGATCTTCGGTCAGCCACAAATGAATGGAACCATCCTGTCCTGAGCTTGCAAGCCAACCACCATCATTACTGAATTCCACAGTCCAATATTCGGTTGCATATTCCCAACTAGTAACTTCAGTCATTTGGTCGAGATCGAGAATTGAAACCTTGCCTGCGACACCTGTACTTGAGTAATTCTGTGTCCATGAAATCGCAAGTAGATTTTGAGTGGGGTGCATATCGATTCGGCCAAATGATTCCATTGCAGGGTGGTTTTGATCAACCCGCCATGTCCAAACCTCCTTACCATTCTCACCACAAGCAACGATGGCACCGTCTGAAAAACCAACGATGACAAATTGTTGGTGTAAAACAACACTCTTCGCAAACGGGTATTCTCCAATGGGTTGATCGAAATCTGGATGGAAGCATTGCCTCAAAATAGCTCCATTACGATAATCTCGAACGGTAGCCACGCCATTTGATTCAGCAAAAGCAACAAAGGGATCATCCGGATGGATGTCAATTTCCCTAAGGTAATCTGAGCTGATACGGCGGTGGATTTCCAGTTGTAAATTGGAATCGATTGTGTGTATTTCAATGGCTCCATCTTTTCCTGAAGTTGCATATTGCAGGCCTTGATCATCGATTGCAATTGCGGTGATATCAGCGGGGTAGGGTTTGTTATTCCATACCGTTCCATGCCATCCATAATCTGAGAGAATACCGCCTGCTGAATCAACCATCAGTAAGCGACCAGGGGCATGAAGACCGACTGCTAGGGCTGAACCATCTGGAGACCAACGAATGCTAGAGACATTTTGAGGCACAGGGGTGTACCAATGGATGGCCCCACTATCGTGGAAGAAATCGGTGGTAACACCTTCGTTTGGCCTATTGTATGCAACGGTGTAAGTCTGGCCCTGTGGTGAAAAATCAATCGCCCAGGCCATGGCTTCACCTCCTGCGACATTACGAGTCCAAGATTGCGAGAGGGTATTGCCCTGTACATCCCACCCAGTGACTGTGTCATGGTATGTCTCTGAAGCCGAATCAAAAATACGATTCAATGCAGCAACAAAAGTTCCATTGTTCGATATTGCACAATCAGTACCCCAGTCATTGGTGTATACGTGACCGTTGTCGGGAGTTGAACCATCAATGAAAAATTGGGTATTGGCAACAACAACCTCTCCGCCAATGTTCGGATCATTAATTGATCCACAGAATGCTAAGCGACTGCGATCAGGGGTGATATCAATGCCCCAAAGAGAACCTCCATAATTCCCGGTTAAATCAGCAGTCCAGAGCCCTGTACGGGATGATGTTGAATTCATTGGCCAAATGTTACCTTCATCAATGACCTCGAAACTATACCAGCGGGCGCCGTTGTCTGCGGCGAGAACATGGCTATTGTCCAACCAAACCACATCGACCAGTGAGTTAGCCTGAGGGGCATGGAAAATGACACGGCCATCAGTACTGTTCCAAACGGTAAGTAAATTTGTCGAAATGTCAACAGCTGCAATCATTCGACCATCTGGGGAAAAATCAATTTCCCAAAGCATTCCAGTGGGTTGGGGTTGCCAAATCTGAGGGCTCCAACCAGATTGCCAAACAGGTCGATTTTCTTGATTCCAGTTTTGCTGTTGATTTGTCGGTGCTGAAGACTGTATGACCTCGTCTTCTAGTGCGATGGGGGTGCTTGACCAAGCGCAGAGAAGGAGCATGGAAAGAACCCAAAATACCCGTGCGCGCATGGTTGGGCCAGAATTGGCCTCCAACATGAGCCTTCCCACACTTTGATTAAACCCCAAAAAGAATGACTGCGTACCAACTGTCGGTATTTTTCAGAGGGTCGCAAAATCGCGTTCTCGCATCATTTTTAGTCGGAACGGTTATCTTACCGACAGCGAGCCTGACATCATGCGCCATCTAATTGATAGGGTATTGGAATTGCAAGATGATGAAGATGAAACGGATGGGACCGTCACCAAGGGAGCGCCCTCAGCAAACAATGCTGAATTGCACGAACTTCTGAAATCCCTCCAACCACGAATCCGTGTTTTCGGTTGTGGTGGATGTGGTGGAAACACTGTCGATCGCCTCAATGCAGCTGGTTTACTCAACGAAGATTCTGTGCGCGGGTATGCGGTCAATACCGATGCTCAGCATCTAATCAAAGTCGGAATTGACAACAAGTTGTTGATTGGTCGTACCGCGCGTGGCCGTGGTGCAGGTGGAGACCCGGAAAAAGGTGAGAAAGCTGCCTTTGAATCAGAACGGGCTCTATTGAAAACTGTTGAAGACTGTGATTTGGCTTTTGTCACTGCTGGCCTCGGTGGAGGTACTGGTACGGGCTCCGCTCACGTTGTTGCTCGCCTGGCCAAAGAAGCGGGGGCACTAACCATTGCAGTTGTGACTTATCCATTCGAATCAGAAGGCACATTACGCAGACAAAATGCAGAGTGGGGCCTTGAACGTCTCCGCGAAGTTTGCGATACAGTCGTTGTCCTACCCAACGAGAAATTACTCTCGGTAGATGGTGTTCGAGATTTGCCCATTGAAGCGGCATTCCGAGTTGCAGATGAACTTCTCATGCGCAGTATCGCTGGTGTAACCGAACTTGTCACAAAAGAAGGCCTAGTTAACCTCGACTTTGAAGATCTTCGCTCAGTGATGCTGAATGGTGGTGGAATGGCCATGATTGGCCTCGGTGAGGCTAGTGGTCCAGACCGTGCACAGGATGCGACTTTCGAAGCCTTGGACAGCCCGCTGCTTGACATTGATGTAAGCGATGCTCGCGGGGCATTGGTCAACGTTATCGGTGGGTCAAATCTCACACTCGGTGAAGCCGAAGCTTGCGCTCAGCAAATCCGCGAGAAGATTAACCCGTACGCCAGAATCATTTGGGGTGCAACGGTTGATCCATCGATGGGAAGTGAGATTCGGGTCATGCTCGTACTCACTGGTGTCAAGAGTCAACAGATTTTCGGAGCTGCTGCTCATCAACAGTTGCGAACACTCAGAAATCGTACAATTGAGTTCGTTAACTGAAATTAATGCGTACATATGGCGACTACGTCGGACTCGGATTGTTTAAGAAAGGCAGGCAGGTCGCGAGGCACCTCTGAGGTTAGACCATGTCCAGTGCCAACGATGTAAATAGCAAGCGGGCCGGCCCTTTCGAAGAGAAGGTTCAGACGTGGCAAGATGGACTCGAGTCAGGTATTCGAGGACTGGGTAAAGGTTCCTGGGCGCGAATTGTCAAGATGGCACGCAAGCCTAGTTCACTTGAATTCCGCCAGACTTGTATCGTCTGTGGAATCGGGATGTTTATCCTTGGTTTCATTGGTTTTGTGATGTTGGTGCTCATGGACAATGTGTTACCATCGTTCTTTGAATGGTTAACCAATTGAGGAGGTATTGAAATGTCAGATGCATTTATCGCTTTTGTTCGGCACGAAGACAAGGTCCTATTGATGCAACGCGCAGATGGTGTTGCAGATTTCCCTGGGGCATGGGACGGAATATACGGTATTGGTGACCCTGAAGATATTGATACTATCACAACCCGAATCGAAGAGGCCACGGGGATTTCAGCAGCCAACCTTACCTATGTTCGCAGTGCTGCAGCACGGGGATTAGAATTTGGAAACCGTCTAAATGATGTCACACCGGTTCTTTTCATGTCAGAGAGCACTGAAGTTGAACCACGCACACTTTACACAAACTCAGAATGGGTCGATCCGGGTTCAATCGAAGACAAATCCTACAGCATACCACAAATCAGTGAACTCTACGGTGACGTCGCATCCTATCTCTACATCCTCAAGGTGACGATGGGCCAAGAACAGAAGGTTGCAAGCGAGATTCAAGCCAGACTTTCAGGCACCGGTTCCCTACAGGATATCAAGAGCGAGATTTTTGGTGTCCTTTGCCCTACGATGATGCGAGGATATGTCTTTGTCGAAGCCAGTGCATATCACCACGTTGAGAAACTCATTGGTCGTGCTGGTGGACGAACAACACCTCTCAAAAATTGCAGAAAGGTCTTGCCCGGCACATCACCACTGGGTGACGTAACTCCTTATCTTGAACCAAAGTCTGCAACCGCTGGAATTGAAGAAGGTGACATCGTCGAAATTCGTGTCGCTGCGTTCAAGGGCGAACGCGCCCGCGTCACCAATGTTGCTGAGAACAAGGAAGAGGTCACTGTCGAGCTCTTTGACGCTGCAATTCCAATCCCTATGACGATCCGTGCTGACCAAGTTCGCGTTACGCAACGCGTCGACCAGTAATATGAGGCCCCGCGCGCGTGTTAAATACAGGAAGTAGGTCGCCCAGTTCCCCTCAATGGAGTGTTTACAATGTCAGCCCGCAACGAAACCCCGCACACTGTCCTCAAGACGCTTGGTCTGAAGACATGCAACGGTTCGTGGGAAGCATCCACTGAGAACTTGACCATTCAACAAGTCATCGAGGTCTCAGAAACCAAGAAAGACAAACTCACTGGCGCAACCCAGAAGGCGCGCGCCCTCGAAGTCATGGGTACATGTGTATCCATGCGAGTCAGTGTTGAGGGCATGCGCCCCAAAGAAGCCATTGCGGCGGTAAAAAATGGAGATTTTGATTCACAATTTAATTGAGTAGAGGCACGGATTGCGGGAGAAGGGTAACCTTCGTGTACCGCGGGGGTGACATAAAATGGAACAAAACATCAAACAAGCAATTGAGCAGGCCCTCTCTGAGGCTCCTGAACGAAAATTCGTAGAAACGGTGGAATTTGCTTTCACCATCAAGGACGTCGACCTGAAGAACCCGAACAATCGAATTCAGGAAGAGATTCGACTCCCTGCTGGCCGTGGCCGAGTTCCCAGCATCGCCATGTTCGCCGAAGGTGAAATGGCGGCCAAAGCCAAAGATGCAGGTATCATAGTCATTGATCCAACAAAAATTGAAGAATTGGGTGGTACACGTCAAAAGGCAAGAAAGTTGGCTCGAAAGCATGACTTCTTCCTTTCTGAAATCCCCCACATGGGCCCTATTGGTCGATTTCTCGGTGTGGTTCTAGGTCCGCGTGGAAAAATGCCACGACCTGTACCTCCTGTTGCTGATCCAGCTGCTATTGCGGCTGGACTGAAGAATGTCGCTATTGTTCGAAGCCGTGATAAAATCACCTTTCACACTGTAATTGGCACTCGAGATTTGGGTTCTGAAGCATTGGCGGAAAACGGCATGGAAGTTTGGAAGCGTGTAATCAGCAAACTTGAGCGTGGATCTGGTAATATTCGTTCATTCTACGTGAAGACCTCAATGGGCCCATCAGTCAAAGTGGAGGTGATTCTCTGATTCCAAAGGCTGCACAGTGGAAGAAAGACCGAGTTTCGGTCCTCACTGATATACTCAAGCAGGATGGGGTCGTTGGTGTCATAGACGTTGAAGGAGTACCTGCAACAGCCATGCTAGGTATGCGCGATAGTTTACGCCAGGAGATGGTTTTGACCATGGCCAAGAAGACACTAGTTCGTCGTGCTTGGAAAAATGCCGGACTCTCAGATGAAGAACTGGATACTCTATTCGATGGTGTCACAATTCCAATGCTTGTTCAGACTGCTAGTCTGAATGCATTCCAACTCTATTCTGAGTTAGATAAAACTCGAACTGGACGCCCTGCTAAGGCTGGTGACCTCGCACCAAACGACATTATCATTGAAGCTGGGCCTACTTCGTTCCCACCTGGGCCGATTGTTGGCGAATTCAATTCTGTAGGCATTCCTGCCAAGATTGACAAAGGTAAGGTTTCCATTCAGAAGACTGTTACGGCTGTCGAAAAGGGTCAGCCCATCAGTGCAGATATGGGTCTAATGCTATCCAAACTAGAAATCAATCCAATCGAAATTGGCCTGATTCTATCAGGTGTGATTGAGGGTGGAACCGTGATGGCTGCCAAAGATCTCGACCTTGACCTTGATGGATTCACAGCGAATCTCAAGAGTGCCACCAGTGGTGCTTTCAATGTCGCTTGCAACATCGGATGGTTCACCAACGAAACTGTATCAGTACTTCTTTCGAAGGCTGCTGGTGAGGCATTGGCGGTGGCAATAGAGGCTGGTATCCACAACGAAGATACGATGCCGATTCTAATCAGCCGAGCTCATGCTCGTATGCTGGCCGTTGCAGGCCAGATGGATTCCTCTGCACTGGATGATGATCTAACCAGTGCACTTGGTTCCGCAGCCACTGCTGCGGCAGCCACACCCGCCGCTGAAGAAGCACCGGCTGAAGAAGCCGCTGCTGAGGAAGCAGAGGAAGAGGAAGAGGGTGCCGAATTCGGTGGTCTCGGGGACTTGTTTGGTTAAGCCCCCAAAAAACAACAAAAAAAAAGGTGAAAAAAATGGAATATGTATATGCTGCTATGATGCTGCACTCTGCAGAGAAAGAAATTGATGAGAAGGCTGTTGGCGCCGTTTTGAAGGCTGCCGGCGTAAAGGCTGACGACGCGCGCGTGAAGGCGCTTGTTGCAAGCCTATCTTCCGTAGACATCGGCGAAGCAATGAGCCAGGCCATCGCGGCACCTGCCGCGTCAGCCCCGGCTGCTGCTGCTGGTGGTTCTTCGGACGCACCGGCTGAAGAAGCCGCTGCTGAAGAAGAAGCGGAAGACCCTGAGGCAGGCTTCGAAGGTCTGGGCTCACTCTTCGGCTAATCTCACAGAGAAGCAACAATCGATAACAACCTGGATAACAAACCCACAACGGTGGGGCGCCCCGCGCGTAAGCAGGCCGTTTGACCTCTGGTTGGACGGATGCCGGGGCTGCCAATCACCCGCGCCCCGTCCGGCTACACAGGACTGTGCCCCATCGATGTGGTTTTCTTCGCCCAGCTCATTTTGCTGCTGCGGCACCCTCATGACTGAAACGCGTCAGCCTTGTTCATGGCCCGACCGCGGAGTGTGACCCTTGAAGTCAACATCATACCCACACAAGCTGTTCGGGCACTTCGTGAATTGGCAGAAGAGGCTGGCTGGAAGTGGGAGCGCGATGAAGGAAGTCGATTTGTTGATCGAATGATGGTGATCATGCCAATTGCTCGAGCCACACGTACCTTCCGAATAGCCATCCTTACCGGTGAAGGGAAAGGTCTGATTCTGACCGCATGGGAAGAGGTAGCTGGATCGGCTGGAGGAATCACAAAAGTTGAATGGATTGTACCAGGGCACCTCACTGGAGATCCATTCAGGGATTTACTACGAGCATGGTGTGCTCGACATCCAAATTGTCCTTGGCGTTGGTCTTTTGGTCAGAAATCCGTCATCGGGTATTTGTTGCCTGTTTGGCGAAAAAGTCGTCGTGAATTCAGAAAGTTTGGGTTGAATACCAAGAAAAATGGTTGGCCCGTTGAGGCAAATTGGCCACCCACAGGGTGGCCGGATGCTCGCGAAGAAGAGTAAAAGCCACTAGAAGACAGATTCATCAACCACGCACGTTCTGAGAGATTTGAGGCGAACCCATGAACATGGATACGATTGTTGAGAAGTGGTTCTCAACAAGAGATCAGAAGATTACTTGGAGTATTTCCCTTGCCTTCTTCATCATCTTCCCAATTTATTTCGCAAATATCGGCTCCTTCTTGCCTGATGATGCTATGATTGGTGATGCTGGAGGAGTCGATGGGAAATGGACTGTGACACTTGACGAAACCGTTGAATTCAGCGACAGCGAAGAAGTCGACATGGCCGATGGTGATATTTACGAACTTGAATTCAGTTACGGGGATTTGGTGCCCAATCTCGCTTACATCGAAATTACCGTCTCTCACGACGAATCCAATGAACGTGGTCCTGCCCCTGGGCCGTCGGGTAATATTGCGAAATGGCCGGAACAATGTGACACTGTAGATGTGGAACTCGATATGGACGATGTCAATGGATATGTGATGGAAGGGAGCACAACAACGAGCACATCTGGTGGCTGTCCGAGTGAACAAGTTCTGCGGGTATACATGATTGCAAATTACACCGGCGAAGGTGGGGAAATGGAGGGGACAAAGACCAGTATCCTCTCAATGCATGATGACGGAAACCAAGGCCGTGGCGATTGGGCTGGAGAAATCACCCTAACAGTCAACACAGGAAGTGGTGCATGCCCAGTAGGTCCATGTGATAACAGAGACAATGGCGAAATAGTCACAGTTGCATGGGAAGTTGTCAGTGTGATTGTTGAAGTCACACCAGTTGCAGATGTTAGCCTCTGAATCAAGTCTTGGCGACAATTTTGACGACATCATTGTCATTGAGTTCATGTTCTGCGCCAATCACCCTTCCAGTACGACCATCAACAGCCCGAATAAATCCATCTCCAAGATCGGAGTGGACAGCATAAGCCAACCCTTTCGCTGTGGTACCACGCTGCACCAGAAGAGCATCGGGGAGAACACGACCATCACCATCCGTCCAGTGTCCCTCGTCTTGTACAGGATATGCCACAATACGGTCTAGTCGCTCACGAACTATGCGTGAGACCAATTCTACCAATCCTGTTCCCCCAAGTCGCTCTAATCGTACTCCAAGAGCCTCTAGGCCCTTTCTCTGGGCCTCATTGAGTCCGGTTTCCCCCGTTTCAGTCAAAGTAAAATTCTGGGCCCCGGGTGGATAATCAATGAAACCTGCTTTAGCCGCTCTACGAAGTGCCAATTCGCTATCGGCACTGGTCGGCAACAAAATACCACCGTCGGACTCAACTTTGGCCGCCAATTCATCCCAAGCACCAACTTCAGCCACATCGGCTTTATTGGCAGCGACACAAAGTGGGAATACAGCTCTGCGTAGATGATGCGCCAAAGATTTGCGAATCTCATCATCCCAATCCCAAGGAACACCAAGGTTCCCATTGTCATTCTTGAAGGCTGAAATTGCGCTCATAACCATCGATTCTGAACCACCAATTCCTGTCAATTGTGAAGTGATGAACTCTATCAAACCCCGCTCACCTTCAGCTTGAACTCGACGGACACCGCGAGCCCAACCTGTGTCGAGAATACCCTGAATCCACATGGCCAGTTCTTCCACAAGAAATGTGTGCTCTTCTACAGGATCACAAGAACCTGGTCCCATTGGATTGCCTTCAATGTCAGTACCACCTGAAGCATCGACCACTTGAATGAGGGCATCACATTGTGCAAGATCATTGAGAAACTGGTTACCACGTCCTTTGCCCTCATGCGCACCGGGGACCAAACCAGCGACATCTACCAAGGTAACTGGAACGGTTCGGCAGTGACGGATACAAGTTCCAGTTCGTGGCTCGCACAAACTTCCGCCACGTGCATCATCTGATGATGCAGAATCCAAACGGCCATCCGCTTCACGCTTCTCTCGAAGAATTTGGCAAGGACAACTTGCCTCCGCCGGAAGGAAAGTGACACCGACATTGGGGTCAATGGTAGTGAAAGGATAATTTGCGATTTCAACAGCACTCTCAGTCAGGGCTGCAAAGGTGGTCGATTTGCCCACATTGGGCTTGCCAACCAACCCGATACGCATGGTCACTCTTCCTCATCACAGGTATCGCAGATGACGTCGATTTCGGTATCTACGCCTGCGCCTGCTGCAAGGAGTTGGCGGATTGTCGTCGATCCAGGGGTAAGTGCAATCCGATTTGCGGATGGAGATGCAGGTTCATCTGTGCCGGATGGCACTCCACTGAAGGAACCACGAATCATGTTGAGCATCATGAGGATTGCAGCAATAGCAACTGCATAGAATGCAATCGAAGCAAGTGTATCCATAGTACCTACAGCACTCATATCGATGAGATCTCCATCAATGCCATCATTGGCAACTGCAGCCGCGTCATATGAGGCGGATACCATGCTGGAACCCATACTGAACAAGAAGGCAAGAGTGGTACCGACTGCGACCATCCAAGTGGTCGTACGATTTGTTTCATCGGAATTGAGGGCGCGGCCTGTTGCATGCGGGAAGCAAGAAATTACACCACCCCATGCAATCATACCCATTCCGCCCCAAAGGAACAGAAGGTCCATGGACGATGCAAGGTGCTGGATTTCACCGGTTGAATGTGCATCAGCGCCAACAAATAGTTGACCGATGGAACTGCCAACCAGCATGAACATTCCCAGCATAACTGCATTGGCTGCTGAACTGGAGGATGCTTTACCCCAATTGGAACGTGCTGTTTGGAACACGTTTCCTGCCGCTGCAAGAATAGGAATCATGCTCGCTGCGTAAAATACGGAAAGCATGGCTGCTTCATCAATAGATACCGATGTTGCACCTGCAATTCCGATTGGACTCAATGTCATGAAAGTCATGAGGACTGTTGCACCCGCTAAGGTTCGGCTCCACAAAGGTGCACCTGCTTCGTGAGGTGCCACATATAGAGCAACTGCGAGTGCACTGGCAAGTATTGGCAATACTTCGAGGCTCTCATAGAATGCTTCATTGATACCGACTATGTAACATGCTACACACATGACTAACGGCATACTGAGGCCACCAACAATGAGCCACTGGCTGGGCATAATCATGTCAGTAGTTCTGCGACCGATTGTGAGTAAATGGTTGGCCAAAATTGCAACCATCACAAATACTGAAATTGTTGCCGCAGCAGTCCCCAAATTATCACCCCAATCACCACTGAGGTGGTCACTGAGGAAACCGAGGAATAGGCTCATCGAGAAAGCGTAAGAGACGAGGACAGCGTTGGTATCACTGGCCAAACCCGATCCGGATAGGCGGCCATTGATGTGGAGCCCTGCTCCAATGAGAAGCATGAGTATTCCACCAGTAGCAGCGTTTGAACCAGCGGTCTGGACTGTTGCAGCTGTTGGTTCGTAGTAAATGCTAGAGAGGCTAGCGATTGCATCTGGTTCGTGAGCCATCCAAAGCCCAATGAAAGTAAAAGCTGCACCGATACTGGTCCACAACATACCGTGCATCATCCATGCAACAGTTCCAGAGCCTTCACGGCCTTCAAAGAGGTCTGCACCGGGTCCCAATGCCTTCTCCATGAAGAAGTCGGTCATGTCCCTAACGAGTTCTTGGAAAATGGGAATTCCTCGGTTCACAAGAGCCCAGATTAACAAGAAACTGACCCATAGCGTGATGATATCGACGATTAACATACATCACACCTCCTAATCCTCTAGGGCCCCACCCATGACGGTTGCAACCATCATTCCAAATCCGATTATGATTCCAATCAAGAATATCCAAATTCCGCTATTGGCCAATCCACCGAAAAGTGAGATGACGTCACCAAGTGCTGGGATTTCGGAACCCGGGAACAAAACACCGTGAAGAATCAGTAGAGCGAGTGCAGCGACAATGCTGACGACTAGCACGACTCTTGCCATTGGTGGTTCATCGTCGCCAAGCGTGACATCAGGTAAATTTGAATTGAAAGCCATTTCTAAACACTCACCAAAATTTGCCCTTTGGGCAACCCGGCCACCAGTAGGGCGCTCATAAGCGTTCGGCGAATCGGTGGACCCCCATAGGGGGTCCGTGTATCAAGGTGAGAGAAGCGCCTCAACAGGAAGAAGTCGGCGATCAAGTCCGCTTCCAAGGGGTATAGGGAGTGATGTATCTAGCGCTATTTCTGCCGACCACCGGTTCTCGCAATCGCAGGTTAAACCCTCAAACTCCAGTAAGGATCCTGAGACTGAATAGCGTTCAATGGCTGCGGCAACTTCTTTGTCACATAGACCACAATTATGCGCACCTCGTATTGATCCAGCCGCAGTTGGGTGAACGATGAGGCGAGTGATTGCATCACTTCCCTCCGGTTGAATGTCTGAATGTACATTGCGAATCATTTGCACCAACGACCACAGCCAAGGTGGTCGGTATTCTCGATGGCGGAAAATACGATCGACAATAGTTCGTCGCTGGATGTTCATCGGATTTACACTGATTTCATCACTGTCAGCAGCGATTTCTTGAATCCATTTTGTTGTATGGTGGAGGGCATCCCCTTCCGACATAAATGGGGGCTTGAAAAGTAAGTAAGATTTAGCTCGCAAACCGTGTGATTGCAAGGTGTTAACCGCCTTTTTCCAAGTTTTGATTCTAAACCCCTTGTTGCAATGGAATTTGAGGACTTCATCGTCATAGGCTTCAAGGCCTATGGCTACTGTACAACCTGGGTGTTTTTCTGCAACCCAAGCAATCTTCTCTTCATGACAAAGATGAGCTTGAGCCTCGACGATTAGATGCTTGCCCATTGCAGCAGTTTCCGTGAGGATTGTTTCCTGCCAATCCACTGGATTCTCTTCATCCTCGAAGAATGTTCCTGAAGTGTAGACTTTGATCATATCACAGCCCTCAAAATCGTTGAGTTGGTTCTTGGCAGCCAACCACTGGGCGTGTAGATTGAGACTGGTGACATCGTCGCGTACATCATTAAAATATCCACAAAATGTACAACCTGATTTCCACCACCATTGACATCCACGTGTACGAAGAATGACTGTGGCTGCTGTGCAAGGAGTACCATCTGGTAGGCGCTCAGGTGTCGTGTAAACGGTTGCAGGTTCGTCAGCATTCCATGATTCACGAATACGGATGGATTCAATTGC
>CAWVWT010000023.1:0-35604 GCA_963934015.1 uncultured Candidatus Poseidoniales archaeon
GATGTTGGAGTTGCTGCACTACTTGCCAGTGCAGCGTGTAAAGGAGGTATATTCAATGCAGAAATCAATTTACAATCGCTAAATTCTGCTGAATTTGAGCAATCATATATCAACATGAAAGCCTTACGCGAGCGTTGTAGTGAAATTTCACGTGAAATCATGAAAACGGTTCACAATCGTATACAGTCCTAAGTGCAGATTCAAGACGCTCCATGGCGGCAATGATGTCAGATACGCTAACCGCCCCAATACTGATTCTGAACCATCCTGTTTCCTCTTCTAATCCGAATGCTTGGAATGGAACTATGGCGACACCTGCTGATTCCAATAGCCATTGGCGAATTTCTTCATTGGTTTTTACCCCCAATTGTTGGAACAAATCAAACCGGGTTGATAGGTAAATCCCCCCCTCTGGTTTGACGTAACTAACACCATACCCGGAAAGTTTTCCGAGTCGTTCCTGTAGAACGGACATCCTATCGGCGATTCTTTGGTCTAAGCCTACAAAGTATTCTTCCAGTACCTCCGGTTGTGCATACAGTTTGGCCGCGGCCTTCTGAATTGGGCGCGCCGGCCATGCCCCCATGTGTCCAATTAAGGCTACTACAGGAGGTGCCAAGGCAGGAGGTAGGGCCATCCAACCGAGTCGTAGCCCTGTTCCAGTCAATGATTTTGAAATGGCATCCAACGTGATGGTGTAGTCACATATCTCTGGGCATACTTGAACGGGGTGCACATGTTCGATATGCTCGGCAGTCATGGTTGAGTATACTTGATCATACACGAGCATCACAGGTTTACGTCCCTCTTTCTCACGTGCTCGATTCTCAGCTAGGATGACTTTGCATATGGCGCCTAACTCGTCACTTGTGAAACAAGTACCTGTGGGATTGAGCGGGCTGTTCAAAATCAAAACACGAATTTCCTTGATCCGTTCTTCAATGGCGTCTGCTGTCGGTAGAAATCGACTTTCTTGTGTACCAGGGATTGGGATGTCTACAGCATCGTTGAGATGCACATAGTAGTGATTATTCCAGGCGGGCACACCGTGTGCAAGTCCATCTCCTGGCTCAAGAAATAATCTGAATGAGGCGTAGAGAACTGGACGTGCACCAGAACCAACAATGATTCCATCTGATCCTACATCAACACCAAATTTGTGTTTCATCCATTGGGATAGGCTTTCGCGTAATTCCGGCAAACCCGCAGCCGGTGGGTAATTCGTCTCGCCTTGTTCTATTGCATCGACAATTCCCGTAAGTAATTCATCGGGCACCTCAAATTGATCTGGTGAAAAATCCCCGACTGTAAACGGCGCGACTTCTTTCCCCTGTGCGATCATAGCACGAACACTGGCTGCTATAGTGAGGATGCGACTCCTCTCCATGCCGTTGCCCATATCTGAAAGACGCTCGTCGCCGTCGCCCATGAATACTGTCGTCATGAGACCGTTCTTAGCCTCAGCCCTCAACTCGGTACCAACATAAGGCTGAAGGTGGCTAGCGCTTGCCCACAATCATGCTACGGGCACATCTCAGTGAAGGGATTCCCGCCCAACTCCCTGAGCATCCGGGTATCGACTCGAATGTCGATCATGCGCCAAGTCGGCGTGACATCCTAAATATTGATGAAAAGAGATTGGCTTTACAAAATGCTCTTCGATATTTCCCCCCTGATTTCCATTCAATTCTGGCACCTGAATTTTCCGATGAATTACGTGATCATGGACGTATTTACATGCATCGATTTCGCCCTACAAATGAAGAAATGAAAGCATATCCCATCAATTCTTATCCTGCCAATACTTTGCAGGCTGCAGCGATAATGCTGATGATTCAAAACAATCTTGACCCAATGGTCGCTCAATTCCCGCATGAATTGATTACATACGGTGGTACTGGATCCGTGTTTCAAAATTGGGCCCAATATCGAATCACGATGCAATATTTATCTCAAATGACTGAATTTCAAACATTGGTCATGTATAGCGGTCACCCATTGGGATTGTTCCCCAGTCATCCAAATGCACCAAGGGTAGTCGTATCGAATGGCATGGTCATCCCAAACTATTCACAGCCTGATGAATACGAGCGGATGAATGCCCTGGGTGTTAGTCAATATGGCCAAATGACTGCTGGTTCATACATGTATATTGGCCCCCAAGGCATTGTTCATGGAACCACGATTACAATTCTTAATGCCGCTCGTAAATATCTACAGCGTGATGATTTGTGTGGTGTGACATTTGTGACATCGGGTCTAGGTGGTATGTCTGGTGCACAAGCTAAGGCTGCTGTAATCGCAGGAGCAACCTGCCTGATTGCTGAGATTAATCCTGCAGCAGCAAATAAGAGACACCAACAAGGCTGGGTCGATGAAATTACGGATGATGTTGATGTTGCAATTGACAGTATGGTCAGGGCTAGTGAACGAAAGAATGCTCTATCCATCGGGTATATTGGTAATGTGGTGGATGTTTGGGAACGACTTGTTGAACGTGGAATCCATGTAGATCTGGGCAGTGATCAAACCAGTTTGCACAATCCATGGCAAGGTGGATATTTTCCCGCTGGTATTTCATTTTCTGACGCCAAATTATTGATGGCTGAAAATCCAGACAAATTCAAATCCGCTGTGCAAAATAGTCTCATACGACATGCAGAAGCAATCAATTTAATGTCTGATTCAGGTATGCATTTTTGGGATTACGGGAATGCATTTTTGCTTGAATGTTCAAGAGCAGGTGCAGATATTACCAAGGACAATGGTCGGTTCAGATATCCCTCATATGTTGAAGACATTATGGGTCCAATGTGTTTTGATTATGGGTTTGGGCCATTTCGGTGGGTTTGCTGCTCTGGTAACGCAGAAGACCTAATTGTAACCGATAAAATCGCCACGGAAGTATTGCAGAATCTAGCGCGAAATTGTGATCCACAAATTAAACAACAAATGCTCGACAATATTCGCTGGATTTCTGAAGCAGGTAGCAATGCGTTGGTTGTCGGCAGTCAAGCAAGAATTCTGTATGCTGATGAACTAGGCAGACGCGAAATAGCCGAGGCATTCAACCAAGCAATTCATGATGGGAGAATTTCTGCACCTGTGGTATTAGGCCGTGATCATCATGATGTTGGTGGAACAGATTCTCCATATCGAGAAACTGCCAATATTCGTGACGGTTCAATGTTTACAGCCGACATGTCGATTCAGAATTTTGTTGGTGATAGTTTCCGTGGTGCTACTTGGGTGAGCATTCACAATGGGGGTGGCGTTGGATGGGGTGAAGTCATCAATGGAGGCTTTGGCTTATTGCTAGATGGAACCGATGGGGCGTCTAAAAGACTTCACTCCATGCTAAGTTGGGATGTCAATAATGGGGTCGCACGGAGGGCATGGGCACGGAATTCGGGTGCGGAATTTGCTGCTGCCAAGGCTATGGAGAATAACGAACAATTACACATTACTCTACCACACCATGCTGATGATGGGATTATCGACAGGGCTCTGCACCGCTGATATGGTTATATTCCGCACCTAAGTGGGAGATTCATGCCCGTTGAGTTGACCGGTTCCGACCTCAATATTCATGATATCGAAGCTGTAGCGAGAAATCGTGAAAATGTCAGTGTTTCTAAAGATGCATGGCAGCGTATAGAAAAATGCCGCACGATGATTCAAAACAAGATAGACGCACATGAAGTGATGTATGGTGTGACAACTGGAATTGGTGAATTTAGTGAAGTCATTCTAACGCCAGATCAGGTCACTGAATTTCAGAAATTCCTAATCTATTCGCATGCCGCCGGTATTGGTGATGCCATGGTGGAAGAAGTGGTCCGAGGGGCGATGGTTGGGCGGATTAATGTGCACTGCCATGGTAATTCTGGCGGGCGTACTGAAGTCACAGAACAGATCGTGAATATGCTAAATCGGGGAATCACTCCAATCGCAGCAGCCAAGGGTTCGGTCGGAGCTTGTGGAGATTTATCGCCAATGTCACAAATTGCAATGGCGATGATGGGTGAAGGTGAATCAATTTACGATGGTAAAAGAATTCCATCTGATGTTGCACTTGAAAGTGCAGGATTGCAGCCTCTCGAACTCCAAGCTAGAGACGGATTGGCAATAATCAACGGGAGCAATATGCTGACCGCCATGGCTGCCCTGAGCTTGTGTGATGCGGAAAAGTGGCTGAAGTACCAGGATATTGCAGCGGCAATGACTCTGGAAGCACTGAATGCGAATATGACTCCTTATGATGCACGTTTGCATCAATTGCGCGGATTTACGGGCTCGGGACAAATCGCTTCCAATTTACTGCGATTAACCGAGGGTTCTGAAGTATTGCAACGAGCGGGCAAAAAAGTGCAAGATGCATATTCACTACGTTCTACTCCGCAAGTCATTGGCGCAGTTCGAGATGCTGTTGTTTATGCCCGGGAACAGGTAGAAATTGAATTGAATGGTGTCGGAGATAATCCTGTTTTTCTTCCCGATGAAGATTGCGTCATTACTGGTGCCAATTTCCAAGGTACACCCATTGCCTTACCCATGGAGATGGTTGGCACGGGAATGTCCATCGGTGCCGTTCTATCAGAACGAAGATTAAACCGATTGACCAATTCTGCATTGAGTGCTGGTCTGCCGCCATTTCTGACCGAAAAAGCCGGCATGCACTCCGGATTGATGGTGGCACAATACACCGCCTGTGCATTGGTTGCTGAAACTCGGATACTTTCTCATCCAGCAGCCAACCAAAGCATACCTGCAGCAGCAGATCAAGAAGATTTTGTCAGTATGGGGATGACCACCACTCAAAAGACACGTCAAATTATTGAAAATTGCTATGGTGTACTTGCCATTGAAATGATTGCAGCAGCGCAAGCACTCGACATCAGAGGGGGTAAACCCGGGGCTGGTGTTCACGCCGCCCATCAAGTAATCCGGAAATATATTCGTCATTTAGATGATGACCGCGCGTTGTTTCCAGATAATGATCGTATGGTCGAGATTTTGATGTCAGGTGAACTGCTTGAATCTGTTGAAAATGCTGTTGGTTCACTAGACTAAACATGCTCGCCCTGCAGAATCCCAGCGAGTTTCCCCTCTACATCATCCAGCCCTGTTAATTGCATTATTCTGAATCGCATTTTTGCTGCTTCAACAGAATGCCCTCGGATTTCAATCATCTGAATTCTGCGTTCGCATTCTATGGCCCTGCGGACACGTTCCTCGGTATCTCGATAGATTGTGTATCGGTCTGAACGATCCGTGTCCATGGCTAGATCTAAACCAGATACATCGAATCCCATGTCGGTCCATTGCTCGATGCGGCGAGATAAGACTGCCAGACTCAGGGCGGCTTCAGCGATAGATGAAAGCATCTTCAACGGCGATTCTTGGAGGGGTGGGGTCGGTACATTGCCATCTAATGCGTCAGGCTCTGTGAATTCTATCGGTTCAACCACATTACTTTCACCTGATACCGTTTCTGTACGCCGTGGTGCTGGTGTAGCAATTTCAAAGGGCATTGCCTCGCGTCTGAGATGTGCGATTTCTGTGCCTTCAAGTGAAAGTGGTGTAAATGGTAGTAAGACCGTCCATTCACTGCCGTTCAACTCGTCTGCTAAGCTCCTGGTAAATGCCAAAAATGCATCGAATCCCTGACGATGAATCAGATACTCAACTGCATCAAGCCAGATGATTCCACTATCGGTTGCTATGCGTGTACTAATCGCATGGTGGATACGCTCAAGTGATGGCGATAGCGCGTGTGAATCCATCGTTTCTGATAACCATTTAAATTCAACTTTTTTGAGGTCTAGATGCTGGCTCAACCGCTGAGGAGATAGGCGTGAAAAAACAAAAATTGTTGTTGCTAACTCATGCTCGATCATTGCAAGCCAATGAAGGGGTGAGCGGGGATCCTCGGAAAGGACGCTCAATACGCGGCCTTTGGGTGGGAGGTTTAGGGGTGAACTAGGGTTCGTGGACATTGCACCAGTCTGTGTCGAACTGAGGCCGCTCTTAGCCCATTCGGAGGGGTGAAGCGAACAAAGCCTATTCGGATTCTTCCTTCACTGCACCGAGTGAACTGTTATATCGTCGTCCAAGAGTGGTCCAATCGGTGTGGGCTTGACGGTGGACGATGACAATTCAAAGGATTCTGAAGTTGATATGGCGGAATGTGGCGCATGCCGTGCCGTCATACCAATCGATTCAACCGCTTGCACAGCGTGTGGTGTGTCATTTTCAGGTGTTGCTGAAGATGAAATGGGCGAATGTGGGGCTTGTGGTACACTTGTGCCACTCGACAGTAAATCATGCTCGCAATGTGGCGTTCATTTCGTGTTAGACGACCTTACGACAGCGCTGTCTGACTGGATGAAAGATGAAACTTTGACTATCTCTGAATTATTTGGTGTTGTTGATGTTGATAATGATGGTTCCCTTACCGCTGCTGAAGTCAAAGGTGCACTATTGGACCGCCAACTTGCATTCCTTGGCGAAAATGAATTAGATCGATTCCTTTCACAAATTGACTTGAATGATGATGGTTTGATATCCTTCCCCGAATTAGCTGCTGCCTTATCGATGCCCTGGTCCCCTCCAGAAGAGTTGACTGTCTTGGTACCGGAAGTAGAAGAAAAGGAAGATTCCGATAACGAGGAAGACGAATCGGGTGACGATGAAGATGATTCAGATGAGGACTCGGATAACGATGAGGAAGACGAATCGGGTGACGATGAAGATGATTCAGATGAGGACTCAGATGACGACGAGGAAGACGAATCGGATGACGATGAAGATGATTCAGATGAGGACTCAGATGACGACGAGGAAGACGAATCGGATGACGATGAAGATGATTCAGATGACGACGAGGAAGACGAATCGGATGACGATGATTCCGAGGAAGATGAATCAGGTGACGATGAAGAGGATTCAGATGAGGACCCGGATGACGACAAGGAAGACGAATCTGGTGAAGATGCTTCCGATGACGACGAGGATGATTCAGAAGGCGAGGACTCCACTGCGGATGATGGCACTCAATCTGAAAAGCCTGAATCTGAAGGCCCAGCAGAATGGCAACGGTTCCTAATGCGAAACTACGAGAATGCTTTCCCAATTCTATACACAATTGGGGTACTGTTTGTTGGACTGTGGATCATTAATGCGATGGGATTTTTGGTCGATGGTTCAGGTGGCCCTATTGCCTATAATGGCGATGTTGCCTACACCGAATCTATGATGAATACCGATGGATTCTTCGAAACAACCGTAATACAACCAGGGGACATTTACGAGTGCAGAGATGATGTACAAGTTGGTGGGTGCAATAACTCACTGACTCCATTTGCAGGTGAAAATGGTGCATCTTCAATGCCGGCTGGATTTCATTGGGACGGTATACTATTCATGGCACTCGGCCTTGTTGGTTTGGGTGGTATCGCTTACTTGCAGATGCAAATTAAGGAAATGCGTTCAGAGCACCGACGTAAGAAAGATGGAGATTCAAATGATGATTCTGAGGCACCGGCCGCAGACAATGAAGATGATTCTGGTGATGAAAGCGGTACTGATACTGGAGAGGATGAAGACTCAGACGCTGACGATTCAAATGAAGACATGGAAGATGGTTCTGATGATGACGATTCTGAAGAGGAAGACGATTCTGATGATGACGATTCTGATGATGACGATTCTGAAGAGGAAGATGATTCTGATGATGATTCTGAAGAGGAAGATGGAATCGAAATCGGATCTCGTGTTGGTGTCGAAGATGAAGATGGTGACTGGTATGGTGAGGTCGTTGAATTTGATGATGAGGAAGATGCTGTTGTCGTCAAGCGTGAAGATGATGGCGAACAATACACCGTCGATTGGGATTCACTTTTCCAAGATGATTGAGAGGTGCTGATTTGACAGATTCGGAAGACCCTTTGGGGGCCTTCGAAAATCTTGCTTCCTGTCCTTCCTGCGCCGCTTTAGCACAGAAAGGAACACCAAGGTGTCCTGAATGTGGTACTTTTCATATGCCCATTGAAGATGTTGAAACACGCATTCCTGTTGAAGAACGCAAGCCCGTAGATAAAGTTCCAGAAGAACCACGGGATCCCGGATTTTACAGTATTAATCCACGCGGTGAAATCCCTGAAGAGCACTTTGAAGGAGACGAAGATGCTGTTACCGACTGGGATGGTTCCAGTGTGGACTTTGACATAGGTGAAGATGAATGACTATTCTCGGACATTTAGATCAGCACCCCGGATTGAACCCTCCCGATTTTTCCGCAACTATCACTGCTTTTTCTGATGTTTCGATTGAAATGGATAAGACATTTTACTACCCGATGGGTGGAGGGCAACCTGCAGATAAGGGAGTGATTTCAACTGATTCTTTTCAATGCACAGTTACTGATGTAACTAAAAAAAATGCAGTCATTCACCATATCGAATCAGTTGAGGGGGATCTGGAATTGGGTGACCTGATTCATTGCAGTATTGACACAATTTGGCGTAATCAGCTATCTGCTATGCATACTGCACAGCACCTCTTCAGCGCCCTTGCCCACGAAGAGTGGGGGGCAATTACTGTGGGGAATCAAATAGGATATGAGCGGACACGTATTGATTTGCAATTTGAAAATAGAGATGTATTTGATGCAGATTATCTTCAGCAACTGGTCAATGATACGATCCAGAGCGATCTACCTGTACAGATGGATTTCCGACCATCTGAAGAGTTGTTGAATGATCCATTAGTTCGAGTTAATATGGAACGCATGCCCCCAAATATCGATATTTGGAGAACCATATCGATTGGCAATTTGGATGTTTGTCCATGCGCTGGCACCCATGTCCCCAATACGGGAATGATAGATCCAGTGACAATAACCAAGGTGAAGAGTAAGGGTGCGGGTCGATTGCGGATTGAGTACATCACTGAATAATTGATAAAATCATTTGAAATCGTTACCATCAAACTATTTTTTTGTTTGTCTTATAACGTTTTTTCATTACGCGGACACTCGAATCGAATCGTTCATATCCAGCCCGCTGTTCATCGGTTTGATTCACATGGCTGAATACGAGGGTTTCTGTCTAAAATGCAAAACTTACGGACCAATCAATGGTGTGCAGCACTTCTCGATGGCCAATGGAAGAAAGAGAGTAGGGGGCACATGTTCCCAACCTGGTTGCACAGGGAAGATTTCAAAAATCGTTGGCTGATTCGACTGTCTGCGAACGAATCATCCAAATAGCGAACTCTGTACGAGGAATCCATAGGGCCCGTGGTCTAGGGGTTATGACGTCGCCTTGACATGGCGAAGATCGCCAGTTCAAATCTGGCCGGGCCCACTCAAGTCGAATTGGGTGCGTCAGCTCTATTCTATGCCCGCACCCTAGCCTCTGAGGGGGCTATTGTGGTGAAATGTGCCAATTGGGATTCTAAATGGGGTACTGCAGGCTAGTTACGCATCTGAAATATATCTGGGGGGCTGATAACATAGATTATCGGCACTGATGATGCTTGGTGAAATGTCAGGATTGGTGGTATCTGAGATTTTTTGCGAATATCAAAATATACAAATAATGAATGAACGTTATAGGTGGATTAGTAGGCATGTGTAATTAATATGATTTGGATTGTTAATGCTGATTATTCACATTTACGCTAGCCAAGTTTTCTTAATTGCACTGTGGCCGGGTGATTGGCACCAAGATTCGATATGCTTAGATTCTAATTGATTGAAATTTGCAATTGCCCCCTCAGTGATAACACCTTGTTGATTTGAGCCAGATAATCCAGATGCCGCATTACGGGTGACGGCTGCTAGTGCAGCAATTGGGTCTATGTCCAGCCTGTGAGTGACGAATGAGCCAACCATGGGTAGTGAAAGTGTGGGGCAATTCGGGTTGAAGTCTGTTGCGAGGGTCCATGGCCATTCCTCCTCGATGCACTTCTGCAGTGGTGGCCACTTGTCAGACCCCATGACGTATGGGGTCCCGGGTAGGAATCCTTGTAGTACTCCCGCATCGGCAGCTGCTGACCGCGCATCATCTGTCGAATGTATCGAATGATCAGCAGTTACTGCACCTAGTTCTGCGGCTAGTTCCAGCCCCCCGCCATCTGTGAACTCATCAACATGCAACCGTATCTCTAAACCTTGTTCGATAGCTGCTCTACAGATATCCTCTGTATCTTCTAGTGAGAACCAGCCAGGTTCGCAAAAGACATCTGCATATTGAGAAATACCCTGCTCGCCGATTTCTGGTAATTGCTCTGAAATAAGGTGTTCGACATAATCACTTTTTTGCACGCCGTGTGGTATGTCATGCGCACCCATCCACGTCAAGTAAATATCGGGATTGTGCTGCTCGGGACCGTTTTCATTCAAAATACTGTAGGCATCCAATATTTCTTTCTCGCACTTTGTGTTAAGCCCGTAACCAGATTTCGCTTCAATAGCAGTCGTGCCATGTTTCAACGCTGTGGTTAATCTTGCCTGGCCGATATTCCTCAAACTTACATCCGTGCACTTTCTTGTTTCGTTTACTGTGTAGCGAATCCCACCGCCTGCATTGGCGATTTGAGAATAAGACATGCCACGCTGTCGCATGCGGATTTCCTGCGCACGATCTCCAGCCCATACCAAATGTGTGTGTGCATCAATATATCCTGGGACGATTGCACATCCTTCGAGATCATATGTCTGTGAATCCACTCCATACTCGGCAAGAATTTCTTCTGTCGTGGAAATTTTACGGAATGACTTGTTCTCTACAACGAAAGCCATTCCCGGTTCGTGTAATTGTTCGTCTGATGACATTTGGATGCCCACGAGTGGCTTGTCAATATCCCCTCCAGAAAAGTGAGCAATTGGGCCCGCGTTGATGTAAATCGTACGATGTACACCGCTTGCCATGAATATCCGTAGGTAATCAGGCTTGAAAGGGTGTGCCCATTCGCACCACCATGGCAATCGGCACCCTCGCACCCTCGTGTGAGGCTAATCGCTCGCGTGACGTAGGTGGTGTGGTACTCGGAATCGAGTCAACTGCGCACACATTTTCAATCGGTTGGGTGGACGGATTAGGTGTACCAGGTAATTCTGTTTCAGCCTTTGTACGTCCTGTTGAAGGTGGTATACACCCTAGAGAAGCCGCAGATCATCATGCACAACATGCCGGGGGAATCCTACGTGAGGTGCTCGATAGTCATGTCGATCTGACCAATGTCAAAGCTATTGCCTTTTCACAGGGCCCGGGTTTGGGCCCTTGCCTCAGAATTGGTGCATCTGTAGCGCGTTCACTTGCTACACAAATGGAGGTCCCTCTTATCGGTGTAAATCACTGTGTTGCCCATATCGAAGTTGGGCGCGAGAGATGTGGTTGTGATGACCCCGTTCTGCTCTACGCCAGTGGGGGAAATACACAGGTAATTGCTCGCCTAGATGGCCGATATCGAGTGTTGGGTGAAACTTTGGATATTGGTATTGGAAATATGCTAGATAAATTTGCGAGAGCTCAAGGCATTCCATTTCCCGGTGGGCCGAAAATTGAAAACTTAGCGAAAGAATGGTTGCTTGAGAATCCAGACCCTACTCTTGATGGATTAGAACTTCCTTATGCAGTCCAAGGTATGGATTTAGCTTTCTCTGGTTTGCTCAGCGCAGCCTTAAATTTGGTTGACAAAGGACTCCCACTTCCAGCAGTTTGCTGGTCGCTACAGGAGCATGCATTCGCTGCATGTGTTGAGGTTGCTGAGCGAGCAATGGCACACGCGGGGAAATCTGAATTGTTGCTCGGTGGCGGTGTTGCATGTAACGATAAGTTACGTGCAATGTGTACCGAAATGGCGGGTAGTCGGGGTGGGGCATCCCACGTCCCTGAAAAATTTCTTTGTGTCGATAACGGAAGCATGATTGCCACACTCGGTCGCCTACAATTGTTATGGGGTTCGCCAACAGCATTAGATGAATCAGGTGTCAAGCAAGATCTCCGAACCGATGAAACTCCAATTCTGTGGAACTGATGCCCAATCCACGAAGCCAACCCTTATGACAGGCCGGCATGAGGTCCGGCCGGAGGCAGGAAAGACTTGGGGTCAAATAACGAACCATCCAACCCGTTCAAGAACCGTAAAAAATCTCCCTCTGATTCAGATTCACGCAGTACCAAAAAAAATCAGCGTAGTTCCGCACGCTCACCTAGCCCCCCCGCACCACCCGCCCGTACCAAGAAAGCTCCACCTGTTGCTCCATCGAGTGTTAAATCCACGAGTAAGAAAACAGCGGCGGCTGCACCTGCGCGCGCCCCCGCGCGTGGGAGCAAAAGTGTAGGTCTACGAAAAAAATCTGCAAAGGCCAAAACCGATGCTCAGAAAAAAACAGATGAAAGAGCGCGTGAATTGATCGCGGCAAGTCGTACTAAAGTTGCAGCCTCACAAGCGGCGCGGACTGATTCAAAACCGGCCAAAACCGAACCATCTAACCCATTTAAAAAAACTCAAGGCCAAAAATCCAGCGGCCGGCCGGCACCACAACGCCGAGGTGGGCGCTTCAATAAACGGAACAAACCGCAGGGGCCTGCCAAGCGGACTTTGAAACTCCATCGTGGTAAGTATATGGAATTCAAGTATGATGTTCGCAAAATTCTTGATGAAGAAAAGGTAGAGGATGAATACCGATCAAATGTACTTGGCCAAACTTGGGCAAAAGGTGAGCGGCAAGGCGTATCAGACGCCAAGGAATTTCTTGAGGGAAAAGTTGCTGATGGTATCATCAGTGAAAATTGCTCGAAGAGAATCATCAAGTTGATTGATTCGTTGACAACGAGAAGGTGATATAATGACAAAAATTGAAAATGATACGGTTGCAAGTGTACACTATACTGGTACTTTCCCAGATAGTGGTGATGAATTTGACTCCAGTCGCGATGGTGACCCCCTCACATTTCTGGTTGGGCACAAGGGCATGATTCCGGGTTTTGAGCGTGAAATACTAGGTGCTGCTGTTGGAGATAGCCGATCATTCACCCTCGAACCGGAAGATGCATACGGTCATCCTTCCGATGACCATGTACAAGAAGTACCGCGCGAAATGTTTCCTGAAGAGATGCCACTTGACCTTGGTATGACGCTAATGTCGGATGCGGGTCCGTTCCGAATTGTTGCCATTACAGATGATACTGTGCGTTGTGATTTCAATTCACCAATGGCTGGAAAAACACTTCATTTTGAAGTTGAAATTGTAGAGGTTAGAGCCGCAACTGAGGACGAATTGGCTCACGGCCATGCTCATGGACCAGGTGGACACCATCACCATGAGCATGAACACGAACATGGCGAAGCCGAGAAAGATGGTTGCGATGATGATTGCGGCTGTTGACGGGATATACACGGAACGATTGAAGGGGCGCATCCTCCCGTCACCCATTGAGGTGTGAGGATGCGACTTCGCAAGGATTCCTTTGAAACCCTTGGGGGTTTGCCGATATCCCCCGTTCCAGGGCCCGGTGATTCCAGTCCCAAACTAGAAATTCCCGGCCAACCACCTTACACGCGTGGTGTCCATGAAAGCATGTACAGAAGTCGCTACTGGACCATGCGTCAATACGCTGGTTTCAGTTCAGCGGAAGAAACAAATGCGCGATTTCGCACACTACTTGACCGTGGGCAAAGTGGTCTTTCAGTCGCTTTTGATCTACCCACCCAATTGGGAATGGACAGTAGTGACCCTCTGAGTTTTGGTGAAGTTGGACGTGTCGGTGTTGCCATTGATTCAATACTCGATATGCGCGCATTATTCGATGGGATTCAATTAGATCAAGTTTCTACTTCGATGACCATCAATAGTCCAGCAATCATTTTACTTGCCCTGTATGTTGCTGTGGGTGAGGAACAAGGAATCTCCTCAGAGCACTTGCGTGGTACCGTTCAAAATGACATCCTCAAGGAATATATCGCCAGAGGAACACACGTTTTTCCACCAGAACCAAGTATGCGTTTGATCACAGATTTAATCGAATACTGTGCTGAAAATTGCCCAGCATGGAATACAATCAGCATTTCTGGCTACCATATTAGGGAAGCCGGTGCAACAGCTGTCGAAGAATTGGCCTTCACACTATCAAATGCCCTTGCATATGTTGATGCCACTCTCTTAACAGGAATGGGTATCGATGAATTTGCACCCCGAATATCATTTTTCTTCGGATGCCACAATGATTTCTTCGAGGAGATCGCTAAATTCCGAGCCGCACGCCGATTATGGCACCGGCTTGTGACTGAAAGATACCAATCTAAGGACCCTAAATCTGCTATGCTCCGATTCCATACTCAAACCGCAGGTGTAACTTTGACTGCTCAACAACCATTGAACAATGTTGCACGTGTAGCTTACCAAGCAATGTCTGCAGTTCTTGGTGGGACTCAATCATTGCATACAAATTCCTTCGATGAAGCAATCGGTCTACCAACAGAACAAAGTTCGACGATTGCATTGCGTACGCAACAAATTCTGGCTGAAGAGACCGGTGTAGCTGATGTTGTGGACCCAATGGCCGGTTCTTATCATGTAGAAGCACTAACTGATCGAATAGAGAACGAAGCGTACGCCCTGATTTGCCAAATTGATGAAATGGGTGGGGCCCTTGCAGCACTCAAGACGGGTTTCCAACAACGTCGAATCCATGAATCGGCATGGAAACAAACCATGGACGTGGAGGCTCTCAACCGCAAGGTGGTCGGAGTCAATCATGCGCGAATGGGCAATGAAACTGAAATCGAAGGGCAAATGATTGACCCGGAAATTGCTGCGCAGCAGCAGGTGAAATTTGTACAACTGTGCAACCAAAGAAACCCTAGTGAAGTTGAAGCTGCGTTGTCAGCACTTACGCTTGCAGCCAGCACAAATACCAACCTCTTCCCTTTGATTCTAAAGGCAGTAAAGGCATACTGTAGTGTGGGTGAAATTATGAATGCTCTCAAAACCGAATTTGGTACATGGATGGCCCCCAGTGGGTTTTAGGGTGATGATATGGGGATACGCTTAGATCATATTGGTATCGCAGTCAATGACCTAGATTCCGGCGCTAAGTTTTGGAAATTGCTTGGGCTTGAGCAAGGTGCCGATGACCTAAACGAAGAACAAGGGGTGAATATTCGATTCTTTGACACTGCCCCTGGCGATAATCCTGCTAAAATTGAACTGCTTGCCCCAACTGCTGAAGATACACCGATCGGACAATTTCTCAAAAAAAGAGGACCGGGGATTCAGCAAATAGCCTTCAGGGTGGATGATTTAGTATCACTACTTTCCAAATTGAAATCAAGTGGAATACGGCTCATCAACGATATTCCAACTGAAGGTGCACATGGAAGTCGAATCGCTTTCATACACCCATCAAGTACAGGTGGGGTTTTGGTAGAATTACTCGAGTATGAGGACTGATTTCCGGGTGTCGATGATGAAGGTACTGCTCAAGGTTTCGGATGTGACCAAGTCATTCACCGATGTGACGGCTCTTTCCTCGGTCTCGATAAACTTTCATTCAGGCGAGGTGGTCGGTTTGGTCGGTGGAAATGGTGCGGGTAAAACTACCCTGCTTCGACTTCTCTGCGGCTTGTATCAGCCAACAACTGGGACCGTTCAAGGAGTGGTAGATGATCAACCTGTTGACATTCATAGAATGCGTGAGCATGTAGGTGTAGTTCCGGAAGCGACTGGGTTGTATGCTCGCTTGACTGCATGGGAGAACATTCGCTACCACAGTCGGTTGAATGGAATTAATGATGATATGGCATGGACTCGGACTGAAAGGTTCGCCAAATTACTCAAATTTGACCACGACCTTCATCGTTCAACCCGCGGGTTCTCGCGGGGTATGAGGCAAAAGACTGCTTTGTTGCGTGCCTTGTCCCATGGTCCTGAAATATTGCTTTTAGATGAGCCCACAGGCGGATTGGATGTTACAAGTGCTCGGATGGTACGGAAATTGGTACGCAAATTAGGTAATGAAGGGGGGACCGTGATTTACAGTACGCATAATCTTGCGGAAGCGCAACAGGTCTGTGATCGTATCGTCATCATCCACAATGGGACCATTAGGGCCGATGGTTCCCCTGGGGAATTGATGTCTTCTACTAATTGTGATGATCTTGAGGGGGCATACGTTGCACTAACTGAGGATGTTGCGCGTACAGGTGCACCACCTGAAGATGAGGGGAGAATTGCACGTGCATGGCGTCGCCTACTGACCCGTGGAGGTGATTCTGTTGAGTAATTCCAGCATGCACCTATCGCGAATCATTATTGTTGCCAAAAAAGAACTTGTAGATTTTATTCGTGACTGGCGAACTGTATTGGCGATGATTCTTGTCCCACTATTCATTTTCCCTGCAATATTCATTGCCCTACCGTTGTTTCTACAGGGTGAGGCAGCTGAACTTTCATCTTACGAATTGACGGTGGAAGTCCAAGGTGACTTACCAGATGGTTTGAATTTACATTTCGACGGGCGTAATCTGATTATCATCCAATCTGATCTAATGGTGAACGGGACTCTATCTCACCCAGGCACTGATGGTGAACGGTTGAATTCTGAAAATAGTGGTGAAACAATTCATGCGATTCTTCGTCTACGCCAGATTGATTCTAATGCATCGCAATCTTGGAATTATGCGATTTTATCCGATTCTACTGATGAACTTTCACTTGAAGCTAAAACCAGGACATTGGATGCCGTTCTCACGTGGGAATCGGATGTGATTAATGCCACATTGGCTGAAAACAATCTGACCCGTGATGAGGTATTTGACCCCATACACTGGGATGGTGATCAAGATGTGGCGGATGTTGCCAGCGGGGGGGATCTGGCAGCCATGGGACTGGCGATGTTCATTCCACTCGTTGTCGCTATGTGGACTACAACTGCTGCCATCCAGCCATCGATTGACCTAACTGCAGGTGAGAGAGAACGCGGAACGATGGAAGCACTTCTTTGCACGCCAACTGCACGTGCAGATTTACTATTTGGGAAGTGGTTGGCTGTTGCAACTGTCGCCTGCGTGAGTGTTCTTGGCCAAATGGCAGGACTCTTGTTCGCTGTCAATTTCCTCACCGGTGGGGGTTTGGCGACACCCAGCATCTCGACAACTGGCGTGCTGTTATTATTGCTCAGCGTTATTTTGTTCGCTGTTTTCGTTGTGGCAATCGAGTTGGCTGTAGCTGTCCGTGCGCATAGCGTTCGGGAGGCAGGTAGTATTCTTGGTCCGATGGTGTTAATTTTCATTGGACCTACACTGTTTGCTCAATTTGTTAATCTTCAAGGAATCGAAGCGTGGTGGTTCGTTCTACCTGTATTCAATATCACACTCGCTATGCGTGAGGCACTGATGGGGATCTACGACCCTGTGCACATTATATTGTGGCTTTCAACATCGATGTTCTATGCTATTGCTGCAATCTGGTGGGCATCTAAACAGTTCAATCGCGAAGATTTAGTCGAATCGTTATCATAATACTCCAGTATTACCCTGAGAATACTTTGATAAGGTAAACGCTTGACCGAGAGGTATGCCCAAAGTAAGTTTGGACGTCCCACAGCAACTGTTGGATGACTTGAAGATTCATGTTGGTGATGGTGGTAAGTTCGTGAGTGTTGCCGATGCAATTCGAACTGCTTGTCGAAAAATGCTCGACCAACTTGACGCTATTGATGCCCGGCATGGTCGCATAGGAGATGATTAAATGGTCACACGCGATGAAGCAGAAAGTGCAGTGAAAACACTACTTGGGTACATCGAAGAGAATGTATCTAGAGAGGGACTCAAAGATACACCCACTCGTGTAATCAACTCATGGGACGAGCTCTATGCAGGCTACAACCAATCTGCTGCCGATGTTCTTGACTCGACATTTAATGGTGAAGGATATGATGGGATCGTACTACTTCGCGACATAGAATTCCATAGCACTTGTGAGCATCACCTACAACCATTCACAGGCAGAGCGCATGTCGCCTACATCCCTACCGAACGGATTGTAGGCATCAGCAAGTTGGCTCGAATTGTAGATATGCATGCTCGTCGACTACAGAATCAGGAACGTATTACCAAGGATGTTGCTGATGATCTCGAACAGCACCTTGGTCCATTGGGATGTGCGGTGATTATCGAAGCTGCCCACGGATGCATGCAATGCCGTGGGGTAAAGAAGCAGAATGCCATCATGACTACATCCGCCATGCGCGGTGTATTCTTTGATCGAGCAGAGGCCCGTTCAGAACTCATGCAATTAATCCGTACCAGAGAACTCTGAGGTGGCACATTGAAGCAAACATACCCGATTGTAGAGATTTTCCACTCCGTTCAAGGAGAAGGGTTCCATTCCGGAATCCCACACGTTTTTGTTCGCTTTGGCAACTGCAATCTCCGGTGTGAATGGTGTGATACTGATTTTTTAACATACGAAGATAGGTCGTTGCAATCAATCATTGATGAGGTGTTATCTTACAATTGTAAGCGTGTCATTTTCACTGGTGGTGAACCTGCGATGCAAAATTTAGCATCCATTGGTGAAATTCTGAAAGATCATGGTATCAACCTCTCAATTGAGACAAACGGCACGCTACCTATCGACCCTATCATCGACTGGATTTGTGTATCACCAAAGGACCAGGTGTATCCAAATGTTGCAATCAAACAGCGCACTGGTGATGAACTCAAGGTTGTTTATTGCGGCCAGAGTCTCGAACTGTATGACGAATTGAAGGGTGGATTTGATCACCATTTCATACAGCCTTGTTACATCGAATCCGATTCAGTTGAACAAAATGGTCAGTCATTCCAAGTGGTTGAACAACTGGTCAAGGACAATCCAGGATGGCGCTTAAGCCTACAGACACACAAGTGGATGGGGGTGCTCTGATGCGCGCAGTGATGGCTCTTTCTGGTGGTATGGACAGTACCGGGCTGCTCATGAGATTACTTGCAGACGGGTACAAGGTCAGTTGTTTGTCATACAACTATGGTCAGAAGCACAGCATCGAATTGCAACGAGCTGAGGGGAATATTGCCTATCTCGCAGAAAATGGTATCTCTGTCGAGCACAGAATTGCTGATCTAAGTTCAGCAATGGGAATTTTCCATTCCGCATTGACCACCGATGGATATGATGTGCCTGAAGGGCATTATGAAGAAGAACAAATGAAGCAAACGGTAGTGCCTAATCGCAATGCAATTTTCGCATCAATTCTCTATGGATACGCCCTTTCGGTAGCTTTGCGCGAAGAAACTGAGGTAGTCATCGCACTGGGCGTACACAGCGGTGACCATGCCATCTATCCCGATTGCAGACCCGAGTTCTACGAGGCGATTGCCCATGCTTTTGAGGTCGGCAACTGGGATAGTGAGAACGTTGCATTCCACTTGCCTTACATCGATGGCGACAAAGAAACTATCCTCAGAGATGCCGAGGATGCGATTGCATATCTAAATCTTGACTTTGACACCGTTTTTGCAAACACAAACACATCGTATAACCCCGATTCACAAGGCCGCTCATCGGGGCGCAGTGGAGCGGATGTTGAGCGCATATTAGCCTTCCATGCGATTGGTCGTAAAGACCCCGTAACCTATGTTGAGCCATGGGGCACAGTACTCGCAAACGCCCTTCAAGTTGAACAGGAGATGAGAACATGACCACACGAATACGCCGCTGGATAGAGACTGATACAGGACACAGAGTACCAAACCACAAGAGCAAATGTTGCCATCTACATGGACATCGCTATCGGTGGGAAGCGGAAATCGAAGGCGATGTTGTCGATGTCAAAGGTGTGTCTGACGAAGGTATGGTAATGGATTTCAGTGATGTCGCAGAAATTCTCAAAGAACATGTGCACGATGTTGTGGATCATGCTTTCGTGGTATATTCAGGAGATGAGGACGCACGCACGGCGCTCGCAATGATGGGGCCTCAACATCGAACGGTAGTTGTGGACTTCATCCCTACAGCAGAAAACCTCGCGAAGTGGGCATTCGAACAAGTAGAGGCGCACATTCAGACCGCATACGGGAATCAACTTCGTCTCGTAGCAATGCACGTTCGTGAGACACCCAAGTCTTGGGCGTCGTGGTCACTCTGATTCAAACCCGCACAGATGGGTTTAGGATGGAATTTCTACAATAGGATTCACCGTGGGGAACGCTCGTTTCGAGAACGGTTTGTGTTACGGCGTCGGTTTGAATTACCCTGTCGCCCCCCCCCATGATTGGATTGATTGTTCTGCCGTCCACCACCCTGCCTTCTTTGGTTTGGAGTTGACTCCCCCCGGGGTCGTCTTTGATTTTGACCTCGTTGATACTGTCTCGAGTTTTTATTTCTTGAGTCTCTCCTCGAACCGGATTGACCTTTCACTTTACCTGGTTTTTGACCAGGCTTTGGGATCGCCCCAGGGAAATGAAATGGATGCTGACTGTCAACAGGTATTTCCATTCCGATGAGTTGTTGAATCCCAACAAGGTACCCACTTTCACTTTCGTCGCAAAAAGCGTAGGCTATGCCACTGCGTCCCGCTCTGGCAGTCCTCCCAATTCGGTGGACATAGCTTTCCGGTTCATTGGGTAAATCATAATTAAAAACGTGCGTGATTCCCTCGACATCGATACCTCTGCTCGCAATATCCGTTGCTACGAGAATTGGAATACTGCCATCCTTGAATCCTGCTAATGCTTTGGTCCGTGCCCCTTGGCTCTTGTTGCCATGTATAGCTACTGCTGCAATGTCACTTTGCCCGAGTTGCTTAACCAAACGATTTGCTCCATGCTTTGTTCGGGTGAATACAAGTCCACATTCGACCTGGTGATCTTGAATTAATTGTGCAAGTAATCTTCGTTTGTCAGGCTTTCGTAAAAACATGATTTTCTGCTCGATTCGATCAACCGTCATCTCTTCGGGACTGACATCTACCATCACCGCATCGTGTAGAAATGAGCCTGCAAGCTTTGCAATAGACTTTGGCATGGTCGCACTGAACAATAGGTTTTGCCGGTTATTCGGTAGCAGTTTGAGTACCTTTTCGATGTCGCGGATGAAACCCATGTCTAGCATCCTGTCCGCCTCATCTAGAACGAAAAATTCAACTCTCGATAAATCGATATGGCCTTGGCCAATCAAATCCAAAAGACGGCCCGGAGTTGCGACCAAAATATCCAACCCTTTTTGCAGGGCTCGAACTTGTGGTTTTTGACTGACACCCCCGAATATCACGCGATGTCGTATATCCATGTGTACACTATAAGCGGCAAATCGATCATCGATTTGAGCAGCAAGTTCACGTGTCGGTGATAGGATTAGGGCACGTATGAACCGTTTCCCATGAGTTTTATTCCGTTCCATTATTTGCAGAACCGGTAAGGCAAAAGCTGCAGTTTTCCCTGTACCCGTTTGAGCCACTCCCAGCACATCACGTCCATCCAGCAAAGGTGGGATTGACTGCTGTTGAACCGGAGTTGGAGTCGTATAGCCTTCAGACTCAACTGCTCGAAGCAATGTATCTGAAAGGCCGAGGGATTGAAAATTTGTCATAATACTCATCTTCTGTTCCGTTTCAAAACCACGATTTCAAGGCAGAACAATTACACCGCGATTCTCTTTGGCTAAATACTAGATTGAAGAAATGATGCATGATTGTTCAAAGTGACGTATTTGTTGGATTTCCAGCCATTGTATTAGGCAGGATTACGGGGGGGTGATATGCAGTCGAAAGGCTGCTGAAAATTCATAGTTTCGCATCACAAAATTACAATTCCGTCACTCTTCGCGCTGCATGGCTTTGCTCGCCTCATCTAGCATCCCAAGTAAACTGTGCGCCTCATCATCAGTAGGCATGCCACGTAGTATGACTCGTGCCAATGTATCTGCTGCAGAGACTTTCTGATCTTCACGCTTTGCTGATGCCCCTGCGATTTCCTCTGCACGCCGGCGAATCTCCCTCTTCAGTTTAGGGTCAAGCAGGCGTTCAGTATGCACAGTCTTCGGCAAGGCTCTATCTTGACCTACCTTGGGAAGTAGTGTTTGGAACCACTCGTAGCAGACAATAGCTACAGTATGACTCAAATTAAGAATCGGATAGCCTTCCCAAGTTGGAATCGTAAGCAGTAAATCACAGGCTCGCAACTCATCTTGAGTGAGTCCCATACCTTCTGGCCCAAACACAATCGCAACTTTGCCTTCAATTTCTGAAAGACGCTCCCCCAATTCAGCCGGCAATAGGAAATGGCGAAACTGCACCTTGTCACCATGCTCGCGTTTCCCACTGGTTCCGATTACCAGGCTTATGTCCTCAAAACACGAATCCCAATCTTGGTGTATTTGACAATCATCAAGTACGCTTTGTGCGTGTTTCGCCCGGTTTCGAGTTTCCTCAGAAAAATTTCCGGCATGCTTGAGGATTCGTAAGTCATGGAGGCCAAAGTTACGCAAACAGCGTGCTACGGCTCCAATGTTTCCTTCAAATTGGGGGTCAACGAGCACGATGACGAGTTCACAATTCCATTGTGGGTGAGGTATACAGGAATTGTTACCCATGTTCATGCCTCAAATGAATTGATGATTTCCTCAGGTATGCGCTCATACAGAAACATCATCCATCCGCTCCCTCGCTCTTGATCGGGCATTGGATATGAAAAGAGTAAATATCCACTGGACTTGATGTGATTCATGAAATCAAGTAAAAACTGTCGTTGGGAATGGTGGACATGCCCAATCTCACCAGATTGGTCGACCTCTAGGGCCGACATGTTTGCACCTCAGTCCTGTCGGCGCTGCATGTAGCGGGTCACGTAACCAGCAATCCAATTGCGCATACGTTTGCTGTCTACATCAGTGTATTCTTCAACAAGCGCTTTGTTGTGGTCGAAATCCGCATTAAATTGATCGCGGTATTCGACGCAAAGACGGATGGCTCGGATTTTGATAAATGACGGTCGAATGTTACCCATGATATTCACTCCTCAACTAGTTTAACTTCAATCGGGAAACCTTCTTCACGTGTGACAACCAGACGAATCTTTCGTGGTGGCTTTTGGATACCACGTGCCCAAATTGCATGATTGACCGCTTCGTCAATCCACAATTCCTCGTCCTCGGTTACCTTCATGTGACGTGCGACATGCTTACGAATTTCCTTCATCGCACGTGCCGCCCGCTGAGTGCGTGGTACTGCCCAAGCAGCGCGAAGGGGGACGACCATCTCTTTGGTTTCAGCCATATTCATTCCTCATTCAGCGTTGTAGTTTACTGCGTCGCCAATGGTGACGCTTTGGGTGAGTGGTGACTTTGCGATTAGTTCGCATCATGACCCATACAGGTACACGTCGATTCTGCTTTGTCACCTTGTTGAGGCGCTTCTTTTTGGCGTAAGGCTTGTTACGTGACATGACATTACCCCTCAAATACGGCGAATGGTTGTCTCCCGACGGTTACTATCTGCCAACCCCTGTAGAATACGTTTGAGCATCTCATCATCCACTGGTATGTTGATCCGGTTTGCCTGATGCAGGGTGTACAAATGCTGTTTCACTGTAGATGCTAATTCCGGATGACCCAATTCAACTCGCGCCAAGCGATCCCGTGCTTCAGGTGTTAGAATAGTCCGCATCGCAGCAGCAATTATGCTCGCTTCTTCTTCAGCGGCCGATTCATGTGCTTCTGCTTGCAACTGTTGCTCTGTTTGGGCTTGAATCTGTTGCTGAATTTCAGCCTGACGAGCCGCACGAATCTGCGAAAGTTCGTCATCTGCTACCGACATTGTTTCACCCACGGTCCCCTCTCCATTCAGTACTTGCCGAGGCCAGGATAAGCTTCCTCAGCCTTTGGACGAACTTCATGCGCGACATTATCGAGCAATTTATGGCCAGCTGGTGTGAGTATTCGACCCATGTTCACTGTGCCAGCTGCATTACGCCGAACAGTAACCAAGCCCGCGTCCTCAAGTTGTTGCAGTGAGGTGCGGATGACGTGACGGCTACCAGCTGTAGCGCGATTAGGTGCTGAGCCCCTGTTCTTGGGACCGCCAAAGGCCTGTGAAAGGTGATTCACACCGATGGGGCCTAATCGCCCAACTTTTCGAAGAATCGCAGCACTGCGAAGTTGCCACCAGTTTTCTTGCACCGGCGGACGCTCTTTGTGTGCGCCAGTTTTGACAAATTCAGCCCAATCTGGCTGGTTAATTCCATCCATGGCTTCCAAATGCACAGCAAGTGCTGGAATCAGGAGGTCGGCTGGAACATCATAAAACGTTGTCATGAGAGCCACCTAAGCAAGTCGCCGACTTGCCCCCCATATTTAACGCTGACCGCCCACCTTCGGGAGGGTTACACATCGGGCCATTCTGCCAAGGTTCAAACAGTGCTTTCAGGTGGGCGTTTTGATGAAGAAGGCATTGGCCCAGAATCCGAACATGCTTCGGACCATGATTGGACTAGGGCTGACATTGATTCTAATCCTATCATATGCAGTCTATGGCGCCACCATTGATTCATCCTACTACATGTATCACACAACTAATGAGAGTGTCGAACACGACCCTATAAATCAAGGATTTACCGATGAAAATACAACCCAAACTTGGACATTTACAACGAATCGTTCGACAACTTGGTTGAACGTTACATTCGCGGGTGTCGAACAGGATGATCGAATTTCGGTTAGTGTCTCTGATGGAGTATGGTACCACCATGAAATGTTGGGCAGCGATGACGCAGAGTATTTCAGTTGCCGACAAGCCGATGATGAAGCGTTTGAAGAATACAATATTTGCACCCCTGCACAAATGCATACCATCACCGTGGAACAAGCAGGGACAGTTACGATACGCGGCATCGTTTCCCCCGAACTTCCAATGGGCGGGCTGGGTAGCCTCTATGCAGATTCGCTTGAAGAGGCAGAAGCGGAATCGGCTGATTTAATCAAAACCCATAATGGAACTCGTGTTTGGACTATCATGCTTGAAAGTAGTGACACAATTCATCCATCCGAATATTCACCCCTAGTACAATCTACCATGCATGAATTGGAACTGGTTGAGCCATTTGAAGTCGATCCTGTAACTGAAATGCTCTGGTCCATCTCGGCACTGATTGGGTGCTTTGGAATCGCTCTTGTGATCCCATTATCGATATATTTTGCATCCAGGGCAAAAGAACGCCGTGAAGAAAAAATTCGCAAAGCCGCATTAGAACAAACAAGCGACGATGTGTGAGCCGGACTGCAGACCGGTACGTTGATGAATTCGTCAGAAAGGTGGCATTTGAGGCGCATGCGTTTCCCATCTAATCAGCCCGCCACTCGGCTTGCGGTCATCTTGGTCACATTGCTGCTGTTTTCCATCATTCCTGTATCGCAAGCAACCCAAGGGCGGGCCGGGCCAGATATTGCACCTACTGCTGCTACTGTGACTTATGTGAGTAATACAGATCACACCAACCATGCTGCACTCTCATCACAAGATCCATCCTCAACAGGGATGGGGCGCCCGGCAAATTTGTGGATTGTCGATGGCATGCTCGGATTACCTCAGCAAATTGAAGCCACTGTAGAAAACCAAGGTGATTCAGCAGCTGGGAGTTTCAGTGTTGATATCGAGATTCTGCATGATGAATATTCTGATTTCATACTCCATTCACACCGTGGTTCTGTGAACTCATTGGCTGCCGGCTCAAGTACAACAGTGACAACCACATGGATACCAGATTACAGTGGGAATCACACAATCCGAGTGACTGCCTTGCTATCAAATGATGCAAACTCAAACAACGATGTGGGCACACGCAGTTTGACTATTGGGAATATTTACGACCGCGCAGAAGTATCTGGCACGTGGACATTGGGGAACAATTGGTATGTTTCCAATGAAGCATCACTCAGCGGCAGTAATTCGTTCCATGTTGGTGGATCTACATCGTCCTCCAACTATGGGAACAACTGGGATACGTCACTAACCAGCGCAATTATCGATACATCAGATGCACACCCTTCACCAACGCGTGGCATTGGTGTTGGATTCTTTTACACGGGGGAAGCCCTGAATGGAGATGGTTACGATATTGATGTGTGGGATGGAAATTCATGGCAACGCATCACAACTACGGTTGCATCCAATGTTGATACAGACTTCACTGACGGAAGCAGTTGGCTAATCAATGTCAACCAAGTCAACAATCAAGTTGTCCCATGGTGGAATATCCCTGTATCTGCTATGAATTCACAATTTAAGTACAGAATTAATTTCCATTCTGATGCATCGGGAAGTTCGGCTGGATATTGGTTCGAAGACATCGTCATGTTCTACGACCAGAGAGCACGTGCGGAAGAGTATGCAATTTCAGCAAGTTCTGGGACTAACGGGCATGCACAAGCTGGTGAGTGGGCGGAAACAACCATCAGTCTTTCAAATTCTGGTAATTTATCTGACTCTGTTGCCCTTAGTGTCACCAACTTGCCCACTGGATGGAATCATCGGTTCCAACACATGACTGGTTCGCAAATACCAGAGGGGGTAAGAATCGACCTCTCCAAGGGGGAAACTCGAACCGTGAAACTCCTCGTTCAGCCATCGGCTGGAACTTCGATGGGTTCGACGAGTGTTAATGTTCACGCCCACAGCACCGAATCTTCAGTATCGGCTACGACAAGTGCGTCCTTCATTGTCGACCCTGGGTACCAACCCGCGTGGGTTGAAACTGACCCTGGATTCCCTTGTGCACCTGGAAATGACTGTGATTTTGAAATTACACTTCGCAATGATGGCGATGGACAAGACACTTTTTCACTCACAACTTCACCCGTGTTGAACCAAGATGGTTGGACCTTTGGCCTCAAATGGGACCAGCCCACCATGGTTACCATCCCTAAAGATGGCACTGAAACCATCACAATTACAGCTAATTTAGCACAAGACGCATTGCCTGGGATGAGAGCAAATTCTGAATTTGTTGCCACGAGTCAGGCAGATCCGGACAAGAAAGCATCAATGCGTGCAAATGTGACGGCATCGATGGTATCGAATGGTGGAGTTGGAATCAACCCCAACGATGTTCCAGATGGTGGTTGGTGGATTTCCCCCGGAGAATCCATTACAGTACCCTTCACAATATGGAACAATGCGACTCAGCAAGATAGTTATGTATTTTCATTCGACTCAACTGGTGTATTTGGCTGGACAATTGAATTGTTATCTTCAGATTCTGTAATCATTGAACCAGGTGGGAATGCGAGAGTCTTGGTCACATATACTGCTCCAGAAAATGCGCAAGCAAACGATCCTGGCCCGATTGTTACACCGCATGTGATTTCGACCGAATCTGGTATGTCAGGTATGGAGGACGAATTCTCTGGCATTCGTGTGCGTCAGTTGCACGATGTCGCACTAACGATGAATGCACCCGATATAGACATCATTCCGGGGCATGTGACTGGAATCCAATTCGAAGTTGAGAATTTGGGTAACGGTGCCGAAAATGTTCTCTTTGATTTGCAAGGCTCACCTGGCTGGAATTGGTGGGTTGAATTCAACAGCGCAATCATATCGGGTCCGTTGAGTCTATCCACTGTTTACGATGGTAACAGTGCTGCTTTAGGAGTGCTTTGGATCGACATCCCTGGCAACGAAGAACCGGGCCTCGTGTTTGAGTTAACGTTTTCTGCATCTTCAACTGATGGTGAAGATTCAACCCCTGAAGACTCATTATTTTCGTGGCAATATCGCACCCAAATGACAGCAATTCCGGAAATTTCTAATTTCGAAACTGATGAAGTATCCTTGTGGATTGGGCAAAGTGAATCGTGGATTTTGAATTTACAAAACTCAGGAAATACATATGACAGTAGTTTACGATTGCGTGTAACATCTGACACGAATGTGCCAGGTATGATTGTGCAAGTAGTTTCATCCCGTGGCACGGGACAGCTCAATGGTTGGATCGATATACCCATGGGGCCAGGTGGTGTTGAAGAAATCATGGTTGTCTTTGAATCGCTGAGCAATTTCCCACTAGGCGACTCAATTCGCTTGACAGTAGAAGTTGAAGGTGGCCAAATCACAAACCAAGATATGCTACAAACAATTTCCACAGACATATTGGTCAAAGTGGACCAAAAACGCAGTGTCGAGGTGGCATGGAATTTAGATTCCAGCATAATGTTTAACGCTGAAGAAATGAATACGTTCCAAATCAATGTTACAACGGATTCTACTATGTCGGTAACGGTCACACTGAACAATACAGTGCCAGAATCCGTATTCTTAGATTGTAGCCCCCGTACTCCAGATGGGAATGTCGTATTATTAATCCCTGAATCCAGCCCCGGTCCGGCGCAAACTGCAACCATCAGTTGCGACATTTCGCTCGCAGCTGATGAAAGAGAGCGCACTATCTTTTTCGAAATGTCGGATGATCGCGGCGAACTGATTTGGTCGAGTGGGCCAGTACACCTCAAAACTATACAAATTGAGGAAACCGGGAGTTTTGCTGGTTTAGGTAGTGCCACAATACTAATCGGTGGATTGCTTGCCGGAGTTGCATTTATCGCGTTCTTCATTTTCATGACTACTCTGATACTCAAACGTCGGAGAAAACTGGATGAAATAGAAGATTTAGATGATGAAGGAATTGCTATTTATGGAAACACTTCTGAATCCCCAGATACAGTCACACAAACTGCATCGTTCCCTGCGGCACAACCTGTTGCACAATCAGCCCCCAATCAGGTGCTGGGTGCCCCTGGCCCAATGCCCACAGCGGCGCCAGTGGTGCAACAGGTCGCACCAACAGCCGAGATGTCACCTGCGGATTACACTGATGAGCAACTACGAGCATCCGGATGGAGTGATATGCAAATCCAAGAATTGCGGGGTGTCGCTGCCACGCCTATTGCAAGCGCGTTCGATGCCTTGGGCTCAACTCAGCAACAAGACACTGGTGCGAGTGGCGATTCGATGCCGGCATTCAATTGTATTGTGACAGGGGAAGTTTTGACAGCATCGGATGCTTGGTGGCAGTGTGAAGGTTGTAGTGGCTTTGCAGCTGCAACAGCCATATCTCAATACACGCATTGCCCAACTTGTAACATGGCGCGATGATTATTCCCAATTCAACCCTAACTTTTCATCAGGGTGAGGTAACTCGCCGCTGGGATCATGCCCAGGTCCCCTCTCCCAATTTCCGTCATAGGAATCCTTCGACAACCCAATCAACCCCAAATGATTGAATCGAGTAAGGGCGGCCTCCGTTCGTTCTGCAACAGGTGCGATTCTTTCATGAAATGTTGAATCCATGTGCGTGCAAATTTCTTCGAAAGTACGCTTACCATCACACAGTTCCCAGAGTAAACTGTTCATATCATCCAATGGACGGCGCAGTTCTTTAGGTGCACGAAACAACCGAGCCAATATCCCCTCAAAACGGCGAAAACGTTTGGGATGTCGGATGACGATGAAGCGACCCGTGACCCCCTCTAATTCAGGGTGTGGTCCAACGGCACCCCGTCTTCCCCACCACACTGGAAGACGTACAGGATAGGCACCACTGAGTTCATTCATTGCAAACCCTCAGATGTCCATTGTTAATGTCCAACCTAGTAGAGATATCATACAGGCAATTCCAGCAAAGGCACAAAATCGCATCAAATCATCTCTTTCAGTGAAATTTCTCAGATACCATGTTGAAACACCGAGAATCGAACAAGCCGACATGAGTAGCCACCACCCGTCCGGCATGGATGGTGCCACACCATCCCCCCTCATTGGGATGTCGCTAATAATCGCAATTCTACCGTAATTTTGGTGCAGTTCTTTATCGTTGGAATGATGCCCCGGCATAATGTGCTGGGTAAAATAGATGGGATGCTGATTCGATTTTCCCGGTTATTCGGAACGGGAATTAAATCCAGCCCTCACCAACACTGCGTTCTACTATTGTCATTTGGCACCATCCATGCCATTGCCTTCTACCTGACATCCCTATTTGGTTGGATTATGCTCTGGTTTGGTTTTCTAGGTGTACTGGGTGTAGGGCGCGCCTGGGTTGCGAATGAGAAATTGAGGACCAAAATTGCGCGTAAATTATCCGATGCCGACCCAGATGAATTGCCAGACCTTAGGGTGAGTGCCCTACTTTCGTCATTACAATTATTTGTCATCATTCCATTGTTAATGAAATCTAGTCATGAAATCTTTGACCTTTACCAAGTACCGGAAGATGCAACGCTGTTCGACTGGATTCTGCTCGGTGTCGATTTATTATTCAGATCGATTCTTGATTGGTCGGAAATTTATGGTGTGCAGATGAGTTCAATCGAATTAGATTCAATCGGTGGCCGGCATTTGATGATGGCGTTTTTACTGACAATTGACTTTATTCTCATACAAGGAATCATCCGGATTTTTGAGATTAGAAGGACTATTTCAGAGGGGGTAGCCGCTGCTGTTCGCGATCCAGAAATGGCGTACAGACTCGGAAACCGGGCCGTACCTAGTTTGCTTGAAATGCTAGAAGATGAAACTGTTGTGGGTGAGGAGTGTCAGCATGTAATCGAGGCTCTAGCCGTGCTACGTGAGCGGAAAGCATGTGGCTCAATTATCTCTCGATTTGCTAATACTGATACGCATACCACTGCGGTAGCTGCAATGGTTACTATCGGCTATCTATCACCTCTTTTGGGTGCGCTTACTGCAGAAAACTCACACACTAGAATTGGTGCGATAACTGCAATTCGAAGAATGGCGGATCCAAATGCAATACCTGCACTAAAAACGGCCATGAATAATGCAGATCCAAATGATCGTGAAAAAATTGTACGTGCATTTGGATCAATTGGTTCTGAAGCTCACCCACATTTGATCGAAGCACTTTCAGATTCCGTGAAGCGTGTTCAATTGGCGGCGCTCCAAGGATTGGCGCTTGATAGTAGTGAGACATTGATGCTAAAATTGATTGGAATGGCTGAACATTCCGATTCCGATGTTCGATTAGCGGCAGTAGATGCCATGCAGCGATTTTCGGATGGCCGAGTTGTCTCACCATTGGCTGCAGCATTAAATGATGAAGATTCACGCGTGGCACTCCAGGCTAGAAGAAGTCTAGATCACCTGGAATCAGTTGTGGTCCGTAAAGGAACTGCATCCGACCAGTGATTCATCTGATTCAGTGTCATTGTGACATTCACCGCTTCACCAACCGTCCACCAATCAACTGCCACGAACGTTGGCCGGCTTTCATGAACTTCCCAACATTCTAGAGTACGATTAAGCAGGAACTCATACGCGTTGACAACCGGAGCACGCGCATAATCTGTGAGACCGGATTCCAGTGCAAGCCAATTGTTCAAATGCCATACGGGTTGAGATGAATCGCCGCGTAGAACGTTGCAATTCATATCTTCTGGGAATTTATCACCATAATTTGTAGTCCATCCATGTTCGGTGAAACTGTGTAAATACGGAAAATCTTCATCAGAAGAGCCCTCGATGAAAATAACGAGATTGTGATTGCCGTCAACCATTTCCCGGATGGTTGGCCATGACTCACCTAAATTCTGCATATGGGCCTGTCCAATTAGTCCACTCATTTCAAGAATATATTCCAGATGAGTGTAGGGGACATATACTTCAAACAGAAGTGTGACAACATCGTTTGGTGATTCATTCATTTTAGAGTGCAAATTTGACAGGAGTTCAACAGCGTTCTGCCTTCCATGGACACAAGGATGGATTCCTGTCTCATATGAACCATGACAAAACGATGTATTGACAAGGTCCTGTGAATATCGAGAATGGTGTACGTCGAGCATGAATGCCCGGAAGCCCGCGTCCCATTGCTGGCTGATATTTTCGCGGTGATTGGCTGCTAGAAAATTGAAACCTTCATCGAGTGTTGAATGGGCATTATGCGTTTCAGGGTATGTGACATTTGTATACAATTTGTCACAATTCTCAACGGCGCCATTGCATGGTTCTTCAGGCAATCTAGACTGATGGAACACACCAATTGAGGAAAGGAAAATCAACAGGGATGCACCAAGAATGAATACGATACCTTTGGAGTCCGGGCTTGTACTCAAATGATTCACCGGCCAATGCAGTGTCATCGAGCCAAATTATCAATCATCGCATCGATGGTTTCAGGGTTGGCTTCTTTATCACGGCCAGACATGCAGGTTCGGCCAATAACATCCGTACCGATATAGGAAAATTGCTGGCGCATTGCCATAATGACATGCGCACCACCACCACCACTGTGTGTAGCCAAACCGACCGGTTTACCTGTACACAAGGCCTGAAAGCTCTTCCAATCCATGGATGTGGACATCCAAGCAAGGGCATTGTTCAATGTAGGTGGGATTGACCCATTGTATTCTGGCGCAATCACGACCCAAGCATCCGCTTCTGTCATCATTGACACTAGTCCCGCGATATCGGGGGTTTTTCCCGAATCCTTTGAATTGGCAATAGTGAACATTGGAATATCCATTTCGGCTAAATCAACAACATCTGCATCATGCCCCTTGGCAGTTGCAGTTGAGGCGAATACATCTGCGAGTTCGCGATTGGCGCCCGACGTTGCGGTGACCATCAAGAAGCGAGCCATAGCACTGCGAGTGGTGTCGGATTCTTGAACTTGTGCTGTGACGCTCGACCCAAGGGGTCGCAACCACAGGCAGCGAATGCTTATGCGTAGAACGCGGGCGTCAGAAAATGGGTCGAAGCCATGCCAGAGCACGGACACGTAGCATGTCCCCATTGCAAAGCGCAATTGGAAGGTACGGAAGCAACGTGCCCATCTTGTTCAGGTCCGCTTTTTGGAATCGCTCCAATCACGCAAGAGAGTGTACCTGAATCAGCCGTATCTGGTACAACAACAATCGATAATATTGCAGTCCCTACATACACCCCACCTCCCGCTACAGAGCAAATTTTATCCCCTTCCGACCCAGTCGTAGAAGACGTTGCAGGCGCATCTCAACAAATGACTGCGGAAGATCTAGTCCAACGTGGTGAAATGCTTGGAATTGAGGGGGAGCATGCAGAAGCACTGAGTCTCTTTAATCAAGCGATTGCGTTGGACCCTACCGACCACATGGCATGGTTCAACCGAGGGGTGATGAGTGACACAATAGGTGATGTTCAAGATGCTGTCAAGGCCTTCCGCATCGCTCTCGACAATTGTCCAGGCCATGGTGCTGCAAGTGCTAATTTAGCTGTGCTTCTACAAAGATTGGGGCACCCCCAAGATGCAGTTCAACACGCGCAAAATGGGTTGCTCGCATTCCCTGGACATCCAGCACTGCTCGACATTGTTAATTCAGCAGGAGCAGCTGTACCAGTCACACCCATCGCCATTGATGAGCCAGTGGAAACAGTAGTGGTAGAACCCGAAATCGAAGATTTGGTCAGCGTGCCTGAGCAAACGTGGGCTGAACCGCTCGGAGTTGTGAAAACAATGGATGCGCATCCAGTTTCGGCACAGGTAGAAACCACTGTCGAACCCCCCGCCTCTGCAACTGGTATCAATCTGGATACACTGGCTGAAAATGCAACGGAAATGATTCGGCAAGGCGATGCTGCCGGGGCACTTGAATCGCTTAGAGTACACCTTCCCGAAGCCGCGGCTGAACATCCACAATGCTGGCGGGCGGCCGCTGGAGCCATGGCACGCCTCGGACTTCCTGAGGCTGCAATCAATGCCTTCGAATATGCGCTCGACCTTGACGGGAATCATGCTCCGACATGGTTCAACCTTGGCTCACTTCGTCAGCGTGAACAGGACCTACAGGGTGCACTATCGTGTTTTGAAAAGGCTTTGAGCCTAGATGAGCACTATGCCAAGGCTGCAAATGGTGTCGGCATAGTGGCCTTAGAATTGGGCCAAATTGAAACTTCCCTGGGTGGATTTTCTAAATTGAACATGGTATTGGGCAACCTGCGAGACCACGCTAGTGGCATCATCTATGCTGAATTACTCATTGATTTAGCTGAGGGTGAAGGGCGAGTCCTGGAATTGGATGCGACCATGCCAACCACCTTACCCGCCGGCCCAGAAATGGCGGAAATTGCACTAGAGATGATTCCCGAAGATGCTCACGCACTTCGTGCTAGGGCCTGCACGGTGAGTGGAAATCACGCACAGGCAATTACTGTCTGGAAAGGATTGCTCGAGCATGATAAGCAAGACCCAGACCTCTGGCTTGGCCTCGCCCGTTCACTCAGTGCGGCAGGTAGCGAAGAAAAAGCAGAAGCATGTAGGGAGAAAGCTCGTGGCTTGGGGGCAAATGTGGCAGAAACAACAGTACAACCGATCATTGCTGTAGAACCAATTCAGCAACCAGTGCCTCAAGATATATCGGATGTTGAAGTAGTAAGTTCTGAATCAATCGAGGATGCCGATCCATGGGCTGCTTTCACTCAACCTCAAAATGAAGATACGGTGGAAATTGAACCACAAATTACCACCGAAGAAATTATCGCTCATGAGGCGGCCTTAGATACAATCGAGGAACCAGAACCAGTGATGTTTGAACCGGTTAGTGAAGAAGTTGACCTGGCAGCAGCAGCACTAGAGGCTCAATCTGTCGAAATGGTCGCGCATGCGGTTCTCCCAGATTCCTCAAGTGTGGCTAATCAGGATATTGAGTGGTACAACAAGGGTATCGAACTACTCAACAAAGATCGCTACAAGGAGGCACTGTCTTGCTTTGATCGGGCCTTACCATCCTTCAAGGATGACAAAACCATGGCCATTAAAATATTGAATGGGCGAGGGAATTGTTTCTACTCCCTCAACCAATACAAAGAAGCCATCGAGAATTACTACAAAGCTTTTGGAATCGACAAAGGTTTGACCACAGGAAAAGCACTGTACAATATGGGCACCGCATACGCTGAACTTGAATCATATGACAATGCAATTCATTGTTTCAACCAATCGATGGGCAGGGATGTTGGTGAGTCACTCACAGGTGAAAACAAGAAGCGGGCCAAGGAACAAATTCGTAGATGTAAATTACTTCTGAAAGATCTGAAGAAACGAACTCCGTGAAATTTTACCCACATTTGGTTGACTTTTCGCCACTGGATAGGTTTATGCCACCACACACCTAGTCGAATCTATGGGGAATGAAGCAGGCAGCGATGTTATTGACCGACTCGCCGGTAAGGATTTGAATCAAGATGGGCGTATCATCAATCTAGTTGTAGTTGGTTCCAGCCGGTTTTATGACTACTCGATTATAGAAGATGCAATGGACCACTGGGCCGCTGATGAAGGCAACCCTGATCTTGTTATCACAGGGGGTGCCAGTGGTGTGGATTACCTAGCGGAACGATGGGCAGACAACAATAATATCGCCTTCGCTGTATTTTCAGAAGAATGGAATGCACCTCGGACGGGTCTAGAAGACGGGGGGAGGGTTGCTGCACCAACATCACTCACAAATCAACTCCTCGAAGTAGCCACACATGTCTTGGCATTTCCATCTCCAACAAGCAAGTGGACCCATGTCGTAGTCGCCATGGCTGAAGCCATGGGCAAACC
>CAWVWT010000024.1:0-33685 GCA_963934015.1 uncultured Candidatus Poseidoniales archaeon
GAGTTGGAATCCAAGGCGGACGATGAAAATCGCAGGGGAATTGTACAATGCAGGCCACATCACCTACATGCGGACAGACTCAACCCGGACCAATGCGGGGGCACGTGAAGATGTCAAATCACATATCCGCGAAACTTGGGGTGAAGATCACCTCGGTGAGGGTGTATTGGGACCCGATGCAAAATCAGATGCATCCAATGTTCAAGATGCTCACGAGGCGATTCGTCCAACACTTCCGAAAAGTGCCTCACCCGCTGACCTTAGCCCTGAACAAGCGCGCCTCTATCGACTCATTTGGGCCCGGTTTGCTGGAAGTCAGATGAATCCAAGTCGCTATGAGCGATTTTCGATGACAGCTGAAGCTGCTGGATTCAAACGCCCATTTGCGGGCACCGCATCATGGCGCGTCCATCGTGGTTGGGAAGCTGCATTTGAGGGAATACGGCAAGAACCCGCAACCACTCCTCCCTCATTTGATGCAAGTACTGGCACAGCCCTTACCCTTGATTCTGCAAAAGAAGATGGTGAAAACCCATGCCTTCGTGAAGATGAAACAAAACCTCCATCGCGTTACAAGCAGCATTCATTGGTTCAGCAAATGAAGAAGGAAGGTATTGGCCGCCCTTCAACCTATGCGGCAACAATTGGGAAATTACTGACTCGCAAGTATGTGGTCGAAGAAAATAATTCTCTACAACCTTCGACGGAAGGGCGAACACTTTGGCTTGACGTTGCACCATTCTACGATCGCAGCAGTCATGGAATAGAAGGACACTTGTTTGGAACTAACTTCACATCCGAAATGGAAGCAAATTTGGATGCGATTGAAGCGGGAAGATCTTCAGCCCCCCAGGAATGGCATACATTTGCTGAACACTTCCAATCATTGCATTTGGCAGCACTAGCGAAAAAGAAATTGACACCCACACCCAAACAACTCGCCTACTATGAAAGACTCACTCAGAATTTATCTGCTGAACAAATCACCACATACTCTAGTGGCAAGACACCCGAAGAAATGACTGGGACTGAGATTCGTGGGATCCTCGATGTGATTACCAAGGCACATCCTGCCGAAACACTACCGGCGAGCGAAAAGCAAACCAGTTGGATTGTAGCGTTGGCTCAAAGTGTGGAGTTGCCTGAGGCAGATGCTTGTGCATTGGTTGAGGTAAGCAGTTTCAAGGAATTGACGGGTGGTCGAAAAGGAACAGCCAGTAAATTAATTGAACAACTCCAAGTATTAGCCAAAGATATACCTAGAGAGCCATCAGAGAAACAAGTGAATTGGATTAAGACCCTCATGGCAAGGGCTGAATTGAATGAATCAGAAGCCTGTGCCTTGGTTGATGCGGCTGGATTTACAGATTTACAAGGTGGACAAGGTGGTACTGCTAGCAAATTGATTACGATTCTGAAGAAACGAACCGGTGGTTCTGGGAAAAAACGTAAATCAAAGAAGAAGACTCCCAAAGGAAAGGAATCAAAGAAGTCTTGATTGCGAAGGGCGAATCCTGATAGGTCACCTACGGTGGCTTATCGACATGACCAGCCATGATTACGATGTAATCATCGTGGGCGCGGGGCCGGTTGGTGGCCACCTCGGGCGTATCTTATCCGAAAATGGGTTGCATGTTCTGATTCTTGAAGAGCATCGCGAAATTGGGAAACCATTCCAGTGCGCAGGCCTTGTAACCCCTGCGGCCATGAATCGGGTGGACTTGCATCACACGATTTTGTCCGATGTGTGGGGTGCACGAATTCACAGTCCTGGCGGACGCCCAGTCGAAATTGGGCAACCATCGATTATTCGCACACATGTGGTTTGTCGCAAACTGTTTGATGAGGGCTGCGTCCGACAAGCCATTGAAGCGGGTGCAACCCTTTGGGTTGATTCTAAGCCGACAGATGCTGTTGTAGATGCCACTGGAATCTCAGTTACCATCGATCGAGAAGGGCATTTGCAGACTCTTCGTGCCAAACTACTGTGCGGTGCAGACGGAGTCCATTCGTGGACCCGACGGCATTTTCGATTTGGCCGTCCAAAGGAATTCATGATTGGATTCCAAGCAGAAGTATCGGGGTATGAAGGGATACCTGGTCGATTAGAAATGTTCTCCGGCGAAGATATTGCACCAGGGCTTTTTGCATGGGCTATCCCCAACGGGGAAACACACCGAATTGGTGTTTGGGTCCATCCTGAACGGTTGGCAGGCCGATCTTGTGAAATGCTCTATGATACCTTACTAAAACATCCACTTTGGAGTGATAGATTTGCCAACATCCATGAAACTGCCCGGTTCTGTGGTCCACTGGCCTGTGGTTTGTTGAAACGAATTTTCAAAGAACGTGTGTTGTTGTTTGGAGATGCTGCGGGACTATGCAAGCCAACGACTGGCGGCGGCATTGGCCCTGGTTTCGACCAAGTTCACTACCTAGCACCCAATCTTGTCAAAGCAATTTTGGCGGACAATTTGAGTGAATCTCAACTCAAGCGTGTTTGCAAGCCGATGGAGAAGGTTCGAAAAGAGCAAGAACGTGCCCGGATATTGCGTGATTTGTTCGTCTCATCATGCGATGATGAAGAACTTGAAGCCACTTTCAAAATATTTGCACGCGACGATGTCGTATCTCTGATTAATGAAGTCGGTGACATCGAAAAACCAGTGCCATTGGGAATTCGTTTACTCAAAGACATTCCTGAGTTTAGACGCATGGCAGTTCGGGCAACATGGGCTTTGTTAACGGGATGAGGTGCTATCATGAATGATGATGATTCAGGTCATGCAGTTGAAATCAAACTCCGCTGGCCACCGTTTGATCCGAATACAGTCCTTGCCTCAGAACTACCTGTGGCGCATGAATATTTTCGACTTACAGAGGATACAGAAACGCCATGTGCAGTGCAGATTGGTGATAAATCTGGGTTTCATACCCATCGTAATATTCGGCATTTATCATCAGGGCTATCTGATTGTAGAGATTGGGTCACCCTATCTGATCGAATACCGGGTCGGGTCGAACGCGAGCGAAAGGGTTGGTTTCTTTCACCAAGTAAAATGCACCGGAAATCCCGCCGTTTGATTCCATTTGCAGTGATTGGAATCATTGCATCTTTGGCGGTGCATGCCTTTGAACCTGCACTCGTAAATTGGGGTTGGGTCGAGGGATCTTTTGCAGGAAGCGTTCGCGTGGGTTTGCTCGATTATCCAGTCCTCTTGCTCCTCTTTATGCCTATATTCTTTATTCCAATTATGATGCGATTGTTAGCCAGTGTATGGGATTTCAGACGAACGAGAAAATTCCGTACGGATTTACCCTTAAATCCAACGATTATTATGGGAAATGATGATTGTACATCTGATGAAATTACAGCACAAATTGGGTTCAATGAAATACGTGATGATTGGGTTTCTGCTCAGGCCAGAATCCATGTTGGGTTATTGAATCCAAGGCGACCCATGCTACTCCATGCATTGGGCCGCAAGGAGGGGCAGCAAAACCCACCTGGGATTTCTACACCATTGACAATTCGACAGTATGCAAATTCTGAATTGGGAACTGGGTTTGGCGAATCTACTCCACTTGAAGGCCCAGATACCAAGCGTCTTTTCCTTTCACCACTACCGGTTCAACGTAGCGGCATCCCTTCTACAATTTCTCTTCAAGGGGGCACAGTTTCCCTTTCGTTGCCTGCTGGTGATTGGCCTGGAAGTGAGTATCACCCACTCTTCGCCACCCACTGGGAGCTCATTATTCGCGTTGAAAGAAAACAGAATACACCCTTAATTTATGTCAACCCTCTCCTCATGAAACACGATGGTCGAGCATGTCATATTGCACAAATGCCCACTCAATCAGGGCGTAGCGAAATGGCGGACAGTTGATGTTGTGTATCAGCCTCGCAAGACCATGAGGCGAAGTTGGCTCGCACTTATTCTCACTACTCTGATGCTTTCATCTGGGTGTCTCGGGATATTGGGTGGTGAGGATTCGTCAGATTCCGATGTGGAAGATTTGGGTCTTCCACCTGCGCTTTCTGTGAACGAAAAAGGTCCATTTACACATGATGAAAATGTCATAATCAGTGGTGATTTTGATGATGAAAATACGATCTCTGTTGTGGTAGAAGGGACAATGGCAAATGGCGCTATATTACGCCAAGGTGTCACCGATTCAACCTCATTTACACTTGACTTTGGTGTATTGCCTTCGGGGTCACACAGTGTCATAATTACAGCCATCGACGAAAACGGTCTTACAGATGTATCCATATTATCCATCACCGTTCAGGACCCTCCTGAAGATCCGGTGACAATCTCTGCCTTCCCACCCGTGCTGTATGTGGAAGGTGGTGAATCTACAATTGCAAGGGCGAAAATTGTTCATTCGGCGTTAAACACCTGTTCAGGAATCTGGGTGGATGAACTTGAACGTGTTCAACCCGTTTCCATTTCGGGAGAATACGCCGCAGTTTCATTGAGTGAAGTTGATTCGTCATTCAATGGAACATTCACAATCTCATGTGGGGCATTAGAAATTTCAACCGACAGTATATCTGTATACATATTCGTATTCACTGAAGAAAATCCAGATCTTGATGGTGATGGGATACCCGACGATGCAGACCGTTGTGTAGAGAGCAGTGTTGCGTTCACCTCTGGCCCTAACACTGACATTGATGGTGATGGCTGTCACGATATATCAGAGGATACAGATGATGATGATGATGGCCGTCTAGATACCTCAGATCGGTGCGCCAGAGGGCTCATTGGTTGGGATTCATTCAATTCGAGTTTAGATCACGACTCCGATGGTTGTCAGGATACCTCAGAAGACGACGATGATGATGATGATACAATAACCGACCCATTCGACAATTGCCCCCTTGGTACACCTGGGTGGCAATCTACGGGTGCATCAGACTATGATCGCGATGGTTGCCGAGATACTGTCGATGATTTAGACGATGATAATGACGGTACTCCCGATACTATTGATTCCTGCCCCTATGGTGTCATCGGCTGGCTTCAAACCACGGAAAATGACTACGATATGGACGGCTGTCGCGATATGGATGAAGATGGCGACGATGATTCAGATGGTGTTATTGACTTTGATGACCAGTGTGCCCGGACCCAACTCGGAGCTGCTGTCAATATCTACGGATGCGCATCCTACGAGTGGGATGGCGATAGTGATGGGGTCATGGATGATACCGATCAATGCACAGGAACACCCGTAGGTCTAGATGTGAATGAAGTGGGTTGTGCTGATCTCGATGGCGATGGAATTTTTGCAAATGTTGATCAGTGCCCTGATTCTGAGATCCGCTGGACATCAAACACTGATGGCTGCACTGTACTCCAAGTCCCCATCTCATGGGACACAGGACCCTATTCGATCGAGCGTTTCGGAACTGCGGGTGATTTCACCGTCCAGACAAAATCAGGTAACTGGGTAATGTCACGCGATTGGGATGGACAGAACACATATCTGTTCATCTTCAACCAAGATTCCAGTTCTTACATGTCAAGTCTATGGAGTCAAGACGTGGCTCGACTTTTGGACACAATGCCAGACAATAGCCATGTTTTCTTTGGTTCCTTTGATAGTGATTATCGCAATGATATCGATGCTATGAACAACCGCGTTAATTCATACCGAAACGGTTTGAACGATGCGGACAAAGCATGGGTTGATTCGCACATTCACTACATTGACCAACAAGGAGGTGCTATCGGTGGCTCTCTCGGCAGTGTCATCAGCGACTGGAGTACGTATTATTACGGAATCGATCGATTCCAGCAATGGCGTGAAATCGGCTCTCTGTACAATTGGGCAGGAACGCATGGAGTCCAGTATCGTTTTGATTACATCGGCAAGATGCCGTTGCAGTTCAACGCTGAATTCCCAACCGAGATGCGGCGACATGACCCGGGTGTGACAGTTGTAGACATCATGGTGGGGCAACGGCACAGCGGTGGGTGGAGTGGGGGACATTCCTCACTGGCTAATGGCTCATTCCCAAACGCCTCAGAGATGGAGGGATACAACACGATGGAACTCTACATGCATCATGGTTGTAGCGAGCATCGAGACCGATATCAGAAGACTGACGGATCCTATGGGGGATGCCATGAGTGGGATTACAGCCAATATATGCAAATCTGCGATGAGGTTGGAAATTCATCTTCGTGTAGTACTGAATTCGGTTATTGGATCACGACATATGGGCGTGAAGGCCGTTGGTTGACCGATATATCCGCTCGCCTATTTGAGTTGACAGAAGGAGGTGACCACATGTTCCGTTATCGTGGCGCCAATGGTGGTTGGCTCAATGTCAGTGTCTATCTTTCTAATTGGGATGACAATGGGTTACGTCCAACTGGAGGGGAATTGGCATTCAATGGGGGTTCATTCCGTGGAGAATACAATAACGAATCACAATACAAACGAGTACATGATTTACAAATACCTGACGGTACGGAAAAGGTTGAGATTTATGCAGTCATTACTGGACATGGATTCGGAAAGGATGACGCCAATTGTGCTGAATTCTGCAATCATGAACATCGTTACAGTATGAATGGCTATGTCACTCAGGAAGACCACGCGATGGCAGGTAACGGTACCGTTGGAAGTGACAATGAAGGTTGCGCGAAAGAGATGCATAATGGTGCACTGACCAATCAATTAGGGTCCTGGCCATATGGTCGAGCCGGATGGTGTGCTGGACAAGATGTCAAACCATGGACGTATGATATCAGTCAATGGATTGATTTGTCAAGCAATCAAAACAGTCTATTTTACCAGGGCCTGTATAATGGCCAAAATTATGTCCCGCAAAATGAGCAATCTGGAGCCAATCAGAATATCCATGCAAATATTTGGGTTGTATACTACACCAACATCAGTGCAAATACCAGTGCCCAAACGGACAATTCACCTGGGCCTTCACCGTTAACAAATGACGATAACAATCCACAATTGGTTGTTGAAATCGCAAGAGAAGAGGAATGTGCAACCGAAGACGAATGAGTACCCGAACTAAGGGGTTACATTTGTCTCTGGCTGTAGTGGTGGTGGAGCCGGGAATGTTTGGGCATCAGGCGCAACATCTGGGGTTTCTAGTAAATTATAATCGGAATCACGGCGCAATGCAACGAATCCTGCTCGGCGAACAGTTTCCTGTAATTCTACTTCAAGGGCGCAGGTTTTTTCAGTTCCAGAGGCTGAAACAACATTCTCTTCCATCATTGTAGATCCAATATCATCAGCACCACCAAACAGAGCCATCTGTGCAACATCTAGGCCCATAGTCGGCCATGAACCCTGGATGTGATCGATGTTGTCAAAGAATAATCTGGATATGGCTATGTGGCGAAGGTACTCTGTGGGCCCTGTACCCAACTCGATACGATTTCGGCCCTTATTTCTCTTTCCAAATGCATTCGTTTCAAGTTGAACCGGCCATGCGACAAATGAAGTAAATCCAATCCAACCTTTCGCGGTAGCTTGATCCTGTAAAACACGGACACGGTCCATGTGTTTGACCCGGTGTAGTGTACTTTCTCCAAATCCAATCACATTGGTTGCTGAGGTAGTTAACCCAAGCGATTGTGCTTCATGCATCACGCGAAGCCAATTATCAGCACTCCCCTTTTTCGGAGAAATATCAAGACGGACATCGTCGACAAGCATCTCAGCTCCACCACCAGGCAATCCATGCATCCCTGCAACTTTGAGTGCCTTGAGAACTTCTAGGGTTGAGAGGTTGCAGACCTCTGCAATACCTTCTATTTCGATTGGCGAAAAGCAGTCTAGCGCGATTGATGGATGCTCCTTCCGCAAGAATTGGATTAAATCAGTATACCATTCAAGTGGTAAATCCGGGTTGACACCACCTTGCATCAATACTCGAACTCCATCCACGGCTTCGAGTTCAGAAAATCGGGCTGAAATTTGCTCATACGTTTGTGTGTATGTTTCTTCGTGACCCGGCGGGCGATAAAACGAGCAGAATTGGCAGTTGATAGTACAGACATTTGTGTAGTTGACATTTCGGTCAATCATGTATGTCACATGGTTGCCTGGATTGACATATCGGCGTCGCTCAGAAGCCACACTTCGGAGCATATTGAAGTCTGCTCCTTCGTACAGCAGGGCAGCATCCTCAACACTCAGGCGCGGCGGTGAAGGGCCACGCTGAGACTCAAGAATCTCTTTCCACATTATGGTCCCTCACTTGGAGCCGACAAGAGCCTCAATTTCAGTGATTTGCTTAGGGCACTTTGCCGTGAGTACAACTGGCCCGGATTCAGTGATCAAAATATCATCTTCAATTCGAACACCGATTCCAGCCCATTTTGAATCAATGTTGATATCTTCCCTCCATGCTCCAAAATACAGCCCTGGTTCGATTGTGAGAATCATTCCGGGTGTAAGCACTCGTTCAGGCTTGTCATCCCCCTGCCGTCCTCCACCAACATCATGGACATCGAGGCCGAGGAAATGCCCTGTTCCATGCATGAAGAATTGACGGTATAGACCATCAAAATCACCACCTAGTGATTCTTCAAATGTGCAGTTAAGGATGCCTAAATCAATCAGGCCCTGAGCTAGAACCCGCGAAGTCGCATCATGCATCGCACTCCAAGGGGAACCAGCTTGGCAGGCATCTATGCCGGCCAACTGCGCCTTGAGTACAAGTTCGTAGATGGTTCGCTGTGCCTCGGTGAATTTTCCATTTATGGGGAATGTTCGAGTGATATCGCTTGCATATCCATCAATTTCACAACCAGCATCAATCAGAACCAAATCTCCATCTTTCATAACATCACTATTTTCGTTGTAATGTAGTATAGTGGCATTGTCGCCACTTCCAACAATACTTGGATATGACCATTCGGATTTGTGGAAGAGAAAGCATCCTTCAATGATGGATTGCATATGCCATTCACCCATACCTACCTTGCATTCCCGCATTGCCTCTACATGCGCGTATGCTGCGAGATCGGCTGCGTACTGCATCAATTCGACCTCGGCATCTGATTTGAGCACACGCATTCCATCGAGGATTGCTCTCGGGTCAATAACCTCTTTTTGCAATACAGAATTCACGATTTCATCGACAGCCCCATCCAGTCCAGAAGTATGGTATACATTCTCAGCACCATCTAGAAGTTCTGAAAGATCATCTGGCATATTATCGCAACTTTCAGTTTCATCGACGGGCCATCCTGCTAGAGCACCTTCTAATCCAGGTCGCCTGCCAGTCCAAGTTTCCTTATTCACATCCCGTGGGCGGACATATAGTCTGCATTTCCAACCACCATTAGAGTGATGGAATACAGCAACACCATCTCCCTCACCCCATCCTGTGAGGTAGTGTAAATATGAGTTGAATCGATACCTGTGGTGAACATCAGCACTTCGTATACTGACAGGATTGTTTGTGATTATTGCGACAGAGTCTGTGGCTAATTCCAAACAGAAATTGTGCTGACGCTTACGCATTTCAGCATGTCCGATTTCTTTGGGGCGGTCGCCCAGCGCAGAGGTGACCCTCTCATACATCATCATCGCCGACTCGGCAACCCTTCATGAGATATTCGGGTCATTTTCGTTTCCACTTGGGAATTGGTGTAGAGTGCCCCGAAAAATAACGAACAAGAACCATTGTTATGGCCACTACGACAGAGATGAAAACAAGTGCTATCATCAGTGTCCAGACCTCCATATTTCCTTCATTATCATCACTAAACATCGGATCTGAAGGTGTACCTTGAACTCCAAATGTAATTGAAATCGTGTCGGTTTCTCCATCATCATCGGTCACCTCTAGCATGAGGGTGTGGGGGGATGTGATGTCATCTGGTTTCTGGAGCTGGCGTTGCCATCCAGTCATGAGTGGCTCACCATCGATGTACCATGTACAAATCAGTCCAGTTTTGTCGTTGGCGCTATCAGTTGAGTCCCCACACTCAAGCAACCATTGGTGGTCGTCAATAAGTGTGATTTCATCACCATCAACCAATGCGTGCCCCCCAATCCGCAATGCCGCGGTGGGTGCAGCATTGCTGATATTGAATTGATGTATGATTGAATCCGAAAACCCAGCGTTATCTGCAACTGTAAGTGTGAGGGTGTAATTCCCAGATTGTGATGCCTCGACATCAAAAGTACGGAGATCAGGTCCACTTTCAATCGTTTTTTCACCAGCCTCATTCTCCAAAACCCACAGGAAGACCATCCCTTCCCTGCCCCAAAATTCATCACTGCTCCCTGTGCCATCAAACTGAATGGTTCCTAAGTTTTCATTCACATTAGTCGGTCCATCAATCTGTGCAGTAGGTGCGTTATTGTCAATTCCGAATGTTATACAGGCACAAGGTGAAATTAAACCGTCGTCAGACACGGCTCGCACAATCATGGAGTATTCCCCATCAGCGTAATCCTCCGATTCAATCATCCATCCCACCTCACCTGGCGCAAGAGGATGGGGCGTCATGTTGTACCAATGAACAGATTCCGGGGACTCAATCCAGGCTTGGGTGCAGGACATTGCAATTTCACTACTGTTGCTAATTGCCCATTGCGCCCTAGTGGTTCCTTCCTCATCGATAGCAATTGCCCACAATGGGCCACTACCACTGACAATTCGGTCGTTAGATAGTTGGTCAGACACATCAAAAATAATGCGGGGAGCCAATTGACTCAAATCATCTCCTTCGGAAAAGAGAATAAGTTGGACCAAATCAATCTGATTAGTTACATCCACCGCTCTTATTTCAAGAAGACATGAACAAGGGGCATAGGATGAGAAGTTGAGATCTAAAGTATACCTCCATGAGTTACGACTTGACTCATGTGAGTTTGCAGTTTCAGCCAGACTACCAAGTAAGTCCCCTTCACCGACCAGATCTAATCCATTCAAAATTTTCCACGTGAGTGATAACGGCATATCCTCATCGATATAGGTCCCCGAAATATTCAGGCTTGATGCCACAAACAGACCCTGATTCTGATCGATGATAATTTGAGGTGCATCATCTACAGTAGGGTTCGTAGACATTCCGAGGGGCGAGAGCAAAATCAGCACGCACAAGGCCGAACATAGACGACCTGCCCCCTTCACCATGGTGATAGGGTACCCCGTACCGTTTTCAATCGTTGGTTGGGTTGAGCGCCCTAAAGGGCGCTTTTCGTAGATACCCCCTCATTCGAAGTTATCACAGTGTTGTCCTTGACCAGGGAAACTAGTCGGTTCACGTGGATTTGTGTACCATTTCTCTTCACACTTGTTGGTGTAGCCGTCTTGGTCAACATCGATGAGTGCATCAGCAGCATCGAAAGGGTCGAATTGGAAGTAGTATTCCCAGCCAGATGCCATATCATCATTGTCATGGTCCTGGTAGAACACCTCTGGACCATCTTCAAGACCATCACCTTCGGTATCATTCTGGACAGGGCTGGTGCCATTGAGCAGCTCTTCATAATTGGTGAAATTCTCCAAATCATTGTAAAACTGTGCCCCTTCATCTGTGGTTGGATCGATGTGGCAGTTGAACGTTGTAGGGTCATTGTGAGATGGACAATATCGGTTCAGAAGGTTGGTTCGATTCAAACCATCTTGGTCGAAATCTTCCTCACCATCTTCAATGCCATCCAAGTCGCTGTCAATCATGCTTGGGTCCATGGGCCCACGGGCGCCGAGTGACTGTAATTCTTCGGAATTTGAGAGTCCCAATTCGAGAGCCTTGTCCGACCAGTAGACTTCCCAACCATCGGCCAATCTGTCTCCATCTGTGTCATCATCGACAGGGTTAGTGTTCCAACGATCTGGTGCCTCCATAGCGTTTGGGAGTGTATCATTGTCAACATCAAAACTGGCATCAGGTAGGCTACCCATGGCCGGGTCAAGTGCCCAACGACCCCCTTCTGAAGGCATGGAAAAGCCAGTCAAATTCATTTCATGAACAAAATATTTCGGATCTGCTTTCCCATCATTATCGGCATCTCCGGCACTGCCTGACCATTCTTGGATTCCATTCAGGTAAATCCAGCCACCAGCAGATTTCTCACAGGACGAATCCTCGCAGCCAATTGGTCGCCAAGGGCTCATAGAAATCCACAATGAATGTGAGCGGGTATTCTCGGTGGTTGATTCCACCTGCATTTCCCACCCATCTAGCATCCCATCATTGTCGGTGTCGTTGACAAGTGGATTGGTTGCAGATTGCCACGGGCGTGGGATAAAGAGAACTTCATCTCCATCATTTAGAGTGTCATTATCAGTATCGGAATTATTGGCATGTGTGATGTATTGGTCGAGGCCGAGTGCAATTTCCTCACCATCTTCAAGGCCATCGTTATCTGTGTCAAACATGGATGCATTAGTGGTATACGGAACACCGTCCCAGACAAATCCGTCAACCGCTTCAGTATAATCCTCCAGATTGTCACTATCAGTATCCCTGTTGCTTGCATTGGTGTACGTGATGTAGTATTCACGACTATCATTCAATCCATCACCATCAGTGTCGAATACACCTGGGTCACTGGTTACGTGAACCTCGTTGACACCACGATTGACGACCCGAATGGTCCAGCCCATGACTTCAATTCCATCGAGTAAGCCATCGCCATCAGTATCGGGGTTGAGTGGATCGCTGGAACGACCATCGATGACCCCATCACCATCACGATCTCGGGCTTCGTATTCATCGAGGTTTGTGAACCGCTCATCATGTTCGACAATATTCATCCAAACAAAACTGCGCTCTGTAATCTCTTCATTGATTTGCGCGGAGATTGAATAAACAAATCCAGCGCAAGGAGCAGAAAGTGGAATGAGTTCGTATTGCGAACCTCCTGAACTAGCTCCAGATAATGTCACCTTAGCCCATGCAACCGTTTGGTTTGCAATTACTTCTTGGTACGGCTCGACAGAAATTGCATGTACGCGCGCAAATCCATCAAAATCCGAAAGTGTCACATCACCGTTTCCATTCTGGTCAAATCCATCGTGATCTGGATCATCGATACCATTGCTACCGTTACGTGGATTTAATCCATTGTTAGCTTCCCAACCATCTGGCATGAAATCGTCGTCAGAATCAGCATCGGTTGGATCAGTGAACTGTGAGGGGCCCCAAGTGTAAGCTACCTGGTACTCTTCAACGTTTGACAAACCATCCCCATCGGAATCTGCAAATGAATCGGTGGCGTTAGCGGGGTCGAGAATTTCAACATAGCAGAATTCAAATCCATCTGGCATTCCATCACCATCTGTATCCCAGTCACCAGGGCCATTTGCGCGTCCATCATTATCCATATCTTCTTCAAACCAAGCGAGGTTATCCGCACTTTGACGCGCTTGCGTGAAAGGTGCTGAAATCGACATAGAATTCACAGTGTTTCCACAGTATGAATTGATGTTAATATTACCAAATGCAACCTCTACCTCATCACCGATTAGGTCTCCGTCGCTGTCCATCGACCACGGATCTGTACCATATCGTTCCTCAATGTAATTCGGCATTGTATCCAAATCAACATCGAGCACAGTATCACATGAATGACGATCAGTGAAGGAATCCTCTAGGAGGTTCCACTCATCTATTCCGAAAGATGCAATCCAGTCTGCCTCAACTTGGGGGCTGAGAAGACTGCAGTCCCAGTTTGCATCTGTTGGGTTCATCAGTAAGAAAGGGATGCCATCAGCACCGATTTGCATCTTCTGGTGTTGAACTTCCCAACCGTCGTTGAGGCCATCCGAGTCACTGTCTCGGAGGTTTGGGTTGGTTCCATAGAACGCTTCCTCAGCATTGGGTAAACCATCACGGTCAGGATCACCCATAGGTCCGTTATCTGGGTCAGGGAAGGTCTCATTATTTTCACCGGTTGTGACATCATCTTCATTTGGATTCTGGCTCGATTCAATCTCGCCAAAGTCAGCATCACCATCATCCAGTGGGTCTAGGCCATTGGCCACTTCCCATCCATCAAGTAAGCCATCCCCATCCGTATCATCATTGTCAAAATCAGTGCCATATTGGGTAATTTCCATTCGATCACTGAGTCCATCATCGTCGTAGTCCGCACCTTCTTGCTGAGTTTCATCTTCCGGTGCTTTGATGTCATCCCCGGCTCCTTCAAACCCGGCAGAATCGAGTGTTTCTAGTGCTGAACCGACAATTGTATACATACCGGCTAAGCAGATTGTTGCTGTAATTGCGACGACAGCCCATTGATTGTGATTGAGTCCCATATGATTCATCTCCACAGGGTGCTACGCACCCTTCTACTCTCTACCGACATTACACTTCACACTTAATGCTTGAGTGGGGTCGTGTGGTAGAATATCGCACAATTCGAAGCCAAAATAAACTCATCCTGCAATTTCCCGGCGGCTTTCTAATTTGATCCGATGTCCAGCATCATCTGACGACCATGTTGCCTTCGCAGCACGTCCTTCCGCCCGTTCCCAGCAGCCAAGCAGGCGTCCAACAACTATTGCCGGATGTAAGGCCGCCGAAATACGCAACTCAATTCCGCCATAATTGTCAATTCCAACAGACTTGATAACACGGCCTAAGCCATATTGAACTAGATGACGATTGGAAACTGAAATCCAGTGTTCTGCTTCGGCCACAAGAACCAATTCGCCAGAGGCCAGAAACTGCCTTCTAGACGCCTCAGCCATCGCATCCCACAGCACAACCTGCTCAGGTTCGGATATCCCTTCCCATTCCGTTCGTGAATCCGTTGATCGAGGTGTATCTGCGAGGTATGGAATTACCAGTGTTTCAAATCGAATCAAGAGGTCCCGTTGCAACATCAAAGTCCGATTCCCTTCTACCGTCCATACCCCGTCGGCTTCATGGCGGGCACGATTGTAATGGCACTCTTCATCAGTCACTTCCCCTTCTGTATCAGTCCAGGGTATAGTGATATTTTTTGGGGCCGGAATTTCCCTCTGGTCATGCGTAGATTGGACAATGGTTTCCCCTGCGCCACGGTCAGACCATTGGAATCTAAACCGCCTGTCTTCAATGCACTCCCATGCCGCATTTCCCATTCCGGCTGCGATTGTTGTATGACACCGATTGGCGACGAGCAGCATTGCTCCTTCGGCAGAAGTTTCCAAGATTGCAAGCTGCCCCAAACCTCGTATACACCAATCTGAATTTATCGTTGCAATCCTTTTCTTTTGCTGCCCAATCCATGATTTGGGTAAAGGCGGTGCTAAACTCCAACGCCATTCCTCCGATTCAGCCGAAGCATAGGCCAATCTCCGGCCAAGTGTTTGATCGGTAACTGCTTCCACCTCGGCAAACCATCTTTCAAAGGCCGGGAGTGTTGTACACCAAACGGGTGTATTTCCAGCATCGATGTCAATGATGAAACCGACATCATTCGGCGTATATCGTTGCCTTAATTTTTCTATTAGCCATGGCGTTGATTCATCCATTGAGTCGTCGACAAGTGGCACATAATCACCTCAAGAAAAATCTTGGAATTCATCAGATTCCTTATCTTTTATTCTCTTTGGTTTCTTGGTTGGCATTCGCGAAATACTCTGAATGCGTTGAACTTGCTCTGGGCGTGATGTAGGTCTGCGACCAGTCCCCTCATCTGGATTTGAGTATGTGGGGATTCCACGTTTGTCTGGCCGTGTGTCCATAATTGGACGTCGATCTTTCTGTTGACCAGATTGTAATTGACCACTTTGAATCCCAAGGCTGCGTCGGTGTGCCCCTCTGTAGGCAGCGGGGCCAATCAAACGCTCAAGTGTTCTCATCCCTCTGTCAACAGGTTTCGGCCTCTTAGTCCACCAGCGTTCAGGAAGCGGTTGTGCGCGTGCAAGGCGGCTCGATTTCAAATCCCGCATACGATTTCTCAACCGATTCTTAAATTGTCGATCTCGTTCATTCGGTAATCTGACAACTAGCCACCCAGGAAACCCAATATCAAACACATTGCCATTCACAGTGACGAGCAAACCCTTCAGCATGAGATGGTTTCCAATAGGCATTTTATTCCCATCACCTGAGACCTTGTAACTCTTCATTTTCCGCGCATAAAGCATCATTGCACGCTGATCACGATGTTTGATGATTCGACGCTGCAAGCGTCTGAATCGACGTGTAAATATGTGCAAACCAATCAAAGCAATTGATGTCCCCGAACCGATAAGCAAATTTTGATCAGTTTCAATCCATGCAAGCCAGCCGATCACAATCCATGTTGGGAGGAGTACAGCCCAATTGAGGAGGACTATGACGAGAGGTGGTGCATAGACTGGTGGTACTCCTCTTTCGAGAGCCTCGTGTGCGACGACCATGACATTGGCATTAAGCGCTTCATCCATCCCCTTGCGCGCATTTAGAGCTGCAAATGGATTGACTGGGGCGTCATCAATCCATGCGGCTTTTTCGGCAGCAGTTCCGATTGCCAGAGCAATTTCCATTTCATCAGAATCAGCCTGGAATCCTAGAATTCCGCCAAGTGCTTGTACACGAGGGTCTTCTGGACTAGATTCATTGACTTCTTCAAATACGTCAAGAGCGTCAAACCATTCACCTAAATCAATCATGCACAATGAACACGCAATGCGAGCCAATGTTGAATCGGGGTGCGCCCTGACTAGATCAAGGCAAAGGTCGAGGGCTTCTTCACTCCGTCGCTGTGCACGGAGCATTGCTGCACTGGCGATTTGTGCATGGAGGGACAATCGATCAGTGTGTGCAGAGCCAAGTGTCGTATCTGGCGACCATGATCTGAGTCGTTTTTGCATATCGCGCAGGTGGTCGATTGTTGAGTTATTTTCCCAATCATATAAGTCATCAGAACCAACACGCCCCGCCCAAGGGTCAAGCCATTCCAGCGTCAATGCTAGTAGTTCAGGCTCATCATATCCTTCGGGTTGTTCCATCCCGCGCAGAGCCTCCTTAGCAGCATCGAATCGTCGGCAGGCAATATGGCCCGTGGCGACAATCATTCGTGCCTCATCATCCTCCCCACCTTGCAGTGCCAAGACTTTTCGTGCCTCTTCAATAGCCCGCGGCCAGAGTCCGCGTAGGGCGGATTCAATCATCCGAGCACGCCCTTTTTCAAGACGAACGACGGCCTTATCGCCGTCAATTTTCTCGGTTTGGAAATTTCGCAGAGCTGCGATATCATCAGACCGGGCAGCAATTTCGATATGGTCGCGCATCCAGTCGCCACCACCTGCCATGATTACACCCTCGCGTCGTTCATCGGGGGACAGGTCGAATTTGAGACTTCGAAGATGGCCAAACCTGGTGCTGGAAAGAATCCAAGTGAGTAGAAAAATGGCCTGGCCTGCAGCGATGAATTGCCATGTACTTTGAAGCAATACTTCTTCGCTGACACTATCGCCATACGGCATTAGTTGACTAAATTCTTTGTAGGTTTGGAGCACAAGTAGCAAAACGACGTAGCCTGAAAAACCCGCCAATCCAAAGAAAAGAATACGCCCTTGAACCTCGGGCTCGGTACGGATGTCTCTAGGCTGTGCTAGAATTACTCCCCCGACACCTGCAAATGTTTGTCCACCGAGGAACAAGTTACGTGTCAATTCAAAGATGAAAGCCAGACCTACAATTGCTACATTTAGCATCAGATATGATGCCAGAACTTCTTGCAGTGTTTTTAGGGAGATGATTTTGCGCATGATTTCCGAATTTTCTACCATTGAATATATGGCTTCACCTAGAATTCCACCAACATCCAATAGGCGATCTGCATCAGCTGGTTGATTGATGATAACATGAATTAGTGTGACTATACCATTGATTGCTGCAAGTGGCATTGTTGAAAGGAATACCACCAAGAAAAGAGATATCAGTCTGCGAAAGAACCGGGGGCTATCGGGGTCGATTGGTGTTTTCCAACCCTTTGCAGTTCGCCATTTTGAAAGGAGAAGTGTGTTCCAAGATGCCCCCATGATTCGACCATAGGCAAAAATAGTTGGTGACATAAACACAAGCAATGCGTAACCAGCCCATTGAATCATTACCACCGAATCATAACCCCCATTGGAATTTGCCACAGTCCAACCATAGTACACAATTGATGATAAAATCATAATCATAGCAGAAGCGGTTCCGAGATAACCGAAAACCTGCGCCGAAATTTTTTGGTGTATCAACCGTTTATTCATTGCACGAATTTGTGCATACATAGTGACGATGGGGGAAACAAAAATTGGTATTGCTACAAACATAATCGTTACGAAAACAATGGGCTTGTAGAATGTTCCAGGGCCGATCAATAATTCAGCGACAATGAGCATTATACCACCCATTGCCATCAGGTATGACATCACGCCAAACGGCACACCACGTAAGTTCAAAAGTTCTTGAATTTGCATTTTTGTGCGGGTTAACCGGTGAACCTCATACAGGTCATCATCGACTTCGAAGGCAACCTGCAGATTCCCGAGACTAAGTGGGAGTATCCACCGCCATAGTGTAATCGTTCCAATTGATGCAGCAATAATGGGTAACAACAATCCCAAATCAATCGTATCATAATCGATTAATACCACTTCGGCTGTACAGATGGGCAACAAGAAAATTAGCGATGCTAGTCCGAATAGCACATACTGGACGACTCGCATCGTATGTCGACCTTGGCTCTGGTTCTAAGCGGTTGCGACTACACGCTGCGTGGACCGCAGCGTACGTGCGTACGTAAGGGATTCAACGAGAACCCTGTAAAAACCGGTCAATTCTGTCAAAAGCTTCGTTCAATACATCACGATCTGCGAGATACACTAAGCGGAAGTGCCCCCTACCCAATTCCTTTGAAAATCCACTACCGTGGACAACTAGAACATGTTCTTCATGCAACAAATCGAGAACGAATTTTTTGTCATCGGTTGCCCACTTTGAATCGGTTAGTCTAACAAACATGTAGAATGCGCCTCCCGGTGATTCAACTTCTAGCCCGTCTATCTCTGAAATTCTCTGTAAACACAGGTCCCTCTGGGCGAGAACCCTCTGCGTATATTTCCGCATCCAATCTCGCGACTGTTCTAGTCCCGCCAAATATCCAATTTGGGCAGGTGTAGATGCACAAAGGCGCGATCTTAGTAAGCGCTCGATACCATCTCGGATCGCTCCTAATCTTTGGGTTGGGTCGTGCAATGCCATGTATCCAATTCTCCAACCGGGGGCATAGTACCCTTTTGAAACACCATTCAGTGTGAAAACTGGAACAGTTTTACTCCGTGAAGCAACACTGGTTTGTGTACCTGTAAAATCAAGTTCATCATAAATTTCATCCGCAATAATCATACAATTTGGCCATTTTTCCGCAATTGAAATCAAACGATCTATTTCGTCTGAACTAGCGACATTCCCTGTTGGATTATTGGGGTTGATAAGGACCAGAATTCGAACGCTTTCATCCATCTTGGCTTCAATATCTGTAAAGTCCACACGCCAGCCATCTTCTGCATTGAGACGATACTCGATGGTTTCTGCTCCAAACAATTGTGGGTAGGCCATGTATGGCGGATAGTGAGGCCCAGGGGCGAGTACCTTGGTACCATCCTCTAGTGTTGCCGTGAAGATGATTTGCAAGGCTTCCGTAACACCGTGACAAACGTAGACATCATCAGGTGAACAATTCCAGCCCTTACCTCGTTCATCTTTTGCGATTTCGGAACGTAGAGTGGGGATTCCGTATGAGGGTGAATATCCGGTTTCCCCCCTGCTTAAACTGTCTTGAAAAGCCTGAATCATATGCGTTGGTGTGGGCAATCCAGGATATGCAATTGGGTCACCAATATTCAACTTGATAATTTCATGGCCTTCTGCTTCTAGTGCCGTTGCAGGGATGACGACATCACGAATGGCATATTCGATTCGAGCCGCGCGTTCAGCAACGGGGATTTCACTCATTGAATCCCCCCATTCGACAAACTTCAACAAAATATTCAGATGGTACAGATTGGACACTAAGGCGGGAACCTTTTGCTAACAAAGGCATACCTTCGAGTACAGGGTTTGCCTTCATGTCTGGTAGGGAAACAATCGATTGCATTGCTCCAACCGGTTCGATATCGACCATCATCCACCGAGGATTTTCAGGAGTTGATTTCGCGTCGAAGTAGTTTGAATTTGGGTCCTGTGCAGTATGATCAGGGTAACCTTCGCGGCATACTCTAGCCACGCCGGCGATATGGGGTGGTTTGGTATTTGAGTGATAGAATAGAACCAAATCTCCAATCTTCATATCGTCACGCATTGTATTCCTTGCTTGGTAGTTTCGAACCCCATCCCAATGCGTATCCCCATCTTCTACTAATTGTTCCCAAGGGTAGACGTGGGGTTCGGACTTCATCAGCCAGTAGGCGACCATCGAGCCCCTAGGGGATTGCCCCGGTTTGAAAGGGTTCACCATGCGTCGTCAGCACTGCTGAGGAGGACAGCATCATACGATTCGGCAGCATCACGTTGTGCAGCAATAGCCAAAGAACCACCTGCTAAACCAGCTTTTTTACGCATGGCATCACTACCACCTGCAAGTCCCCAACCCTCCTTGACAAATAAGGCATAAATTGCAGGTAGAAGGAGTAGGGCGCTGAGTGCTGCGAATGTCAAGAGGATGATAATCACCGTCACGAAGGGTTTCAGTGCAGGAATTGGGATCAAATATGCAGTCATCAGTCCGGCTGATGTGACCACTGTAGCCTCAAATAGGGACATCCCAGTACTTGCACAAGAATCCTGAATAGCTTCTAAAGTTCCACCTAATTCACGAACTCGATTGGCGATGTGAATCGAAAAGTCAACACCCACACCCACTAAAATCGAACCTATCATCACTGTGACCAGTGATAGTGTAACCGATTGCTGATCCATCACGAACCACTGCATTGCTACCGTGAAAATAACTGGACATGTTGTTAGCACAGCAAACCTGGCATCACGGAAAACAAATCCAAGCGTAACCACAGTAAATAGCAGGGCAAAGCCAAGGGATTGCCACTGGCTATCGACAATGAGGTTGTTGACATCAATGGTAACCGCAGCAACTCCAATGAGTGCACTGGGTGTAAATCCAAATCCATCACGATCCTCTGAATAACCATTTATTTCTGCAGCCGCAGCCTCAGTTTGCTTGACAGGCATGAAAGGCATATCGATGTAAATCAATGAGCGTTGGAAGTTCTTTGATACAAAGAAATGACGTAATTCTGGTGTCAAACCGTCATAGAAAACCGAAATGAGGAAACTTTGAACTTCCGTACCTGCAGTTTGGTCTCTATCGAGTTCCATCAGAACTGTCCAGAATGTCGCACTAGCATTGTACTCTCCCGTAAACAGAATATTGCAGACTTCTCTCGGTACATCGGGCATCGGCGCACAGAACTGTCCGATTGTATCTGAACCCGAAAAATTCAATGATGCACCCACTGATTTCATCAAGAATGCAATAGAAACTGCAGTAGTTTGTTCAACCATATTGGCCATTTCAGTTAAACTTTCAATTTTATACAAATTTTCAAATGGATCTTTCTGAATTTCATTATCCCCTGGCGCCAAGAACTCTGGCTCGGCTGCAATATCAGCTTTCACCAAAATCATCCCAACTTGGCCACTTTCAAATTCATCAGAATATGTGAGCATTTTCGCAACAGCGGGCTCTTCCTGTGGCGCCATGTCAAGGAGGTTCACATCTTCAACTACATTCTCTCGGCTGACCAAACCACTGAATAGCATTAGGATGATGAATACTGAAATTGCGAGTTTGTTCCAACGAATCGGTGCCCTTACTGCTGCAATGAAAATCTTTGGGGGGGGGTGGGATGCCTTTTCTAAATCCAGTAGCATCGTTAGGTTGGGTACCATAACCATCGTGAACAGGTAGACCAGAATGATTCCGCCTGCAAGTGAAACACCAACCGTTTTGATTGGTGCCATTGGTGTTAGAATCAGAGATACGAAACCGATGACTGTTGTAACCGCTGAAAGGAAAACAGCTCTACCTGTTGATTGCAGTGCGAGAGCCATTTTTTCCTTTGGTGTCCCTTTAGATGCGGCATATCGGTTGGTGATATGTAGACCATATGAAACACCAAGCGCCAAGATAATCGGTCCAACAATAATCACAGTCATAGTGACTTCATAATTGGTCCAGCCGATGATTCCAAGAGTGGCAAATACCGAACAAAGGGTTGGTAGACCAGCAATAATTACTACTTTGATCCCTTGTTCCACTCGGACCCTGCCCGTTTGTAATACATCACAATGGAACAGGAATAGGACTCCTGCAACAGCAAGAACACCAATTGGGAAGATTTTCCAAAACAGTGTGAATGTATATTCTGTAACCGCATTTGTAATCGGTACCGGGCCAGTCAGTGTCATGACCAGCCCTAGAGCCTCCTCCTCCTCACAACCATTATCGGCGTTTGAAGTCCAGCAATTATCATCACCCAGCCTGTTAATTTCATTTTGAGTATCTTCAATCAATTCCCCAATGTTAAGATTATTATCTGCAACCCCGATGATGATTACCGCTCGATTCCACCCGTAGCCACTGACGTCGGAAACCTTGGTCCCATTTTCGGTTTTACCTACATCCCGGACCAATTTATCAAGGGCGTTATCTGGTAATTCTCCAATAAGTTGGTTAATTCTAGTTTGGTCGTCTGGGATACTGTACCCGCCAACAGTATCAGCCCACTCCTGGATTAAGTCGCTGGCATTTTCGGCGAGCCAACCACATGCTCCTTCTAATGGACAAGCATCACCAGCATTGCGGACAAAAGAATCCGCTACCCTGGGGGCGCTAGAATTGATTTCTTTGACGACAGATGAAATACTCAGAACATAGATGATGTTGTCCATTTCACCATCATCTGAAACATCGGAATTGAGTTGTCGTTCAAGTTGATCCATCTGAGACAAGATATTTTGGGTAGTAATATTGTACTTTGCCGATTCTACATAAATAATCATCACGTTGGTTGTCCAGTCTTCCTCAACCTCGACAATATCCGCGGCGACTTGACTGCCTTCGGGTAGGAACGCTGCTAAATCCCCATTGACATTCATCGATTGATGATCATCCCTCCACTGGTCGGTTATTCCTGAATGGTATGCAAAGAATGCGGTCATTAGCAAACACACTAGCACGGTGGCGGCAGGAAAGCGGGTTAAGGCCCCGAAGAATGACATTTCTTGCAATTCTCTACGAATCATTTTCGGGGCGGAAAGTAGTGCATCTACGGCACCTTTCGACTCAAATTCAGTGATTTTCCGGCGTACATTCGAACTGAAGTCTTGAACTATGGCTCGCGCCTGAGCGCTTTTGCCAGTCTCATCCTTCTCGACCACAGTCGTCCCTCAGGGGCGCCCTTCCTAGCCTTCGCCCTTTAATTCCTCATGCCACATTGTCTACGGGAGGCTTGAAAACGGGAAGCCGCGACCGCGCGGACGGACCTGTTCATGTCACCGCAGTAGGGCCCCAGGTGGGAACACCAAATGGCAAAACCAACCATAACCGATAAACGCTGGTCTATTGACCTTGAGAAGCGCATCCAAGAAGCGCATTATGCAGACACAGATGCTTATGATACACGCTATGGATTCAAACCGGATAGTGGACGAGAAGTTTTCGTTATTGATACACCGCCACCGTATCCGAGTGGGACGTGGCACATTGGGGCAGTCGCACAATACAGCATGATCGATGTGATTGCGCGGAGCCAGAGATTGCTCGGTAAAGAGGTCTACTTTCCTTGGGGTGTCGATCGCAATGGAATCAATATCGAATTCACGGTAGAGAAAAACACAGGCCGGAAGATGAAGACATATGATCGGGCTGAATTTTTGAAACTGTGCCAGGAAACAATCGAGGAATTTACTCAAGCAATGCGGAAAACTGCATCTAGGGTTGGGCTATCTTGTGATTTCGCCAAAGAATATCTCACTGATGCCCCCGATTATCGTGCAGTCACTCAAGCAATTTTCGTTGACTTGTTTAAGCGGGGTGAAATCATTGAAGATTTACGTCCGAATATCTATGACCCTGTAGAAGGGACCACTATCGCTGATGCCGAGGTTGAGCGTTTGCAGCGGAAAACACAACTCATCGATGTTAAATGGATGACTGATGGTGGTGAAGAATTGATTATTTCAACCACTCGACCTGAGTTGATTTGTGCATGTGGCGTCGTGGTTGTTCATCCTGATGATACACGCTACACACATCTTGTTGGACAGAAAGCCATTCTTCCAGTCACTGTCGAGGGCCGTTCAACAGAGGTTGAAATTTGCACGCACCCTTCTGTCAAGTCAGAATTTGGCTCGGGTGTCTTGATGGTTTGTTCTTTCGGGGACCAGAACGATGTTACCGTGTTTCGCGACATGGGTCTTACACCATTCCAAGCAATTGGTTTGGATGGATGCATGACTCCGATTTCAGGCCCACTCTCTGGACTCAAAGTAAAGGAAGCTCGTGAGGCAGTCATCACGCAACTCGATACAGATGGCCGTATAGAAAATATCGAGGTGCGTGATCAGGAAGTACCAGTGTCAGAGCGAGGGAAAAATCCAGTTGAAATTATTCTTCTCAAAGAGTGGTATGTACGCCAAACTCATATTCAAGATCGGATGCGAGAACATGTTGATGAGATTAATTTCATTCCCCCTCGAAACAAGCAATTTTTGGTTGATTGGATGGAAAATGTAAGCATCGATTGGCCCATCAGCCGCCGTCGCTGGTATCACACAGAAATTCCCATTTGGTATTCTGAAGATTCGACCAAAGTCATCGTTCCTCCAGCGGGGACATATGTTCAACCATGGTGCCAACAACCCCCTAGTGATAGTCGTGTTTTAGATCGCGAAACCCGTGAAGAATTGGGTGGGTTATCGGAACTCCAAGAATCTCTTGGGGTGATCTATGGTGAAGAAAAGGTGTTCGACACATGGATGGATTCTTCAAATTCAAATTTGTTTGTATCAGGGTATTTGAATGACCCAGACACATTTGAGAAGGCCTTCCCAACTGGAATCCGCCCTCAGGGCAAAGAAATTGTCCGCACATGGTTGTACTACACATTGTTGAAAAGTACTTTGCTAATGGATAAACCTGGCTTCCAAAATGTTTGGATTGATGGTTTGGGCATGGACCCTTGGGGTAGAAAGATGTCGAAATCATTGGGCAATGGAATCGACGCAGATAGCGTGCTAGAGTGCGGCGCAGGGGGCCGAACAGGGGCTTGGCGGGTTAAGGGCCCCGACAAGAGTGTACAATTGAAAGCCAACAAAATTGGCAGTGAATGCTTCCGCTTGTGGAAGGCATGTGATGCACAAGTTGGAGATGATTTCCACATCAATCCTGAAGAGATTGAGTCGAAATATTTCGGAGTTTTGACTAAGATTTTCAATGTTGCACGATTCGCATCCCAATTTCCGCTTCCAGAACATCCCGATGAAGTACCCAGTGACCTTTGTGCTGGTGATCGATGGATTCTTTCAGAATTTTCTCAGGTTCTCGAGGATGTTGAAAAAGGGTGGCGGGAAATTGATATCTTCACTTCAACCCGAATCATCAAGAATTTCGCTACAGATGTTCTGCCGAGTCACTGGCTTGAAATGGCAAAAGGCCGCCTTTACGAGGATGATTTGAATGCCGCATGGACTATCCATCGAATCGTCAAAGATTTATTGACAATATTCAGCCCAATCTGCCCTTTCTTCACGCATCATTTGAGTGAGACATTGTATGGCGAGAGTGCAGTAGATGTTCGTAACTATCCGGCCTCATTGATTGTAAATGATGATGAAGCATCTAGATTGCGAAAGTTGACAGGGTTCTTGTGCGACTTTAACAGTGAAACATGGCGTACGAAGAAAGACCAGGGACTCAGTTTGAATGCTGAGATCGAAGGTGTTACTATTCCCATAGTTTTGTCCGAATTCACTGCTGAATTAACAGCGATGCACAAACTTCTCTGAACTCATTCATCTTCCGAAAATGCATCGAGAGTGGCTTGTCTATTGGGAGGGGCTTCTAAGTCTCCAACTCGAAATCCAACCAATCGAACAGATCGTGTTGTGTCGTAGACATTGGCTAGTAATCGAGCCGCAATCCGCTGGAAGGTTTCTTCATCATCCATCGATACTGCCAAACTCTTTGCATGTGATATCGTTTCAAAACCTCGATACCGAAGTTTAACTTCGATATTTCGTGCAGTGATTTCGAGGTGTTGCAATTTCCTAGTGACCTGTGTGATGAGGTTCCCTAGCATATCGAAAACGACCTCTGTTTCATCGACATCATGAGAGAAAGTTCTCTCTTTGCCAATGCTTTTCCTTGACCGTAATGCACTGACTTCATTTGAAGAATCACCTTCAAGAATTCTCCAGAGCACTTGTGCTCTTCGTGACCCGACAGCATCAGTAATCAAATCAGGCCCTTCCCGATAGGCATCAGATAGCATCATGAGGCCAAGTTCCCCTAACATTTGCGCAGCCTTGGGTCCAATCCCTGGCACCGCCCTACAAGGGTGTGATGAGAAAAACTCCTGTAATCCACCTGGGGGGACGAGGAATATCCCGCCTGGTTTTCGTGCCTCACTTGCCATTTTTGCAGCAACTCTTGTTGGTCCGATTCCAAATGATGCACTTAATGAAATATCATTCTTTATCAGTATCTGTAGTTGCCTACAGAGTCCTTCAGCACGATTCCAATCTCCATCACATCGGTCGGTCACGTCAAGGTAAGCTTCGTCAATACTTGCTTGCTCAAACTTGTCCCCATGCTTTGACAATATTGCCATCACTCGATTTGACGCACGCCTATACAATCTGTGATTACCCCGACGATATAGGGCGGGGCCCAAGGGTTGCCCTGGACAACGTCGCCACGCTTCAGAAATAGGCATGGCACTTCGAATACCAAATTCACGGGCTGCGTAATTACAGGTTGATACAATACCCCGTCCTTGACCATTTTTAGGATCACTACCGATGATTAGTGGCATAGCCGGGTCCAAATTGTGGTGTAGGGTTTCAACAGCCGCAAAGAACGCATCTAAATCACAATGGATTAGAATCCGCTCTCGCATACTACCAATTGGAAATCGATGGCTCAAGAACTCTTCACCTGAGAACTGCTCGATTCAGTACCGATTGTGGGATTTCACCATCAAAGAATCCGATGAGTAAATCTGCCATCTCAAAACCGATTCTCGCTTGTGCCTCTTGGGTTGCTGCACCAATGTGGGGGGTGCCATGAAATTTTTCGTGTTGGATGAGTGGGTTGTCGCCAGCAGGTTCCACCTCAAACACGTCGAGCGCACAGGATGCTAGCGTCCCATCTTCCAATGCCATAAGGGCATCTTCTTCATTGACGATTCCACCTCGTGCGCATGAGACCAGGTGGTTGCCGCATTCAGTTCCATCCGCACCGATTGTAGGCATCATTCCAAGGGTCTCAGTATTGACAAGGTGGTGAGTTTCATCAGTTAAATTGCAATGGATTGCAATGTGTGTACACAAGCGAAATACATCGTTTACATCCCCGTGTAGGACACAATTTTGCTCCGTGGCGATTTGTTTGGGTAAATAGGGGTCATAGGCATGCAATTCCATGCCAATTGCTTGTGCAATGCGGCCGACACCTTGTGCAATACGACCGAATCCAATGAAACCGAGTCGTTTGCCAGACAATTCAGTTCCTCTGAGTACTTTCTTCGTCCATTTCCCTGCACGTAAATCACGATCAGCGGTAGGGATATGTCGAGTCGAAGCGAGTAGATGCCCCAATGTTAATTCAACCACAGATTGTGTGGATGCGCCAGGTGTATTGCAAACTAGGATACCGGCAACTGTAGCCGCGTCTAAGTCAATATTGTCTACACCAACACCCGCTCTACCAATGAGTTGCAATGAGGGGGCTGCTGCAATTGTATCAGCGGTCATTTTAGTTGCTGATCGTATGACTACTGCATCAAACCCGTCCAGATTTTCAGGACTCAAATCAACTTCATGACCTGCATCAAGCAGTTTTGCAACAGCTGCTTCAGCCATTCCATCGGTCACTGCAATCCGGGCCACAGTTACCGGAGTTTGTGTGCACCCCATCAACATACGCATGTTCATAGACGGCACTCGTATGGGTCACCTCATGTCAAAAGAACTGTTGCCGATAATTGATGCCGAAGCCCATTGTGATGGTCCCTGTGGAGTGTACGACCCTGCAAGTGCCCGAATCGCCGGTGAAGCGGTTCAATCGATGACCAAGAAGATGCTCGCCTTAGAATGCCCTGACACTAACAATGGTGGTGCCATGGCCGCCTACGTGAATACAATGTCTCGTTATGCATCGATTAAGGAAGAAGAAGCACAAAAGTGCAAGGATGAACTTCTTGTCCTTTGGACTGATTTCTTCAAACCACAACACCTGGAATCCATACCAGATCTCCACAATACATTCTGGCAAGCAGCTAAATTGTGCAGTGCATGTAAGGTCGAAGTTTCTTCAGAACACGCGCAAGAACTCATGGATGCGATTGAAAATATCCACAACATGTTCTGGGACACCAAGGGCCGAAGTGAAATTTCGTGGATTCGCGCGAGTTGATGAAGTTGAACCACGTACAGGTTCGTGTCCATGGTGATAGCATGTGGCCAACTCTGAAGGCAGGCCAGTACGTCAATGCCATTCGTGACATCACCCCGGTCATTGGTGACATTGTCATTGTCAAACACCCACTGAAAAATGCTACAATCATCAAACGAATCAAAAGATTTGATAGCGCTGGGATGTTCATCGAGGGTGACAATCCGGATCCACTAGGGAGTGAGGATTCACACAATTTCGGACTCGTCCCTACCGCTTCGATAATCGCTATCATCAGAGATTAATGCCCGCTTGAGTTAAGACTAGATGGTGGGGCATCACCATTGTGGCAGAGAACTTCACAAGCCTACTTATTGCCGTGGGCATATTGTTGACCCCCGTAATTCTTGCTCTGCCTTTGCGATTCTGGTGGACCTACCGAGTCGGGAATGAACCGGAACACGTCCGATACCGCCGTTGGGTTCGCCAAGTACTCGATGCCGGCGAACCTCTGGCGACACGACGCCAAGAATTAGACCACCTCGCCAGAGGATTACCAATCGATGCGTCCCGCCAAGGCCGTATCGAAATGGATGTATTACACCCCCTGAAATTACCGCATTTTATGCTTCTCCCAGTCCTGATTCTTTCACCTCTAGTCGGGTTAATTGGTGCCATCATTTTCGTGCTACTTTTCCCCTTAATATTGGTCGCAGAGTGGTTACTGATTGACCGGGGAATACTATCCAGAGTGGTAAACCTCGTCATGCGGGTGATGCATTGGGGAATTATTGGAATACATCGGCTGGATAAAGGAGTCCGTGATGAAGATGCGATGGTCGAGCATATGCACCGCCTCCCGACTACTGCATTTCTCGGACTATTTTGTTACCTCATCGTCTCATACATGCCCTTACCTACATGGGTTGGAATATCCCTCACCGTTGTACTATTCCTCATACTGACGAGTGTCATTGTAATCGTCAAAGCCGCCTCACATGGCGAACTTGTTTTCGCTGATACCAGTCAGAGGCGAATGCAACCAATGGAACGCTTGGTTGATGACATTCTTGCACCCGTTGTGGGTTTAGGTCTTCTATTCTTATTGAGCCGTCAACTATTCCTGACACAAATTGGTGAAAGTAATTCAATTTTTGCAGATCCAATTTGGTTTGCTGGGATTGTCCTCATCGTCCTCTATAGCGCAGCTGCAGTAGCCATCATGGTTGAAATTTCGTTCTTTGCTGGCCTTCGTTCCGATAGAGTTCGAATGGTATTTCAGAACCAAATTGTGGAATTACATAATCCTGTATTGTATGCTTTCACAAGAGAGCATGATCGAATGGAATTGAATCCATTACGGTCATTGAAAGAGCATCTTATTTTCAACGGTGACGAGTTTAACAAACAAGACACTTTCAGTTTTGAGGATATGTTGCGTACACCATCCACGCTCCAAGAGGGCGAATACGCAATACCACCTGAGAAACCAAACCTGGAGAAATTTGAGGGTGTTTGACTAGCGGAATGACTTTCCACAACTACAAGCTTTCTGCGCGTTGGGGTTGATGACTTTGAATCCGCCACCCATCAGGCTATTGACAAAATCTAGCGTGATACCCGACAATTGAACACTGTCCTTATCGTGAATCGCAATCGTAACCCCATCACAGGAAATATACTGCCACCCCTCTTCACCAGGGCGGTTCTGAATTTGTAAATCATACATGAATCCGGAGCATCCACCTCCAAGCACACTGACGACGAGAACATCCCCTTCATCGGCATTCCCCATGGCCCCTTCCATCGCACTCATCGCGTCATCAGTCACATCAATTGTGACGGGTACGACTTCAGTATTCTCCGCCATGGGGATGGCAAAGGTCGAGCCACAGTCATCTTCGGACATAGTGTGCCCTCCATGCCACCCGATTTCAATCCTTGTGTTGTTTAAGACTCACTTCAACCCACTTTGAAGTTGGTGTATTACTACCCTTGGCAACCGAGTCAAGCGGTACCAATACATTTGCTTCTGGGAAGTAAGCTGCCAAATTCTTTCGTGGAATGTCATACGGGACAACTTTCCACCTTTCTGCTAGAATTTCTCGACCTGCAAAGTGACTGGTTAAATCAACCACATCCATAGCAACTAAACCCAATTCATTCATGTCTTCGGGATTCATCATTACAATCCGACGCGAATTGTAAATACCCCTGTAGCGATCATCCATTCCGTAAATGGTAGTGTTATACTGGTCGTGACTGCGCACAGTCATCAAAATATATCTGTCATCCGGAATTGAACGTTCGAGTAGTGTATGTGAATGGATGATTGCTTTGCCAGAAGGTGTATTCCATGTGGGTCCGTCGCGTGGTCCATTTGGCAAATAAAAGCCACCTTTATTACGGACCTGTGCATTGAAATTGGTGAAGCCGGGAATCACAGCTTCGATGAGGTCTCTTGTGACATTGTGATCATTTGAGAATGACATCCAATCAAATGGCATATCACCAAAGCATTTCGCACCAATGTAACTGATAATCGCAGGTTCACTAAGCAAGTCGGGTGATGCAGGTGGAAGTTTCCCCGTAGATGAGTGAACAACCCCCATTGAATTCTCAACACTGACAAATCCCGCTGGGTCGATTTCAGTTCTCCCCAGACAAGGCAAAATAAGGGCTTGCCTGCCGGTGACAAGGTGACTTCGATTCAATTTTGTCGATATTTGGACCGTCAAATCAATTTCCCTCAAACCTTTTGCGACCTCTTCTGTATCAGACATTGCAGAGAGAATATTTCCACCTAGTGCCATAAACAGTTTGACTTCTCCCTTCCGCGCTGCCCGAACAAATTCCACGGAATCATAACCGGGTTTATGCGGCATCTGAATTCCAGTTTCGCGTTCGCATGCATCAAGGAAGGAAATGGGCGGATGGTGGTTGATGCCGACAGTCCGATCGCCTTGCACATTAGAGTGACCTCGGACGGGGCATGCCCCCGCCCCTGGTCTGCCAAAATGCCCTCCTGAGAGCAATATGTTTGCTATTTCTTGAATTGTAGCGACCGCATTTTCGTGCTGTGTAATCCCCATTGCCCAGCAAATAATGAGGTTCTCAGATTTAGATACAGCCCTGCCGAGAGATTCGATTCGGGTCTGTTCGATTCCACTTTGAGTGACAATCTCATCCCATGATGTTGCTGCAATATGGGAGTTCCATTCTTCAAACCCTTCAGTTTGCTCATCGATAAATTCCCAGTCTACCTCGCCTTCCTCGAGAACCACCTTTGCGATTCCTTGTAAGAGGGCTTGATCGCCACCGACTCTCACTGGAAAGTGGTCATCTGCAATCGGGGTTCCTTTCCCTAATAATCGAATGATTTCTTGTGGGTGCTTGAATCGGTTCAATCCAGTTTCCATCAATGGGTTGATACTGATGACAGACCCGCCATTTCGTTTTGTACTCGCTAAAGCAGACAGCATTCGTGGGTGATTGGTACCTGGGTTCTGCCCGATAACAAGTACCAAATCTGCGGAGTCAAAGCAATCTAGGCGAACAGTTCCCTTCCCGATTCCAATTGAACCTGACAAACCCACACCACTTGATTCATGGCACATATTACTACAATCGGGGAGATTGTTAGTACCAATTTGACGTGCCAGCGTACCCCAGAGAAATGCGGCCTCATTAGATGCTCTTCCCGATGTATAGAGAACTGTTTGATTCGGGTCGCTGATATCATCAATGGTCTCAGCAATCATACAAAAAGCATCTTCCCAACTCACTGATTGGTAGTTATTCGAACCTTTACGGAGAACCATTGGATGAGTAATTCGTCCAAGCTTATCCAATTGCATATCGGATAATTGTGACCATTCCTGAACTGTTTTGGCAGACAAACGCTTCGGTGTCAGACGCTTCTTAGTTGCCTCGGTAGCGAATGCTTTGGCACCATTTTCACAGAATTCAAATCCAGAACGATGGTGATCCGGATCGGGCCAAGCACAGCCTGGACAATCATATCCGTCAAATCGATTTACAGTCCGCATCGTCTTGATAGTTCTGGAAATTCCGGCTTCTGCCAAACCGATTCTGAATGATTTTACGACCCCTTGGATTCCAGCAGCAATCTGTTTAGGTTTACGAATTTTCAGATTTTCAACTGCGATAGGTGATTGTGCCTCTACATTTTCCCTCATTTGTGAAACCCCTTGAAATCAGTCCTGTAAACGCCATGAGCCTGTATACACATTAAATCTGTAATCTCTGGCAAAACCAATCAGGGTAATACCATGCTGTCGTGCTAGTTCGATTGCAAGAGTGGTAGGTGCCCCAATTGCGATAATACAGGGTGAACCGGCCATCACTGCCTTCTGAACCATCTCAAATGATACTCGCCCACTCAATACGAATCCCCTATCAGATAGGGGTAACTGCGTTATTGCGCGACCGATTATTTTGTCCATTGCGTTATGCCGCCCCACATCCTCAGCAAGATCCGTGATCAAAGAGTCATCGCTAAACAGAGCAACCGCATGAACCCCCCCCGTGGAATCGAAAACGGATTGCTTTTCTCGTAGTCGATTCAATAGTGAATCAATTGAATCACTGCTGATAGTAAATCCATCTAAAGAAATAGCCGGTGGGTGACGGGCTAGCATTGCATCAAGTGATGCTCGACCACACACGCCACATGAACTTGAACGGACAAATCCCCGGGTGTGTCCGTCGATGGAAATTTGGCCAGTAATTTGAATTACATTGTCATTAATATCAATTTCATCAATATCCGTAAAATCAGAAAGCAATCCCTCGGAGTAGAGCAAGCCGAGCGCCAACTCACGATCTTGACCAGGGGTCCGCATGGTCGTAATCCATGGTTGCCCATTGATGTGAATCTCGAGGGGCTCTTCCACGGCAACAATTTCCTCGAGTGGATGGGCTCTACCATTCGTCACGCGCTGAGCGGCCACACGCTCCTCCATACACACCCGTGTGCGGTGACGCTTCATGGCCCTGTCGGAATTGTTTTATTCAATTTGGATGATTTTGACTGGTTTGCCCA
>CAWVWT010000025.1:0-31599 GCA_963934015.1 uncultured Candidatus Poseidoniales archaeon
ATACTTATCTCATTAGCCACGTCTTTATCTGGATTATCACATTTGAGCAATCACAAATAGCGAATTAGCCAATCATCGCATAGGGTTTGAGCATAGACTACCCTCTAGTTAACAGAATGTGGCTATTCACTGTGTGCTTCCAACAAATCAATCGGAATCACAGCCAACGCTTCTTCGTGCGTGCAATCCAGACTCACCGGGCAAGCCACGCCCTCATTGGCTGCATCTAGCCAAGTCTGTGCACAAACACACCAACGATCTCCTGCCTTCAAACCTGGAAAATTGAATTGTGGTGCTGGTGTAATCAAATCGTTGCCCTTTGAACGTGCGAACTGAAGGAAATCATCAGTCAAAATACAACACACCACATGCAATCCCAAGTCGTTGGCATCGGTATTGCAACAACCATCACGATACCAACCGGTCATCGGGTCTGTTGAACAGGGCTGAAGTTCAGTCCCGTTGACGTTCACACTTGCGTGCATGGAACTTCGTAGGGACTGGCAATCTTAACTGTGTGTGAACCCCAATCCTCAGTTAACCATGGGGTCATCTTGGGATTGGCTGACATCATAGCCTTCAGGGGCAGGAAGCATGGATTTGCTACGCTCAACCATGTCTCGAACATTGTTCTCAATCTTGCGGGCATCCTCAAGTAATTCATTCAATGGGATCTCGCGATCCAACAATTCACTAACAGCTTCAGTCGCAAAAGCAGCTGCACGCGCATCAGGATACATCGGGTTGCAATCTGCCAATAGTGCGGTGATGTCTAATCCACGGCGATCGCCTTCGGACAACAAGTAACCAGCAACACCTGCAACAATCCCTTGCTTCATGCGCGAGACTCCTGCTGCTGCCAGCGCTTTACGTCCCAATGGATGACTAGACACACCCCAGAGGTCGCCCTCTTCCTTTTCGCCAATCTCGTTGGGCACGACACCATCAATGATGATGAGGCGGTCAAAACCACCCTCTACGAACCACTTCAGCACGGTTTCAGCAAATTTGACGTCATAAGTGCCTGGGAATTGAATCTCTGAGGTGAATACGCCCACATCTTCGCCCTGGTAGACGCGAACCGGATGTTTAGGCACTGATTCTTGAACCAACGCCATGGCGGGGAAGTTCTCATCAAGAACTGTGCCCATCTGCTCCAAATTCAAAGCACGAATGATGTGGCTGGCAGCGATTACACCGACCATGCCTGTGCTCGAAAATCCGCATATCGCAGTTCCACCAAGCTTGGATGCGTCTGCATCACCATGCAGAACCAATGCGTAACCATCTCCAACCATCGATTACACCGTCCATTGCTCAGTCAAGAACCCGTCGCTCATTCATTGAAGGCTTCCCAGTCCTCTTCATCCGGATATTTGTACCACCATTGGCCAACCTCATCCTTCCACCATTCGACGCCTTCGTCATCAATGTGATAGTCTTCATCTTGAGTGTAATCCCATTCGGCCTCTGCTTCGACTTCGATTGCCTCGGTAATGGGCGCGGGACGGGATCCGGCTCTCCGATCAACCTTCTTGGGTTTAGACATGGATACTGTGCTCGCCTTGGTGGTCAACTCATCCAAACTGCGCCCGGTGGGCATGTCCTCCATGCTGGGTCGAGTACGAATTTGTTTCTTCAGTTTGGGTTGCCATTCTTCATCTTCGAACGTTTCGGCATCTTCGTCTTCTTCATCACGCATTGCCATGCGCAGACCCACGAATCCTAAGATGGCGAGAACCACGGCGGTAATACCAATGAGGAACAGTAAACTGGACTCCTCTTCGACATCATCTGCTCCACTTTGGTTTTCGCCACCATTGTCATCAGGTTGGTCAATGGTATCGTTGACATGAATGAATCCGTATGGAAGCAGTGTGTAATCGGATACGCCAAGCCATCCAGTTGCGATCATATCAATGTCAACTCTGATCGTTCCATTCGATGGGACTGTGCCCTCCCCCCATGCACTGGGTGACAGGGTAAAGGTCAGTGATTCCCCGGCAGCAATTGCCACTTCACTGCTTTCGAGGTTGTCAACAAACAGCGGTGTTGATTCATCGTAAGTGAATGCGATGTTTACAAATATACTGGCATTGTTATTGTTCAATAGAGCGCAATGCATCGAATTCGAATCTATATCTGCCATGGCCTGTGTGCTGTTGTCAACGATATCCCACACCGCATCACAAGTAATTTCGACAAAGATCAATTGCGGTGTATCGTAGGTACAAGACCCATCATCAAATTGTGCTAAGGCATCGTAGTTGTTGGCTGCGGAATCGATACAACCCATTGGTGGTGGTGGATAGATATCGATTCTGAGGGTGGATGGGGACAAGGTAAGCCACCAAGGTGTGGTTGGCGTCAAATCTAGCCAGCCACCCGTCCCATAATTCACTGGGATAGACAAAACTCCTGTGGAGTCAAACTGGGCCATGCCCGTTTCCCCAAATACCTCTGTACCATTGCCAAGTTGCCAATTGACCGATGTCCCATCAAGGAGGATCTGTTCAGCAGTGGATGGAGCGGTCGCACTGGCGTGTGCGGTACCCAATCCCTCGGTATCGAGCTGGATTGAAGGTGTGTTGGTTGACAGTGTGGCATCGACTGTGACTACAATGTCAGAACTACTGCTTGCAGGCGCAATTGATTGCTCTGCAGATCCAAAAGAGCCACCTGTCCAGGATACGCTCACTTGACCGGTTCCGCCGTGTGCTTCCCATTGACTAACAAAATCGGTCCAATCGGTCCAACTTTGAGTGGCAATTCCTGTCAATCCAGTCACCACTGTGGTCGACCATGATTGGCCGTCCACAGAGACTGTGAGGTCTACGGTTTCATCTGAAAGAGGGGCTCCTTCACTCGACAGTTGCAGGGATATTGAGAAGGCTGAACCGTCATGGAGATGGACACCACTGTTTGTGCCGTCATCATAGGTCCCATCACCTGTGACATCAAGCGTGAGGGTACTCTGTCGAATCGTATCATTGGTCGAATGGACGGGACCAACAGTGGTCACATTCCACTCAGCATTATCATCACCATCCACGGTGACTGCTGCTGCCCAATGGTCATCTCCATCGGTCAAGTCCGTAATGAACATCGAAGTTGTTGGGTCGGCACTACTGATATTGGCATACGGGGTTAAGCCCAATGCATTGGTGAAATCACTGTTCTCAAAATAGAACAACGTGTAAGCCAAATCGATCGATGGAGATGGGATGAATGAAAGATTTAGGACACTGCCGTTGTCATTGGGTACATCTGCTAAACTGACGATTGCAGCATCGGGTGGTGTGGTATCGTATACTGGTGGAACATCGGGGACATTCACGGTGAAAATGTCGGATAAATTTGAGACGACTCCATACTGATGAACTGATCTGACAGCATAATCCCATTCTTGGTTGGTGACCCCATCAGTATCGACGTAGCCGTTGATGATTGTCTCAACAAGAGGTTGGGTAATTGATATCTGTGAACTGGTGGGTGCACGGAACAATTGGTAGGTAATAAGGTCTGATTGACTTGTTGTATTCGTCCACATTAGACTCACCTGACTGTAATTGAAATCGTACAAACTGAGTACTGGTGCTGGGGGAACTTGAATGTTGGAAGCGCCTGCGGTCCAATCAATACTCAATGAATCAAGAGTAACTGTACCATTTTGCGTGCAAGTGATGTTCATCGGAATGTCTAGTGTGCCTGTACCCAGTTCCATGAAGGTGTTCAGAACATTGGAAAAGTTGCCATTTGTTGGGTTTGATTCAACAACGAATGTTGCTGCATAGGACATGTTCATATTGGATTGTGTGATGGTTCCAGCACCCATGCTGCGAGCGACTGGGTCCATTGTACCCCATGGAGTATCGTAGTAATCGTAATTGGTTCCAACATTGTTCAATTCGGTGATGATGTTAGTCATCAACAAACCTTGGTCAAGCTGACTCAATGGACTTGATGAATTGGCATAACCAGTCATTGACATCTCCATTGTTCCATCCCCTTCTAGATCCCATTCCAATGTGTGCCACGCACCGATGAACAAGCCTGGAGTTGCCTCACCAGCAGCGACGATTTGCTCATCCAACCCATCGCCATCTAAATCTGCAAAGACGATGTCGCGGGGTGAAGTATGTGGATTGAAAATAGTTGAACTGGAATTGACTGTGCCATCACTATCGAAGGCATTCATCTCAAGGGAACCGGTTTGAGTACTATCTGAACCATCCGGTGTACCTTCGAATGCTCGGAACACATCGACAGTGCCATCGCCATCGTGGTCTCCGATTGAGTAATTCGACAATCCAACCATATTGGAATTGGTTGTTGTCCATGCCGTGCCATTCCATGTGGCCATGCATGCTGATGAACTGGTGGGTCCCATCAAGTCATCAAATCCATCTGCATTAAAGTCAAAGATCTCAAAAGGTCCATTGGAACACTCAAAGTCCTGCATCGTGGCCATCCAATTGCTGCTGGAAAAATTCCACAGCGTATTGTAAGATGTCATCATGTCTGTCTCGCCGACAATGACAGTTTGATTACCTCCGTAGAATGAACCAATGCCGACGTGGACGAAATTCTCAAGACCTGGAACTTGATTTCCAGAAGGGACGGTTGATGTGACTGCGGACGTGTAAGCACCGCCGCTGAACGAACGCATTCCGAGTGTTCCATCAGCATCGATGGATACGATATCATCTTGACCATCGCCATCCATATCTGCTAGAATTGCATCTTCAAATTTCTCATTCATCGTGACATTGGTTGTGTATGACCAGCTGCTACCCGAAAGGTGTTGACATAGCATGTCTTCATCTTCGGCAACTGCAAGAATATCGGTTCTACTATCATTATCTGAATCTCCAAGAATTAGCCGATCCGCATCAAAGCAAGTTGGAATCCAACTTGTGACAATTGCGGAACCACTCCACGTCAGCCAACCGATGTGTGGCTGTACTGTGCCGTTGGTGCCCACATGGTCAGGAACCAGATAGATGGGGTCGTCCAGCCCATCTCCATCCATGTCACCGACGGCTAAATCGGTCACCGCCCCAATACCACTGAATTGGGCTCCAAGGTCAGGTGTGAGTCCAACGGTGATGTCAGATGAAGCCATGATTGCTGATTTCGGTAAACGCCACGCACCGGCCTGTAGCCACGTTTGATTTCCATTTGCTGATGTTGAAGTGGATGTTGTTCCACCAATGAATTGATCCTGCTCACCGACTTGACCGTCGCCATTTCCACCGAGGTGCCACTCATATTGGCCATCACTATCGATATCGATAGTGAGTGAACCGGGTGAGATGTCCTCTGAATCATAATTCAAATGAAAACTTGAACTGTCGATTGTGGTGTTTCTTCCAATGCTCAAATTCACAGTTGCGGGCGATTGATTGTTGGTATTTACTTCAACACTCGAACTCCCATCAGCAAATGTTTCAATCGTACCTGATGCTGGATTTGCCGAAGCGATTGGGAGTGAGGAGAAGATACTCAGGACCATCAATAATGCGAGTATTACCGAGCGCGAAGCGCTCGCCTGCACGGGGGCGCGCGTGAGGGGCATCTGTCCTGCGGACAATATCAGGGGGTTATGTCGCCTTCGGCGTGGCGGTCGCGAAAACCTCAATATCAAATACTGTGGTTACAATACGAAATGTTCTGAAATATTGCAGAATTAATGATATGCTTCTAAAATTCATAAAGTTACCATCGTAACGATTAAAATAACCAGTCGATTGGTTGGGATTGGTCAGGTGGCTGCTTGGTGAATGGTTCGGAAGGAGCAGGAAACAGCCGTGTGCTGATACGCGTAGGCGATGTTCAAATCGATATTTCAGGTTCTCAAAAAGAGGTGGATGCACAAATGATGAACCTACGTGAAGGTGAAGATTGGTCAACTGCAATTGCCAGGGTCCGGAGTGTCCGTGAAACTGCCATCGCTGCAGCGATTGAAGCTGCTAAGAAAAGTGGGATGCCTGAGCGAGGTTCTGCATTCCGTTCATTGATTGATAACAGCACCTTAACCAAGAAGCCTGATCAGGTTCTGGCAGCCATCCATTATTTGCGTGATGTCGAAGGAATTGATGATGCACCTCCACGTGTGCTAAAGAAACTCTTCAGTGACAGTGGATTGAACGCGCCCGACAACCTATCTCTGTACCTTAATCGACTCATCGAACGGGGGTTCATCACTTGCCCACCCGGTGCAAACGAAAAGAATCGATACGCAGTACTAACCCCTGAAGGTCGAGCGCACTTAGACCGCCGCTCAAGTGCCTGAGGGTTTGTGATGGTTGAAATCGGTCCAGATGCGGATCTTTCATTCCAATCTTTTGTCGGCCGAGATTTACGAGGTGTCGACCTTTCGGGGGCGAATCTCCGAAGAGCCATTCTCGATGGGGCTGACCTTGAGGGGGCCAACCTTTCGGGGGCGAATTTACAGAATGCATCAATGATTGGAACCAATGCCATGAAGGCTGCATTTGACAATGCTGATTTGCGGAATATCAAGGCAAAGAAAGCACGATTTGGTTTGGCCAATTTTCAAAACGCACGAATGGATGGTGCAGACCTCCGAGGAATTCGTGGGCGCTATGCTGTTTGGAGAGATGCAAACTGGTGGGATGCAAAGATGAATGACGATCTCCGTGCAGCACTCACTAAAAAATGGCCGCGTGAAAATTGATTATTATTCTTCTTCAGCACTTGGGGCTGCGAGATTTATGGATGGCGAAGAGAGGGCAGCCCTCCCTGAAGCAAACAACATTGGCATCAGAGCCAAGGTCATGCAAAATAGGCCACAACAGGCGTAGATGTAGTACATTGTCGCGAATGTCAATGAGGCAATTTCAGGCAAATGCATCGCGGCCTCTTTACTGGCTGAACCACCCCACACATTTGCACTGATTAGTATGAATGCGCCCAAAACTCCAAAATGAATCCCTTTGCGGTTTCCTTTGAGAAGGAATACACCTCCAGCCAATAGCGAAATGGCTGAAAGCGAATACAGTGCACTACTCCAAGTCCCATATGTTGAATTGGAAAAATGGTCATCATATTGCTCCAAATCCTCTTGAGTAACATTAGCGTCACTTCCGGTGAACTGTTCAGCAAGTTGTGTTTCATCCGCTTCCGAATACAGTTCATCGGACATGAATGAACTATACGCAGCAAAGCCAACCATTGCAGCACCAAGAAGCAAGATGATTGCAGCCACTGTAGGAATACTGTGGTTAGGTCGAATAGGAATTTCAGGCATAACAAGTTCTTCTTTGGTGTCCATCATAACAGAACCGAGTTCGTCCGACATATACTCACCTTGCCTGCGACACTCCTTAATCCTCGGTACATTTTCTCAATGCATCTGCAATTTCATCGGGTACGCTCATCTTCTCGAAATTTTTCATATTCACGCAAACTGTGACTACGCGGGCATCCCAACAGAGAACCTCTTCCTGATTGTAAAACAGGTAACGCCACACAATCGAAGAGTTACCCACTGACTCTATCCACAGTTTGCAAACAACCTCATCACCGTAGCGCAGCGGTGCAAGATGGTCTGCTGAAGTATGAACTGCAGGGAAGCCGAGATGCATCTCCTGAGTGATGACCGGGTATGAAATTCCACAAATCTTCTCCCAAGATTCCTCAAAGAAACGATGGGCCAGATCAAAGTATTCAGGATAGAATACAACTTGTGCAAGATCGATCATCGGAAAGTCGACCCGTCGTCGAAGATTGATGGCCATACCACTGGCTCACGCTGCCCTATGAATAAGATGGCGGACCCACCGCGATTCGAACACGGGTTTGAGGCTCCGCAAGCCCCAGTGATATCCAGGCTACACTATGGGTCCAGCGGACGGGCCACCGAACACTCTGTCTTAATCCGAACGGTTCAAACATTATTCGTGTAAATGCGCTTCCCGGTCATAGAATCCTGTTTCCAAATCAACTCTTTACAGTATCGTGGGATGAAAAATCCAATCTTTCTAGGCGTAAGACCGTGGTTCTTCATTCTAAGATCTATGGACAACCACGCAACAATCTGCGATGCTGTGCAACCAGGATTGATACTAACGTAATTTAGAATCTCCTCTCGCAGGCGGCGAAGCCTTGCTTCCTTCTGGGTTCCTTTGGCCATACTACCTATTTGTCTCCAGAAGTATATGAGGCAAAGGATGGGGTCCCCCGGGGGTCCCGTATACAGGGCGCTTACTGCACTGGCAGCATGACTTTCCAACGTGGCTCTGCGAGTTTCTTAGATTTAGGTCCAGTTTGTGGATTCGGAGTCCTATGTGTCAATGTACCGTGCATCCCATGTACACTAAATTTGATTCGAGCTTCAACCACGCGATCTCGTTCTGCCAATTGCAAGGCTTCATCATCCAATTCAGCACTTGCAAGAACCTCATACTCATCAGATTCTAGTACCACTGAAAGGGACAGAATATTGTCAACAAGTGAAACCCTTGGGGAAAAATCGTAGTCATCAGGGTTGTCCATCCAGACGTCTAAATCGATGACGACTTTGCCTCGACTTGAGACCTTCCTAATGTCGATTGAAGTTACCATCAGACTCGTCGAGACGGCTTGGGTTCAAATCGCTTCCCATCAAGAATCATCGCCAAATTGTTAGAATTATCCCGCCGTATTTTGCATTCGTGAGCAAACCTAGGTTTGCTACCACAACTTCACGGGTTTCGCGATTTTTTTTGTTTACTTACACCGTTAGACCTGTCAAACACCGACTTCGTTAATCCGGGGAACAAGGAATGTGATTTCGACTACTAGTTTCCAATCATTACCGCCATCAGGGTCAACTTCGTCTATGGGCAGATCTGGGTCCGCTTCCTCTGCTTCAATAATCCACATCCAATTGCCTTCTCCAAACCCGGCTCCTGATTGGATGTTTAGCATCTCAAGCAATTCGTCCAAAGAATCAGCTGAGAAATTGTAGGTATTTTCGGAACTTGGGTTGAGATTAAGATGTTCCATTGAAGCTGATGCATTGTGAGTAATGTTGCTCTGTTCTGTTCGAACTGTATTCCCCCATCCATCATCAGGGACATCGACCGTGAGAGAGAAATTGTCCTGAGGTAGCATCGTTGGAATAATGTCCATAGCCAAAGTCAATGTTGCATTGAACGACATGATACGTCCTTCTTCACTAGGGATGTGTGTGATAGTGTGAATTTCGCCTTGCTCTAAGTAGTCAGCCCAATCATAACTGATTGTTTTCTCTTCCCAAATGACTTGGTATGTACGTGGAAGAACGGAGAGATTCCAGATTCGTGTCGCACTTGCATCAGATTCGTCGGTAATGGTCACTGAACCTGTATAATTACCACTTTCATCGGGTGTAAATCGATGTATTTCACCCATCGCATCATTGTCGTTGGTAGGATCGCCATCATTGTCACTATCCACTGCCCAATCAAGATCCCAAACAGTGGTCAATTCACCATTCTCAGGATCCGATGATCCTGATGCATCAAGAGTGACTATGTCACCTGTCCGAATAGCGGTAGGCATTGAAAGAGAAATTGTTGGGAAGCCATTGACCACGAGGCGGGTTGTGTCTGTGTCATCTCCTCCGAGATCGTTGACGACTGTAACACTGATATCGTAAATTCCTGCTTCGGCAAATGTATGACTCGTGTAACCTTGAACAGTTTCGGAGCGTTGACTGTCACCAAAGTCCCATTGATATTCGGTGATGAGTGTGCTTTCAGGGGATGTCGAACCACGAGCATCGAAATTAACCGACTCTCCAGCATTGATGCTAGTTCGATCAGATTCGACTCGGGCATTCGGTTCAGGTGGACCGCCGAGGCCTGTGCATCCCGCCAATATTGGGAATACCATGGTCACGATGAGAAGCAACGCAATCTGGCGTCGCGACGCCATCGGTTGCAAATCCACCACGGGCATATCCTTCCGACCCTATACCTTCCTTTAGAAGATTGACGATTGTTTGTTCTTTCAACCCGTTATTGTTCTGAACTTCTGTGGTATCCAATGGCGAATCTTGAATCAGAGGGTTCAAGCAACGTCGCATTCCATTCGATTTTATGGCAACTGATCCTTTGGCTGGGTACCGTGTACTCGGCTTTGATCTTGAGACCACAGGATTCAGTCCCAAAAAGCACCGGATTGTCCAATATGCACTGGTGGGGTGTGATGCGGATGGGACCTCGATATACATTGAAGAATTGGTTAATCCACAGATGCGTATTCCTCCTGAGACTACCAACATTCACGGGATTGGTGACAACGATGTCAGAGGTGTGCCTGAATTCAAAGAATACATTGACCAAATTTCCACAGCGATGGAAGGGGCTGTAATTGTTGGTCACAATGTAGGGCGATTTGATTGGCCATTCCTCCGTTCTGAATTTCTCCGTGCAGGGAAACCTATGCCTGAACCATTGGCAATATTGGATACTCTAACTATTGCACGAAAGCTCAAAATTCCACGTAGTCATAAATTGGGTTCACTTTGTCAGCGCTTTGGTATCTCATTAGAAAATGCTCACACCGCTGGTGCAGATGCGGCTGCGACACTACTGTTGCTCCACAAGATGATGGAGTCTCACCCACAACACTTTCGTCGAGCGGTTGAAGACATTCCAGATTGGATCAATGGTTCGACTCAAAACGACAAAGAATCCGAAAGACTCGGACCAAATCTCGATGACTTAGAGCCCATAACTGGGAGCCACGGATGGTTGCGTATTTCTGATTCTGGAATCATCATTGGACGTGGGCGAAATCGTGGGCGAACGATTGCTGAAATTGAGCGATTGGATGTGAGTTACCTCAACTGGTTATCTTCATCCGCTGGCCCACTTGAAGTAGAAGCGATTGATGCGCTTTATGCCGAACGCAGTTAATCCATCAAGAACGCTTGATGGTGGCTTCAATAGAATATGGTATGATGCCAATCATGACGAATAGTGAACCCACAGACCCTAGCATATAGAGTAGAGTTCCAACCGAAATATTGTCGGTATCAATCGTGGGCATGGATAGATCAGGTATCGCCCCTGCAAGCAGATAGAGGCCAAGAATTTGAATGGTCCACATCACCAAGAATGTCAGAATAACCTCTGTGAATAGTTGGCTGGATAATCGGAGGGAGCCCGACCAACCAAGCAAGGGGAGATCAGGGCCATCTTTGGCAATCTGCCGCTCGCGTAGTGATTGATTGACTGCGGATACTACGATTTGAATGAATGAAATTGTAGTAAGACAAATCGCCAAGAATACCATCATGATATTCAAGAGAGCACCGGACGAACCCTCCGTGCTGTTCATTACACTGTGTCCCCCCCAAACCAATGCGGCTGAAATTAAAATAAGAGGTAATGCAATCATGAATGATTGGACTCCAAGTAGGGTGGTTCGGTAGCCACCTAGCAATGATTTGAAACTAAATTCAGATTCATTTTCATCCCAATCTTCTTCGATGCTTACTCGTTTTTCAGTGGATTTTTCGTGATATTGTTTCTCAAAGTAACGCTCTAATTGTTGACCCTCTACTTGATCTGCATTACTCATTTGAGGACGTTTGACTGAAAATCCACCAAAGCTGCGCTCCTCGGTTTGAGAATTATCAACGACATCGTCGTACCATTCGCCTTCTTCTCCCGAGGGGGCTTGTGATGGAGGGGTGCGCTTGCGTTTTGAGGCGGGCGGACCGCGACGACGTTTGCCCATATCTTCGCCCTCCATGCTATTCAAGAAGGGTTCGGGCTCTTCAATGCCACGATGGTTGAAGACGCTATTCTCGCTTCCTACCCTCAAGCAATGGTGACCAAGGGAGAACGTCGCACCAGTCGCCAAGTTTCCACGTAGCACCATCCAAGCGTACACCGCCGAGGAATACAGGACCTTTGTGGCCTTCTTCAATCAATGATTTGAGGCGATCAAGGGCTTGTCCAGCAAATACTGCGCCCGCACGTTGACCGGTGGGTGCCAGTTCCCCTGCTTCATTGATGGGGGCCATCCGTTCAACTAGACAGATGCCATTTTCGACCTCAACTTTCTCAAGAATAGCAACCATGTCTCTGAAAATCCCACTTGGTTTCATCTCCCCTTGAGCTTGAGCCCAAAGCCATGCAGGACACCATGCTTTCCATTCGCAGAAATTACAAGCGTCCTCAGCAGGGATTGCCTCCATCGGTGTGTCCGTAATCTTGCTCGCTTCCCATGCCTCGAAAGCCTCAGGTAGTACGCTAGGTCCTTCAGCCTCGAAAACAACGGATCCATTGGAATACCACCCTTCAGCACGTACAGGGGGGTGGTCTGGGTTATTTTCACATAATATATCACGATAAAATCTGAGTTGACGGCTGACTGTATCATACAATTCACCATCGGGAGGTTTACCGGTTTTCAAATCTGCCACAATCCAACCAACAACATTTCCTTCATCGTCATAATCAGAAACAAGTAGATCTAATCGGCCCATCAATCGTCCACAGGATGTCCGAAGTGTACCTTCAGCGGCGAGGACCATTTCTTGGATGCTGCGCCAGTCATCGATTGATACCTCAGAAAGTACGATGCGACCAGTGCGTGCTTTCGCAAAAAGTATGTTGAGTGACCCAATCAGCAATTTCCGTGCACGCGGAAATTCTTCCTGCTTCCAGCGTGGATGTCGGGGGGTCTTGAGAAAAATCTCTTTCTCCTGTTCCCACTGTTTCTCTAAAATTGCATTCGCTGTTGGTGGCAACCATCCAACTTCATCTCCATCACGACCAGTCAAATCGATGTTGCAGATGTCCTCTACACTATTGTGAACTGCAGTCCCGATAGCACTTGCCATTCCTGCCTTACGAGGTAAACGCTGTCGTGAAAGCCAGAACTTGCGGGGACAAGATGCGAAATTGTTCCAAGAAGACGGAGAAAGTTGGTGCCCCCGTTCATCGTATGACCATTGTTTCATCGGCATGATTTCGCACCCCCTAACGGCTCCGCGATACTGCTCTGCTCAGCCCAAGCATTAACACCACCGATGACCGGGCGTGGTTCATGGGAGAGTTGCCACGAGTCAAAGTCGCTGATGGAGCGGTTACAGAAGGGGCGTTGGTCGTTTCTTGTTTTCCAGGTGTCAGCCATGTGAGTAGTATTGTTGCTCACTATCTCATCGAACGATTGGAACTCAAATTCGTCGGTGGAGTCGTCGATTCTCGTTTGCCACCAGTTGCACTCATTCACGAAGGAAAACCGATGCCGCCGGTTCGTATGTACGCCGGAAAACCCGTTTGCAATATGGATCAATGCGACAGTATTGTAGTGCTTGTATCTGAGGCACCGGTTCCACCCACGGTGATGCTTCCTCTAGCAGAAGCGCTCCTCAGTTACAGCCACGAAAAAGGATTCCAAGCCGGTGTACTCATCGATTCCTTTAGCCACCAACAGGAGAGTGGACACGAAGTCATGGATTCTGACGAAACGGATGAAACTCTGCTAGGAATCGGAGCCACAGATTGGGCCATTGAACAACTTAATGAAATGGAAATCCCCTTACTTGAAGCCGGAATGGTTGCAGGTATGAGTGGTGTTTTACTTGGAGAAGGACGCCGCCGTAAACTGAACATGCTGTGCATCATGGCGGAAGCGGTTGGTGGGATTCCTGATGCTCGGGCCGCCGCTCGTGTCATCGAGAAACTGAACAAATTACTTCCAGCCATGGAACTTGATACTGAACCTTTGTTGGAAGAGGCAGAAAGAATTGAAACTCAAATCAAAGCAATGATGGAGCATCAGCTTGGATCTTCTGGTGATGACGATGGTGATGATGGGCCAAACGCCATGCTCTATGGTTGAAGCATCGCTTCCCATTCCACCTCATTGAGCACATTCACACCCAATCTTGTGGCTTTCTCTAGTTTGGAACCTGCATTTTCACCGGCGACCAAGAAATCCAATTTCCCTGTGACGGTGGAGACCACCTTACCACCTGCTGCCTTAATCTGCAATGCGATTTCTTTGCGGGGGCGGTTAAGGGTACCAGTAATGCAGAATGAAAGACCGACAAGAGGGCCTGATGGTGCTTCGGTTTTGGCCACTTCAGATATGGTTAGAATCCGACTGAAATCTTCCAACATCTCAGAACGATCGGTTACACCTGTCATCAACGAATGTGCGACTGTCACACCAACACCTTCGATTGCAATCAAACGCCCAAGATCATCTTCACTCAAAGCCATGAGGGAATCCATCGTGCAGATTTCACCTGCGAATGCAGTTGCCAATTCCGGGCCGATACCGGGTAACCCGAGGGCTGAAAGGAATGTGTCCAAACTCATTTCTCTGGTCGCGTCTAACTGGTTCATGACGTTGTTTGCAGATTTCTCAGCCATTCGTTCCAAACTCTGGATTTGTTCAGAAGTCAAGCGATAGATATCAGGAATTGTTTTCACAAGTTTTACCTCACATAATTGATCGACAAGTTTCTCTCCAATTCCATCCATTTCTAAGGCACGGCACCAATACAGAATCGAACGAGCCAAGCGAGCGGGACAAGATAGATTGGAGCATCTCAAAAAGGCGCCATCTAGCTCAAGATTGGTATTGCATTCAGGGCAATCAATGGGTACATGGGGTGGTGTCGTAGCAGGCAAATCACCTGTGAATGGTTCCCCATCCGCGTGAAATCGTCCTTCGATATCACTGGCCTGAGCTGGACCCAATGTTTCGATAATCTTCGGGATCACATCACCCCGGCGGACAACTCGGACTTTGTCTCCAATTGATACACCCAATCTCTCAACCTCACCGACATTGTGCAAGGTGGTATTCTCAACGGTGACACCACTGACAACCACTGGGGCAACTCGTGCCACAGGGGTTACTGCACCTGTGCGCCCTGTCTGCCAATCGATGCCGAGTAACACTGTTGTGGCTTCTTCTGGAGGGAATTTCCACGCCAGAGCCCATCGTGGATGGTGCGCAGTCTGCCCGAGTAATTCCCGCTTTGCTAAATTGTCAAGTTTGAACACTACACCATCAATTTCCCATAATGCAGTGTCTCTTTCTTGCGTCCAGCGTTTTGTTTCGGCTAACAATGCTTGAGTTGTATCGTCGTCATTTGAACCTTCGATAACCACTTCTTCAGCCGGTGTGATGCCAACCTTGCGCAACCAGGCAATCGATTCACTGTCACCCTCAAATTGCAATGCATCGGGACTATCGGGATGTTTCTCATCATTGGTTACAAAGCGAACATCGTAGGCATGGAATGCCAAATCTGATGCATCACCCTTACCAGAATCGATATTCTTCTGCCGTAGACTTCCCGCTGCTAGATTTCGAGGATTTGGCGCGATGTCTGCATATTTTTCACGAAACACGTCGAGGTGCATGACAACCTCACCACGGACGTGGCAATCTCCTTCCCATGACAAACGATCAGGAATGTTTGGAATTCGGAGAGCATTTCCTGTGACATCTTCGCCGCGTTCACCACTTCCCCGTGTGGAAGCTCGTACCAATCTACCTCGCCGGTATTCCAAACTCAGAGCACTTCCATCGAGTTTAGGTTGTGCGACGAATCGTCTTCCGTGTGCTGTTGTTTCAGCGACGAAATGTGCAATCTCATCATCGCCAGTCGCCTTATCCAAACTTCGCATTGGGAACCGATGTGTCACCTTGACCGAACCAGGGGGAATCGGTGCGCCAACACGACGCAGTTGTGGGTGCTCTGAATCCAAAGATTTGAGTTCGTCCCACAATGCATCAAACTCGACATCACTGATTTCAGGGGTGGCGAGGTTGTAGTAGAGGTTTGAATGGTGCGCGATTTGCTCCGCTAGGGTAGCGATTCGCGCCGACGTGGTGTCGTCGTGTCCAAATTCTATCCATCCCACGTCCCCGTAGGGGACGTGAGAGTACTTGAGGCCTACGGATTCTTATGCTTCTTCGTTGAGAAGGGCCGCGAGTGTTTCCCACTCATCTACCATGATTGCATCAATCCTCAACGCTGCTGCTGCGAGATCTTCTTCGGAACCACCGAGTGGTAATGGGGCCAAGCGCCACCATCCCTTTCGTTGCAAAGTGATGCTAGAACCACCTGAATATCCCGACCACCATAGACGCTCCCAATCAACCGAAAATCCATCGACCCAAAGTGCATCTTTGGTAATGGCGTAGCGTTTTGGAAGAATCAACCAACATCCGTGTATACCGAGCAATACATCGAAGGTGAGGACCCAATGAGTCGCTGTCCCACTTCTTTCAGCTAAGAACCAAGGTGCAGCCATCATGACAATGATGGCCCCGATCATCGTGATATTTCTTACCAATTCTTGGCTGAGTTGACTCTGCCATGCCATGCTGCCCGTAGGGAATTGCCCCAAGTTGGGGATATCTTGATTGGAGCGTTTCAGTTTCCATCCATCAAAGATTACAATCGAGGCGGTTAACGCGATGACGATCATTGCGATTTGGTCCGTCTGCAAATTCTCACCTCAATCCTCGCGTCGGATGTCTGTGTTGAAGCGTAGATATGCGAATGTTGAGAATACAATAATCAATCCCAACGTCAAGACGACTGAGGGGCTACAGAGGGTAGTGATCAATGACTTTTCTTCTGATGATGGTGTGAACAACCCGACACCCGGATCAAGCGGGTCGAGGTCCTCTGAATCAGAGACACCGTCACCATCGTCATCATCGTCTTCGATAAGATTTGTTTGGCAGTTGCTACGAATGGAATCTGGCAGACCGTCGACATCTGTATCGTGGTGTGCACAAGCATCGTGTGGGAAGGCATCAATGTCGTCTTTGTACTCGTCATTGTCATCATCCACATCGAAGACATCGGGGCCGCAGAAACGATTGTTTTCAGCATCCCACCAAGCGTTGCCGCCTATTGATGGGCAACTGTCAATGTAATCGGAATCTGCATCGGCCGGATTTACGGTAAGTGAGACTGTGGCGTAGCCTTCTGCCCCATGTATATCGATTGCAGTGGCCCGAAGAGTCCACTCTCCTTGCTCAGTGTCTGTAGTCGTACCAGATGAAGTGTCACCAATTAGGAAAGTATCGTCTCCATTCTGTAATACCCACACCCATTCGACGATGTCATCACCATTTGGGTCTGTTGCAGTTGCTGAGTAGTTCAGAGGTTGTCCTGCGTTTACAATCAAAGTTTCTGGGCCTTCAATAATGATAATGGGTGGTGAGTTTAGGGTCATTTCTATTGAGAGTACACGCTGTCCGCTGGTGTCGAGTTGTAACTGTCCAGTTGCGGGTAGATATCCCTCTGAAGTGGCCGTCCACTGACCATACCATGCATCAGTCATTCCTGATTCGGTATGGGTTTGATGAATAACAACAATTTGTGAAGGGTTGTCCCATTCAAGTTGCTGCTCACCCAATGTAAAGTCAAATTCAGGTATGGTCATTGCAATCGTTACATTCACCGAAGAGGATACGGCCCAAGTATGCCCGATGTGCAAACTCGCAGCACCAGTAATATTGACTTCAACTTCTTCGATATCAATTACATTTGCAGACCACATTTTGTCAAACCCGAGCATCTGAATCATGCCGCCCAATTCGCCACCCTGTAGGGTAAATGGAAGTGTATTCGAATCGATTGCGATCTCTGCATGGAGGTGGGAATTGAGAATAGTGACGCCGATGCCATCCGCATCTTCTAAACCACCTTCCAATCGTAGAGCCATGTCATATCCCTGAACATCACAATCTTCGATGATTGTCCCTGCAGAAGGAGTACCGTGCACAGTGACCCCTACACCCGAGCCTGTTCCAAATAAATCAACACGAAGCAATTTCATTTCACTCTCTTCAATCAAAACACCTGGGGAGCCGTTGATCGTTGAATCACTGAGTATGAAATTCTCTGCTTGCTCAATGTGTAAAGCAGACTCACCGGTCCCGGCGGAGAGGGTCATATCAGTGACTGTGAGTGACTCGTCGACCATCTGTAGAAACAAAGCCGAACCATCCCCATCATAGGCTGTTGTATCCCAATTCGATAAGGTGCCTGAACTCTGCTGAACCCAAGCCCCATTTGAACTGCCGGCTCCAATAATTACACCATCGATCCAGAGGGATGCGTCGGTGGTCCAAATTGCGTACATTCCACAGTTTTGAATCAGTGTTCCATGAAGATTTAGCGTTCCAGTGGACCGAACGCAGATGTCTGTTTGAGAGATTGATCCATCAATGATTGCAAGTGTACCCGAACCGCTGACACTCACAGGAGCATCAGATATGGTCATCGATGCAAGTGATGCGATACCATTGTTTCCAACTGTAATTGGACCCCCTGAATACAGAGTTGAAATCATCTCTATGCTTCCGTTTTCACCGGTAGAAATCCCTCCGGAAGCTGTGCCACCAATCCAAGCATCGTTGGCACGAAGAATTCCTTCGACGGTTATTCCAGCATCGGGTGCAATCGATAATTCAACACCTGGCATAATTTCCAATATTGTACCAGGTGCAACAACTAAATCACTGCCCAAATGCCAAGGCGAGAATACTGCTTCAAGGCGAATAGATTCGGATGTTGAGGCGGTTGGAACGGTTGAAATCATCACTTCAATTTGGGCGTTACTTGTTGGAATCCAAGATTGATATCGGTTGACATTCGCATGTTGAATAACCACTGTTTGCTGATTCCCGTTGTTGGTTTCACCATTTTCATCGACAACACGCCACGTGTACCATGTGCTGACTTCCCCATTGGAATTTGTTTGTTGGACAGCCCCCCCAACAGAGACATTTGCACCTTCAACGGCATTGCCAGCATCGATGACTGTGACCTTGAGATGGCTTCGTTCGGTAAGTATGGCATCGGTTCCTATGGCCAAGGTACCAGAGGCGTGGCCACCATCGAGAATGAGTTCGCAGTCCTGATTCAATTCAAGTGACCCAGTGAGTGATGTCTGAACCCAAGTCCATGGATCATAGCAAGTAAATGTCAACGAAGAGGATATCGTCAAACCCTGACCTTCTCCTTTGAGTGGCACACCAGCGGTAAGGGCACCTACGCCACCTTGCAATACCCCATTGTCACCCTTGAGCTGACCATTGGGTTGAATGGCGAGGATTGCTGTTTCTGGAATCGTAAGAGTTGAGTCGATAAGCATGAGTGATGCTGTACTCTCTATGGTTAGATTTCCATCCAATACGAAACTACCTCCAACCAATCTGGCATCGACACCAGAAGGAATAGTCCAATCACCTGTGCCTGGTACGATGGCGATCTGAATCTCCCCTCCAGGTGGAGATAGTGTCGCACTCGAACCCATTCCACTATCCGAGTCTTCGGCTTGAACGTACGAACCACTCGTCAATAGTGGGAGTATAGACTCCCCTGATGGATTTGTAATTTCACTAAAACCGTGTGCTTGGACGGTTGCACTACCAATCGCTGCACCAACCAAATCGGTGACTGTTACGGTAGATTCTGTGAATTGTTCTTCAACGCTTACAGCAAAATTGGGTGTACCTGAAGAGCCCCAAAGAAGGGTACCATCACCAAATCCGTCATAGACTCCGGATGATGTGTCGCTAGGCATATCTCGAATAATAGCACTGGCATCATTGGCCAACTGAATACCGTATGATCTGTGTGTCATATCGATGTTCCATTCTGCAACATGGAGGGTTCCTGCTACGATATTGATACCAACATCTGATGCTGATGTATCAAGCGTATCAATGATCACTGTTCCTCCATCGATTGTGATACCGCTACCGGTGTTCCTCCCTCCCCCACCTGATGTTAGATGGGGACCTGTGATGGTGCATTCTGATTCGCATCGGATCCCTTCATTCCAACCGGTCACCATGACATCGTCGGCAATGACGTTTGACCAAACCGCACGCAAACCGGTGGATGTTGAATCGGAGCTTGAGAAGCTACGATAAATTTCAATCTGTGAGAATACTGCATCTACATCTAGTATGACAAAACCATTTCCTTGTGCTGTAAATATTGTGTTCGTGGCTTCAAACGACCAACCAGAGATAGTTCCACCATCGGCAAACATCAGTGATGAATTTTCAATAATCAATTCACCAGAGCCTGAGACGTCGAACAATTGACCACTGGAATGAAGTGATAATTCATTGGCATAAACAGTTCCTGCGCCTCGAAGGCGAGCAAATGTACCATTCGAATGAATCTCTGTACTTGGCCACGCTCCTACAAATTTCAATTCACCATCAACTTGTGCGTCTATGCAAGGAGTGTGATTGTCACAGGTGAAATAAAGTGAACGGAATTCAACATCTTCGATACTTCCGGTGATGAGGGAATTTACAGTGCAGGTTGTACCACACTGCGTGTCTGTGAGCAAGAGACCGCTCAACGAATCGGCTTCAACCATTATGCCCCCAGTTCCAATGTCAGTCGGCATCACAGTCGCACTAACTGAGCCACTCCCCCGAACCATACGGGTGAAGCCATCAGCGTGAATCTCACCATAAAATGTGGAGCCATCCTCAAGAACTATTACATCTGCATCATCGATCGATGTTGTCATCACAATATTCGCATTTCCACCATTGTGAACATGGACTACTTCCGCACTGAGGGTCGAAGTGACACCAGTGAGTGAGGCGGTTCCATCGACACGCAAGCAGGATGTTGTGGCTGATTCACAGGTAAATCCGTCACCTGAGATGCTCCCTTTCGCCCAGACACCGATGATGGTGTCTCTCAGTTGGGTCGATTCGATAGTGAGGCTAGCGCTTGCTTCAACATCAAATCCACCACGAGAATCTGAGATTTCTGCGTGAGATACGTCCGATGAAGAACCGGGTTCGAGAAGGAAACCCTGCCAACGGGCTTGGATTGATGTTTCAGCAACCCAAGAACCCCAAATCTCAACGGGTTCGACCGCTGTACCTTGTATTTCCAAATCTCCTTCAATGGTAATTGTCACATCTTCAGTGATATTGAGGTGTGTTCCAGCCTGAATGGTCAAGGTTGCGCCATTTGAAATCGTGACGTTCTCACCGAGAGTCATGTTCTCAGACCAAATTTGGTCAGTTGTGTACACAACTCCCTCGTGTGTGGGTACACGCAGCGCCTCTGGCGCTGCCATGAGCAATGGAGCAAGTACGAGGCTTGCAAGGATGAGGATGCTGTATGAGCGCTGTCGCATGGAATCGTTGGTGTTCTGAATGAGGTTTGAACCCTCCCGTCAACCGTCAGCAGCCCACTAAGGTGGGCCCGTCCGGATTTGAACCGGAGTCTGACGGCCCCCAGCCGTCAAGTATTGGCCAAGCTAACCTACGGGCCCGGGACATCTGTTTGCACAGATGATGCGGTGTTACTCCTGCCTTCTAGTTGTGCTGAATGGCGCAACCGAATCGATCAGTTCAACATGAGATACGAACATACGTCGGCAGCAATAGCGCTCAAGGCCAACTTCATCTAGCATCTCCTGAGCGTCTCGGCCTTCTGTGAGACCATTGGAATAGCGTTCCCAAAGGTGCCCGATTACATGTCCACAAGAAAAGCATCGTACTGGAATTATCATTCATATCACCTCAACGGTAGGACTTCTGCCACTTGGCACGTGCGCCACGACCCATTTGGTGTTTGGGCTCCTTTCGGCGCGGGTCGTTCACTAGCAAGCTTCGGTCAAATCTAAGGAACTCGTCACGGAGTTCCTCATCTATTCCTTCTGCACCATCATTGTAGTGGACAAGTCCACGTGCAATTGCGGTACGGATGGCATCAACCTGACCCATCTGGCCACCACCAATGGTGTTGACGTTGATGTCAACCCTTGCAAGCCGATTCATCGCATCAGCAATTGTCAGGGGTTCCATGGCCTTTGTTCGGGCCATTTCAGGTTGAAGAATTTCAATGGGCTCAGAGTTCACGCGGACGCGACCCTTGCCAGCCTTGACGGTGGCTCGAGCAATAGCTGTCTTTCGCTTGCCAGATGTGTTGACCACCTTGGCTTGCTTTTCCTTCTTTTTTGCCATGCTCATTCAGCCTCCCATCGTACGGTTACACCCAATTCCTTGCTGATCTCGCCCAAACGGACGAATCGCTCAGGGAGCGGGCGCTCAATATTTGTTGAATCTCCCCATTCACAGCCATCGGGTAGGTCACCAGAAAGATCCGATGGTGTGCCGATTTCGACCCGCAGTGCTTTGAGAGCACCACGACCGCTGCTGTTCTTCTGGTAGGGTAGCATACCACGAACGGTACGCTTGAGTATTTGGTCAGGCATACGTGGGAAGAACGGTCCCTTACGGGCATGGTTCAATTCGTACTTTGCCCGATAATCGGACAAAACACTCGTACGCTTTCCTGAGACTATTGCCTTCTCGGCATTGACGATGATGACACGAGTGTCTTCGCCTGCCTTCTTGGCGGAAATCAACTGCTTAGCAACAGTGCTAGCCAGTCGACCGAGGATTTTATCCTCCGCATTGTAAACGAACGTTGTCGCTTCAGCCAAGGATGAACACCCCCTTGCCTGTTGGATTCTTTTTCATCAAATCAGGGATACTGACGACTTCGCCGCCTGCAGCCTCAATCTTCGCTCGAGCCGAGGTGCTAACACTGTATGCGGCGACGGTGTGCTTACTCGAAAGTTCACCACTGCCGAGTAGCTTGCCAGGAACGAGAATCAACTTCTCTTCCGATGCAAAGCGGCTCAGGCGGCTCAGGTTCGGTTCAGCCCAATTACTACGACTTCTTTCTAGTCGTAGAGCAACGTCTCGCCACAGCGGAGCACCGTTCGACCGTGTTTGGGCTTTAAGGTCACCAATTAAGGTGACAAGCCCGGGGTTGGTCTTCGTGTTGTTCCTTGCCATATGACTCCCTCGACGTGGGTAGCCGCGCGACCGGACGTCCTGTTATGAACCCCACGGGTGCCTACAGGCCCCCTAAAGGGGGCAGTGTTTCGCCAAATGCTATGTTCTGGCGTCATTCCCCGGTATCTGATTGCGATGTCTGATTGGAAGGTTCTAATGAACGAAGCGATGAAACTTGAAAGAAATGAGCCCATAGCAGCATTTGCGAAATTCAAAGAATGCATCGATGCTGCACTTGCTTCAACCCAATCTTCATTGAACGAAAATCCTGCCGTAGGAGTCGCCATGGAATCAGTCTATGGGGCACTTGCAGCTTATGCGCAGCAGGTCATGATGGAACTTCGCGCCGAGGACCCCGGTGCAGGTGGTGTTGACCACGCATTCAGATCAGGACAGGCCTACGGTGTATCCTGCGTGTTGAATCATCTCTTCGATTCCATGCGAGACCCAAATGCGGGTTCACTGGCAGCGCTCGACGCGTTCAGTGACCAAATGCACGGTGAAATTCTTGAAACCTGCAAGCAGGTCGATCTCGCGATGATTTTACTCGATGCAAAGGGAGATTACTGCGACGAATGAATTTACGATAATTGGTCATCTAGGCAGATCGTTCCTGCTTCGATAACTCGAGCATATACGCCGCCCCTCCAATCAGGTTTCAATGCGTCCTTGAGACCGCTTTGGGCCGCATCCATCACATTGCATGGATCTACCTCGCCTATGATTTCTACCAATGCCGTTCCAATACGGATGTGCTGTTCAACTAATTCCTGTAACTCAATTCCCTGGACCAATATATTCGCGCGTCGTGCAGTCCATGGTAAATTGGCTGCGATTTCTTCACAAGCAGCAATCCAATTTGCCTCGTCGAGTAATGTCACTTGACGATTTTTACTAGTGCCATGATCACCGATAACACCGTTCTCAGGTGTAAGTGAGATGCGCTCACATAGCGCCATGGCTCCACCTTTCTCAGGGCGGAGTGCGAGTGCAAGGACAATGCCCTGCACCCACACACCCCGTGGGTCATTCAGCTCAAAGGCTGAAGTTACTTGCATTCGGATCGTCATCAAGTCCGGCTTGCTGGAGATTGCCCTCAGAATCGACGAATTCGCCGGCCTTGGTCAAGTTCCCATGCAGAGCAGCTTCGTGCTCAGTAGTTCGAGTAATCAATGAGTCTCCGAGTGCCATCGAGATGGACTGCGTGATTGCGGTGAGTGTAGACACTGCCTTGTCACGCTGACCGATACCGATGTTGTGATCTGAGTACCGTGCTTCTTCGAAGATGGCCAAGAAGTCATCCAACTGATCAGCTGGTACCATGTAGAAGGCACTACGCAAGGCCCACTCGAATTCACGGGTGGTTTCGTACACCTTCTTCATGAAGCCATGCTGGCGGAAGAAGCGTACAAGATCCTTGTAGCAATTGAAAATCACTTGGATGTACTCGTTGCGTGCTTGCAGTGCCAACAAAGAATCTGTGAGAATACCACGGAGGATTTCCACACGACGACGCTCGCTGTATCGCTTGTACATGACGGCGCCAATGATTGCAGCAAACAAGAATGCGATGATAATTGGTAGCATCACCTTGAGATCCCAAGCGCTGGCTTGGGCCTCCGCTGCCTCACCTTGATGGATGGTGCGGCTGCGGTTCTCACTATATTCCTTGAACAGATCACTGCCCTCAAACATTGCTGTAATTCTCCACATTCCGTCCATGGCCTCTTCACCATCAGGCGCGCCGGGTACCTCTGAACCGAGATAGGTCCAGCTGAAATTCGCAACACCTTGTTCATCGGTTCGGATATAGCGAATCTCATCTGTGACCCACATGTCTGAACTGTTCAGGTATTGGAAGATGAAAGTTACAACCTCATCTTCGACTGCAAGGTCGATTCGATCGCGTAAAATAGCCACTGCCCCTTCAATTTCGTCACCAGGTAGGTAACCATCAGCACTGTGCCATGGAACCTTGACTACCATATCGACGCGGCTTCGAACGAGGACTGTGATGTCCATATGTGAGCCGTTGACAACTGCGTTAGTCTCGCTTCGACATCCGCCGGGCACTTCCAAATCAGGTTCGTAAGCCACACGCAACGTGCGGAACCCTTCGAGATTATTTCCGCTCGGCTCGATGCCCTTTCGACTCGGGTTCTGATCCTTATCACCACTGAACCATTCGACTGTACCAAATTCATCCCCTGTAACGGCTGTAGCAACCGGGCGTGTATTCTGATCGGGGTCGATGTAAATGTTCAGACACTTCCCACCCAATGGATTGCTGTTGCTTTGCTCAAGCAGTGCATGAATGTGGTAACTTTCCTTAAGATACAATACAGGATATGAATCGCCGTTCGGATACTCGTATCGGTCAACATCTGTCTTGAAGGGTCCAACTTCTGAGACCAGTAAGGTCGAGTTACTGAACACCGGGAACAAACGCGTGACACTGGCGTTCTTGTACCGATAACGGTCATTGTTGTCGTACGAATTGTACTCGACTGTGACTCTAGCCTGTCCAGCCATTACATCCTCAAGAGGACAGACTATTTCGAAGAAACCGTCCATATCGGTTGTGCCTGGTTGACATGAAATGACACCCTGTACACCACCTTGCATCTCATATGAGACTCGGATGTTGCGGTTGGTCAGATTGCTTCCCAGTTCGTCGACCAGTTGTCCGGTGACGACCATTGGCTTCTCGATACTCTGGCCAGTGACTGGATCGATTTCACTAGTGTAGACAATCTGATCCTCAACATCAAGGGTGGTGCGCCCAATCAATGAAAATCCATCAACATTGTAATTCATGACGCGGCGATAATGATCACTGCCTTGCACGGTAACACAAGGATCCCATGCGCCTTGTAATGCCAATTGGTATTCCTGTATCTGTTCACAACCTTCGTGCGGTAAATTCTCTTGGAATCTTAAAATGACATTTACGGGTCCAAATCCATCAGGCAAGTAGGATGATGGGTCCTCTCGTAGAATTTGTGCATCGAGAAGAAGCTGTTCGTAGATATCACCCGCATTCGGTTCAAGTTCAAACATCACTTGCCGGTGTTGCACATTATCGAAATCTGTACCTTCAAAGATGACTTGCACAGTACCGCCTTCGTCACCACTGCCATCGAGTGCTGCACCGGGGTCCCGCATTGCAGGTGTGCTATTGTCATCCGTCACCTTGGCTGAGAATTGCCAAACCTCACCACTGCTTCGCAGATTGGGGGTGGTCGAAATCAAATCAACATAGGTTCGACTGACGACCCACATCGGCTGATTGACCAGAGAACCTTGCAACTGTGGGTTTCCAGGGAATGAAAATTCTAACGAAAAGTTGCCGAGATCATCTGTTGAAGATATGTTCAAATCAATCTTGAAAATTCCATTATCATCGGTCTCAGAATAGTTGTTTTCACCGGTTGCTGACCACGTCCAATTAACTGGAGCATTCTTGACCGGTTGAAGCGCGTTGTCAACCAAGCGTGCCTCTACAGTTGCATTCTGGTTACGATACAATCGTGGAAGCGTGTTCAACTGGAAGTCCGTTGTTCCAATCACTGAGACGTTGTTGTAAGCACCCGTCTCGGCTAGAACGTTCGTCAAATTACCAGTGAAGTAGAATTCTGAATTAGTGAAATCTACACGGACACCATATGTGGATGCTTGGTACTGACTGTACCACGTCCAGTTGTAATCAAATCGGGCTTCGCCACCATACATCGTGGGTACACGGGCGTATCCTGTTTCTTGGCTGCCTTGGAATACACCGTTACTATCGAGGTCGACCTGTAGTGCCATTGGATCTTGGATCCATGGTGTACCTGTACGGTTGGTCACATTGCCAATTACCCGGAAGGTTTCTCCCGTATTCATTTCGGGCACGATTTCACAGCGCAATTCGCTACTTGGATCACTTGGATTTATTTGACCACAGGGTGGTGAATCAAAGTCACCACCATTCTGCATGGTAATGAACCAGTGTGTCGAATTAACGCGCAGGAACGGACGTAGCTTGGCTGATTCGTCCTGTAAAGAAGCTGCACTACCGTCCCATAGTTGTGGGTAAGACTTGCCGAGTTTTGCTTCCTCGTAGGTGATACCTGCGGCGGAAAGACCCTGCGCACTGAACAAGGCACGCCATGCACCATAACTGCTGCCAGTGAATTGGGTTGAATCATAGAAGTATACTGGATTGTGTCCAGCAATAATCAATTCTGCTTCGACATACATTCGGTGCATACTTCGAATCATGAATGGATCTGTTTCGTCACCAGTCACGTATGGCCATGGCCACTCAGATGCGAGGGTTGGGTCGACACGGCCGGTGATTTCGTAATCACCAACCGGCAAACTTGTGTTGGTGTAAGCATAGCTGCTAACAACATCATGATTCAGTGAGAAATTGTTCCACACAATCTCTTCATAGCCGCCCGGAAGCATACCTGGCCCATTGTCAAAGGTTGAGTTCCAACGCACCTGTTTCCAGTTGCCAACGGAACCAGATTGCTGCACATATGTGAGGCTGGCCCAACCACCCTCATCAGCGCGGAATCCTTGTCCAAAGCCAGTGTAATTGGTTGGTGTTGTTCGATTTCCAAATGGACCACCGCTGACTGAGAATGTCATCGGTGCATGCACAAGACGCTGATCGAAAATACCACGCTCCCAGTCTACGGTATAGTGTGCCTTGAAGTCGAGCCAAAGAGGTTGTTCGTCACTTCGGAAGTATGTCCATGACACGTAATCAAGGGATAGATTAGCATGAACTGCAACTGGATATTTATTCGATTCAGAACCATCGTGGATGAACATTTCAGTAACCTCTGCCCACATTTCGTAAGTCGTATTGTCACCAACATGAAGATCCTCGGGGAAGAGGAACTGGCCCACACTGAATGAACCATAATCATTGGAAAGTACGTCAATTGTTTCGATTGCGGATGTACCATTCTGAACCCATGCAACGTGGACCTGGACGGGCAATTGGCCCGCTGGGTCCCACGTACCAGATGATATGTTCAGTGCGAATACAGTACCTGAGAAAATTGCAGGGAATTGTGCATCGAGATACAATGTTTCCGGGACGGTGTAATTCTGGCCATCATATGCACCCAGTTCAACACGGGTTGGCAACTTGTCATCCTCATCGGGGATGCAATCGTTGTCATGATCCCAATCGCTAGAAAGGTTACCATTGTAGCAAGGATCACTGTTGTATCCTTCTTCAAGAATGTCATAGTTACCGTCATCTCGAGAATCGTTGTCATCATCAAGGTCGACAGCATCAGGGCCGGTGTGGGGGTTAGATGGGTGGGCCAGTCCTTCACCGTTTCCAAAGTCATCGTGGTCCCATGGATTGGTCGAATTGCGAGCGAATCGTGTAGGCCATAGCAGGATTTCGTCTTCATCGTGCATGCCATCCGCATCATCGTCATCGTCAATATCATCACGAAGTCCGTCGTTGTCGTGGTCCCACGGTGCTACAAGGGGATTTGCACCTGAGCTTTCTTGTGAGTTGCTGCGGCCATCGCCATCCCAATCATTGTCGGCCCAGTCGAGAATCCCATCATTATCATGATCCCAAGGTGACTGCTCTTCACCCCAGAAACATTGCAGCTCTTGATCGACATCGTGTGTACCATCATTGTCATCGTCGTAATCTTCACCATCAGGGATACCGTCGTTGTCATTGTCAACGTCGTAATACTGTGGGAACAGTAGGCCTTGGCCCTGAACCCCTTGATCCCAAACGGCTTGATACCAACCATCATCATCGGGATCTGAATCTGTTCCATCATCATCATTGTCTTCACAATTGAATCCAGTGAAGAATGTCCCCGGGGGTTGAGTGTTTGCATCATCATCCCAATCACTATCCGAATCAATTTCAAGGAAATCCCAGATGCCATCATTGTCATCGTCTACATCGAATAAATCGTACATTCCATCGAGGTCATCATCTAAATCTGCAGTGTCATTGAATTGACACGTTGGTGCGTACTCGTTGCCTTGTCCATCAACAACCACGACATTTCCACAATCATCATCTGGGTCAGTGTCGTCATTGTACAAATCCGCCAGATTCTCATCTGGGAAGTCATTCCCGTTAATGTCGGCATTCCAATTCCACAAACCAGTACCTAAGCCAATCCAAGTTAGGAATAGATCACGATTGTGAGCGACTTGTGAATAATTGAACGCCGAAACGGTTGCACCGTTAAACGGGATGTGGTAACACGATGTTGTAGAACAACCAAAGTTGGATGTTGATGAGGAGGGTGGTGTGAACGTACCCTGTGTGAAGTTTGGATCGGGGCGAATCGAAAACGGTACACTCAGTTGTCCGTTGTTGAAACCAGCATCCAGTGGCAAGCGATACAAAGCAGCGTATGCATATCCACATGTGTAACCATTTTCACGAGTCCAGCCACATTCATTGCTATTGGTAAATGTACCACCCATCTTGAAATCGTTCACATCCAACTGGCCATCATTACCTTCGTCTTGGTCCCACCAATCTGGCATTCCATCGCCATCCTGATCAACATCCAATCCATTCTGTAAGCTATCACCATCTGCATCAATATCAACATCGTTTCCACCATTCCATGGTGACCAACGGGAGAGTAAAAACCAGTAGAACTCGGGTACGTTTCCGCTTGTTGGGACTGTAGTTGAAGGGTCGTATCCATTGTAATCTAGCAGGACACCCTGTTCTGCTGTGAATGGATTGAGGAGGAACGACATATTCCAGTGATCAGTGAGGCCATTGGTGTATGCCTGATCATCGTTGCTTCCATCGATTGCATCGCCGTCACCAAGTGGGTAGTATGTTTGGTAGAATTGATCGTTTCCATCTGTATCAACGATTCCACAATTACCGTCATCCGGGTCATACAAATCATTGATTCCGTCATTGTCATCGTCCCAATCCACATTGTTCTCTAGACCATCACCATCGACATCCGAATCGAGGTGGTTGGGTCCATCGTCTCGAAACTTACTGCCGTTGAGTTGGTGAATGTCGTTATCGTTATCAAAATCACAATCTGCATCGATGTCGAGCCAATCGAGGATTCCATCTCCATCATCATCGACGTCAACCCAATTGTTGATCCCGTCACCATCCCAATCGTTGAAGCCAGCGTAGGAGGCTCGTTGTGTGTCACAAAGTGGGTCAGGGTTCACCGTTAAACAATTCCATGAGTTGTAATCATCAACATGGGTTGTTGGATATCGATCGACTTCGTTTGGTTCGTTGTCATTGTCAATATCATTCTCGATATTAGAGATGTTCCAACCTGGTTCGTTGAGAATGTTATCGGGAGTAGCACTACCCCCCAAATCAACGTCTAGCCAATCCCAAACACCATTGTAATTCTGATCTAGAGCTCGCCAGCGATCGTCATCGGCATCACGATCGTAATCAATCTCACAATCAATGATACCATCTAAATCACCATCTGCACCAGGAACTTCATACGGGGCGGTATTCGTACCAGTGAAATCATTCAGGCCATCATTATTGTAATCGAGATTTGTACAGGAATCTAAGATGCCGTCGTTATCATCATCGGGATCGGACATATCGAGAATACCATCGTTATCATCATCGGTATCGGCGCTATCAGGTGTGCCGTCATCGTCATTATCAGGGTCGAGGAAATTGGGGCTCCCATCTCCATCAAAATCGCCATCAACAATCGTTGTAAATGTCTCATTTCCAGGGTGATATAAGGATTCCAGTTCAACGAAATTGAGGCCATGGCTGTATGAACCGTAATCGACAAAGGTCCATGTGGAATATGTGTAACTGGTCACTGTTGTGTTGCTTGCATCGTATGGGTGTGCATCGATACGATCTGCAACGCCATCATCATCATCATCAGAGTCGAAGTAATCCTGTGCACCATCTCCATCAAAATCACAAGGCCAAACGAATTGGTCGATTCGGCCATCATTATCATCATCTTCATCGTAAGAGCCTGAGCCTGAGCCGTCGTAATCTTCGTCAGGGACTCCATCGTTATCGTGGTCCCATGGATTCTGATCGACCTGATACCCAATTGGAATTATTGCACCCGTCCATGGGTGAAGTGTTCCTGGCATCACATATCGGTCCGTGGACACATTCAGTGGATCAGCCCCTTGCGTCATGTCTAAGGGGCCTTCAAGGATACCATCGTTGTCGTCATCCCAATCTTCTTCGTCCGGGGTGCCATCGTTGTCATGGTCCAGTGGCCCAGTACCATAACATCCATCGAATCTCTCAATCAAATCGTATATTCCATCATTGTCATCATCTAAATCATTGAGGTCATCGATTCCATCGTTGTCGTGGTCATCACCGATTCGCTCCTCGACATGTAGTGTCCAACCTGAAGCTCGAAGGTCAAGTAGGCTCAAATCATGCACTTTTCCGTACATGACGCCCATGTCATTGTACTGAGGGTCGAGAAGAGCTGGGTGACTCCACGATGTCGGTTGGCTACTGTGGTCTTCACGGTCCCTGAAAGGCTGGTCATCCTGATCTGCGGTTTGTACTGATTTGCGTTGGATTGATTCGGCCCAATCTTGGTGGGATTCATCATTCGCATCTATTTCTATCAAGGCTAGTGTCGTGGAGAATACCATCAAAGCCACCATCATTAGTGACCAACTGGTCTTCTTCCACGCGCCTACATTTCCTAGATATGTGTCGAGTTCTGTCATGTTATCACCCAAGTGAAGCACTTCGGCACT
>CAWVWT010000026.1:0-29088 GCA_963934015.1 uncultured Candidatus Poseidoniales archaeon
CCCCGCCACAAGCATCTCCTGTAGATGATTGGGAGGACGATTCAGCACCTTTCACACCGAACACAGTGGAAGCCGATGCCAAAATCGCAGAGATGGATGCTAAGATGGCAGAGATGGATGACAAGATGGCAGAGATGTCCAAAAAGGAAGCCCAATTAGCGAGAATTGCATCTAATGCATCCACAATTGATTTTGCAACCATTGGCACAGCATCAATTGCCGATAAGAACGATTTGCGCAAAATCAAAGGTATTGGTCCATTCATTGAAGAGAAGCTGAACGCGCTTGGAATTTTCACTTTCGCTCAATTGGCCAATATGACGCCAGAAATTGAGGAACAAGTTAACGAGGCAATCGAATTTTTCTCAGGTAGAATCAAGCGAGATAAGTGGTCTACACAGGCAACTGAACTTGATTCAGATAAAGAGGAAGAAGAATTACCTGACATGACAGAATTGGTTTCTGACAAAGAAAAGGTTGACGATGAAACATTTGAAGATGTGGATTGGGAGTGATAATATGGAAAGCATTACACAATTAAGTAAGACCAATAGTGGAAAACAAGGTGGAACAATTATGCAGATACGAGCGATTCTAATGATTGCAATAATGGTACTAGTATCTTTAGGACCATTTGCGGAAACTGAACTTGAAACGGACATCGGTTCTGAGGATACTTCGGGGCGAACAGGCACCATATCCCACATCCAATATTTCGGTACATGGACAGGGCAGAATGCATTAGTAAACCAAACTTCGATTACCCCAATTTCACCAATGACAATTCCACTGAGCGCAACTCCAGATGGTTTTTTCTTTTCCAATTCCGACGTCACAACCAACGCAGTAACTCCTGCCCAAAATTGGTGGCCAATGAATAACTTGTCATTCGAAAATATTGGCACTCAGACCACTACAACTTCGTTAACAATGAATGGGAATATAAATTTCATCACCCAGGGAAAAAACTACGGCGGAGTTGAATTGGGCGGCAACGCCGGCGATAATCTTACTTCAGACGATTGTATGACCCACGGGAATGGAAACGGTGGTGCATTCGCAGGGTGGATCAACCCCACCTCATATGATGGTGTAATTTTCAGCCGTATGAAAGCAGATTCTCCAACTACCGGGTTGTTCTCTGGTATCAAAATTACAATGACCTCTGATGGCTACTTACAGACCCATTACTATCATGGCGCCTCAAATGACACACATTATCCTTGGACAGATTATGATGCTTCGCCAGAGATTTACGGCCACGACGCGAACCCGATTTGGAATTCGAGCAAAGGCGTAGATACCAAAATCGAACTTAATGAATGGAGCTTCATTGGGATGAAATATTGGCGGTCTGGTAATTACGAATCTGATCAGCAAGTATATGTCTATAATGGAACTGATTCCAGCCTATCAAACTACAACAGAGTAACCATGAACAATCCTGATAATTCCCCTCAAATTAGTTACCGCCAGCCACACCACTGGGGTTACGATGCATGTGTCTTCGGTGAAGGATTTGAAGGAGGGGTTGACGAACTACGAGTTCAAGGCCATGCCAATACCCAATGGTTAACCGATGCAGCAGGCGCTTTCCAAACAGATGGCCCAAAGACACTTCCAACAGGCCTCTCATTTGACTATCCAACAGGTATAATCTCAGGTACACCGATTATCCCATGGAGTCCGACAGACTACGATATCACAGTATATTCAGATGACAGCAATGCGTCAACCACACTGACTCTTGAAGTTGTAGAGCCCGAATTCCCTTCGATCACACACGGTTCAAGTAATAATTTCTATCTCACTACTGGTGATGAAGAAACCATGTCCCCGCCAGCAAATATTGGTGGAAGTGATGCCTTCTGGACATTGACAGCAGGACATCCAAATTACACGGGTGAAGTGGACATTTCTCCATCGACAACATGTGCATTGGATGATGAAGGCAAATTGTATTGCTGGGGCTACAACGATAATGCCAGAGTTTTAGATTCATCGTCCGCAACCAGCTATCAAGTGACCAACCCCACATTGCATCCCGATGCAGCGGCTGCAAATTTGACATTCACTAAAATATCTGCAGAGGCAACAGGCCTTTGCGGCATTCTCACCAATGGCACACTGTGGTGTTGGGGCAATGACGGAGGATTCGGTGTACTCGGGCATGGAAGTTACAGTGGTCTTCAGGCCCCAACCCAGGTTTTGTTTGATCCAGAATTGAATCCACATGCTAGCACAGGCACCATCATTGGCTCATCCAGTACTCAAGGTTGCAGTGACATCAATCCAGCATCTGGCTATGGTTTTGAATCATTTGAGAACACATCTGCAGTCGCATGGGAAGAGCACCTTGTCGAGCCAAATGGCAACCCCTCAACAAGTGATGGAAATTGGTCTTACACAAACACAAGTGTACATACAAGTCTGAACACTTTGCATGGCAACTATGTTTTGGGGTCAGCATCAAGTAATCAAGGAACTTGGAATTCTCAGGCTGCCCACACAATTGTGCACAATGAAGATTCAATCGTTACCATGAATATCACAACGGGCACCGGGGTTCTGAGTTTCTGTTACATGAAGTCATCATACTACTACGGAGGAGATCACATGTATGTCTACCTTGATGGCACTCAAATCCATCAGGAAACCAGCTACAACTACTACCACGATGATTGGAGATCTCTGAGTAAATATGTCCAGGCCGGAGACCACACTCTGACCATCAAATTCACTCACAATGGGGCTTCCTACGGTTACTTTGATCGAGTTCTCATTGATGCTCTGAAGTGGCCATTGCCAACACCACCAGTCAATTGGACGGAACCCACAGTCACAGATTTTGCATGGCACACCGACACGGCTTGTGCCATTGCAGACTCAGATGTATACTGTTGGGGTGAGAACGGGTATGGTGAATTGGGGATTGCGCCTACTTCTGCAAACCTCCATCGGCCCACAAAGGTGGACACACCAGCAGGTCTTTCTTTCTCAGCCGTTGATGTAGGAGAAACGCATGTATGCGCACTGACAGATACTGGAACCGTTTGGTGCTGGGGATACAACGCCCTCCGCCAATTAGGTCTCGCCAATACCACAAATCATTACACACCTATGCAGGTTGATTTTGGTACGAACTTAACAGTCTCAAGTATTGAAGTTGGGCCGCACAACGTCTGCGCCATCGGCACCAACACCGACACCTCAACCGAGCAATTGTGGTGTTGGGGTCACAACAACCATGGGATGATCAAAGTCGGCTCGACGAGTTCCGTGCCAGCATCTGATGGATTGGTTTACGAATCCGCCTCAACAGGTTCCGTGCCAACACATGTAGAGACCGATGAAACCCAAACCTGCATTCTGTTCAGTAATTCTACAGTACAGTGTATGGGCAAGCGATACCTAACAGAATCGTCCAGCAACTACGAGTTTGGAGCTTGGGAAATGGATGGGTTTAGCGACGTCACTACCCTATCCTCAGGAGGATCCTCAAGCTACGGAATGTGTGTGATGGTTGAGAATAACAAGGCACTATTCTGCTGGGGTAAGAACAACCACCACCAGATGGCTCGCGGATATACCAGTAATTATGCTCAGCCCGATGCGGTTTACGGCTTGCTTGGAGGGCGTGACAATGCAGTACTCGCACCAGGTCTAACATTCAACAATTCGGATGGAGTGATTTCGGGCACACCCACAACAGAAAATCAAGAACCAGTTGAATTGAACATCTTTGCTTGCAATGGACGAGGCTGTGATTCAGCTTCGTTCAACTATTCGATTTGGGATCGTCCAGAAGTTGGACTTATCAACATCGAGAGTGATTACCTAGACCTCTCGGTATCTCCTGCTGAGATATACAAGGGTCGTCCGGTCAACCTCAGTATCACTGTAATCAGTGATAGAACAATTGTTGACTATACGTGGTACAGTGAGCACGTAAACGGTTTGACTTATTCAGATATGTTCGCCAACTCGCCTTCGATTGCAACAGATCAATTACCGGTCGGCCTTCAAGTAATATTCTTCTCGGCGACCGATGATATTGGTGGCACATCAACTTCATCAGATGGATGGGTAATTGTCGAGGTATTGGAGTCTGATGATGACGGCGATCAAGTTCCAGTTTGGAATGACCTTTGTCCGCTTGAAAGCGCTCTAGGCTATGATGACTATACTGGAAACGGCTCGACAATTCCAATATCGGATGGTTGTATTGACAATCGAGACGATGATCCATTTTTCGACCCTGCTGATGCCTGTCTAAATCAGTACGCCGCTGAAGAGTACGACTTGTACACTGGCGAGGACACCAATGTTCCGGGACCAGATGGCTGTATTGATGACACAGATCGAGATACTATTTTGGAAAATGTAGATTTGTGCTTGACTACACCATTCGCCGAACGCTTCTATGTCAATCCCGATGGATGTGGTCCATCGGAGAGAGATTCTGATAGTGATGGCTACAAAGACAACGTCGACGCATGTCAAGGCACCCCTGTGGGCGAATCCGTAGACGAATTTGGCTGTGGTGCATCTCAAGTTGATTCAGATGGTGATGGTGTTTACGACAACGATGACGTATGTCCAGAATCACCATTGGGTGCAACCGTAGATGTGGATGGTTGTTCCGCCGCAGAGAAGGATAGTGATGGCGATGAAATCAATGATGAAGTCGATGTTTGTGACACAACACCACCGGAATTGTGGAACCAGACAAACGCGGTTGGTTGCGCACCCGGTGATCTTGTCACAGACGATTTCGACCAAGACGGTATAGCTGATATCTTCGATAATTGCCCACATACTCCTCTAGGAGATGTTGTGGATTATGGAGGGTGTGGATTAACACAGAAAGATACCGATAATGATGGTATTACAGATGATGCGGATCAGTGCCCAGATACACCAGGATACGACACCTCCACAATAGATTCAGAGGGATGTGGTTCCACCCAGCGCGACTCAGATAATGATGGAATCATTGATTCAGTGGATCAATGTCTAAACACACCAACAAGTGTAGAAGTTGACACACTCGGCTGTCAAGCAGGACTTTCTGATTCAGATTTCGACTCCATCGTGGATATTATTGATGCATGCCCAGGTACAACCGGTGACCACCCGGTCAATTTGAATGGCTGTGCAGCGTATCAATTGGATTCAGATGGTGATGGGGTTACCAATGATTTGGATTCATGTCCAACAACGCCTGCAGGACAACCAATTACAACCAACGGTTGTGCTGAAGATCCTGATGTGTATGACCCAGTTGCTGAAGATGATGATGGCGACGGTATCCTCAATGATGATGATGAGTGCCCACAGACATCGATAACTGCCAAGGTTATCGATAATCGTGGTTGTGAAATCAAAACAGATGGCAATTCGCAACAAGTATCCGTTGTGGCATTTGGATTCACAGGATTCATTCTGTTGGTCCTTCTGTTAATCACAGTAATAGTCTTACGACGCAGAAAGCAACATGACTCCATTTGGGGCGATGATGTAATTGGTGACGCTTTGTTTGACACCATGGATCTGGATGGCGACGGTGTGATTTCGGATGAAGAGTGGGAACTCTACAAGAAGGCCCGAGATTCCAAGAAAGAGTCAACTCTAGAGGATGATGACGGCCTATTTGATTGAATGCAGAGTGATTCACTCTTCTTCTTCGCGGATAGCATCGATGATCTGAGCTTTTGTTCCACTATGAGATACCCCTCGCTCCTTTGCGAGGGCGACCAGTTCAGCCTTCTTCAGGCGGTTGAGGGACGCCATGGAAGGCTTGGAAGTAGGTTGAGGAACCGAATCAGATTTCTTCACTTCTTCATTTACCACTGCAACTATATCAGCATCTTCAATACGTTTTGACCACATTTCTAGATAATGCTCTGGACTAAATCTCCCTGTCGCAATGTGCCGCTCCATTCGGTTAACTGCTTCCTTTGATGTAAGGCCTAGAGCGACCGCCTTAGAAAATACACGAGCTAACTTTTTCTCCGCCTTATCGGACTTGTCAGCCGTAGTCTCATCAAACTCTTCACATTGTGAACGGATTTCTTCCTGAATGTTATCATGTTGTTGTGATGTGATTATTTTCGCATCAAACAAGTCAGATGCTTGACCTGAAACTTTCTTCAATTGGATTAGATTTTCTGCACTATCAACCATATCTTGGAGTTTTCGTTCTGCGTTTGATCTCCCCTGTCCAACATAAACAATCAAACCAATCACGAAAACGATTAGCAACGGTATGAATACAATCCCCATCGCAATTGGATCTGCTTGGAAGAATCTTTCGATGAATGGTTTGGATGGCCCCATGACAATATCGATGCATCCATCTCCATCATTGTCAGATATATTGGTTACAGCTTCAAGAGGACATTCGTCTACAGAATCTGCATAACCGTCACCATCGTCATCCTCATCTTCGCTAATGTCACGGCACCCATCCCCATCTGAATCGGTAGACACATCCGAGAACCATCCGAAATCACCCAATGGACACTCATCAATTATGTCTGCAATTCCATCCGCATCATCGTCGACATCTTCGAGTGAATCTTTGCACCCATCCCCATCAAGGTCATTGGTTGCATTCGAGGTCCACCCCCAATGCATACCAGTTGGACACGAATCGTCACCATCTTCGACTCCATCGCCATCATCATCTGAATCTTCGCCCATATCGTAACAGCCATCGTTATCGTAATCATTTAAATTCGTAGGAGACCAACCAAGGGTTCCCAATGGACATTCATCTAATTCATCAAGGAGATGATCGTTATCGTCGTTGTCATCACAGACATCCCCGTACAGATCACTATCGTGATTGGCTTGGTCAGCATTCGAAATTGAAAGACAATTGTCAAGCCAATCTGCGTGATTATCCCCATCCAAGTCAATGATGCTATCACACCCATCCGGCACACCATCTAAGTCAGCATCTACGGCATCGTTGTAGCCCGGACAAAGATCGAATTCATCCGACCAACCATCATTATCAGAATCTTCACCAGGCCATGAATTCCATTGTTCACCAATTGTAGCATCACCCTGAATGAGATTGTAAATCTCGCTTTCATTGCTGGTTCCAAACCAATTTTGGTTGACTTGAATCATTGCTCCAGTAACTGTAGGAACATCGATTGCTGTTGAATCAATTTGTGTAAACGAATTTTCTTGGAAAGTAACTTGTTGAAGTGTATTGGGTAGAGTTTCAGCAATGGTAATTGCAACATCAACATTTGAAAAATTGTTACCATTCATCGTAATATAGCGGACATCTTCAACAAAGATTCCTTGAGTCGAATGAATATTTTGAAGAACGTTTTCTCCGACGTATAATGTACTGACATCTTTGATTGTGATCATCGAATTATCGTCACCTGTAGGGCTCAGACCACTATTGATGAATGTATTACCGGATACTTCAACTTGGGGAATTAGCCCTGAAGCAGGTGCAATATTTACCAATCCATCAGAATCAACGATGATATTGTCGGTGAATTGCAAGACTGAAATCTGGCCGGCCCCGGGATCCATTCCACTAGGTGTAGAGGTGAATGCATAGGTACCATCTAGATCCTTGAACTCATTACCATCGATGGCGATTATCCCTGCAAGACCTGAGGCAATAATCCCGGAGCGCTGGTTTGTATTGGAATTACTACCATCCAAGATCATGTCTCGAATTGTTAAATCGGAGATTCCACCAGGTGCTTCGATACTCAAGGCCACATCTGCAGCCCCCTCCCCTTGAAGGGTAATCCCTTCGATTGTGATGTTATTCATCATGTAATTGCTATGTAGAAGTAAACCACCGGTGAAGGTGGGATTACTGTCTTGAATTGAAGAAATCAACATATTACCTTGTATTGAGGTTGGTTCAATAACCAGTGTTTCATCAAATACCCCATCAGACAATATGATGTTATGAGCATCCAATTCCGATCCAATCAGGGTGTGCTGTACGGCGAATGAAGGGCTTGCGAAGTAAGCAGTAGATTCCCCAACTCCAAGTGAGATATTTTTCCCGGTACTTTTGGCAAAGGGCGCTAGACTTGCTTCATTAACAGAGGACGCATGTCCAACATTGACCATGAAAACATCCACAGATTCAAAATTACTGCTTGACTCATCGAAAACACCCGCTGTTGAGATTTGTAGGGTTGCACCAATAGAGACGTTAGCATATTCATTGTCCCGTAGAGAAATCCCGCCTAGATAATCCCCAGGATACATTGTGGTTTGTTCATGAGTGAAGACACCCATCCCTGGGATATCAAGACCCATTGCACCAGCCCACATTCCATCATGGATGTTGGAGAATCGATTATTCTCGATAAGAGCCCCCCCATCAACTTCTGAAGAGACCACTTCATGGAGTGAAATACCTAATCCAATCGAATCATTGAATCCACCAATGTTGTAGATATGATTTCCATAAATGTGTAAGCCATCAATGGTATGGAGTATTTGACCACCCTCTACTGCATCGGTCAGAATGCCCCACGAGGTCGCCCGAAGAGCATCCGCCTTCTTTGCCATTCCATGAATCAGGTTATCTGAAATTTCGATGGTGGAAAGATTGTTTGCCCCTCCGGCAACATAGAACCCCCATCTTGTATTTTCATTACCAAGGAGATCAAATCCCGAAATAGTCACATCACTGCTCATAATGTTGAATCCACCATAACCCCCTCGTAAATCGACTATACTTTCAGAAGAATCTCCTGCTTCCCGCTGTAGTGCACTATTTCCTTCTTGAGCCCCATTGATGGTTAGTGGGTGATCAATTCCGATTGATGAAGTTAGAACATACGTTCCATTTGCCACCTCAATCGTATCACCTGATGCTGATGCTGTGACAGCGTCATTGATTGAGCAATAGGGATTTGCGCTGGTCCCATCGCCAGTATTTGGGCAATTTGAAAAGTCCACATAGAGCGTAGTTTCACCTTCAGCAGAAACGCTTGAGAATAGAAACACAGCAGGTGTGATGAAGGCACAAACCAAGACTATTGCAAGGATACGTTTCCGAACCTCACCCTTTGCAGGCATATCGTTGCCGAGACGCCCCCACCGTATAACGATGGGGAACAAATCAAATCTTCAAGAATTAGAGATTTACCAAAATAATGGAATGTTTGAATTCAAGTTACCAACCGCAGACGAACTCGCTTGAAGATTGAAAGCATAGACGGCTTCCGAACGAACATGCGAGCGCAGGCCCTCCTCCTCGTGTTCCTGATGTTCTCAGCCCCTCTTTCCGGCTGCTTTGGCAATGATACACCATTCTCTCAAACGGAAGAAATCCAATCTTCAGGGACTTTTTTTGTCACAGGGTCTGACGGTCTACCTGTCAATGAAGCCCCTCTTCCGTTGATTTTCAATTTTAGTGATGTTGGAGAAGATGGTCCAGAACCAAGCCTCGGTGTAACGTCCAGTGGTTGTATTTTCTTTATTGCAATGGAGAAGGTCATGCGCTCTTGTGATTATGGTGGAACTTGGGAAGAGGTGCAAGATCCCATTGCATGTTCCCCGACAACCAGTGACCCCTATGGTTGGGTTGACACCATCACCGACCGCATCTTCAATGTGCAAATGATAGGTCTTGAGACATCATGGATATGTTGGAGTGATGACGACGGGGAAACTTGGTTGGGTAACCCACACGACTCTGGAACAACACCAATCAATGATCACATCAAGTTGGCAACAGGACCTTGGACGGGCAGTGGATATGGTATTGGAGGTCAATTTTCACAAGCCTTCTATGAAACTGCAGTTTACTATTGCTACAACAAACTCGCAGGGATTTTTTGCTTCACAAGTTTTGACGGCGGAGCTACGTTTGAGGCAGGTGGCCAAATCTTCGGACTGGCGACCACCAATGGGGGACTTCATGGGGCCATTACTTCAGCACCAGATGGAACAGTCTACGTGACACCCAGAGTTGAAACACCAACAGTCATCGTTTCTGACGACAATGGTTTGACTTGGTTTGATCGATCCATGGGTGAGGATGTAGGAACACCTTATCCACGGAAGAATTCAGAGGTTGCTACCGACACAGAATCCAACGCCTACCACATCTGGACGGGGGCTGATGAAGGAATTTACATGTCGAGGAGTACCGACTCTGGGCAGTCCTGGGAGCAGAACAGCACCCGAATCAGTCCAATTGAAGTCATCTCGACAGCATTTCCCCAAATTGATGCAGGGGATCCTGGAAGAATTGCAATCACTTACCTTGGAAGTCAGGATGCGAGTGAATTGCAACAACCAGATCTTGATGGGAACCCATGGGATGGAAATGCGCACTACGCCAATTCAAATGTTAGCTACTATCTGTATGTTACTTACAGTTTGAATGCCCTCGATGAAAACCCAACCTTCCACACTGTTCGCGCCTCTGCAGACCCGGTACAAGTAGGCAGTATCTGCTTGAACAGTGGCGATTGCCGTGACATAGGGGGTTCCAACCGCAATCTACTCGATTTCAATGATTTACATATTGATCAGGAAGGTCGGGTATACATTGCCTTCGCAGATGGCTGTACTGGAGATTGTGCTGCTAGTGACAACCCGCAGCCTGAAGACTCTCGCAGTAGACGCGCGACCATGTGTTTCCTTGGCAGTGGCCCAAGTTTGTTTGAGTCGGTCGGTGAACTTGCTGAAGTCAATTGATTTGAATCGCTGAAACTCCATTACATCTATGGGGGGGGTTTGCCTAACGTGGGCGATGGAGCCATTTGCAACCTTCCTTATGGTTGCAGATTTCGCTCTCGCCATTTTCTTCGTAGTTTTGTTCCACTATCTCCATCGTTCAGGGAAAATCCCACTTTCCTATCTGTACGCTTTTTGGCTGGGCGCCTTCATTGGTTCAACCTGGGAATTCACCTTCCTTTTTCTTGGCCCCGAATTTCTCCATGGCGCAGTTGAATGGCCATGGGGGCTAGATGGCTGGCCTCGCAAGGTATCACATTCGATATGGGATGGCGCGATTTTCATGTTTGGTGTCTATCTGTGTCACCATTGGTTAGATGGTGAATTGTTTCAGAAATTCAATTCAAGAGAACTTGGAATCATGTGGTGTTGGGGACTCTTTCAAGAGTTATTGGCGGAGTATCTGTTCAACGGGCGCGTCTGGATTTACGAACCATTGTCATGGAACCCAGTGATAATTCCCACAATCCCTGGATCTGCCCCAATGTCCCCTGGATACACACTAATACCTCAGGCTGTTTGGGTGATTGCACCGATTCTATTCTACATTGGATTTCTTTGGTTGGTCACAAAAAAGAATCCATTCAAGTAATCAAAGCATTGATAAGATTTGGGCCCAGCAACAAATTTACCGGTATCCGGCTACATTTTGGCAATTGTGCCCAGATCGTATGTCCGTTACCGGTATACCCCCTCGGGGTGGTACAACGAATAACAATAATGAACACAAGAATAAGCAAAAACCAATCATAGTAATCGACGGACCCAACGTTGCATGTGAATACAGCGGATCAAGACCAGGTGATGCACGTGGCGTCGTCGCCACCTATCGATATTGGAAAGAGAAGGGCCACAATGTAGCCGTTTTCATCAAAAAGCACCGACTGCACAACGATAGGAACCCGAAAGTATTGCTTGAGAACGTCGAGGAACTCCTCAAAGAAATTCCCAAACAATCGCTTACAGCCGTTCCCGCAAAGGAAGACGATGACTCATTCATGATTGAGTATTGTATGCCCAGAAAAGCAGTCGTGGTTACTAATGATCAATTCAAAGATCACGAAGAGAGGTTTCAGGGCGATGAGAAAAAGGAATTTGTTGAATGGCGCAATAGCCATCGTTGTGGCTATGCATTTGCTCTGGGCGAATTCCTACCCTCCCCAGATTTCGAGATTCAATTGATAGAGGTCAAGGATCCAAAACATTCGGATGAGAATCAACCAAAGGCCACATCCAAACCCAAGCCTAAGCCCAAGCCCAAGCCCAAGCCTAAGCCTAAGCCTAAGCCTAAGATCAATAAACACGATTCTAAAAAGTCAAAGGCACAACAGAATACACCGAAAGGGGCGCCTAAAGAATTGATGCAGTGGTTAGAAGCCGAATTGCAAGACTGGAAAAAACTTAGTGCATTGAGCCAACATATAATGGACAATTTCGACTGCACCAACCCAAAACGATACATTTTGGAAACAACAGGTGCGACCGGCTCAGTGAAGAAGCAATTAGAATCAATATTCCAAGGCCGACTGGAATTCAGGGGGAGCAAGGGAAATACTGCTGCTCGCATAATCCCAACAAAAGCTCCAACGAGTAAGCCGGCATTAAAATCCAAGATATTGTCGATATCTTGGCTCGCTGGGCTGAAAAAATCTTTGCGCGAAAAATGGTCAAATTAACGCCCGTCCAAATCACTAGAGGCATTGACGTTCCGAAAACACGACGCATCTTCAAACTCAACAATTTGACAGGGTACACTACGTAGGGTATTCTTCAGCGAAGCTCGCATCTCAGCCCCTTCAAGGGCAGAGAGAACCACATCCACTTCGACAAGCGAGAGCAGGGGTTGAAGCCGCTCACCCTTCGGCATCATTACCGGTTTACTCCCCTCTTGAAGCCTCTCAAACACCTGAGGTAGAATCCAGGGTGTATCGCATGGCGCCAATTGTATTCGTTCTATACCCATATTTGCACATTCCCTGAGGGCAGATCGCAACCCAGATTTCGCACTCCGCTCCAAATCATTGTCCAATATGCATTGAACATCAGACAAGTGTGATAACACACTCATGATTTCATGACGCTGAAATCCATTCCTCACAGCAACGAGAATGGATTTGCACCCTGCATTTCGTAGAGCATGAGCAACTCTGACAATCATCGGGGCGCTCTCAACAATCATCGTTGCTTTATCTCGGCCCATGCGTTTTGAGGCCCCACCCGCTAGAATCAGAGCAGGATACATGATGTCACCTATTCAAGGTCATTGAGCTCTTTCATTGCACTTTCTAATTCATCCATCAAAGCTCGAGCCCGATCCAATAAAGCCCGCTGATCACGGCGGTTGGCTGCATTTGGTAACCATTCCAACAATTGGCGAATGTCGGCAGCATCACGCTCAACCGTCCATTTGAGAACCTGTTCGAGAACGGGGTCATCAGCTTCAAGGAAACGCTCGACCATACAGGTTACGCAACGACGGCAAACCTTCAGCCTTCGCTTAAGAATTGAGCATTTGGTCACGAACACGACCCAATAGAGAATCGCCATCAGGGTATGGGATCGATTGGAGCGTAGATTTCAGGGTCGGTGACAAATCAGGCCGTTCGGAGCGAACCCAATTCGCATGTTGGGTCAACAATGCAAGATGTGCATGCGCCGCACTCATCGAACACCAGCCTAGTAGCACGTTCTCATCTGGTGGTGCATGCTTCGCTCGGAAGCATTCCTCGATAGAAAGCAACAGAGATTCTGCAGTTGAACTACTTTCAATCACAGTCTCTAAACGAGACCAAACATCAATTCCATCTTGTAAATTAGCGAGTAAGAGAGCCGCCAGCGCCACATCTTCTCGCCCATGTCTTTTCCAAAGATTAGCAATTACTTGGGATAAAATGTCAACATCACCATGAGTCAATAGCCATGAGCAAATTCGCCGTAGTACATCATCTGGAGTTCCTAGATGAAAGGCATAACCTCCAGACGAACCCAGTCGATCGGTTTGTGACTTTACAATAAATGCAGGGACACCGATGGGGTACGCTTCCCGGACAACACCCATCAGGCGCTTGGAACGAAGATGGACCTTTGCTGGTTGCGATGATAACCAATCATCCAAAGGGTCACCTTTCGTCACCCTTCGGCCCCCCTTCGGGTAAAATCGAGCGAATTCTGTTAAACAAACCATCGACAATATCTTTCGCTTGTTCAAACCCCTTTTCGACGACTTGCTTGACGTTTTTCTCTACATGATCTTCCAGTTCAGCATGAATATCATTCATCACTAAATCATTTTCTTCATCAGTAATATCGAACAGGTATCGAAGGTAGGCGACTACCAGGTACTCATCTTCACTGATACTTGCGTTAAGGTAAGCGGTCTGAAACATCCCAGCATAAACTTCGAGACATTTCGTTTTACCAATTTTGGTACCCCCTTCCACCTTCTCACCAGCGACAATCGCATCATAGACGCGCTTCGGGACATCAACATCCAAACTGAGGAGGCTGGCGAGTTTTATCACCAACCGCTTCTCCTCGCGGGTGATTTGACCATCTTTCAGTACGATGGAAACAACACCTTGGAAGGTGCTGATGTCAGTGAGAGTGGCGGTGGGCACGAATGGGGAGGAACCCTCCCTCCTCATAGCGGTTCGCCCAATCCTGCAACCCATTTTGAGAATATTTTTCCACCCAATGCCTTCATGAAGGAGGGGCAGGTCGGCCAATTCGCAGGTAACCCCTGTCACGCTCCCAGGGCTTCGTGCCCTTTCCCGTGAACACGCGCAATGAAAACCCCACCGAAAGGGACGGTTGAGCGCTCAGATAAACCTGCGAAAGCAAAAGGAAGTGAACACAATGAGTGATCAAAAAGCAAAATATATGATTCATGCCACAATCAAGGCGGATGGAACCATCCAAAGAAAGGACGTCGTTGGCGCAATCTTCGGTCAAACCGAAGGATTGCTCGGTGAAGAACTACAGTTGCGCAAGTTGCAACGAACTGGACGAATCGGCCATGTAGATGTAGAACTTAATTCAAACAAAGGCAAAGTATCCGGAATGATTCTCTTACCCAGCAGCCTCGACCAAGTATCGACAGCTGTTGTAGGGGCCGCGCTTGAAACAATTGAGCGAATTGGACCATGTAAAGCAACAATCAAAGTAGCCAGAATCGAGAATATCCACAGCGTCAAGCGCGACACAGTCATCGATCGTGCCAAAGACTTGCTTCTCGGCATCGTGAATGACGGCTCGAACGATAGTAAGAGTATCTTGGACGAGGTTCGAAGCGTCCTCACACTTGGAACAGAAACCAACATCTCTGGTATGACTTGTGGCCCCAATGCGGCTGGGAGTGAAGCTCTCATCATCGTCGAGGGCCGAAATGACGTTCGCAATTTGTTGAAATTCGGTATCAAAAACGCGATTGCAACAATGGGTGCAAACGTCAAGGATGAACTTGTGGAACTCGCAAAGGGTAAGAGCAACGTTACAGCATTCTGCGACGGAGATCGTGGTGGAAAGTTACTCTTGATGGAATTATCTGGAGCATTGGGCAAATCCCTCACCCACGTCGCTATGGCACCCGAATCTCGCGAAGTTGAACATCTTGAGGGCAAAGTAGTCACCAAGTGTTTGAATCAAAAGGAAGCGGCAACAAAAGCAATGGCACGTATCAAGAAACAACTCGAAGCAGATGATAATGCAACAGTACCAAAGAAGTCTGGTGCTAGCAATGGATCAGTGGACGTCCCTGACAACATACGAGAGTGGTCAGCGCACATGGGTGACTTGAAGAAGAATACAGCCATTTTGATTCTTGAGGATGGTTCTCCATCCGAACCTATTGGTGCAAGTAAACTCGCAGGGTTTGCAGAAGATGTCGAAGGCGCACAATGTCTAATCGTCAATTCCAAGATTAGTGCCCGCATGATTGAAATCGCCGAAGTCGGTGCAATCCCAAGCGTGCTTGGCAGTGCCTCTGGTGTAGGTGGCTCAGACAGCGTTGAAACATACGCAATGAGCGACCTTGAGTGACCCTCACCCAAGGGTGAGAACGATAACCCCATCCACACTCCGGTGTGATATGCAACCCCAGATTGCACCAGCGCCAGTCATGCAACCAGCACCTGTAGCGGTACCAGTTACCCCCTTGACAGGGTCGGGGCCAGATCGCACAACGATGATTCACACCGGCCTGATTTTGGCCGCTTTGGTTCTGGCATCACTCGGTATCCTGGGTGATACGTGGAGTGTTGAAGAACAATCCTCGACCATATTGGGAACAACAGTGACCGTTGAAGCAGAGGTTGGCCTCGACGATTCATCTGTAAAATCTTGCATCGCCGGTGAATGCACAACAGTGGAAGATGATTTGTCCGATGCTTATGACAACTGCACAACTCTCGCATCAGATTTAGAATTCAACTCGTCCCTAACGGAAGAATTGTGTGGCTCATCTGGCGACATGGCAAGCGCTGGATTCACCGGCGCACTCTTCATTGCAATTGGAATTCTAGCGTTAATCACTTCACTCGTTGCGACATTCCTAGGAACCCGTGGCACAACGTTACCTTTATCCAAATACTACTCATTCGGAGGAGCCAGCCTCATTCTAATCGGCGTTGTTGCTTGGTATCTAATGATGCCAGATCCCCCCGAAGGATCCGACCCAAGTTTAGGGTCCAGTGCATGGATGACAATTCTCAGCACCGTTCTAGCCACAGGTGCAGGTGGATATTCAATGTATACAGGAACTTCCAACCCCAGTCTAGTAGATGGCATGTCACCTCCTACAAACAGTAGCCGTGCCCCTGGGTTGGGTGCTCGCACACTTACTGCGGAGTCAGTGGCGAGAGAATTCGTACTCCGTGAAACTGCAATGGGTAACCAAACGCTTTCGATTGTTGAAGACGGCCAACTCTTCCGCCTCACCAGGGCCTCTAGAGGTGATGATGGAACTCATAGTGAAGATTTATTCATGACAAAAATGGATACACTTTCGGGCTTCAGCCATGCAAGGTTCGACTGGTTAGATAGCACTCGATATCTATGGAATCTAATGGCAATCACTGGATTAGTGCTGACTATCATGGCTTACGAAAATGTATCGCTGATATTCTATACCGACTGGTTCATTCTCTTCTTTGCTGCTGGCACAATTTTCTCGCTGATTCAATATGCAGATCCCGAACTGATTACCTTTGAAACCAATACTGGCAAACACCGTACTCTCATTTATCGCGCAGGCTCGAACCGGGTGTTGACAAATACGAGTATGGACTTGATTGATTCAGTTATGCGAGATGTCTTGCGTGGCGAATCGATTGATCCAACTGCTCTCAACGTGGTTGCAGACGCAATCGAGACAGAAATGGCCGAACTTCGAAAGGCAGCCGAAGAAGCCGCTGCGGCGGCGGAAGCTGCAATGGTTCAGGCTGCAGCCATAGCTCAAGCCGAAGCAGAAATGCAAGCCCAAATGCAGGCCCACGCGCTTGAACAAGCACGTGCCCAAGCCGTTGCCCCGCCACAAGCCCCGCCCACAATGTCCCCGGCACCTCCACCAGCGGTTACAGAAATTCCAGCACCACCAACACCCCCCCCTGCAGTATCACAGCCTGCAGGAGTCCCTCCTGTGATGAATCCTCCACTTGCACCAGCGCCCATGCCCCCACCACCAGTTGCAACGGCACCCCCGCCTGCCCCTATGCCCCCACCTGGAGGGGTTGCAGCACCGCTACCACCACCACTCATGTCACCTGATATGGGGATGCCAACCGAAGAGATATCCCCCGCACCAGAGGTCCCAATGCAAGCAGCACCAAGGGATGAATCTCTCACCGAAGGTGAAAAAGAGAATATCCTCACAGAACTTGGGGAAGATTAGGATTCAACCGGTTTGAGCACTCGGATTGATGCATCCGGCAGTATGACTGACTTTTCGAGACGTTTTATTGCAGTTGTGAGCCCATCTAAATCAGTCATATCAGGAAGTTTAAACATATCTTTTACCAAAGGCATCGCAACCCCCGGTCCTGGAATATCGGCTAAGCGTTCACCAAGAGCCCTAGCATCATTTAGCAATCCATTTCCACTCGTCGCATGCCTCCGAGCTAATCGCTCAACCGTCCAACTTTCGAGTTTCTTAGCAATCATGGGGAGTCGAGTTTGTAATGCCCGATGTGGCCCTGAATTTCCATCTTCAAGTAATATCGCAATCCGAGCAAGGCGTTGTACACGCACATCCAATGGTGGAGAAAGCAACATTTCGAGACCAGGATCTTCGTCGGAGAGTCCGAACAATTTCCGAACACCTTGGCGCTTCACCTCTGAAATACGCACTTCTTCGACGACAGTATCAGTGGACAATTCATTTTGTAGGGTTTCGTTTTCTTCAAGAATATCATCCACCACAACATCAATTTCTTCCGTGAGTCGTTCTATTTCAATTTCTTTAATATCGGCGACAGGAACTAAAATCGACCGGCGTGCTTCAATTCTAGCCATTGGCATCTGTGGCCTGAATGGCCTAAATTCAAAATCAGGATCCCCTATTCCCTCCGCATCAGCCAATGCAAGCATCAAATCTTGATATTCACTATCGATAGAAACCAATCTATCAGGCCGCATTAAATCCGAAAGAACACGTTCGGCCAAGGCAACATCCAACGCCCAAGGCAATGGTTCCAACCGCGCCAACCGTGCATTATGGCCCCTCATCGCTGCTCGAATTTCAGGTAAATCCAATCCTAATCGAATGGGGTCTTGTGCAAGTAATTCGTGTAAACCCTCGACGGACCATCCAAGGTGCCGCCAATCATCAAGTTCCAATTCAAGACCTTGCATTACATGACCTAGTCGTTCATCGATTTCACCGGAAAAGGTTGGGATATTGAGAGAAGGGGGTAAATCTTCTCCACTTTCTAGACTCGAAACTGCCGCTTCATAATTTTCTAAATTAAGAGATTGAGAGTCCAGATTTTCTGGCCATAAGGTGGCAAGATCAGCACGGGCCAAATCCAAAAAATTACGATGCCGAACTCTACGAGTGGATGCTAATTTAATCCAATCTCTAGCGCTCTCTACGACGCCTATTCCAGCCGATGCACCCCGTAATTGCCGTAATAATTTTTCAACTTCGGGGCTGCCATTGATTGAGGTGTCCATGGATTGTAAACTTTCGATGAGAGGAATGACAACATCGATGAATGGTTGATGTGCATCAATTTCTTCAAGAATCGCACGCGGTTCACTGTCGATTAATGAATCCCAAGTTGAGGTGTCAATTCCATGCGTTGACCAGGTTTCCATTCGCGCAACACATGTCGCCCGTGCCCCTTCGGTTTTGGCAGTCAACCCTTGTAGCAGCACGTCTAATGCTTGAATCGTATTCAGGTGCCCCCGTGTACGTTCCGCCAACCGACGGTATTCAGGCCATTGTGCGAGGTGTGTTTCCATCTGTGTCCAGATACTATGTGTAGCCTCGATTTGTTCTGCAATGCCAGGTAATTTTTCTTCCCAAGTAATCATTTCATTGGCCAGAAGTGGTAACTTTACGGCCACATCAAACCCTTCGGATTGCCACCCCGAAATTCGTGCTTCAACGTGAGCATGCCTTCGCGACAACTCATTTGCGACCTCGTCAATTTCTACTTTCACCTGTGTGATTGCTTCTGCACTGGCCTCTTTTTGTGCGATTGTCACTGCGCCCCAAAGCCGTTCAGCGATATTGTGCCCAAACGGACGGATTTCGTTCTCTATTCGCCGTTGACATCGTGTCAATTGACCATCGAGCGCATGAATTCTTTCTGCTTCGGTAAATTGTTCATGCATAGGTCCAGATTGAACTCCGCTGATATCCCACCCCCTTTCTTTGAGCATCTCAATCATCCCTTGTAATGCTACAAAGCGTCGCTCCTGCCGCTGCTCAATTTCAGTTAGAATGGGATCAATTTCTCGGGACGAACCAACGTCTTCAATCATCGACAGGATACGGGGTGAACTCAAAACAATTGCATCATCGATCGCATCCAATCTTTCAAGGATGCGGGACAACTCAACAGTTCGCCCCTCATCAGACCATTTCAAACGTGAACGCTCAGCAATAATCACCCACGGACGATGCCGCCTGAGTAAACCACTGAGTTCGATTTCAACAGCCGCCGCCTCCATTGGATTTGCTAGTTGAGCCAGTAACCTTTGACGATCATCATTACGATGTTCAGGTAAATCAAGTACCTTGGCGCGAATTTCTGCAGCCCGATCTGCTTGTTGTTCTAAGCGCAACATCTCTGCACTTGCCAACTCACCTGTGGGTAATTCAACATCGAATCCACGCTGGCGTAACGCAGCAATGCGTGATTTGAATCGGTTCCCACCACCTGCCACCAAGGTCGCCCCAAGGTGTCGAGGTGGCTTGCGGCTATTCAACCTCAGCCTAAACGGCGATTGGAATGCCCTCACAAAAACAGCCTACCACCCCTTAAGGGGTGCGAACTACTCAAAAGGCGCGGAAGTTCACTCCGTCCAATGGACCCAGTCACAATTGGATTAACGCTATTCTTTGCAGCGGCCACCAGTGCAGTAATTTGGTGGCTCGTACAAGCAGAAATTAGTTTGAGAAAACTGCGCGAAGATTTGGAAACTGCACATGCAGAAACCAGTCAAACATTGGCCAGTTTGAATTCTCGGACGGAAGAACTTGCAGATAATGCATTGGCACTGCAGAGAGCCCACCCGGGCTTAGCAGGAATTGTCGATGCACATCGCACGATCGATCATTTACAATCCACCCTATCTGGTGCTGGTGAATCGGAAGAAGCTCTTGCCGCCGCATCCAGTACGCTTTCTGCCGTTAAGGGATTGCTCGCCACTCGTGATGGAGATGGAGATATTGAGAATTCAAAACCAGCAGACGCAGGATTACTCACTCTTGTCACACGGGTTTTACAAACACTCGACCAGCTTGAATTGACTGTAAGTGAGCTCAAATTATCCGAATTGGAGATTCGTCGATTAGGGGAAATTTCCTTCCTTGCAGGAGATCGTGAATGGGCACTCGCTTGTTACACGGCTGCGGTATCGATAGCCCCTGGGCAACCAGCAACCCTCCGCAGCCTCTGTCGCCTCACCCGAGAATCAGGTGACGATGAAAATCTGAGAAACCACCTCGATGGTCTTCTTGAGATTAATCCTGACGACGCATTTCTTCTGCGTGAGCACGCACGATTATTGACTAAACTTGGCGATGATGGTGCCGAAAAGGACCTTCGTCGGCTTGAGGCAATGGGTATCGAAACTGCCGAGGACAAATCGATGATGGCAAGTTTGGCCGCTAGAGCAGGTGATACAGATGTAGCCCTCGAATCAATTGAGGCAGCGCTTGCTAGCGACCCCAATGGTGAGGATTGGCTCCGCAAGGCCGAGCTTCATCTTGGACGAAACGAACGTGGGCTTGGAATTACAGCAGTTGACGAAGCCATCGCACTAGATCGCCAATCAGGTACTGCGTGGGCAGTACGTGCCTTGCTATTGAAGGATGAACCTGGGCGCATAGAAGAGGCATTGAAAGCTGCCATCCACGCAGTCGCCTTAGGAGAGCCTCAAGATATACTCAAAGCCGAATTACTCGAAAGCTTGGGCCGAACCGAAGATGCACACGCATCCTTGTCAGAAGCACTATCCAAAGAACCAGCCAATGCAGAGATTCGCGCTCAACTAGTTCTACTTCAACACCAAGCAGGCAATCCGGAAGCCGCGTTTGAGATTCTAGCAGAGGCTCCTGTGGGGGCATGGAATGGTCCAGCTTTGCATATACAGAAAGGCCGCTTGATTCTAGCTGAAGCCGATCGTTATCGAGATGGAACTGGTGAGCGTGATCGCGAATTACTTTCCGAAGCGGACTTGGCATTCGAAGCAGCTCTCGAGGCTGACCGGGAGAGCGGCGTTGGATGGTTGGGTAAGGCACGCATTCAGAGAATGTTACAAGATTATTCAGAGGCACAAATTTCTCTGGCGCGCGCTCGAAGATTAATGCCCGATGAACCCTTGATTGCAGCTGAAGAAGCACTGCTCGCACTTGATGGAAATGACGTTGAAGCAGCCTCCCGTTTGATTTCAGAAGCACACGTATTGGAGCGCGACTCCCCAGTCATCAATTATGTCAAAGGTGTCGTATCAGCAAGGCGTGGTGATATGATTGAGGCAAAGCGCCTCTTTGATAGTGTATTGGCAGAAGATCCAAACCACGTTCGCGCCCGTCTTAATCGTTGCACTGCACTAATGATTGAGCAAGACCATCACGCAGCACTCGACGATGTGCAATTCCTTCTTGAGGCACACCCTGAACTCGACCTCGCTCGCCTCCGACGCGGTGAAATAATGCTTTCACTTGGAGAGTGGGTCGAAGCGGAATCAAATTTCAGAGACGTCCTTTCCCGTCGTGGGGAGAACCCACATGCACTCATCCAACTCGGCGCCTCCTTGGTCGCCCAAGAGAGACTCACGGAAGCAGAACAGCCACTGAATGAAGCGATTCGATTGGATGGAGAATCAGCAGAAGGATGGTATCAGCGAGGTCTTCTTTACCTGGCCTTTGGTCAATTTGAGGGAGCGCTATCTGATTTCGAAACTGCTGCAAAGCAAGACCGACATCATATGAATGCACTATTGCGAATAGCGGCAATTCATCATGAGAGTGAGGACTGGGACGCAGCAGAATCTGCATGGCGAAACGTACTCAATGTCGAACCAGAGAATAGAATCGGTCGACGCCGAATCCAAGATGCAATCGACGGCCAATCAACCCAAAAGAAAGCAGAAGTTTTGACCACTGGTGGCACTACGGTTGTAGAGCTTGAAACGATGGCCACCGAAGGGCTTGAAATGATTGCCACCGAAGAGCTTGAAATGCCAATACAAGATATTCAGGACCAACAAACCATCGAGAAACCGAGGGGGAATGCGATGGATTGGGTAGACGCAATTGATGTGTACATCAAGGACAACGGCGGAGTAGTCAATCAGGACTTCAAGCGTCTAGGACTTATACCTGGAGACATTACTTCCGAGGAGCGCACCCGTATGAATGAAGAATTGGCAAACCATTTCACGAAGCACAAGGTGAATAATTTTCGAATATTCTATTGCTCGCCGTCGATCACCGAACCTGATGAAGCTAAATTCCAATATGAGAAAAGTGTAAAGCAAGAAGATTCTGAATTAAACCAAGAAGATTTCGAATTTGGATTCGGCAATCTATGAACACGAAGTTCAAACAGCGTACCCCGGTCAGTGAACCATGAGTCGGGGCTTGGAACCAGGGGATACCGCAACATCGTTTGAGTTACCAAATGCCAATTTGGATGGCCCTGAGAGTTGCAGCCTCTCTACCGTCACCACCGACATTGGTTGTGTTGTTATGTTCACTTGCAACCATTGTCCATATGTCATCGGCAATGAATCTCGAATCGAATCAATCGCTTTACGCGCACGAGAGGCCGGTGTTGGTTTTGTTGGAATTAATTCTAATGACCCTGACAACTATCCCTCTGACAATTGGGAGCACATGCTCAAGCGAGGTGCCGTGATGAGTTACCCCTATCTGCACGATCCATCCCAAGAAATCGCACACGCTTGGGGCGCAGAACGAACCCCTGAATTCTATCTTTTAGACGGGAATGGAATCATCACCTATCGAGGACGCCTCGACGACTCCCCTCGGGATCCAAATCTGGCAACAACCAGTGAATTGTCCGATGCCATCGATGCTCTGCTCGCTGACGAATCACCAGATGTTGCTCGCACTGACAGCATCGGTTGCTCAGTGAAGTGGAAGGTGTGAGTTTGCGTCTGGGCTTTCTCGCACGAATTTTTGCAACACTGCTGATGATTTTTCCAGGTAAGGTAGGCGACCGAATGTGGCGTTGGTGGTACCAACGTTTGGCCAAAGCCAAAGCATGGGGAGATTTTGGTTTCATGAATTATGGATTTATCGATGATGACAAACCTATTCTATCAAACGAGGATGAATCCGATCGACTTTTTATTCAACTCTATCACATGAACATCCGGGATATTGAAGTGAATGGAAAACAGGTACTCGAAGTTGGTTCTGGCCGGGGTGGTGGGGCCGATTGGATCGCACGCACATATTCTCCAGAATCACTCATTGGATTGGACTATTCTGCAGCAGCAGTCAAATTGTGCACGAAAATGTACGGACGCCAAAAGAACCTAACATTCATCGAAGGGAACGCTATGAAATTACCATTTGAAGACAATTCACTCGATGTCGTATACAATGTTGAATCCAGTCATTGCTACAGTGATATGCCAGCGTTCATCAAAGAGGTCCACAGGGTATTGCGCCCCGGTGGCCACTTTGCATGGACTGATTTTCGTGACAATTCAGGAATACAAACCCTCAACGAAACATTCGCCTCAACCGATTTTAAAATTCTAAAAAGTGCAGATATTACCGCTGAAGTAATTGCTGCACTCGATGAAATTAGTGATGACAAACAATCAAGAATAGAAAAAGGAACAGGACGAATCATTCGTCGTAGTTTCGAGACATTTGCTGGCGTTCGTGGAACCCCTGTGTATGAATCATTCACGAAGGGAGAACTTCGCTATTATCGCATTCTTTTGGAGAAATAATTAGTATTGCTCGAGGACGAGTTCAGTAGTCGTACTGGCAATTTCAGCAGGTGCAGCCAACCACATACGATCCAGTAATTCACGCAAACTCACAGTGTCATCAACGTGGACAACAGCGACTAAATCAGCTTCACCACTAATCTCGTAAACGGATTCAACACCAGCCCAATTTGCGAATTCTCCAGCAAGCGACCCGATTTCAACACCTGGGCCAACTTTCATACGTACCAATGCAGTTAATCCAATACCAGTTTCGCGAATGGTATAACCTCGAATAATCCCATCTTCTTCGAGTCTACGTATACGCGTTCTAATTGTCCTTTCAGAAACACCAACAATCTTTGCAAGATCAACATATGGCTGTCTACTATTTTCTCTTAGTGCCGATAAAATTGCTCGATCAGTCTCATCCACGCTCGCCATCAATCGCCCGTCCTAATTCTCTGTTATGAACCCTACGATGGCCTAAATACGGCTATAAAATCTTCTATTTTACCGTAAAACGGAAGAGAAAACTCCATAAAATGGAAAGAAAATAGAAACCTCTCAAATAGAGGACTTCTTAGGTGGTTGGTGTTTCGATGGGCTTGTGACGACCGAGTCGACCTACTCGAACGAGCACCTGCAAGCATTCCTCGACTCGGTCTCTGAACTATCTCTAGAGCATAAATTTCATGAGTGGTATAATGTTGAAGTCACAGCCGCAATCGATGGTTGTAAAATCCAAGGTCACGAAGTAAATACTGAGTCAGGGTCTTCACTACTATTCCTTCGTAAAAGCGTCGTTCTTTGTGTCCCTGAAAAAGGCCATATTGCGCATTATCCAAGACACTTAATTCACTGTTTTATTGATGATTTTCGACATAATGGCAAGCATGACGATGGTTTAGTCATGCGAGCTGAATTATTCAGTATATCTCCAAGTGATGAGCAATTAGGCTGGGAAATAAAATGCCGCTCCGAACGAGAGGTCCCTGAGGTCCAGTCCAGCGTATCTCGATGGTTGAAATGGCTCAATGAATGATAGCGTCACATTGACAGTGTGCCGACACTTCGGACCACTTAGAGGGACCCGATGTCATCCTACATCACTGGCCTTGAAGCTCGAATGATTCTCGACAGCCGAGGTAATCCAACCGTTGAGGTTGATTGTTACGTTGATGGCGCACTCCGTGGCCGTGCCGCTGTGCCTAGCGGCGCCAGCACTGGTAGCCACGAGGCTGTTGAACTTCGTGATGGCGACATGCGTCTTTGGATGGGTAAAGGAGTTGAAACTGCAATCACCAATGTCGTTGAAAGAATCCAAGATGGGTTGGTTGGCCTTCCGGTTGATGACCAGAGAGTAATCGATGAGACAATGATTGAGATGGACGATACAGGTAACAAAGCAAATCTTGGTGCAAATGCAACGTTAGGCACAAGTTTGGCTTGTCTGCACGCCGCATCTAATGTTCATCAGTTGCCCTTGTGGCGCTATCTTGGTGGACTATCTGGTGGAAGTTTGCCTGTGCCGATGATGAATATTCTCAACGGTGGGGCTCATGCAGCATCCAATGTTGATGTTCAAGAATTCATGGTTATTCCTCATGGATTCGATCATTTCCCAGAAGCCTTGCGCGCCGGTGTTGAAACCTACCATTCTCTGAAATCCGTTCTCAAGGAGAAAGGTCTGCTTGGTGGGGTTGGGGATGAGGGTGGATTTGCACCGAATCTTCCCAAGAACGAAGAAGGCCTTGCATTACTGGTCCAAGCAATCGAACGCGCAGGATATTCCCCAGGAGATCAGATGTCAATTGCACTGGATGTAGCCGCTCAAGAATTTCATCATGCAGATGGTTACCATATCGATGGCCGTATCATTGATGGCGAAGCACTCGGCGAGATGTATTCAGGTTGGCTTGACGAATACCCAATCGTATCGATGGAAGATGCCTTTGGCGAAGACGACTGGGCAAGTTGGGCACGGTTCACCAAAAATGATGGACACAGAGTCCAAGTTGTTGGCGATGATCTATTTGTCACCAATATGGATCGTCTCGCCCAAGGTATCGAAATGAGTGCTGCAAATGCCATTCTCATCAAACCCAATCAGATTGGAACGGTGACCGAGACCCTTGAGTGCATCGAAATGGCCAAAGAACACGGTTTGGGAACCGTGATTTCTCATCGTTCAGGTGAGACCAGTGACGATACTATCGCAGACATCGCAGTCGGCACACGCGCAGGCCAAATCAAGACTGGTGCTCCGGCCCGAAGTGATCGTACAGCGAAGTACAATCAATTGCTTCGAATTGCAGAACAGTGTCAAGAATACACACAACTCTACTGAGAGTTCAACCAGTCCCCTAGTCGCTTGAGTCCTTCTTGGATGACTTCATCTTCAGCAGCATAGGAAAGTCGTATGAACCCTTCACCACCCGGCAATGATTCCAATGGGATTACTTGCACCTTGGCTTCATCCAGCGCTCGTGCTGCAAATGTGGTTGAATCCATACCGGTTGCAGTTACATCGACCATGACATAGAATGCACCTTGGGGCTGGCTGGCATTGAGTGATGGGATTCCATTTAGTAAATCCATCATAAGTGAACAACGACGGATATAATCGTCTCTGAATTCGGCGACTGCAGCCCAATTCTTCGCCGCCTCTTCGGCTGCTGGCATGAGGAATGATGGAATGTGCGAGCAAGTATTACCCTGCAATCGACCCACAACCTTTGCAACAGATGTAGGTGCAGCAAAGACACCCACCCTCCAACCGGTCATCGCATGTGTCTTGCTTGGACCAGTTATCGTCATGGTACGTTCAAAACCACCATCAATTGCTGCTGGGGAAATATGTTCGGTATCATTCCAAATCAATTCAGTATAGATTTCATCGGAGATAATCCACAAATCGTATTTGATGGCCAAATCCACAAGCCCCTGCATCTCATCAGGTGTGTAGACTGCACCCGTAGGATTGTTTGGACTGTTGATGAGAATCACACTTGTTCGAGGTGTAATCGCTGCAGCAACATCATCGAGGTTCGGATGAAATGATGGTTGTTCACATCGGACAAGCACGGGCGTCGCTCCCACCAACTCAACTTGTTCGACATGTGTCGGCCAAGAAGGGGCCATTAGGATGACTTCATCTCCGGGCTGTGCGGCTACCATCATTGCATAGAGAAGTCCCTGTTTGGCACCAGGGGTTATGACAACCCCAGCATCTTCGACAGGAATATTCCAGCGATTACGTAGATGTGAGGCCCAAGCTGTACACAGGCTCTCACGACCTTCACCGCGGGTATAGTGCGTATCTCCTTCTTGGATCGCTTTGATTGCAGCATCAGAAATCGAACTTGGTGTATCGAATGCAGGCTCCCCAACTGTGAGTCTAACCACACCTTCAGGTGGTGGTGCGAGGAAGGCTTTGAAGCCACCACGGAGATTGACCAGATGTTCTGGAATGTTTGGCATGGTCCCACCCATTGCCCCTTTGGGGCAACCCTTCCACGCAGCAATTGGCCTTGAATGTGATGGGTTCCTTCATGCGTGACACTTGAATAGCGCTTGCTTTTCGGCGGAACGCTGCACAGGTAGCAAAGCCCGGTTACGCGGTGGACTGCAAATCCACTTTACAGGGGTTCGAATCCCCTCCTGTGCTCCATTATTCTCCTTCGTCCCACGCTGTAATTTGTTTTGGCGAAGTTTCAATATCTTTCATGGTAAATGCAACCGCATCCATTTGATCCATGATTTCTGGCGCAACTCCACCTTCTCTTTCACTTCGCATGTGCATTCGAGGGGGGGGCCGTTCAGCCGTTTCGGGGATCCTCACAAAGAGGCGATAATTGCGAGAGTGACGAATGAAATGTGGAATTCGCTTTGGAGATGTGAACAAGAAAATTATACCCCGATACAAGCGATCCATTGCCAATGCAAATTGCGTTTTGAGAGACAATACGGCAAAATCTGAGCGCCACAACCACAATCTGGATGCACGTCGCTTGCGTGGAATCATTGTGAAACCCCCCCCAACAAGAGCGGCCGCCATCGCAGCATCGCGTGTGAATGAAATCAGTGGTCCACGAACTACTTGCGGACCCATTTCATCTTGAGTTGCATTCACCAAATCAACCAGGCCACCCATTGGCGCCCCATGGATAACCGGATCCTGTCGCCAACGTTCCCAAGCTTGGTGTACGATTTGATGTGCCAGCCCTTTACCTCGAAGTTTTGGTTCAACCACCACGGTTGCCAATTCAATTGCACCACCAACTCTACGAAGTTCAGCATATCCTGCCAATTCCCCCCCTTCCAGAATCATGATGCGTGGGTTTTGAGGTCCTTTTCGAGTTTCCTTTACCACACCACGACTGGGCCGTAGATCGGGTTCAACTTTGAGTAGTGTATCCAACCAGATGGCAACACGCTCATCTTCGCTCAATCAGAATCCTCTCCATCTAGTATCTTCCACATTGAACGATGTGGGCCAATACCTTTGACGTCGTATTCCTCATCAAAGAGGATCCAATCTTCACCTGAATACATTGGAATGGCCTCGATACGGGATTGCAACCAGCCGCTTTTGGCACCCCAGTGGCTGATAGCCGCTGCTTCTAGAGCAATGACAAGACCACTTGCAAGTCCTTGTCTGCGCCACTCATTCCGTGTACCCATTTGACGAATTTGGAC
>CAWVWT010000027.1:0-27371 GCA_963934015.1 uncultured Candidatus Poseidoniales archaeon
GGGTCTATCCGAATACCCATTGAAACGGATTTACAATTTCAAAGGGCTTTCAGTGCGTCCTTCGATAGGCTACCCATGCGACCACGGGTGTTCCAGAGGGGGTCCTGTTCCGAATCACTTAGATGTGATTGGATTACCGTTTCCGTCTTTGTAACTACCAGTGACGAGCATGATAAGATCGATGAGCCACCAAAGGCCTAATCCTCCTAGAGTGAAAAGTTTGAGCACACCTAGAAGAATTGAACCGGAGTAAAATCGGTCAATACCAAGGCTGCCAACTAATATTGCCAAAATCAATGTGACCGTCCAGTCTTTTTCAGAACTCATTTGCTGCATTTCTTGTGCCTGCATGGGCTGCATTTCTTGTGCCTGCATGGGCTGCATTTCTTGTGGCTGCATGGTTATTCCACTAATTTTGGGTTTATTAATATTGCATTTTGAGGGTTTTTACGAATGATGAGTAAAACTTAGTAGTAACTATATTTCCTTGCATTAACTAATTGATTCGAATGAGTTGGAAAGGTTCATCCGATTACCCATTGAAACGAGTTCGCAATTTCAAAGGGTTTTCAGTGCGTCCTTCGATAGGCTACCCCTTGTCTCAAATTCCTCAGCATCACAGATATGCATTGTGGTTGAAGCAGAGGAGACGTCTTTCAACTTCTGTGGAATCATTCATTACTTGACACGGATTGGCCAAGTTTGATAGCATGAAAATCAGATCTATGTTAATTATTCTAATTGTACTTCTACCAGGATGTTTGGAAGAAGATAAAGATGGTGCTGATGAAGATGATGCCGTTGATGCGGGAGTCTTCAATGGCACATACAGCAATATTACACTGAATATTTTTCATGGAGAAAATCTTGAAGATGCAACAGCAACTTATACAATTAAAATCATGTTGAATCATACAGCCGCACCCATTCATACAGATAACATGCGAAAACATGTGATTGCAGGAAATTACAACATGACACACTTTCACCGAATCATTGACAATTTCATGATTCAAGGTGGAGATTTTGAAAATCATGATGGTACTGGTGGATACGCTGCAGATTGGTATGGTTACTGCAACGGGCAAAGTGCCAACAATCAGAGCTCTTGCAATCAAAGCAGTTGGACAATACCGGATGAAGCAGACAATGGACTTCTGCACAATTCATGTGTCATATCAATGGCAAAAACAAGCAGTCCAAACACAGGTGGAAGTCAGTTCTTTATCGTCCCAGAAGATAGTGAACCGGGTTGGCTAGATGGAGTCCACACTGTATTTGGTGAAATCACTGAAGGTTGTGAACATGTCACCACAATTTCTGAGGTTGCTACTGATGGAAGTGATCGCCCAATAACACCGGTCATGATATACAGCGCTACAGCTGATTATTGAATTCGGTTTATTGAATGAATCTAGCCGAATACCCATTGAAACTAAATCTGATTTTCAAAGGGCTTTCAGTGGGTCAGTACAGAGGTCAATGATGGATTATTTACACACTCAGCGGTGAATGAATACGGAACATACTCAAGAACCGAGAGCGGTGGCGCAAGGCCATGACTCTAGTATTGATGAAGACAAGTAAGGGTGACATCACCATCGAACTATTTACCGACACCATGCCAATTACAGCTGGAAACTTCTTGGAATTAATTGACAAGGGATACTACAACGGACTCCATTTTCATCGCGTCATTCAGGGATTCATGCTCCAAGGTGGTTGTCCGAACAGCAGAGATCCAAACAGCCCCCGATGTGGAACTGGTGACCCGGGCTACAAAATTGCTGACGAGCACTTGCCAAATGCAAAATTCTCTAATGAGCCGGGGACATTGAGTATGGCAAATGCCGGACCCAATAGTGGTGGTTCACAATTTTTCATCAATACAGTTCACAATTCGTTCCTCGATTGGTGGAATACGCAAACGCCTTCCGCTCACCCTGTCTTCGGTAGAGTCTCAGAAGGTATGGCCGTCGTGACTGCAATTGAAAATGTTCAGACGGGGTATGGAGATCGACCAGCTGAACCCATGCAGATTATTTCCGTCGCGCGTGTTTGATTGTTAAGAGAATATATTTAATAACAAGTGCCTGAATCGTATTTCATGGCGAAACATCGTGCCGGTGACCGGCGTATCATGAGTATCAGTATCCCTGAGAAGTTGGCGGTACGCCTTGATCGGCGTGTTGGAAAAGGAAGACATGAGGGTCGAAGTGCAACCATTGCAAAAATCATTCAAGAATCTCTTGATGGGCAACGGAAAGATATTCCTTCAACAAAGAAAGAAAGTCGTTCAGCGACCGCGCCTCATGACGAAGTTCGAATTGAGAAGGACACTATGGGTTCTCTCGAAGTGCCTGCTGATCGGTACTACGGTTGTCAGACAGCGCGCTCATTAATCAATTTCGATATTGGTGAAGATACAATGCCCCGGGGAGTCGTCCGTGGTTTTGGTATCCTCAAACAAGCTGCTGCAAAAACAAACAAACAATTGGGTACACTAGATGATAAAATTGCAGAATTGATTGTGGCTGCATCTGAAGAGGTGATTGACGGGGTACTTGATGGGCATTTTCCTTTACGAATATGGCAAACAGGTTCAGGCACACAATCGAACATGAATACCAACGAAGTTATTGCCAATCGGGCCATTGAAATGGCAGGCGGAATACTCGGCTCGAAGGAACCGGTTCACCCAAACGATCATGTCAACAAAGCACAATCATCCAATGACACATTTCCTACCGCGATGCATATTGCAGGTGCAGAAGCAATCACTCACGAATTACGGCCCCAGGTCCAGCATCTTCGTGAGGTATTGAATGAAAAAGTGAGTGAATTTGAGGGGATTGTCAAAATCGGACGGACACATCTGATGGATGCGGTGCCTCTGACGCTCGGTCAAGAATTTAGTGGGTATGTCTCGATGTTGGATGCTGATTTGCGAAGAATTGACTTCGCACTCGAGGACCTGTATGAATTGGCATTGGGAGGTACTGCAGTTGGGACTGGATTGAATACACATCCGAATTTTGCCGAGATTGTTGCAGGTTTTATTTCAGAAAAAACTGATTTGCCATTTGTCACTGCTGACAATAAATTTGCTCAACTCGCAGCTCATGATGCGGTGGTTGCAGCCAGTGGATCACTCAATACACTCGCAGTTAGTTTGATGAAAATAGCCAATGATATTCGCTGGTTAGGGTCAGGTCCACGATGTGGGCTTGGTGAATTGTCACTTCCAGCAAACGAGCCGGGTTCAAGCATCATGCCTGGAAAGGTAAACCCCACCCAAGCAGAAGCGATGACAATGGTTTGCTGCCAAGTCATGGGCAATCATACGGCCATCACCATTGGAGGAAGTCAAGGGAACTTTGAACTCAATGTCTACAAACCCATGATGATCCACAACCTCCTCCACAGTACTCGCATCTTGGCAGATACATGTCGCGCCTTTGCCGACAAGTGTGTAGTCGGGCTAGTGGCGAATGAAGATGTGATTCAATCTCATTTAGAGAATTCACTCATGCTGGTAACCGCATTGAATAATCACATAGGATATGACAAAGCTGCAAAGATTGCAAAGAATGCGCATGAAAGAGGGATTACATTGAGGGAATCCGCTCTAGAACTAGGATTACTGACAAACGAACAGTTCGATGCATGGGTCCGTCCTGAAGAAATGACTGGGCCCCGTGCCTAAGATTTTGGCATTTGAGAAAGTGTTGCCAAATCGGTATTTTGAACAACTTCGCAAGCACAAGCATCAATAGTCGATTTGGAAGGAAGACCCCTGTCCTCTAGAGAGGAAGTTGGGAGTGCTGGCTGGCGGGTTCGAATCGGGTAGATCTTTCCCCGCCAGCCAGCCTCCGCATCCGAAATCCTTGCTCCGTCCGAAGACGGTATCAAAATCCCGGATGGTCCGACTGATGTTTGCACACCTGCCGTTCCTTGGACGCTCGATTCAGTTACCTGATTCGCTTCCTGATGCGTTGTCCGCAATCCGAAGATGCTTTCTTTTCACCAGTTCTCAGATCGGATTGCTCCGTTCTAGCGTCCCAACGTGATGCTTTCCTTTCGGTCCACTTCACGCCCCTAGCTTTCCGCTGTCTTGCGACTTTGTTCCGCTTGGAGAGGGAGTTGGGAGTACTGACCGGCGGATTCGAATCGAGTAGATCTTTCACCGTCGGCCAGCCTCCACATCCGTGATCCTTCCCTCCGTCTTACGACTTTGTTCCAAACCTCGGTCGGGTTGACACGGCACGCGAACGTGCCATGCCGTTCCTTAGACGCCCGATTCAGTTGCCTGATTCGCTTCCTGGTGCGTTGTCCACAATCCGAAGACTGCTTTCTTTTCACCCGTTCCCGGTTCGGATTGCTCCGTTCCAGCGTCCCTGAGAGAAGTGCTTTCCTTTCGGTCTACACCTCACCTCCTGGTTTCTCTCTGTCTTGCGACATTGATCAACCAAGGAGCAGGATTGTGACATTTCTGCCACCCCTGTCCCCCTTCGGTCCGGTTCCAGCATTGCTGCCTTTCCCTTCCCTGGGCCGGTCTCGACTGCAGTCTACTCCGTCCCCGGTAGCTTGGTCTAGCATTGCTGCCTTTCCAATCAACCTGCACAGGATATGCGTTGAGGGATTGGTACGGCCGGCTTTTCACAGTTCGACTTTTATGGAGTTCCTCTGCCTTTGGGTCCCTGAGGTCACCTTACGGCTTCCAGTGTTTCCCGATGGTAGATTTCTTCCAAGGTGCCGACGCTGTTCGTTCCTTCCGAATTGATCCCCGCTCTTGCGAGCAGGCAACTCCTGTGATCGACACTAGGTGCCGGTGTGTACTTCGAGCTCAGCTCTGTTACACGTTCACAGAATCATCCAATACACACCGAAGTGTATACCTTCATTTTCCTGCGGGCCTGCCTACCCATCTTTGCAGTTGGGGGCACGCCCCATCTAGCCCGACTTGCGCCGGATTTGATGGCCCACTACCGTTCCCGAATTGGGTCCCTTGTGGGCTGGGGCCTGCCGGTGACGCTGAGCGCCCCGACACCACTCCTCGGGAGCGGCAAAGTTCACGTGGCGCCGGGAGCACCATAAACCTTTGTAAAAAAACAATGCTTTTCCATTGGAAAACAGTAAACTGAACCCCAATTTCCACTAGAAAAAACTCAAGGAAATGTGCATTTTAAGATCGGAGTTGGCGCAATTTATCAGCCATGGAAGAACGATGTTCATCTGTTTCGGATTCACCTTCTGTTTCAAGCCTGCGGGTGAGCAAATCGCCCTGTAACAAATACAGGGTACCATCATCGAATCCAATTGCCAAATACGCAGAATGTCCCACGATGCTATTTACCCTAGAGGTCATTTCAATTTGCATCACAGGGCCCCCATCAGGGATGGTTCGAATTTCGATTACGGATTTCTGATTGTCCCAAGAAGATATCCATGCACTGGTATTGTTATTGATTACAGGGCCGTAAACAATGTGCTCAAAATTACGACCGGGTGGCGATTCTATCTGCCAAAGCAATGCTCCATTCTGATCGTAAGCCCGTGCAAGACCCTCTGCACCTCCAAAACCAGCACCTGCAGCACCTGTTTCAATGGTGCTAGCAACCAAGAATCCCGGCTCGGTTGCAGAAATCGATTCGATGGTGCCAGGTTGATTTGTGTAGGTGTCATCATCCATGACCATACCATCATCAATGGCTGTAAGTGTACCATCAGCGTGTCCAATGACCATATGCGATTGGCCCGAAAAACCACAGGTAGCTGGAGAAACTGTCGGCAATGGCGTATGGTGTAAACCATCTACTTCAGCACGTACCAGACCACACCTTGGCCGGCCTAGTGGAAGGAATGCAACTCCATCATTCCGCATTTCGATTGACCATGGGCGCTCATCTAGTGAATCTTGGCGGATTAAATCGCCTTCAATGTTGAAGCGCCAAAATGTTGATTCAAGGAAGTCATTCATTTCTAAATCGAAAACCGATGAGGTGGCGAGGATGGTGGAACCATCCGGGGTACAGGCAACGAGATCGCTGCTCCCCTCCAATTCTGCATCCCAGCAAATTTCCCCCGATGCAAGATTAATGCACACGATATCCCGACCACAAACAGCGAATAGGTAATCACCACCTAAAGCGAAATCTGAAACTCTGTTGTTGGTTTGTGCATGCCACAAATGTTCCCCTTCCAAATCCCAACAGTGGATCCCACCATCCCAATCGCCTGCAATCAAACGGTGATCATCTAGGTGGAGGGTGGTCACACCAGCGTCTAAATTTCTCTCAAACCACGCCAATTCACGTAAATCACGCAGTGGTGCCCCCTCCATGTTAGTGAAGGGTACAAGGTTACCTATTGGACTTCTGCTTCAGGCCCCAACACCATACAATGATTCAATCTTATCGCGAAGGTAATCAATGAAGGGTTGAGGTGTGGGTGCTTGACCTGTCGCTTCCTCAATCAATTCTGCAGGAGATAGGATGCTTCCGCGCATGTGAACCTTGTCGCGCATCCACTGGAGAAGGGGTTCGAATTCCCCTCGGGCCCACATTTCTTCCAGTGTTTCTTCATTTTCTAAATCTGCACGGGCTGCAACCAAAAGTTGAGCACTGTACAAATTACCCAGTGTATAAGTGGGAAAGTAGCCAAATGCACCCATTGACCAATGGACATCTTGGAGGACCCCTTGCTTTCGATTAGGGGAACGAATTCCTAGAAATTTCTCATACATGTCATCCCATGCATCAGGTAAATCATCGACATCTAAATCGCCATTGATTAGTTGCTTTTCAATTTCGTATCGAATCATGATGTGGAGATTATACGTCGCTTCATCTGCCTCAACTCGGATCAAACTTGGTTCAACCAAATTGACACTTCGCCACAACATCTCTCCAGTTACACCATCCATATTCTCTGGGAAATGTTCAGCCCAATGGGGAATTGCCCATTCGCTAAAGGTAAGAGAACGCCCCACTTGATTTTCCCAAAGTCGGCTTTGTGATTCATGAACACCTAGACCGTCTGCATGTCCAGCTGGTTGGAAATCCAAATGCCGTGGCCGACCTTGTTCGTACAAGCCATGGCCTGTTTCGTGAAGAGAGCCGTAAAGTGAACCAAAAGGCTCTGCCTCATCGTAACGTGTGGTCCAACGGACATCATCTGGATTAGAACCACCACAGAATGGGTGTGTTGATTTATCGCGGCGGCCCGCATCGAAATCAAAGCCTATCGCCGCTGAAATACCATGCGAGAGTTCGGCCTGAGCAGCCTCTGGCCAATCATTTGAGGTTACCCAGGACATTTCTGGATCATCACAATCACCGACGGCTGCAATCAAGGGAACAAGTGCTTCACGGAGGCCTGCGAATAAGGGGTCTACTTGAGCGACGCATAGGCCTGATTCGTAAATGTCGAGAAGTGCGTCATATGGGTTGTCTTCGTATCCTAGATACCCTGCAAGTTCGCGATTCAGTTCAATCATCTCTGCAAGGTCATCCCTGAAGATAGAGAAATCGTCTTTCGCACGAGCTTCTGTCCATGAAACAATGGATTTAGATTTGTGTCGAGCGAATCGTTCAACAAAATCCACCGGTTTCTTTGTTGCCTTGTCGTAGGCATCTCTAATCAATCGAAGGTTGCCGGCGGAAACCTCGTCATCTGGCCCTTCGGCTTCCGCTGCATCCAATACTTCACCCATGGTAGGTTCAACCATCATCGAATGACTGGTTCGCGATAACCAAGCCATTTGTTCAGCGCGTAATGGTGCTGCCTTGGGCGGCATCATGACTTCTTGATCCCATCCAAGGAGGCCCTGAATTTGACCAACTGTTTCAATCTCTTTAATCCGCGACATCAGTGTTGCGTATGCTTCACCCATGGGTGCCTCTGGGCGGGCCCCATCCTCAAACCCACCGATTGGTGAATCAGCGATTTATGAATGTGGTTCAGCAGCAGCCGCTTGAACGCATAGGGGCTGCGATAAACTCCACTCGATCAATATCTTGCGTATTTTTGAGTGATTCTACGATTGTTCGAATCATTTTTGCTTTACCATTCAGTTGCATTGTATCTACACAGGTATGACTCTCTGTGAGGCAATTGTGGTGATATGAATTGACAGTGATTGAGTGTGTGTGCCGTAATTCCATCAGCTTATTCTCCACACCATGTTGGTAATAGATAACCATCGTACCTTCGACTTTCTCATTCCCATCCATGGTATTGAGGTCCCCTCGACGGGTTACTTCAGAGAAATGAATCGTCGCGTCTCGAAGGAACATGCTTCGATTCTTGTATCCGGATTCAAGGATAATTCTGTCTAAATCTTCTGCGAATTCTTTGTCGGTACTAAATGAAAATACTCGGCTCATAATTTGTTCACCAGACCCAGATTAATAACATTTTTTAAATATGTATTAACGAACGGCGGGACATGGACGCAACCCTAATTGCATTTGCAGCAGCGACACTAATCATTGGCCTAGTATGCGGTTTAGTACCGATATTTTCTGGGATTAAAGACGACAAAAATAGGTTGAAACAACTGACTGGGATTGCTGCTGGAATTATTATTGCCTCAGCGATGTTGGTTGTGATTCCGGAAGGATACGAATTGGCCATGACCGATGAACATGGCACAGACGATGCATTGGCAGGGTCTGTGGCATTGGTCATTCTCGAAGTTGACCATGGAGACATCAATGCAACTGAAGGTATTGAAGAAATTGAAGCGTTGATTGGAGGACATGGTGATGGGCATGATGATGAAGAGGATGGACATGATGATCATGGACACGAGTCAGAGGCCAGTTTGTCAGATTCTATCGGAGCAGTCATTGAAGAAGTTGAAGATGGTGACATCAATGCCACAACCGGAATCGAAGAAATTGAAGAGTTGATTTCTACTCACGGACACGCAGAAGAATCCCATGATGACCACGCAAGTGGATTATTGATGGGTGGTGCAATTATGGCCGGCTTCCTGCTGATGTTTATTCTCGAGGGTTCAGGTATCGGTCACGCCGTCCATGAAGAGCACCATGATCATGAACATGGCCACGGCCACGGCCACGTGCATCACGCAGCTGCTGGTGGATTGCTGGTGTTTGGACTCACATTGCATGCGGCCACCGATGGAGTTGCCATTGGTGCGGCTTCGGCAACTGGGGATTTTGCTTTGAGTATGACCGTATTGCTTGCAGTCTTAATCCACAAGGGGCCCGCAGCATTCAGTTTGGGTGTATTCTCTATGCATGAGAGAGAAGAGCGGAAGGACTCTATTCGAGATGTTGCCATCTTTGCGTTGTCAACACCGATCATGATTATCATCTCTGGTCTTGCACTTGAAGGACTTGAAACACACATGATTGGACTTGCAATGCTATTCTCAGCAGGAACGTTCCTGTATGTGGCAACTGTCGATACTCTCCCTGATATCCACAATCCGGAAACAGGAAGGAAAGCGATGGTTCACCTTCTGATTGGGGTTGCAATCCTTGTTGTTCTACTTGTTGCTGCAAACTCATTGGGATTGGGTCATTCGCATTGACGAACCTTGAAGGTCAGATGTGCACGGCCGCAGGCCGTGACAGATGAGGTGTTTGAGGCGGCTCTCTTTGATGAGGGGCCTGCTGAGGAAAAGCGCGAGAAGCGTCAACTCAATGGAGCGATGGGGGCAACCGTTGCCATCGTTGTTCTTTTTCTGATGCTTGCTGCAACAATCGGAATCCCACACAATCTGATGGGTTCCGATTCATCAAACGATAGCCATTGGCTACCACCTGTAGAGGAAAGAACCGGTAAACTCTACGACAGCAGCGATGTGTTCAGCCGTGTATCTTGGAATGGAAGTCACAATATCTCAGCAGTCCAGTCGGTATTCGTCGAGGTACCCGCGATCAACCTGGCCGATGGAGGAGCAGGGGTAACTGGAGATGCTGTTGTTCATCTTGGCCTTTGGTTGCCAGAAATCGAAGGTTGTGACTATTCAACAGAAAATGTGACTGAAGAATGCCAAATTCCAGTTATTGCGGAAATTGGACCCTACTATAACGATGGGGATGTTGATGCATTGACGCCCGCCGACCGTCTTGGGCGATTCCTGATTGAGAACTTCGTCCCTCACGGATTTGGGGTAGCTCAAGTCTCAGTCTTTGGGACCGGGGAATCCAATCACTGTATGGACCTCATGGGGCATGATGAGATGGAGGGTATCAAAGCGGCTGTCGATTGGTTGGGGCAGCAGTCTTGGTCGAACGGGCGAGTAGGGGCGATTGGGAAATCGTACGATGGTTCCACGCCTTGGAATGCTGCAGCCTCTGGGTCAGAACATTTGGCGACCATTGTGCCGATGTCTGGACTAATCGGTGTCCACGAATTGATGTGGCGCAATGGAAGTATGGAAGCTCGGGGAGCTATCATGCACAATGGCGTGTATGGTTCATTCGGATTGGATGGGGATTTGGCGGATGCAGAGAACGCCTGCGAAGGATATGCTGAGGGTTATTACGCAGGTGTCGCGGCCTATCTGTCCGGTGATGATCTGTCATGGACTGGTTCTGATTATTGGGAAGAACGCTATTTCCTTGACAGGGCTATGGATAATTACAACGGATCCATCTACATCATCCACGGAATGCAAGACTGGAATGTCGACCCACACATGGCCTTTCCAACACACCAAATTGCAATAGATCATGGGTTCGAAGTGAAGGGGTTGTATGGCCAATGGACCCACGATTATCCAGATCGGGAAAGTGGACACGATGGCGGAATTGGTTACCCGTGGTCACTGCGCTGGGATTGGGCTGATGACTTACTTGAGTGGTTTGATTATTACTTGCGAGATGTGGGTCCAAAGCCACGCTTAATCGCTGAAATTCAAGATGATATGGGTGGGTGGAGGGTGGAGGAAACCTACCCTCCTTTGGATACTGTATGGAATATGACAACCCTAGATCAATGTGAAATTATTTCAGGGAGTGACACGGTGACTTCAGTAAGCACAACCACACTAGATTGTGGAACCATGACTGAAGACTTCCGCATCGTTGGGATGCCTACATTGCATATTGGTGCACGGATATCAATCGCACCGCTTGCAACAAGTGGGCATCTCTTTGTTGAAATGCAACGCGGCAGCGATGGGGCACACTTGGGGCACGCTGTAATGGATTTAAGATTCGCAGATGGTGGTAAAGAGGGGAGGGTCTTGCTTCCTGGAGAAACTGTCCTTGCACAAATGGAATTCTTTGCAATGGATGTCATCGTTCCAGCCGGTGATAGCTTGGTTCTTGTCATCACGCAAACAGGTGAAGACTACATACCCAGCCCAGTGAGTACACTACCAGTCACTGTTTTCCTCGATGATCGAAGTACACTCTCCCTCTCAACAGTCACGCGCACGTGCGAGGACCTGTTCCTACCACCGATGCAAGAAGAACACCCAATGTGTGTTGGGTGAGGTTGGTGGGCCTCCGTCCCGAGGGCGGAAGAACCTTTATTGACGGAGACCCATGATTTTCAAATTTCACGAGGGATTGTTGCTCCACGTGGAGTTATCATCCGGAGGGTTTCGATTCGAAGGAATACGACTGCACCCAATCCTGCCAGAACGACTGATATGATGCCGAATCCAGGGACTGTTTTCGGTTCGTCATCAACGGGTTCAGGGGCTACGTCAGGTGTTCCTGTTCCCACTGTAATCGTACCACGCATGTCCATCGATACGTGGGGTTCGCACATGTAGTAGAATGTCACATTTTCAGTGAAAGTGTGACTAAAATCAACTGTACGATTTGGGGACCCACTGTATACACCGGTTAGTTTGCGATTGTTATCAGTGGCGCCACTGGTCTCAGCAACATTGTGCTCCATAGATTCATTTTCCCAAACCCAGCAAACAGTTTCGCCGACGTCGATTGACACTTCGGCTTGATCGAATCCCATGTCCGTGTTGGTGATTCCAATCACTACTGCGCAATCGTCGTTTTGGTTTTCATCCTGAAGAAGCGGTGGGTCAATCCCTTGGGCTGAAGCTGTTCCCATACTCCCAATCATTAGCAAGCTCATCATCACTGAAGCAACTACCATTCTGCTCATGGTAATCTCTTGCACACTCAAGTACTAAAGGAAGTGTATATCCCCACGGGTGAAAATAAACTTTATTTTCGGGGCTTAATCGGCCGAATAGATTCATTTTTCGGCATATATTTGGGAAACGTTTTTTGAAATCAATGGATAGGTAGTTTCAGAAAAGATATGCTCTGGCAAGCGAACATGAGCCGTGTCGAATTCGGAGACGCCCCTCAATTACACATGCTCCACACCTGTCCCTTTTGCTGGAAAGTTCGGAGTATTGCAGAGCACCTCGCTGTAGATTATCAGAAGGTGCAAGTCAATCCAATGAAGACAAAGAAAGAATTGAAATTCGCCGGAGAATGGGGGAAAGTTCCCGTATGGACTGAAACTGATGGGGGAATCGTCGTTGATTCTACACCCATCATGAAGCACATCGATTCTACTTACAATAACGGTAATCTCTGGGCCACTGAAGATGAGGCGCGCCGAGATGAATGGATTGAATGGGTTGATACAAAAATGTCGAAGGCGACAATTCCAATCCTCTACGGTGGCCTCTTCTCGGCATTGAAAACCACGACGCGTGTATCCAAATTAGAGACATTTGGATTCTTTTCTAAGCGACTCTATGCGTGGGCAGGATTCCCAATCATGTGGGGTATCATCGCAAGAACCAGGGTCAAGAAAGATGGGAGAAAGCCTAAGCAATTATGGCATGATTTGCTTACCGAATTTACCGATGAATTTAGTGGCGCACCGTTCTTTGGTGGTCAAAATCCAAATTTGGTGGATCTAGCAGCCTTCGGATACATGCGCTCAATCTCACCGTTCCCACAATTTTCTCAACTTGAAGACCATGTTCAGGGCATTGAATGGTATCGCCGCGTTGAAACAACACTCAAAGCCTGAAGCCATTGATTTGGGGGCGAAGAACATCGACAAAGATGAGTTGATGTGACATCCAACTTATCTGTGAAGCAATTTGGAGCGGAGGATTGTCGATGTTCTCTGCCAAACAGTGAACGGTTCTGTATAGACTATAATGTTCAGCCTAAAAAGCGTCATTATTCATCCATAAATGCATATTTTATGCAACTTCCGGAAGTTTTCTACCATAAACTGGAAATTATTCTTGTTTCATCAGAGATAATGTAAGCAGAAATGCAATCAATCCAAAACCACACGATACATAGAAATGGCCCATCGAAAAGAATGCTGTCACAGTTGCTGTTCGGATCAAACCAGTATTCTTACTTTTGATCCCGATGGCCGTAATGCCTAGCGTAATTATGCTTAATCCGATGAATCCTGTGCCGAACATGTCGTACATCGCGGCTGCCGTTTGATCATAGGGTTGAGTGCTGTTCTCTCGTTGCGATTTGCTCAAGTCAATCCAATGACCGGCAACTGACAATTCTTGTCCAGCCTCAAATTCCACTTCACTAGGCCATTCAAAGACCAAATGGGTGAAGCCGATGGGTTCGAAGCCAGCAGGGGAGTTGAGTAAAATGAGATTGGTGTATCTGTCACCTTCTGGCGAAGCAATGTCAAGTGTCAATTGCCCCGGGTCTAACCCCTTCAGTTGGAAACTGCCATTTTCAGAAGTATTCGCGTAAACATTCCGCCGATAAGCAAGATGCCCTTCAAGGGTGTAATTTGCCAGAGGTTGTCCCTCTTCATCAAGGATAACGCCCGTGAGGATTGCGGATTCATTGGGGGCACCCACAGATTGAGTGAAAATCAATTGTCGGTGTGTATACATCCCCGTATCTCCATCGAGATAATCTATTCCAACATAGAACCCAGCTGTGGCCGCCAATATTGCGAGAAGGGCGGCAAACATTGCGCGAGGAGGGAGTGGGGCCTGGCTAGGAAGCATGAGTGTCGCCCCTGAATTTTGGAACACAGTTGTGTCTTCAGGGGGTAGTCCTTGCAATACCTGGTCTTCGGCCACAATCGGGGGGTATTCGCTTTCTCTCAAGATTGTTCGCCTAAATGTCCCTTGTGAAGATTGAGCACTTTTCGATCTAAAGTTGCCAGTGGTACGGAATCAGGATGGTGTAAAATATCGTCCGTTCTGGCCTCTGATGTGTACACTGTGATTTCTAACCGTTTGTGGGTAAAATCATGCCGTATTTTACCGATTTTTTTCGTTTCACGACCCTGTAATAGGTTCGCAGTTTCGGTTTCACCTTCCGCATAAGGTACACCCCATAATCCTCCAAGCGTGCGTCCTTGCCGTGCTTTCAGTAAAACCCCGTGTTCACCGGATATGATGAGGGCGGTTGCATTGATGTGTGTTTGTTTGGTTGAACGACGAAGGGGCCATTCTTCTGGGTTAGAAGATTTACTAGCAAGACATTTTGATTCAAGAGGACAATTATCGCAATCAGGATTACGTGGGGTGCAAACAAGAGACCCAATTTCCATCATCGCCTGATTCCAATCTCCAGGGCGTTGGTGATTGAGTAAGGCAGTCGCTTCGTGTTGGAGTTCAGGATCAGCCAAATGTTCGGCTCGAAGGCGAGAAATTACCCTGCGAACATTACCATCGACACAAGCAACTGTTTCACCAAAGGCCATTGACGCAATTGCTGCTGCAGTGTAGGGTCCAATGCCCGGTAATTCCAGCAAAGCATCGTATGATGTTGGAAGTTCAGCACCATCTAGAATCGTGGCCAATTTGTACAAATTCCTCGCACGTGCGTAGTATCCACACCCCTGCCAGAGTCGAAGGAGATTCTCTTCGGTGTCATTGGCAAGTGCTGCTGGAGTCGGGTATGCGCTTCTGATTCGTTCCCAATAGGGTAATCCAGTTTCCATTCGTGTCTGCTGAAGAATAATTTCGGCGAGAAGCGATTCCCATGGTGTAACCTCTTGAATACGCCATGGAAGGGGGCGCGCATTCTCGTCGAACCAGTCTAACAGCCCCCGCATATTCCACCGACATGTGTGGAGGGTGATGGCGATTGCGACCGATGGCGCCATGAATGTGTGCTGCATCGGATATGTATGGCGACTTGTGAGGCACGCTGGATTGGTAGTCCTAAACGGGCACAAGCATTACTCGCGGCAATCGAAGCAGATGACCCGGATATGTTCACTGCTGTGATTGAAAAGTTGGATGGTGGAAAGGTGGAATTGATTATCACGGTGACGGCTGAAAGTATTCCATCCCTCCAATCGGTGATGGATGATTTGCTCGCTTGTCTCGCTGCAGCGGAAGCGAGTTTGGATACCATTCAAGGCTGAGATGCTCGTTTTCCGATTTCGAACGCGTTGTCGACGTGGGCATAGTGCACTCCATTCATAAATTCGATTTCAGGGATGGACGGTGTCTTTAGATTATTCAATGAATAATCCACTGTAATCGCACCCCTCCAACCAGAACACTGTGAGTCGAGTAAGCCTTCGATGCGTTCTGCAGCGGTACTGGAGTCGCCAAATGCAATGCAATGGAAAAGAGAAGACCATGATCGTTGATAGTGGCCGGGTATGATTTCTGGTACGCGTTCTGGTACACGCTCAGGCATCAATTCCCCTAAATCGACCAAGAGGACTTCCCGATCTGCATCCCATAATACAACGTGCGGAAGGAGAAAATTCCCTTCAAGCCCTAGATAGCGACCATGCAGCCTTTGACTATGGGGTGGAGCTCGTGTGCAGGCTCGAATCACGGCATCGACTGGGAGGACCTTTCCTTTACGCTTGATGCCGTCAACCATACCATCATCTCGTCTACGAAATCCAGTCACCGGGCCGCCCATGAGAAAAGTGACATCCGTCTGCATACATGCGGCGATAAGGCGGCCACTCACCCCTGCCCATCCGTCGATTGCTACTCTGGCCGACTGTTTCCAAACGAGGTTAAGAACCGCTTCAGGATCTGGAGTTGTGTTAAAATTCCAAAGTATAGAAAGCAAAGTGGCTGCATCTTTTTGAATTCCATCAATCTGGGTGAGGTCTCCTTTTCTCGCGGCTTGGATTAGTGATGGCCATTCAGCGGAGAGTGCCCCCCTAGATTTTCGGAAAAAGCTGGATTTTTTAGGAAGCGAATAGCGACAATCATCACGAACAACCGCCATTCGACCAGGGGGTACTCTGCGCGTTCGTATTGGGACCTTCAATCGGCGCAGCAGAATATCCAATTTCCCGCCACGTCTCCAAAATAACGGTATTCGATCAAACAGCCACTCGACATCCGAGTCGACTGGTGATGCGAGGCCCCCAATTGGTTCAGAACGGCCAAAAATGATGACTTCGGAATCGCTACTGGCGGCGGCAAGACCTGCAATGAGCCCGCTCAAGCCATCACCCACCACACCCACACGTCGCATATTCTGTGCGGGAAGGTTGGGGGTCATGAAGGCGGCGAAGAGAGGTTTCGGGGGTTTTATCGCCGCCGAGAGGGTGAAAACCCCCCGGTGGTTCGGCGGTACAGTGTCCCCCGATGGTGATGTGCCAGTTGATGGCCTCGATGTTCTCGCCGAAACGATTGAGCAAGTTGGTAAAATGAAACCGCCGCAAGACCGGCGACAGGTGTTAATCACAGACGATGGACCCACAGAATGGTTCATCGAAAGTGCCCGTAGATGGATTGCTGCAATGATGGCTGACGAAGGTATTCATGGGCCTCTTAAAGGGGGTAACAAAAAGACGAAAGCGGAGATTCGTTCACGCGAAAAGGGTACCTTGGCTGGATTGTATGTCACAGATATTCTTCTCAGAGAATGGATGCCTGAGGCACGATTTACTTGGACAATGGGAGAGGGTTCTAGAATAGAGGCGGACAATTGTATTCTCACCATTGAAGGTGGGCGGCATCAAATTTTACTCTGTGAACGAATCATTCTCAATATCCTGGGTCGACTTAGTGGCATTGCCACGAATACGACACGCTGGGTGGCAAACTCACAAATCCAATTAGCCGCTACTCGAAAGACTAGTTGGGGTGTGCTCGACAAAGCTGCCGTCGCTGTTGGCGGAGGTTTAACCCATCGAATTAACAGAGCAGATGCACTGATGCTCAAAGAGAATGATCTCGCTTCAGCAGCAGAAGAGGGTGATGTCGGCCCTGCTCGAATTCGAAAGGTGCTTCGTGATGTCCCCAAAGATTCAATCGGGGCATTTGTTACAGTTGAAGTTCGTACATTGGATGAAGCGCTCGCCGCTGCTGAGGCGTGGGCTGAACGTATGCTGGAAGATGATGAGGGCATGCGCCTCAATATCATGCTCGACAACATGGGCCCTGAATTGGCACGTGATGCTGTTCTTGACATTCAAACAAGAGGTCTTCGCGAATATGTGACGATTGAGGCCAGCGGAAATATTGGCTTTGACGACTTGGAAGCATGGCAAGGCTCGAAGGTTGATGTAATCTCGACCTCAGGTTTGCATCGAGCAGCCCCCCCTCTTGATCTGACATGCATCTTTGAAGGGGTGTGATGTTGTGGGTGAGGTCCCCAAATCACACCCACGGCATGCATCCCTGATGGCACGAAAACGATTGACAGATGCTGCTGCTGCTGGCATGTTGGCAGAATCGGCACTAATCGCTCACGGTCGTGGTGAAGCATTTGATTATCTTCTAGGGGAGAAAACTTGTGAAGCCGCGCGACATGCAATTTGTGAAACCGCTACACGACTTCTTTCAGCAGAAAGATGTGTAATCTCGGTCAATGGAAATACTGTCGCCCTTGCCGGAGCACAATTGATTGCGTGTGCGGCTGTGCTGAATTGTCCCGTTGAAGTCAACATCTACTATCGAACCCCTGAACGCATGGAAGCATTGATTTCGGCACTCAAAGAGCAACAAAAAGAGGCGGCTGAATTGTATCCGGAACTCGCCGCGGAAATTGATGGCGTACAGATTCTTGGTGCTCATCCAGATGGGCGTATTCCAAATTTAGACGGTCCAAGAGCCAATTGTCACTCAGATGGGATATTGTCAGCGGATACGATACTCGTGCCATTGGAGGATGGTGATCGGTGTGAAGCACTCATTGCAATGGGTAAAACCGTGTGTGTCATCGATTTGAATCCCCTCTCTAGAACGGCCCGAACTGCATCCGTTACCATTGTCGATGAATTAACTCGATGCATTCCGATTCTCTTGGAACAACTGATAAGTGGCTCCATTTCTCATAACGGAAATTGGAGTAATCAGCAAAATTTGCAAGGTGCTATCGCCGTGATGCTCCGTGTTCTTGATTAGGTTGGCATAACATATCGCAACAGTACAGAACCGGGAGAATCCTTTTGCGTAGTGAAAACGACCTCGCCATGAGCAAGATGTCGGAAGAACAAGAGCGGCTGCTCCGAGAAGGGGATGGGTTTCTATCCTCACAAGTATCATTTGATCTTGATGGCCCTCAAAAACCAGTCAGGAGGAAAGGAAAAAAAGATTCGACAGATAAATCTTCAAAAAAGCGTCTCGAAGAAGGGCAAGTTACCGAGTGCCCAGGGTGTGCTGCAGACATTCCTGAAGGTGAATTTGTTGAAGCCATTCTATCGTTTGTGACCGGTTCTGCCGATTATCTGGCCGGTGATCCTGTTCGGGTGAGAAGCGTACAAATGTTGCAGCAATTGGTGAGTCAGGGTCGTCTTCCAGACCCTCATTCGGAATGGAGTATCGAGGTTGTTCAAAGACTCCAACAACACATCGAACACATGGCTGATGAGCGCGCGCGTTTGATTCATCGGCAAGGGGATGGGTTCTTGGATGGATTTCCTCAACAAGAAATTAATATTGAAGAAATCAGAGCTGGCTTACGCGCTGAAATCGAGCAAGAAATAGTAGGTCAAGTCGCTGTCGCCATTCGAGATCAAGTTCGTCAACAAGTGGTTGAAGAAATGGTTCCTGTCATTCGAGCAGAGGTCGAAAAAGAACTGTGGGCTGAATTTGAAGAAGCAATGCGGAATGAGCGTGCAAAGCACGAATCTTCAGATTAATTTTAGGCGACTGCGAAATGTTTGCGCAAGAGTGTTTCAAGAATTGAAACAATCGTGTCACCAACCTCACTGGTTCCAGAAGTACCACCCAAATCATAGGTGAGTTTGCCCCCCGTCAATGTCTCTGTGACAGCCTTGTCAATGAAGTCAGCAATCGCCTTACAATCAGCGTCATTCTTGGTTTCACCCAACCAATCGAACATTAGGGAAACACTGTTGATCATCGCCATTGGATTGGTGGTGTTTTGGCCCGTATATTTGGGAGCTGAGCCATGCACGGGCTCAAACATACCATGTTCATCACCAAGATTGGCGCTGGCAGCAATTCCCATGCCGCCCTGCAAAACACTCGCTAGATCGGTGCTGATATCCCCAAACATGTTCGGTGTCACGACCACGTCGAACCATTCGGGGTTTCGCACAGCCCACATGCAGAATGCGTCGATATATGCATGATCGGTTTCAGTATCTGGATAATCCCCTGCGATTTCATGGTAAATGCGATTGAAAAGTTGGCATCCTCGTGTTACATTCGATTTGTCTACACACGTGACACGTGTCTTGCCATCACCTGGAGCACCATTGCGACGTTTTGCGGCCTCAAATGCATACCGAATTACACGCTCGCTACCGTGGCGTGAAATAGGTCGGGGGTCCCAAGCAACTTCGCCCTCAAGTCCAGGGAATTCCATTGTGTGCGGCTCCCAAGCATCTCTGCCTTGGGCCTTATCGGCGGAACGACGGAGAAGTGAATGGTACAAGCCCTCAGTGTTCTCTCGAATGATGAGCATGTCAACCATTCCCGGTTTCCATACCTGTGTAAACTCCCCATGTATTTTGTGCCGGACACCTTCGTACAACCGAACCGGACGCACATTTGCATAGAGGTCTAACCCACTGCGCAATCCGAGAATGACTGAGCCTCCCGCTAAATCTCCGTCTTCAGTAATCGCTCCAGGCCACCCTACAGCACCAAGCAATATGGCATCTGCCTCATCACGACAGAATTCAAAACTACCTTCAGGCCATTCTTCACCTGTGTCTAGATAGTGTTCACCACCGCAAGGAATTTTGTTGGTGGTGAGTGAAATAGGAGTAAATTGTTCAATGGCACTGAGGACCTTTTCGGCCTCAGCCATGACATCACGGCCAATCCCGTCGCCGGGCAAGAGTGCCAAGGTGTAAGACGTCATGCGACTTGCCAAACGTTCCCCCTACATGAAGGGTGCATCCCTTGGGCCACTCTGAAAAGTCAGTGACCAAACGAACTCTTCATGTACCGTCATTACACCCTTCATGAAGATGTCTGGGAATCCTACCGATAACGATGAGCGCCCCAGATTGGATGCATCGACTCTGCCCGATGAGTTACAACGCCTCTGGGATACCATGCTTCGACTTGACCCCGATTGGGATATGAATGGTTGGCTTATCGAACGAGCCAATGAGGAAATGAAGATCATAGAAGCAAATCTGGGCCGCGAGAAAATGCGGTTGGAACAACGCATCGCACGATTGGAGGCCCTAGCAAATCGAATTGGACGTGATATCGAACTTGATGCTGAAGGTACTCGGCAGTGCAATCTGTTCGATGTGTTCGGCCCCAACCACGCAATTGAAGACAGTCAAGATGGCGATGATGCCGCTTGGGAAATACACCCTGCTGCGGTACACCTAAATTACCTCCCCGCGGATATTGGTGATGATCCATTACTCGCAGTTTGCGCGCAGGCCATTCTTCTACACATTGAATTGGAAGCGGCAGATGGTCATTTGCCAATCACGTTGGAATCTCTGGGAGTTGCACTTGTTCCACGTGGAATCAACTCCGAAGAATTGGTCGAAGCGCTTGAGTGGTTACTCGAACAAGGTAGTGTCGTAGAAATCGGTGAGAATGAATTTGTCCTAGGTTGAACGTGGGTTCCCGGGACTCCCCACGATTCTCCCTAAAGGGGGCCCGTGGCAGAGTAGACTGATTGGGATGTCACGATTAGTATCTGTCTTAGCGGGCCTCGCTGCCGGAGTATGGCTTACGATAATTCTTGGAGAACCGACCCTTGGTGCCGTTGTTGGTACCTACGTCTTGTTGCTGTTTGAATTACCACGCAGTGGTGTTGAAAAACGGCGGTTGAGACACGTTATCAACGGGCAATATTTGCGATTGAAGGACGCAAGTTCAAGAATTGGAAAACTGGATTACCATCTGCGGGCTAAACGGCAAGAACTCACATCCGCTGTTTCTGAATTGAAGCGACGGGATTCCGTTGGGGCACCCGAAGCTCGGAAATTGATCGAAAGTCAGCGTGAAACACTGCAAGCTCAAGCACGTGCAATGGAAGAGGCGCAACGATTAATCGAATCGCAAGAACGAATGCTTACCCAATTTGATGAACGAACTGAAGATGTTAACCGACGGTGGGATGAGATGATCCATACGATGCAGAAGGTACTCGGATCACAATCCAGTGAAGCGCATCAGGCCCAACGGAAACTCGCTGATGAAAGTGGTCGATTGACCGAGGCTTTTGCAGAACAAAGTCGAGAAATGCAGCGCACGATGGCTGATTTATTGCATCAACTGGCACTTGAGCCACGAACATCGAATGTTTCCGTTCAAGACTCTGTATTGGTGAGTGGCCCTGATGAGAGGGGACAGGGCATCAAAATGCCAGTCATTTCTGAACGACCCTCGCGGAAAGTGCCAAGGATTCCGGACTTATACCTCAAGGCACGTCCAATAATTAGCAAAAATGATGCACATTGGATAGAAGCCTTCAACGCAGACCTCACCTGAGACTTCTTTGTGTCAAGTGGAGATTTGGTTTGGGTTGGGGCCGCTCCTCTCGGTGCCGGTGAGATGAAACGTCTCCGCAGGGACCTCATATTGCAGCGCACTGTGCTATGGGTACCAACCGGTTTGCTCACCGCAATGCTGTTGCTTTTTCTATTCAAACTCCCTTTATCCAATCCAGAATCAATTCTGACACTAGGATTCGCCGTATTGGTAGGTCTCGGATTGGGGCGAATTTCCGGCAATCAACGCTTTTCACGAATTAAGGATGCACTATTGGAAGGATTGGATATTGCTCCAATGTTGCATCAAGAAGGTAGAGGGATCACTGCTCGATTCCTCGGGATGCCTGGTGGTGCCGACATACTGGATGTACTAATGCGTCCTCAAGAAGGTGGCGAACTTGCCAAGGAAAAAGATCAGTGGGGACGAGTTGTTTACAAAACACGTGGAGATGATCCTCGGGGACCCGCTGAAGGGTCGGGGGCTGATACCATCGATTCAAGGATGCCACGTATTGACGCCATGACACCTCGGCCAGAGTTTGAAGGGTTGGAAGGTGAATTAACTGAAGGGGAAAAACTGCTTGAAGAAGCCTCCTTTGTGCGCGACATCAAATCACAAGAGGCTTGGAATTATGCCCAAGCACACGACCCGGAGTTGATTGAAGCCGGTGTTGAAAAACTAGGTGATTTGGTGGCCAAGGGTCACGATTTTGGCGAATCTGGGAGTTTTCCAGAAGCACCTAACCGCGCTGCACCCAATACGCCTCCACCGTCGCAGAAAGGGCTCGATGAGGATTCGTCTCAGGATTGAAGCCGAGAAGTTGTTTAGCCTTGTCAATCGATGCTGATGAATGAAGAATATCACCCTCCCGCGATGGTGCAAAGATGGGTTCAACAGATGCAATGGTGGGTTCCTTTTCACCCAGTAAATGACGTAGTGTGGTAAACAATTCCATCACTGACACCGTGGAACCTGAAGCGATATTGTAGACTTCTCCAAGGGCATCCGCATTCTCAGTTATCAACGCCTGTAAATTGATCTGGGCAACATCGGATACGCTCACGAAATCTCGCGTCGCTTCACCTGTACCAAAAATTGTTGGTGATTTGTTGTCTGTTAACATCTGAATGAATGTTGGAATGACTGCTCCATAAGCACCATTTGGATCTTGGCGGGGCCCGTGGACGTTGAAATAGCGTAGAGAGATGGCTTCAATTCCTGAATGGAGAATGGCTATTTCGGCAGCCAATTTATCTTCAGCATACGGAGATTGGCAATTTGCTGTGGTCAGCTCTGTCACAGGCATATCTGTGGCATCCCCATAGATGGCTGCAGTACTGGAGAATACAATCCGCTTGATTCCCACTTGATGGGCTGCCTCGATGACATTGAGGGTACCTTGCAAATTGATGGATTCTGATAATGATGGATCGGCGACGGAAGCTGGGACGGATGCCAATGCTGCAAGATGAGCGATGTGAGTACAACCAGACATCGCTGAGAGTACTTCCTCGAAATTTCTCACGTCACCTTCGATGATGGTTGCACCATCAATCCGAGTATGGCCGCTTGAGAAATCATCGAAGGCGATAACTTCAGCGCCGTAGTGCAACAAAGTCTCGCAAACGTACGAACCAATGAAGCCCGCACCACCCGTTACGAAAACACGCATATGCCGCCCTACGGGCGGCGTTCTTTGATGCATTTGGTCGACCGAGGGCTTGATGAAGCAAGAGTTAGGCCGTAAATTCATGGGATGGGATGCTGGGTTCGCCTCTCGAGCCGATTCTGGTGACTTGAGTGTCGGTATCATTGGGCTTGGCTATGTTGGACTTCCAACCGCTATTGGGTTCCGTGATGCAGGGTTCAATGTCTGGGGGGTGGACCTTTCAGACCGAATTATCAACGCCTTGCACGAAGGCCGTAATCCATTGGGCGACCCCGATCTAGACGACATGATTCCAGCCCCTGACTCTGACCGCTGGACGATTACTCGCAGCACAGCAGAGGCAACTGCAGCCTGCGATGTACTAATTGTGACCGTTCCCACACCGGTTTCTGATGATCTCAAACCGGACCTCACCTATGTTGAGAGTGCCGGCCGTGCTGTGTTTGAAGCCGCCGGGAAAGGCAACCGCAAAGTTGTGATTCTCGAAAGTACCGTCTATCCTGGTGTGACTGCAAGCACTTGGCTACCAATTCTAGATGAATTAGGACTCACAGAGGGTATAGACGTCGAAGTGGCTTACTGTCCTGAAAGATTCAACCCTGGCGACCCAAACCATGGTGTTCGCCAAGTAGCTCGAGTCATCGGATGTTCTGACCCTGTAGTTGGAGAGAGCCTTGTGCATCTCTATCGCCGGCTGACTGTCGAAGATGTTCGGTATGTTGGCAAGATCGAGGTTGCTGAAGCGACCAAGGTCATCGAGAATGTTCAACGCGATATCAACATCGCATTGGTCAACGAATTGGCGCAAATTTTCCCTGAATTAGATCTGGATGTCGAGGATGTATTGTCAGCGGCTGCGACCAAGTGGAATTTCCACCGGTACACACCTGGAATTGGTGTGGGTGGGCATTGTATCCCTGTGGACCCTTACTACATGATGCAGCGAGCACAAGAGGTGGGTGTGCCGGCCGAACTGATTACTGCTGCAAGAGCAGTCAACCGAATGATGCCTCGGCATGTGTCTGGGGTATTGCGTGAACTTCTCTACCGCGCGGGTGTTCCGGCAGATGGAGGTCGGGTCTTGTTTCTTGGTTGGTCTTACAAGGCAGGCGTGGGCGACGCCCGTGAAACACCTGCAGATCCACTTGCTGCGAGCCTGATTGAAACTGGCGTTTCGGTTTCAACATGGGACCCATATCTTTCAGCAGAAGACATTCCAGATGGAATTGATGTCATCGAAGATATTGATGCTGCCAGTGATTTTGACATGGTGGTGCTGGCAACAGCTCATCCCGAATGTATGGATCTAGATTGGCAGGGCTTGTACGCGCGCATGCGTACACCGATTCTCTACGATGGTCGACGTGTGCTCGACTTGGATGCAATGCAAGCGATGGGTTGGAAAGCCAATGCGGTTGGCTCACCCATGCAGTATTAACAAAAACTAGAACACGAGGCGAGATTCAATGAAGGCGATTTTAGTTGCAGGCGGACATGGGTCCAGACTCTATCCATTTACTCGCTATACCCACAAGACTCTGTTACCCCTTCACAAACGACCTGTAATTGATTATGCTCTCGCTACCATCCGACGATCTGGAATTACAGATATCACAATCATTGGCAATCGATTTATTGGACAAATTGCCCAGCATGTAGGTACTGGATTACCTGGCGAAAATATACACTATGTTATCGAAGAAAAGCCACTAGGTGTTCACCATGCCCTAAATCTTGCAAGGCCACATGTTGAAGGGAGTCGTGTTCTTTTGTATTTTTCAGATAATATCACGACCATCGAACTCACTGATGCCGTGGCCGAATTTCGCCAATCTGAAGTGCCACCTGGATGTGCATTGGTGGGGCGTGAAGTTGAGGATCCAGAACGATTTGGGGTTGCAGTATTCGATGAGAATGGGGCGCTGGCAGATATCATTGAAAAACCAAAAAAACCACCGTCTTCATTTGCAATAGGGGGGATTTACCTTTTTGACGAAACTTTCTGGGGGCGGCTAGATTTAGTCGTGGCGGACAAAGGGGAACAAATGTCAATTTCAGATGTGAATAGAACCTATGTCTATGAAGGAATGGCATCAATCATTCAATCAGAAAATTCATTGTGGATTGATTGCGGTACACCTGATGCACTGTTTGAAGCAGCAGTCTTGGCGGAAGCCGGTAAATTATCGCCAGAACCATGTAACTACAGAGATGGCGATGAACCTCTTTGATAGTCAAATTTAGAATACAATATAGGATGTTATTCTCATGGGTGGTGAGATTGATGACCCCATTACGGCCAACCAACTACTACTTTCTGTGATGATCGGGGCGGTTACGATTCTGATGATTTCCTCATCACTTGGACCTGCAATTGTCAAGCCATTGTTACTAGATGGCAGCCTAATCAGCGATGGGCGGTATGCATTCGTCTTCGATGCTCATGAGAGTATTGGCGATGATGGGGTGGTGAGTGTTGTAGGAATTGGGTCTTCTGTAACACAATATGCGATGAATGGAGAATGTATGCAAAATGAATCTGTTGTTGAAGCCGCTAGATTCTACAATTTAGCAATGTCTGGGGGCAAAGCATATTCTGAAATGGTACAAATTCCCGCACTAATAGAGGCAAAACCGGATATTGTGATGGTCGAAGTCGGACCTAACAGTCTCTGGGGTTGGAATGGTGATGGGTGGGGCTCCTTGCAAGAATATCATGAATTCAGGTTTCAATTGCTCTCAATGACAATGGATCCCCAACACATTGGAGGATGGTACGATATTTTGGAGCCCAATGACCGAAAATATATCGACACTGCATCTGTAGAAGTTTTGGATTCTTGGAGTGAATACTCACGTGATGCGATAGAAGAATATCTGCGAAGAGAAATCGATGGGGTGTCAAATTCATTAGATTTAGGACACAGTAAATATGTCCCATCTGTTGGAACCGATGAATGGGACCAATATCTGAGTAAGCCAAATTGGAGAGACAGTGTTTTTGATTCAAAGAGCCCTGAAGAAATCCGTCAAATATTGGATGATATTATGCCTTCAAAGGCAACGCAAGGAGTCTACAATCCACATCCAAATGGAACTCAAAATCATCGGGCTTTGGATTATATCATCCATGAATTGCTAAATGCTTCTATTGAGGTTGTTTTAGTTGGCGTCCCACATCATCCTTGGGTAAACGGATATCTTGAATCAGGTCAATTGGATGGCATGAATCAAACATATGATTTCTATACCCAATTAGAGGGCGTCACTCCCCTACAAATGTATTGGGAAGAGTGGCCGAGTAATGCCTTCAGAGATCGAAACCATCTTGATGCAGAAGGTCGAGAAATATTCTGCAAGCGAGTAACACCGATTATTGATGCTATTCTAAGGGACGAAAATCCAAAAGATGTGGAGATTGACCCCAGTGTTTTCAACATTGGAGGGGATGATGTGGTCTTGGTTGAGGCATGTGAGGGTTCTAATCAATTGTTTGAAGAAGACAATGGCTCCATTCTACTCGAAGCTGAAGATTACTCACATTGTTTACATGGTACGTGGGGTGCAGAGAATATCGAATGGATTACTGAATCCACCAAGGAAGGGTACAATGGTTCAGGTTACGTCGTAGCGAGCCCAGATCAAAAGAAGAAAGTGGGGGATACCACGGATGGCCCTCGAATTGGTTTCAATATCAGTTTCCAAAATTCAGGGGCCTACCACGTATGGATTCGAATGTCGGGGCCAAGTGGGTCTAGCGACTCCATCCATGTCGGGATCAATGGGATGCCAGTCACATTTGGAGCAAATGGACTGGGAATCTGGGATGGTGATTTAGGAGATGTTTGGATGTGGAAA
>CAWVWT010000028.1:0-25437 GCA_963934015.1 uncultured Candidatus Poseidoniales archaeon
AAAAAACATCACGCTCTTTCTTCATCACTTTGCAGGCATTGCCGGCAAAGGTTCGGGCTCAAGTTGGTTTGCTTTACCTTTTGGCTCGAATTGCAGACACTGTAGCTGATTCAAAACAAGGTGATACTCAGATATTGCTCAAGACACTGAAAAAGTACAATGACAGAGCTCAGGGTCGCTCCGAAGTACTTCCTGATTTTTCTGAATTAGTTCGTATCCAAGACAACGAATCAGAAGCCGAATTACTGCAAAACGTCACTTCAGTTGTCAATTGTCTGGGTCGATTCTCCGCAGATGATCGAGCGATGATTCGCGAGTGCCTAGAAATCATTGTCAGCGGTCAATCACTCGACATTGAGCGCTTTGGAATGGCCAATGAAGGAGGAGAAATCGGTTCGCTTGAAAATGAAAATGAATTGGATGATTACGCCTACAGAGTTGCAGGGAGTGTTGGTGAATTCTGGACTCGGGTTTCTTTAGCACACCTGTTCAAGACCCATGTAAAGAATGAACAGAAATTATTTGAAAATGGAGTTCGGTTTGGCAAGGCGCTTCAATTGATCAATATCCTCCGTGATATCCCTGAAGATTTACGATTCGGCCGTTGCTATATTCCGATTGATTCAATCGTAAAATACAACTTGAAACCCGAAGATTTGTTAGACCCTGATAACATGGATTTATTTCGCCCATTATACAACCAGTACATCGACTTGGCCGCATCTCACCTCGATGCTGCTATCGAATATATTGGGATGTTACCGTACAGTCAATTTAGACTCCGTGGTGCTTGCATGTTACCGGTACTGATTGGTCAACGTACACTGACTTTACTACGCACCCAAAATGCCCTCGACCCAGACAATCGAATCAAGGTTTTACGCCCTGAAATTACGATGCTGAAAAATAAAACAATCCGATCATTGATCATCCCAGGGTCCGCTCAAAGATTATTGGAATCAAATCGGGTTCGCTAAGGATTTGACCTGACAAAGGTTTTGGAACCATAAGGTCCCCAAAGGGGACCAAGTGGACTTTTGGGGGGTGGGTTCAATAAGGCACCAGCCTACCCTACGAATGACGCGTATGTCAGACACTGTGAATCGTCACCCTTCGGAATTCCTAGATGAGTTCATTCTCATCGAGGATGAACCCGTGCGAAAGGGTGAGGAGGGTACTGCGGTTAATCCACGCTTGGAGCAACTTCGTACTGCGGTTGTGCTGACTCGTGATGCGGTTCGAGCCGCTAGTATTACCGCTCTTGAATTGGCAACTGAATCTGCACATTTCATGGGCGTTGTGGGCCGAGGCGGGGAGCTTGTAAATCCCTTTGAAAATATCCAAGCCCCAGTCTGGGAAGAAGAAAATGTACCGCAAGAAATGCTGGATGCCGCCTATGCTTACTGTGAAGAATTGACACGCCGTGAAGCGGGCAACTTTTACCACTCATTCAAGTATCTCCCAGAGGAACAACGCAGGGCTATTTGCGCCTATTACGCATTCTGTCGACGTGCTGATGATATCGCTGATGGCGATTATGTCGATACATTTCCTGGAGCACTTGGTGCTAAAGATCCTGAAGCAATTCTCTACCGTCGAAAGTTGGAAGAGCTCGCCGCAACCAAACCGGTCATTGAGCGAACAGAATTTGAGGATAAGTTGGCACAACTATTCTTCTTCCGCAAAAAACTCTCAACCGCCTACAACTGCATGTCTAGCACTGATCCAATTTTTATGGCTCTCAAACACACAGTCGCAAACTTTGGAGTCCCTCGGCAATACATGGATGACCTGATCAGTGGCATGGAGGATGACCTCTATACCAATCGATACGAAACATTTGAGGAATTGTACTCCTACTGCTACAGGGTTGCATCAACGGTTGGGCTGGTTTGCATTGATATCTATGGTGTTGAAGCCACGGCTGCAGAGAGGGAGTTTGCTGAAGCATGGGGCATTTCAATGCAGTTGACCAATATCCTCAGAGATGTCCAGGAAGATGCTGAGCGTGACCGAATTTATCTCCCAATCGAAGATTTAGAGCGCTTTGGAATTACCGAAGCAGATGTAATGTCAGGAAAGGAATTACTCAAACATCCGGGCTGGAAACCGTTTGTCAAGGAATATTGTGCACGGGTCAGAGCCTACCAAGACAAAGGAGCCAAGCTACTGCCAATGATTTCAAAACAAAGCCGATACAGCCCTGCCGCCATGATGGCATTCTACAGCAGCATCCTGCGTCGAATCGAAAGAACCGGTGGCGACGTGTTTACAGAGCGTGTGAAATTGAGTAAGGCCGAGAAGTTGACCCTTGCTGCCGGAGTATACCTGCGGCATCGCTTCTTCTCTTTCTGAACTGATAAAAACGCGGGCTCACCTCTGGTGAGCCACGCAACCGATTAAGAACGACAGCAGGCGCGAGAGAACGAGGAGGGGTTAGATGCGGGTAGCAGTTCTCTTGGAAGATCGTTGTAAACCGAACTCGCCGGCTTTCATGTATCTCCAAAAGTATGCAGGTCAATGCGGGGCAGAGTGTATCCAAGTTGAAGGAAACAAATGTAAAATTCTAGAATCAGCCTGCCCTCCATGCTTGATTCGAGCCAAGCATTGTCCAGGGGATGCGGTCAAAATCATCAATCTCCCGCAAGAACTTGATCACGATTTGACCCATTGCTATGGTGAAAATAGTTTCAGAATCTTCCGTTTACCCGCCCCACGTGAGCGTGAAGTAGTGGGAATTCTCGGCGCCAATGGCATAGGTAAGTCCACGGCGATAAATCTCCTCTCCGGGACCTTGCGCCCAAATCTAGGCGACTGGTTGAGTGGGGAACGCCCTTGGGATGAAGTGTTGGAAACATTCCCGCGGGGAGAACTACGAGATTTCATGACACTCGTTGCAGAGAATGGTGTGAGAATTGCAGTTAAGCCGCAGTATGTTGACAAAATCCCCAGGGCGTTTGATGGCCTTGTGAGTGCCCTTCTCGAGAGAATTGACCAGCGTGGAGTCATCGAACAGGTCAGTAAAGACCTCGCAATTGACCATCTTTTTGACAGGAATTTACCAGACCTTTCAGGGGGTGAATTACAACGTGTAGCAATCGCAGCTACATTGCTGAAAGATGCAGATGTGTACTTCTTCGATGAACCATCTTCCTACTTGGACATCTATGAGAGAATGCGAATGGTCAAAATCATCCAAGAACTCTCTGAAACCGGTAAGCGAGTGATTGTAATTGAACACGACCTCGCCATTTTGGATGTGCTCTGTGATCTAGTACATATCGTATATGGGGAACGGGCAGCATATGGGATATTTACGCCTCCGAGAAATACAAGGACTGCGATTAATGCTTACCTAGATGGATTCCTTGAAATGGAAAATATTCGTATTCGGGACAGACCGATACAGTTTGTTAGCGGTGGTGTCAGAGGGGAAGAAATCGGACAACCAATTCTGGAATGGGGAGATTTAGAGAAAACGCTGGGGGACTTTCATCTGAAAACCGAGAGTGGTAAGGTCCACAGTTCAGAAGTCGTTGGAGTCGTTGGACCGAATGCAACAGGAAAGACAACCATGGTCAAGATGATTGCGGGGGAAATCGAGATTGATGCAGGATGGTGTACGATGGCAGCCAAGGTCTCCTACAAGCCACAGCATGTCAAACCTGAATTTGCAGGCACCGTTCAACTCTGGCTGGACAGTGAACTGGGCATGAAATGGAGACAAGGTGAATTCCACACTACTGTCATACGCCCTTTACAAGTGGACAAGTTGCTTGAACAAGATGCGAGGCGCCTTTCAGGTGGGGAATTGCAGGCAGTGAGTATCGCCATTTGTTTAGGTAAAGATGCTGACCTGTATTTGTTGGATGAGCCGAGTGCACATTTGGATGCTGATGCGAGAATGGAAGCCGCGAAAGCCATACATAAGACAATGGAGATCAATGAGAAATCAGCGATGGTGATTGACCATGATATCTATTTCATCGATATAGTCAGTGATTCCTTACTAGTGTTTGAAGGCGAGGGAGGTGCTGAAGGTCGCGCGGTTGGACCGCTGCCACTTCGCAAAGGCATGAATCGATTCCTTGAGCAAGTACAGATTACATTCAGACGCGATCATGACAGTCACCGACCGAGAATAAACAAGATTGACAGTCGGAAAGATCGTGACCAAAAAGCAAGTGGTGAATATTTCTACACGAGTTGAATAAAATGCCTGTGATTCCACAACCTACTGGCGTACATGCCCGCAGCCGGCGACGGCTAAGCGCATCTTCATTGGTCACTTGGGAACGGTGTAAACGCGATTGGTTCTTGACTCGCCGTCTTGGGATTCGTGTGGCCACCCACCCTGAAATGTTGCTGGGACATATCGTAGAGGATGCGGTGACGGCCATTTGGATGGAACGCCCGCATCCATCAGATGGAATGGACGAAGGCGCAACAAGATGGGCTCCAGGCCACCATGGAAAGCGGATGGAAATCAACTCTCTGGATACGTTGAAAGATTGGTTGCGCACGATGATGCGACCAATTGTTGATCGAATGATTGAACAATTGAATATCGCATGGGCTGATTGTTTATGGAAGGCAGAGGGGCGTTCAATCACTGACATCAAACGCGATAAATTGAATGGCATGGTTAAGAATGCAATCAAATTGCAAATGGCTGAAACCACTGCATGCCTAGAGGCGAATGGAGGGCCACACTTGGAGGCTTTTCGAAATGGTGGAGATCCCTTTGGTACTCCCGCACCTTGCTGGGATGAAGGGTCGGGTACTGGATGGAGAGAGCCAGGTGAGCCATGTTCTTGGTGGGAAGCTTGGGAAATTGCGAGGCCTTGGGTCAAAGATCCACGAATTGTTTCTGCTCAGCGGTTGTTCCACCCCAGAGGGTGGGCAGCAGGTGAACTTGATGTCGCGCATAGATGGCGGGGCTCAATCCATATTGTTGACATCAAAGCAAATCGTGGTTCGGGTCGAGATCATTCTGGTGTAGCCCATCAACTTCGGTTTTATCAATGGTTATGGAATGAAACCCGCGACCACCCCCACAAACCGAGCAATCGTGTTGAAGAAGGATATGTCACAGAAGCAAATTCCTGGCACCTTGCTGATGGATTTATTCACAAAGCAGAGTTGATTGAAGATTTAGTCGCAGAAACCACACGATTGCAAATAATTGAAAAGAATATGGGGGCGACTTCATTGGAGGATTTGTATCTCGACACAGGTAAGCCTTCTGCAGAAGGACGGTTGGGTTGTGAAATCTGCCATGGGTTGCAAACCTGTGATTACCCCAGAGGGGGCCAAGAACAACCACTCCATTCCCTCATCCCCGATATCGACATACACCCTGCGGGTTCCCCTTACGGCGCCATCGGTGATCTGCCCAGTCGTGTGACTGTCAAAGGTGCACTGCATGGACACTGGGGGCCAATGCCGAATCACTATGGTGACCACGTAATCGGGGCTGCCATTACAGCAGGTGGAAAAACTGCTGTAATCGAAGAAATGGGTGTAAACCAATTTCCACAATTAAAGGAGCACAATGGAAATGTTGTCATTGTAAACGCCGCACCGGGTCAATGGCGCGGTATGATTCGCCTTTACCTCGACACGGATAGTCAAATCATTTCAGAAGGTGAGGCTAATGATTTGGACATCGATCGGATTGGATTGATTCCAACTCGTGCAAATGTCTCTGGTGTAGTCATTAGTCGAGGTAGCAATAGTGGAACCAATGCCAAGGGCAAGAAATGGTCGATGGCTACTGCTCATATTTGGGACGGGACGGCATTGACAGAGGTTGTTGCATTTGGAAGAGGACGCAGTGAATCCTTCGACAATCTCAGAGTGGGTGACAGAATCAAGTTGATGGCTGCGGAAATTGGTTGGCGTGAAGGCACTCCTCAACTGCGCATCGACCCACGGAATACACGGATGACAATCGAAAGTGTACCCTCAGATACTGCTACCGATTTAGATTAATGCGAATACTTGCCGCATGGTTCAAAGACGTCGAACGATAGGGAAGGTTCCGTGCCAGTCCAAATTATCGATGATGATGCGCTGTTAATCAGCAAATTCAAGCGTCTTTCAGCAACCAGCCTCATTCAATATCAGGGCTGTCCGCGTTCTTGGTATCACCAGAGAATCGAATTTCTTCGTGGCCCCCAAGTTCCTGCAATGATGCGAGGGCATATCGTTGAGAATACAGTCTGTAGAATTCTTCGAGAGTGCCCAGTTTTAGTATCTGAAGGCGCAGATTGGCAGATTCTCGAAACACCACTGGATGCGGATAAGCGCCCAGATCGACACAACTCTGATCAATACAAGGCACCGGGAATTGAGGCAACCGATGGTATTGACGATTTGGATTCTCTTCGCGCATGGGCGCGTGCGAGAGCCGAAGTTCATTTACCAAAGGTAAGAGAATACCATGTGGCGGATTTCGAAGACCACCCGATGTCGATTGGAAGTGCAGATGATTTTGATGATGATCTGATGTTATCGATGGTCAATTCCACGCTGGATTTCCATCTAGAAGAAGTTCAACGCTGTTTAGATAAAAATGGAGGCCCTAATCTAGCTCAATTTCGAACCGGTGACCGGCCAGAATGGCCGGCACCCGATGGATATCCACACAATTGGTCACAACCACATCCTTCCACCACCAAAGGAGATTGTACCCTGATGGAAGCATGGGAAATCGCCCGACCATGGTTTGTCGACCCTGATGCAGGTACATTCAGCCTAGGATCAATCCACCCTGAGCATTGGTTTGCCGGCGAGTATGATTTCGTCTACAATTGGAATGGCATCTCTATTGTGGACCTCAAAGCAGCAATGGGTAACAATGACCGCTCGGCTGGCTATGTGTTACAACTCGAAATCTACGCATGGCTATGGTGGGAGACACACGGTCGGACATCTCGAGTTGAAAACCTACAATTGTGGTATGCGGGTGCTTCTGTAATCAAAACAATCCCTGCACCTGATGAGGATCGCTTGCTTGAACTAGAAACTCAACTTCGAGCGGCCTATGAAAAATTATTCCTTAATCGTAGTACCAATATCGAAGATTACCCCCCAAAACCATCCCCGATGCAGAAATTCGAAGCGGGTGGAGTTCACACCGGTGTCGATGATAATCCGTTGGCTAGGTGCCAGTTTTGTAATCACAGAAGCATATGTCCAAACGGGGACAATCGCGAAGATTTACCTGTGATGGAAAGCCTACAACATGCAGGACGAAATTGGCCAATTACTGCGGCATCTGATTTGGAAACCAGAATCAACATTTGTGGTGAAGTGACCGGTTTATTATCACCTCAAAGCGATGCTGACGGGAATATTCAGATCAAATTCAACCTACAGCAAGGCGTCGATCGTATTGAAGTCAAAAACTGCTTTTTCCCTAAACCAAAACGGATCACCCGACGAATTGCCAATGGAACTCATGTTCGAATCAAAGGTGGAAGGCCTACAGAATGGAACCTGAACCCGAGTGTTGAACTAGATGATAGGTCAGAAATTGAAATCATTGATCCCGAGGATGCTAACGGCGAGAGCATTGTCGGTTTGGTCACTGCAGGTAGCGTGGTTGGACGTGTGATGACAATTCGAGATTCCACTTGGCAGAAAAATCGGAGCGGTTCTGGCAAACCAAAATGGCGCTTGACGATTCAAGACGCGACCGGTGCAATCAACATTGTCGCCTATGCATTTGTTGTCCCACCTAGTGCAAAATCAGTTCGACCGGGTGATGAGATTGCCATTCTCAATGGTGTGTATTCACAATTTTTTGAACAACCTGAAATCAAATTCCAAAAAAATACGCGGCTTGTAATTCTCAAACGTCGAGAAGATTAACCACCACTGGATACGATAATCAATTCAATCTCAATATCACCATTGATGGTTGAAGTGTGGGGCACGATTTGTTCATCCACAATCGTGAGGACTGTGGACGGCGGGATCTCCATTTTCTCTAGGACGGCTGCGATACTAATCGGTTCATCAAATATCATCGCAGTTCGCTCACCTTCGTGGGTTACACCGACTTCCATGCACTTGGCTGAGGTATCCACCACAAGAGGTTGATGGCGCCGAGAGGGAGATTTGAACTCCCGCGTCACGAGGACAGTGGATTTCGAATCCACCGCGATACCGGGCTATGCGATCTCGGCTATGGTCATTCGACCCTTACTTTTGACATAAGCCTGACGAGTATCAGGCGTAGAATCCTGAGCCTGAATCTTCATCGGATAAATCAATCCCTGCGATTTCTTTACCTTCCATCATCGAAAGCAGGCGAGCAGCAGTTTCCCGGGTGTTATCAATGGGTAAATCGAGGTCTAGCCCGAAATCTGCACTAATTCGTTGGGATAATCGATCAGCGGTTACCACATCGATACTGGTACCAATCGTTTCGGCTGAGTAAGCAGCACTGGAAACTCCATGGAAAGGGGAAAGAGATACGAGTAAACCGGCCAATCCAAGCATTCCACCGGATGGTTGTTCGGTGCTAACCGAAATTCCGCGCTCATTCAATGAGTTTTGGACATCCTTTGTTGAACAGGTTAGGTGGATGTGCTCCTCACCAGGTTTGGCACTGAGCCCAGCGAGTACGAGGACCAATGGAGTTTCGGAATTTTCTGCGAGTTGGAGGATGGCTTCGGCCATCTCATGTTGACCCCTAGGTGTCATCGGTTGTCCATTCCCTGTGATTGTAATCACAGTATCCCCATTGTCCAATGGCACAGAGTGGATCGAAAGGTGCGGTGGTACCAATAGGCCATCCTCTAGAATGGAATGGGGTGGTAAATCCGGGTGGATGATACGTGCAATCATCAAAGATTCATGCTGCTCGTTTAGAGTATCAATCACTAATTTTCCAACGTTCCCTACACCAGGGACCGCTGCAATCATCAACTTGTGTTGAGGGAGACAATTGTCCCCCGTCCAATGAAGCGTAGTACTCATTCCTCCTCATCCTCCGCAGAAGGGAGGGTAGATGCCCACTCTTTGGATTCAACCTGCTTGAGTTTGCGGCGAAGGTCAGCGCGTGCATCTTCGGGGGAAAAGCGCATGGGGCCCGCAGCTTGTGCTTGACCCCCACACTCACCGCAAGTTTCGGAAAGTCCGTACGCACCACAAACGGTACATTTCTGCAAACGAGTCCGAGCCATGCGTCATGCCCTCATGGTGCGGCCTTTGAACCTCTCTCTTTGAAAGTGGCTTATCGACGTGAGATTTCGACCACACCAATATCATCACTGATGGTTTCGGATATGGCAGTTTCAACAAGTTCCCAGTGGGATTCTGCAATTTCCCAATCAGGAGCTTTGAGTTCAATACGATATTCAGGAGCCCCATCATAGTAGGTCCCAATTTCCACTTCAGCAGATTCCGAGGAACACTTTTCGACAGCTGTCAAGGCATTTCGAATGACTTCAATACCCTCACTACCATGAATTTGGATGTTCGCGATGGCGATAATGTTGACAAACTCTGGGATGATATTCTCGATTGCGGTTTCGATGAATAAAGATGTCCAGTCACCTTCAAATCCTTCATTGGAAAGCGCATTGTTTTCTATCGCAGTTTCCTCAAATGCGGTATACAAACTGCCGAATGTATCCACTAATTCAGCACTCATCTGACTAATTTTAGCATCATCCCAGCCGGAGCGTTCGCCGACAATACGCAAAAGTTGTCCAGCACGTTGCTTATTCTTCCATCGTTGTAGAGTATCTCTACGTCGCTCTTCACTGACAGATTTAATGCTCAGTTCTACACTTTTCTTGTCCTTGCGAACCTTCAATGCCTTGGCAACAACTCGCTGTCCTTCCCGAACAAGCGAACGAATATTCTTGACCCATCCTGATGCAACCTCACCAATGAAAATGAAACCCTCTCGACCAGGATATCCATCTAAATCAACGTACACACCGTTCTGTTTCACGGTTGTAATCGTACAGACAAGGAATTCGCCGTGTTCGGGCCAACCGCCTGCTTCTTCCGCCATTTCTCGACCCCCGTTCACTCGAGGATCTCAGCGACGGTTGCGCCCGTTAATTGCGCCTTACCACCCGCTGGGCGGGCGAGAACTGACCCACATACCCCGCAGTTGATTACGGTCGTGGCTCGCTCAAAGATAATCTGCTCATTACCGCAATCACGGCAATGGACACGAAGGAAGTTGCTGGTTGTCATTTCTTTCACCTAAAATCACTTATCGACGAGTTCAAATTTCTTCGCTCGCTTACATGGTGGAGTGTGTGCCTTTCCAGTTTCAGTGCACCGGTAGAGGATGTTGACGCGCTTGGTTGGCTTTTCACGACCTTCCGGTTTTGGACGAGGGAAACCGCGGTAACCAGCTGTAACCCGGCGGAATCGGCGCTGACCCCACTTCAATTCACTCGCGCGTCGCTTCTTGACACGCTCAATGGTATGCATGGTGTGTCGTCCAGCCTTGGGGCTGTAGCGTTTGACCTGCCGTGGCATTTTGACCATTGTTGAGCCTCCTCACCGTGTGGGTGCGAGCCTGCGACCATCGACCCGTATATGAGGGTGCCGCGCGCGAGGGGTTTTGAAAAACGAGTGACTGCGTGGCAAAGTCGGTCAACCTTGATGAACCTTAACGATGAGCGCCACATCAATGTGGAGCCCGATAGACCCCTGGGTTGGCTTCTGGCTACCACTGGCATTGCTTTGTCTGGCAACTGGGTTTTGGTTAACAGATCGAAAAGACACCCGCAAACGGCTTGCAGGTGTAACCCTCTTTGCATCCATGGCACTAATCGTATTTTTTGGGACCAAAACGCGGGGTGGTGATACATCCGAAACCGCATTGCTCGCCGTGCTCCTCCACATGCTTGGCCCAGTCACATTGATGGGAATTGGATCCTTGGTGGCGACATTCTCAGGTCCCTCCCCTGTCGGTCCATTGCCACGTGGATGGAGACCACTCGGATTTTCAATGGCAAGCGGTGGTTTGCTTTGGATCGGATTGATGTTGATTTCCGTCCCACCTGACGCAATCGCAAATGGGATTGGAGAGACGATTTGGGGTGCTTGGGTCGATGTATTCCTCAGTATTTTGATCTTGGTCTCGGCATTGGCTGGAACATTCTGTGTCGTGATGGGAGAAAAACGCCACAAAGAGGCATTTTCTCTGACCATTTTGACCATTGCTGGCGGGCTGATGTTCTCCGAGATTATGCAAAATGGCTCGGATGGTTTAGAACCCACCGGATGGCATCAAATTCATTGGGAACAGATGATGTTTCTCATCGGTGGGTTACTCGGTATGACTTTGGCTTTAATCGCTTTCATTGCACTGGTCTATATGGCTGAAAGGCGTGCACCGGATCCAGGTGTAGTCGCACCTTTGACCGAAGAAGAAAAATCTGTAGTTGATGCGGTTCTTCGATTGAATCTCGAACTTGAGGAGGTGGAATAATGAGCGAGAAACGGGATGCATGGTGGGGTCCAATAGCCCTACTAATGTTCCTCATCGCTTTCAGCATGGACCTGTTCGTGTGGAAACTTTCCGGAGGTGTGGAATTTTCATCGATTATCGACCAAGTGATTCTCGGATTCAGTTTAGCCTTTGGAATCACAAGTTTAGTACTATTGTTTGTCAGTTTAGGCGCAGTCCACAAACATATGCGTTGGCAAGAACAAATTCTAGGATTGTTAGGGTGTGCCTACTTGGGAATCAGCTGCTACGGGTGGGTTGGAAATGGATTTGACTCAATGAGTAAAGACTCTGTAATTCTATTGGCTGGTTTGACGGCTATGCTAGCAGCAGTGGGGTTGGTATTCGGACTTCTACTCGCCCTGGTCACCGGTAGAGAGCACACCTCAGACCCATTATTGGAGATGAAGTCAACTGGTGGCGACGTGTCAGTTGAACTAGAGGACTGAATCTTATCGCCCGTAGGGCGTGCGGTAACCCTGATATAGAGAGGGTCGGTCGCCGGCTCGCTGAGGTGATGATGTGAGCAAGGGTACTCCAAGCATGGGCAAGCGTCAGAAGTCCACGCACATTCGATGCCGACGCTGTGGTCGCCACAGTTACCACAAGCAAAAGCGCCAATGCGCATCCTGTGGTTTCAATGTCACCGCAACCATGCGAGGATATCGCTGGAACAAGCGAAACCGAAGTATGTACCAAAAGAAGTAATCACCAAATCGGTGAATCCAAAGTGGGCATTAAACTCTAAAGCCCTCTCCTGTGACGACAAACTGGGTTGCTCTATGTGTGGTATCATTGGCGCCGTCGTCCAGGTGGGCAAACCGGTGGCATCCGTCATCTATGACGGCCTAACTGTTCTACAGCATCGCGGTCAGGATGCGGCTGGTATTGTAACCTGTGAAGGTGATCATCTATACCAGCGCAAAGCGAATGGGTTAGTCCGGGATGTGTTCCAACAAAGGCACATGGACATATTGATTGGGCACATGGGAGTGGGCCACGTTCGTTACCCCACAGCTGGAACTTCGTCCTGTGCCGAGGCCCAACCATTCTACACAAATTCACCACATGGAATTTCTTTGGCACACAATGGAAACTTGACCAATGCTGATGAATTAAGAGAACAATTGTACAATGAAGATCTACGACATGTGAATACAAGTAGTGATTCAGAGGTTCTGATGAATATTTTTGCTCATGAACTCCAAAAGCAAGGTAAACTGTACATCGAAGGGCAATTACGATTGAATGTTGAAAATGTTTTTCATGCGGTTTCAAAGGTTCACGATAGATGCCGTGGTGGATATGCGATTATCTCCATGATTACAGGGTATGGGGTCCTTGGCTTCCGTGACCCTTGGGGTATTAGACCACTCATACTCGGTCGAAGAGATGCCCCCGGTGGAGGGGATGAATGGGTTCTTGCCTCTGAATCGGTTGCATTGATTTCCCTCGGTTGCGAAATTGTACGTGACATCGAACCAGGAGAAGCCGTTTTCATCGCCTCCGAGGGCCAATTTTTTGCACGACAATGCTCAACCAAAGCAAAGTACACCCCGTGTATCTTTGAACACGTTTACTTCGCACGGCCTGACTCGATTATCGATGGCATCAGTGTCCATCGTGCACGACTGAAAATGGGCCGCAAGTTGGCATCTAGAATCCCAGTTGAACATCCAGATTCAAACATCGATGTCGTAATCCCTGTACCAGATAGTGGAAGGATTTCCGCCATGGAATTGGCAAAGGATCTCGGAGTTCCATTCCGCGAAGGATTTGTCAAGAACCGTTATGTTGGACGAACATTCATCATGCCTGGACAAGCCATTCGTAAAGACAGTGTGCGCAAAAAACTCAACCCGATCCCTTACGAATTTGAGAACAAGAATATACTCCTTGTCGATGACAGTATTGTCCGAGGGAATACGAGTGCTAAAATTGTGCAAATGGCGCGAGATGCAGGGGCTAGCAAGGTGTTCTTCGCTAGTGCTGCCCCTCCTGTAATCCATCCCAATGTATACGGCATCGATATGCCAGCCAAGAGCGAGTATATCGCCCATGACCGTTCACAAGAAGAAGTCAGCGAAGTGATTGGTGCAGATTGGCTCATGTATCAAACGCTCGAGGATTTGATTGATGCTTGCCAAGGTGGTTCCTGTGGTGTTGAAGAGTTTGATGCCTCTTGTTTCAATGGCATTTATGTGACAGGAGATATCGATGAGGATTACCTCGCGAAATTGGAGGAATCCCGCAACGATTCCGCAAAAAAAAAGCAGATGAAAAATGATGAGATCTTAGAGATCCATAACGAACTCTGAGGTGATTGGATGGGCCAATGGTTGGTCCGAATGGGTGAATCAATGCTCAAATCCAAACCAGTTCGTAAGCATTTTACCCGCATTTTGAGAACGACGCTTGTCGCGCAGTGCCACATCCGCGGTGCAGAGGTGAGTATTCGAGTTGAAGGTGGGCTCATGTTTGTTAGCGGGGAGGATGATTCAGAAATTACTGACGCACTGAAACACACATTTGGTATTTATGCTGTCGATCCATTTGTCGAGGTTGAACCCACACCCGAGGATGTTGCAAATGCAGCAATTCAGGCCAACCCGAATCCCGAAGGGAGTTTTGCAATCCGATGTAAACGCCATGGGCAAAAGGGTGAATGGAATAGTCAAACATTCGCTGGTGCAACCGGTGCTGCTGTCCTTGAAAAGGTCGATCTTAGTGTCAACTTGAGTGAGCCTGACTGGGCGATTCGCGTGGCTTTATTCCCTGACAAAGCTCGCCTATTGGGCACACGATTTATGGGGCCCGGTGGTCTTCCTTCCGGGGTCCAAGGATTGGTGAGAGCCCATTTGAATACAGAAGAAGATGTTCTTTGTGCTTGGTTGATGATGCACCGTGGGTGTCGGATTCAACCACTCGAAGGGGCTGGTGAACAACTCAAGGCCTGGGACCCATCTTTGGTTTCAGAAGAATATGCTGAAAAATTGGTCACAGGACCAGGCCGTAACAAAAATACAACACCATGGGGCATTGTTGCCCATCATCTACCAAATGCGCCAACCTCCATAGGTGCGGATGAAACAGTACGGGTACCACTGGTCAATCTAGAACCTCTTGTAGGTTGGTCGCAGCAAGAGATTGATGCTCTCCGAAAGCGAGTTTTCTCCTGATGCCTGTTTGCGGCACTCTCAAGATAGAGTGGGCCGGTCAAGAACCATGCCGATGGTCATCGACCCGATTGCGGAAATCGAATGTGAAGCCATTGTTCGAGCAATCGATGTTGCCCCTGATGGAAAATGGATGGCATGGGGAAGTGATGATGGAGTCATCCGTATCCTCGATACAGCGAATCTACCAACCAAGTTAGAACCATTCAATGTTGATGATGCAGTCACCCACCTTCAAATCGCCAGTGGTGATATCATTGTAATCGGCACCCACACGAATGATCTTCACGGACATGAACGACTGGGTGGGCATCGATGGACGCATGCGATTGGAGGGGGCTGTGACCATCTCAACTTGTCCGGCGACGGGACAGTCATCGGGTGTATCGATGGAGGGCGTCACCTACACATGGTCACCGAGAATGGAATCAAGAGAGGGAGATTTACAGCGGGTGAATTGATTGGGATTTCAGTCGCTCGCGATGGTACTGGAGTCGCGGTTTCCGATGACGAGGGGCATGTTCACGTGCTTGATTCAAATGGGAAAAAACGTTGGAGTAGAGTACCTGAATCTGCCACAGGTGAGACCGTCTCCGCGATGTGTTTCTTACACGATGGTTCGCTTCTCCTCTGTAGGGAAGTTCTTGGAATCACGCCATCTGAAGTCGCTCAAATTGCACTTGAAAGATGGTCTTCAACTGGTGAAAGAATGTTTTCCGAGGAAATCAATTCACGTGCCATGTGTCTAATTCCAGATGGAATGGGTGCTGTATCCGGACAATTCGATGGAACCGTATTGAAAATCAATGATGATTTGACATCTACGAAACTTTGGAAATCAATGTACACAATTAACGATCTTCGACGCTATGATGATGATTTTCTAGTCGCATCGTGGTTTTACCTTCATCGCATTGATTCAGATGGGGAAGAAGTTTGGAGGTGTGAACACACGGGTTTGGTTCAATCCATTGTGGCAAGCCAGGATGGAACCAGAATCGCACTCAGTGGGGATAATCAGAATGATTACACTCGGGAGAACCGAATCCTCTGGATTGATCCAGATGCAACTCCCTATGCAATGTCAGGGAATGCTGACATTGATGATGATCTGCTAGGATTTATCGATGGAGTTGAACTCAAAGCACCTATTGCTGCACCAGATGATGATTTGTATGCCGACGGGGGGGAAGACATGGCTTCACTGTTGACCGAAGAGGAACAGAAACTACTCCATTCAGGTCCTGTATCAGTGGACGATTCAGAGTTGTTTGCAATGCTCGATGATGAAATTGAACAACTCGCTCAATTCCAAGATGAAGATACTGACCTCATGGCTGGACTGTCAGATGAAGGATTTGTCACCCATATCCCACCAACTGCAGATGCTGGAATGGACGTTGTTGTCAAGACCAATCAGGATGGTACCGCCATCGTGCTCCTCGATGGTTCAGCAACATCACCTGGGAGCCAAGATGTTGCACAATGGATTTGGAGAGATGGTTATTCAAAGCAAATAGGAGATACGCCGATGGTCAATGTCAGATTGCCGGTTGGAAATCACACCTTTACACTAACAGTTAGCGATTCATCACGGGAAAGTAGCACGGACACGATTACCGTGCAAGTTCAGGGTGAAACACGGGAAGATACCTTCGATTTACTCGATGATTAATCGAGAATTTCGGTGAAGAATTCCTCGACTCTACGGATTTCAGTCATGCAAACCTCGTGGGACATTGGATAGCGTTCAAATTCGACAGGCCAGCCTTTCTCACGTAGGAATTCAACCGTCTGTTGCCCAGATGTAAATGGCACCATGTCATCTCGTGTCCCATGGCATACCAATATCGGTGTATTTCGATTGGCTGCAGAGCTCGCATTCATGTGAATCTCGGGGAAAAGGAGGTAGCCTGACATGCACACCATGCCAGCGATTCGTTCTGAAAGTCGACATCCAGTGTAAAGAGACATTGCACCACCTTGGCTAAAACCGACCAGGACAATTCGTTCGTAAGGAATGCCCCGGGCGTGTTCATCTTCCACCAAGGCAGTGATTATTTCTGCAGATTGTTGTGCTTCATCGGGGCACTCTCGTTCACCATCAGATTCACCCGCCAAATAGCGGATATCGAACCATGATGGCATTCGCCATCCGTTGTTTATTGTCACAGGGCGTGCAGGAGCATTTGGAAACACCCAACGAGTTCCTGGTCGTGTAATGATGCGAGGCATATCTCCGAAATCATGGGCACTAGCCCCAAGTCCATGCATCCAGATTACAGATGCATCATGGGATGCTGTTGGTTCGACCACGAGGGGGTCGGGCATGTAATCAACTCACAGATTAGATAGGGCATCGGCCAATGCAGGAAGAGCTTCTTCCCAAGTTGCAACGATACCATAGTCTGCAACGCCAAAAATTGGTGCATCCGCATCTTTGTTGATTGCGACGATGTACTTTGATGAGCGCATGCCTGCCAAGTGCTGGATGGCACCAGAAATACCAACTGCGATGTACAAACTTGGATTGACGGTTTTGCCGGTTTGTCCAACCTGCATGCTGTGCGACATCCCCCATTCATCAACAACAGCACGTGAAGCGCCAACCGCTGCACCCAATTGATCTGCAATTGCCTCGAGATGACTAAAGTTCTCGATACTGCCCATTCCACGACCACCGGAGATGATAATATCCGCGTCAGATACATCTAGGCGTTCACTGGCCTTTGCAATAGCTTCGTTAACCGATGTGGCAACATCAGCGCTTTGATTCACGGTACTCACATCGGCACTACCACCACCATCAGCTGCGGGGAATGTGTTTGGACGTAGGGTCAAAATGGTGTCTCCAGAAATCGTGATTGTTTCCATCGCTTTGCCAGAATATATTGGTCTAGATACAGTATTTCCTGAGATGCTAGTGACATCCTGTACCACGGCGACACCTTTGGCCGCTGCTATGCGAGCTGCAATTTCACGACCGTTTGCGGTCGATGCTGCAAGTACCCGACCCTCTGTGAGCGAACCCATGGCGGAAGCCCATGCCCCGCCATCAAAGGATGAGAAGCAGTCGCCTTCCACGGAAATGACCTTTGACACACCTGAAAATGCGGCTGCCTCAGCGGCTCCTACGCCTCCAGCGCACAACACAGTGGCGTCCCCACCGGCTGCACCGACCAATTGAGCAGTGACTGGATGTAGACTATTTCCTGATGTTTCTGCAATGACTGTAACCATATTCATCCCTCCTCAAATCACCTTTGCTTCATTGCGTAATTTACCCACTACAGTGGATACGCTTTCAGCCCCTTCGAATTTCTGACCCGCTGGTTTCTCTGCAGGTGGAGATTGTTTGTCTAAAGATACGGAAGCAGAGCCGATGCTGACGCCTAGGTCACCAATGGACATGGTTTCAATCGCCTTTTTCTTAGCCATCATAATCCCCTTGACATTTGGACGCCGCAATTCGGTGCTCATTTTGTCAAAGGCGATGACACAAGGTGCGGCAACACTCACTCGCTCCATTCCACTTGCGCTAGGGCGAAGCGCAAGGAAGCCCGACGCATCTCCAGAAAGTTCGCTCACCATCGTGACGCAGCCTGCACCCAATTTCTCAGCAACGCCAGGCCCTGTCGAACCAGAATTGGTATCTGCGGCTTGCTTTCCACAAAATACCACATTTGCACCTGTTTTCTCAACAGCCGCTGCTAGAATGGATGATATCTGATTTGAATCAAGGGTCGTCAAATCTTCAACAACAATGTGCATGAGGTTGGTTGCACCAACTGCAGCCGCATCTGTAAGCATCTTCTTGGCACGATCAGGACCACATGTAATGACTGTAACCGAGCCACCTTGTGTCAAGGCCGCTTCTAGAGCGTACTCATCGTAAGGACTCATCGACCATTTGTTGACTGCACCCTCATCAACGCGATCATCGCTTACAACGATTTTTGCATTGGTATCGGGAACTTGTTTCAATAGAACTGCAATATCTGCCATTCAATCATCACCTATGGTGATGCTCCACCGAAAGTCCCTCTAAGAACGATTCGGTGTGGATAATACACCTGTAGATTACTCGACCCAAGCATAGGTTCGGGCACCCTCTAGTTCGCCCTCACCCTCGATATCGACCAAGGCAAATTCTCCACGTGGTTTGAGAACGCTGCCTGTATGAATGCCCTTGTGTAATTCTTCGTAGGTGATTTGGTCAATCGCCATACGACCTGCCATTCTTTCAAACAGGTTCCAACTGGCGACAACTTCGCGCCAATGCTCGCTGACAATACCTTCGAAAACCTTGGCCTTAGCACCAGATCCATATCCACAGAGGCCGAATTGTTGACCATCGAGTGGGCTGTCCCCTTCATAATCCGATTCAAAGGTCGACATCATTGCCAAGAAAATAGAACCCGTATACTGGTTGCCAATGAGTGAACTCGCACGCTGGCCCTTTTCGATGCGCTCTGCATGGAACTCACGATATGCATCAGTCTTGGATATGCTTCGACGATAGGTATCCAAGGCCTTGGTGTGTTCGGCTTGTCCATCGGGAGTGTCATCGTAATCTTCGATGTTGGGAGGGAAACCAATCTCTGCTTCAACATCATCCCAAGAGGCACTGCCTCTGCGCTCGTATGCGAATACTGCTGGGAACATCCGCTTGGCCTGGAAGGCATAGGGAAGGTGCATGATTATTCGAGCCCAATCTTCGGTTAGAACTGCTCCAGACTTGGGGTCCCAACGGCCATCGACCTCAGCCTTAGCCCGGAAATCACGGAAGGCTTCCTCTACAGCGCTTTGATAACATTGATTGCTAAATTGGCCATCGAAGACGGGCTCATCTCGGTGGACTTGGACACTATCAACACCATGGCTGAAAATTCCCATTCTACGTACGGTGGATTCGGGAAGATGACGAACCATTCGTTCAACCATACCCTCTTTGATGGATGCGCCAGTTTCTCTGGCTAATTGAACGACGTGAGAAATAACCGATTTGATTGAAACTTCACGACGTGGCTTGAAGAAATCGTGTACCGGTGAAGTCGATACACCCCACCGATCTGGAATTGCGATAAGTCGGGGGTTGTGTCGAATGAGTAGAGCGCCCCCCCCTGCGCCTTGAGTATACTCCCCGGGTGATTCCAAGTCATATTTTGCGTTGTCACTGAATACAACAATTCCAATACGATTGTCGGATTCGCCACCTCGGGCAACCCAATCCAGCGTATTGTGAAGTGCATCAACAGCACCAATACAAGCAAAAGTCATGTCAACGACGTCACAATTGCGAAAACATTCTGCCCCAAAACGTCCACTGTAGCGCTGGGTCAACATATCGAGAATGTAAGTCGCCGTGGGCTTAGCTCCATCAAGTGCGCTTTCTGTACCGAGGTACATTCGTCCGATTTGAGTTGGTTTTATGCCATTCCGATCAATGAGGCGCGTCACTGCATTGGCACCCATCGTCGCTGTATCTTCATGAACATCGGGGATTGCCATAGCAGAAAGACCGAGACCTTTGTTGAGCTTTCCATAATCAGCATCTCGCATTTCAGCGAAGTCCTTCATATCAAGGTAAAGTTTTGGGAAATGGATCGCAATATCGTCGATTCCAACCTCAGACATTCGCTGTAACCCCCAATGAGTTAATCTGGGCCGGTTCCCACTCGGTATTCAATGGTACCCCTGCAAATTTGCTAATATTGACATTCATCAATGAACCATACAATGCGGGATGTATCAAACCATGGCCATGATGTGCACCATGTGAGTTAGCACTTACAATCCAGTGATTTCATTCACAGAATCAAGTAACTGCGGATTGGATTCAAAATGTGTACGTAGTGTTTCCAAACCTGCCGAAATAGCATCTGCAACCGCGAACTTTGCATCGAGTGGGTGAACAGTGCCATCTTGCACTGCTGTGATGAAGCCTTGCAGGCTGTCGTAGGTGCTAGGTACACCATATTCAGGATTGGGTGTGACTGTGATTTGTCCTTGCTCAGGAAGGATGATATGTTCGAGTAGTTCGTAGATTGGACTGTCATCTTTCTCGACATCAAGGTAAGCTTTGCGCATCTTCTTGCGCAATTTCTCAGGTGTATCGTGCAACAAAATAGCGCCCGATGGATCGGATTTACTCATCTTGTGATCGAAAGAGTCCATTCGTGCACCTGCGCTCTTAAGCCCGGATATGATAGGTGTGTGAATACAAGTTGCTTTGGCCCAACCCCAGTGATCGGCTACATCCCGCATGTACATGTGCGCCTTTCGTTGATCCATTCCCCCAATCGCCAAATCGATATTCATTTCAAAAATGTCTGCTGCCTGCATGGCTGGATAGAAAAATTTGGATAAATCTCCATCACTACTGTCTTCATCGCGACCCATAATGCTGAATGTTCTGCGAACCCTAGCCAAACTCATGTTCTTTGAACATCGCAAGACACGCGCCCAGTAATCCCCACTGTCCATGATTTCAGAAGCATATGCAAAGCGTAATTGACCTGGGCCGTCACCTTCATCGGGGTGATTCAATAGAGAGCGGAATACTTCTTCCATATATTTCGCAGTCGTGTGAATTTTGTCCATATCGCTGCCAAATTTATCATTCACCCAAGCGTGCCAATCGGCGAGGAAAATGAGTACGTTGACATCAGCATCCAGCATCCTCCTTAGATTGGTTGCTAGGACTTTCCATCCAACGTGCGCCTTGCCACTGGGCTCAAATCCGACATAGGCCCGAATGGTGCCACCATCTTCTATTCGCGCCATGAGATGATCGATTCCGACTACTTCCAAAGCTGCGCCTGTAATCAGGGAAAGTCGAGTTTCTGCATCCATCATAATCACCTATAGAGTGTTATATATCAACCAAGCATCTTGGCAAGTTTCTTTGCAGTACTCTCTGCTTTTGTATTGTCTCCCGCCTCAAGAAGATTCTCAATTGTAGTGATATATTCCTCAGCCTGTGCTTTGACTTCATCCGATAAACTGGTTGACATATCCATGAATTTACGAGCCTGGCTGATTCCGGATTTTGCCTTGGATGCCTTCTTGGCGAATTCCTTGGCTTTGTCACCACGTTGCTTTCCAGAATACCCTGTTGCTTCATCCAGGAAAGCGGACCAACGCTTGCGGCTATCCATTGCCACTGCCATTGCACCTTCATCATCGAAATCTGGGCGATCCTGGGTGACATCGACGACCAGTTTTCCCAGAGAATTGTATTCAGCACTAATGCTAGACATGATTCCATGACTACCAGTAAAGGCATCACCAGAGCCATCAACATTGTCAAAATGCTTGCCAGCTAATTTGGCTAACCCCCCATCCGATGCCAATTTCTTCGTCAATCCCCGCTTCACTTCAAAGGTCTCCATGTCACCTCCGAGTGCCAACCCGTCGTTAAGGGTCGCGGCGGGTCACCGTGTCGAGAAGGGTGATAATTGGGAGTGTTGTCGGCTGCTCGATGGCGAACAGAACGACCTCGGCTTGTGGCTTGATTGCCCTCCTCTTGTTTTCCTGTCTAGCTTCAACCGTCTCCGCCGAAGGGGCTGTCGATTTGGATGACCCCTTTTGGCTCGCGGAACATGATTTGGGACTGGAAGTAGTTGCCGCTGGTGGCGAAACAACACAAAAGATACTCGTCGCTGGTGCTGATGGATATGCACGCCTATTGGATGGAACTGATCCCAATGTACAAATCGAATTGGCCACCCCTGTTGATGATACAATTCGAGCCATCGATTGGCACCCTCGTGGGAAAACTGCCCTTCTGGTCGGTGACAATGGAGCTATGCTGCGCTATGCTGCCGAAGACCATTCTGTAACCACCGTATCAGGCAGTGTGCAACTTAACGGCATCAATATTGGTGCAGTGGCCTGGAATGCGGCTGGAAGTGAGGCCTACGTCGGTGGAGATGGGGGGTGGTTGTGGGCCTACCACGAAGGTGAAGGTGGACAAGGTGAATTCGAATTACTCAACGCTACAAAGGGGAGTCGGATCACAGGTATCGCTTGCCAAGCAGAAGATGCGCTTTGCGCTGTGACGACTGAAAGTGATGGAATCGCCATTATTGATTCAAATTCAAATCACCAGTTACACTGGATTGGCGGTACTGGCAGAATGTGGCGTGGTGTCAATTGCGCAGAACCTGTGTTCAATCGTTGTGTGGCCATTGGTGAGGATCGGGCTATTGGAATCACCGGATTAAATCTTCAAGAACCGCAACAATCGACTATTTTCACAAAAATTATCCCAAGTATCAGCGGAGAGTTTACTCACATCCACACCCGTGTGGCTAGTGAAGCCCTTGTGACCATGGCACCCTTCCAAGTTATGGCTTGGGATTTATCTGAAGGCGAAGCCTATGAATGGGTCGAGTATGAGGAGGTTGTCTCAAGTGGTGGCGCTCTTGCAGGTGAGCGACTCGTCGGCTCGTGGGCCACTACAGATAATTCGAATATTGGGTTCTTGGTCACATCTTATGGTGCAGTGATCGGATTCCACCCTCCACCTGAAACCAGTGTTTGGACTGACAGCCTCATCTCCTATGTACTCGGCGCTGTTGTTTTCGTCGCCGTTCCCGGATCGGTTCTAGGATTGATATTCATGAACAGTGAAACACTTCAGAAGAAGTATTTCGCACGCAGAAACGCCAAACTAGAAGCTGTAGAGAATAAGCGAATCGAGAAAGAAAAATCTGAGAAGCGAGCAGCACGGAAATCCAAAAAATCCTGATCCGCCCCCTATGGGGGCGTCGGCAACGTTCAAATGGGGTCTGCACGGGGCACCCAACATGGCATACGAGGCACTCGATTTCTACGATGTTGACGCATTGCTTTCCGAAGAAGAAAGAATGCTTCGCGATATGGTTAGGGATTGGGTTGATGAGAAAGTCATCCCGAATATTGAGCAGCACTATCTCGATGGAACCTTCCCTCGGGAATGGATTCAGGATTTGGGGGACATGGGTATCCTTGGCATGGTTGTCCCCGAGGAATACGGTTGTGCTGGCATGTCCTACACCGCCTACGGTGTTGTTTGCCGTGAACTAGAGCGCGGTGACAGTGGACTGCGTTCCTTTGCCAGCGTCCAAGGTTCACTCTCAATGCACCCCATTCACAAATTCGGCACTGAGGAGCAAAAACACAAGTATCTACCTGGAATGGCAAAGGGTGAACTCATCGGTTGCTTTGGTTTGACTGAACCAGACTATGGCTCAAATCCTGGCGGCATGATTACCAAAGCCGAAGACATGGGTGATCATTATCTTCTCAATGGTGCCAAGATGTGGATTACCAATGGAACCATCTGTGACTTGGCAATCGTTTGGGCCAAACTCGACGGAGAGATTCGCGGATTCATTGTCGAAATGGGTGATGAAGGATTCACTGCACCTGAACAAAAGGGCAAGCACTCTCTACGCGCATCAGTGACCAGTGAACTGGTCTTCCAAGATTGTAAAATTCCAAAGGACCGGTTACTACCGGACGCAAAGGGTTTGGGCGGTCCCTTTTCGTGTCTAAATCGCGCACGATATGGGATCGCATGGGGTAGTATTGGTGCGGCTCAAGCATGTTTTGATGCAGCCAAGCAATATTCGCTTGCGCGCATTCAATTCGACCACCCAATTGCCGCATTCCAACTTATCCAGATGAAACTGGCAACCATGCTTCGTGAGATTACCAAGGCTCAACTCCTCGCATACCACCTCGGGCAGAAGGTCGACAGTGACAATTGGATTCCCGAGTATGTCAGTTTGGCCAAAATGAACAATGTGGACATTGCACTAGAAATCGCGCGCGTCGCCAGAGATATTCATGGCGCCAATGGTGTGACGAGTGAATATCCAATCATGCGTCACATGAACAACCTTGAATCGGTGAAAACCTACGAAGGTACTCACGATATTCACAACTTGATTTTGGCACGCCACATCACAGGTATCCAGTCTTTCACTCGTAATCTCAAGTGAGGTGTTCGCGTGCGCGACAAGTTCCTCGACATCTGGCCGATTTGGAATTTTGCGCTCGCTAGAGAATCTCGAATTGGATTTCTACTATCGATGGCTGTAGTTGACGGTTTCATTGGGGGGCCAATGTACCTCATCACCAATCACCTCATGGCATTTCGTGGCACGACTGTCTTTGATCCAACCACATCACTTGATTTGGCCATTCCGTTCATGGCATGGACTGTTGTCATCTACCAATCTCTATTCTATTTCTTCTACCCCTTGCCACTCATTTCAACACCAAATGACCAAAGGTCTCGGCATGAGGCATTGATTCTAAGCCAAGGATTATTGGTTACGATGCTAATCTCGAACATCTGGTTTGTCATCTGTCCCGCTGAAGTTCATCTTCGATCTCAAGCCATTGAAAACATCGACACCATGCACCCTGTGTTCCGAACCATGTTTGAGGGACTTTGGTTCATGGACTCACCTTACAATTCATGGCCCAGCCTACATGTGAGTTCGGCGGGTATATTCACACTCTTCGCCATTCGTTGGTGGAAAGGAAAACCGATTCGCCAATGGGCTGTTGGCATTTGGTGGGTTCTAATGTCCATCTCGATTCTAACTACAAAACAGCATTTTATCCTAGATCTTGTGACGGCAGTGATGTTACTTGGTGCTGTATGGAAGTGGCAAATCCAACCGAGTTTGGAAAAATTGGATACAAAGTCCATCGGTGAAGCAACATCATAAGGTATTGCAAATTATTTGGATATCATGGATGAAAAAATCG
>CAWVWT010000029.1:0-16486 GCA_963934015.1 uncultured Candidatus Poseidoniales archaeon
TATTGAGCTGACTTTGTAGGTATCTTTCCACATCAATCGAGAAAGTGATGCAGTGAGGGTTGTACCGTGCAATTTGGTTTGATGGTTTCCGACCAACCATGGAGCCATACCAATATGATCAATGTGAGTATGTGTGAATATTGCATCGGTTACAGGTGGAGCTTCTGAAGGATATCGTGGAGGGGATGTCGGTGCCAACCCATAATCGATGAGGATACGGGTGGATTTGGGATCTTCGATAATAACACCAACGTTACCTACTTCATTTCCCCCACCAAGAAAATGAATTCGGATTCCAGACGTTACAGGTTCATCTGGGTATGAACTTGTTCGGCCTGGTGTATAGAGGACCATGGTGAGACCATCGTGTGGTTCCGAATGAAGGTTCGGATAGGGGTCCCCTCTATTTCCACTGGAAATAAAAAATTTGATTCGGATCCAAACAAAATTAAATTTCAGTTCACCTAATCACTATACACTTCAGTCTACTTTTGCTTGAACAGGTATGTCAAAATGAAAAAAGACACCTATCACAATGTCTTTTCGACTCGGAAATACCGTTCCAGTGGAAATCAAGGGGTGGGTGTCTTGAAATCCCCTAAACCCTTCGAAGTTCTATGGCCCGACTCCCACAACACCTTTTCGTCGTAGATGACGATCTGTGTTATGGCTGTGGAGCTTGCATTGCACTCTGCCCTGTAGATGCCCTTACCCTCGATGGCCTTCTTGCAATTGTGGATGAACCAGCATGTACACATTGTGAACATTGTATACCCTCTTGTCCTGTTTTCGCATTGGATATTGTACCAGAGGTTTCAGTGTGAAAATTCTCATCATTGGGGCTGGATTAACGGGCTTAAGTTGTGCTCGAGAACTTCACCATCAAGGCCACGATGTTACCATCGCTGAAATTCGTGCTGAGATCGGCCACCCCCAAGATAAACCAGGGTTGGTAACGGGTCAAACCGATCTACGTGAATTCGCATCTTTCATCCACCTTACAGATACTGGCTGCAGACGCCCTTGGTTGGCAAAATCAATGGCCCAACAACTTCCAATTACATATCTTCTCAAAACAGATTCATCAACCCTTACAACAAATTTTGATCATACCATTGACACAACAACCCATTCTTCAACAAAATGGGAGGGTGGTGTGACTTTGGCAGGTCGGGAACTCTCTACCGAAATAGTTGCTCACCGTAGTGATGGAACGGTTGAATGTTGGACAAGGGGACCTTTACCAGAGGTCGAAGGTGGATGGCTTGAACGATTCACAGGAACCTTCGATGAAGAAGCTACAAGCATCGATGCATCAATATCCCGTGGTATAGAATTGGCGTCAGAGCCAAAGGTGTAACCCTACTGGACCGATTCATGCGCCCATCTTCACACTCAGATGTGATTTCTTATGTGCGTGCTCACGCAGGAAAATCTCACATCATCCTCATTGATCCAGATGACGCATCTCCAGATGTGGCTGCCCAGCGCTGTGTCGCAGCAGTTGCAGCTGGCAGTAAGATGGTTTTCGTTGGCGGTTCGAGTGGAACGGATGAGGACAATGTCCACCAAACAGTCGTTGCAATTCAAGAAGCACTTGAACTCTGTAAATGGTCTTCCAGTCAAGACGCCGGCCTTTCTGAAAATGAATGGGAAGTACCGGTAGTTCTCTTTCCTCAAGGTGCAACCGCCCTATCACCTTCAGCAGATGCAATTACATTCATGATGCTCATGAACAGCACCAATCCAGAGTTTTTAGTTGGTGAACAGGTCCGTGGGGCACCATTCATCCGTCAAGCAAATGTTGAACCGATGGGTATGGGTTATGTCATTTGCGCACCAGGTGGAAAGGCTGGTGAAGTTGGCCAAGCCAACTTAATTCAACCCAACCAAACCGAACTTGTAGCTGCTTATGCAATGTGTGCCGAATCATATGGATTTTCAATACTCTATCTTGAGGCAGGCAGTGGGGCCAACACCCCAGTTAGTCCAGACCTCATCCGTGCTGCAAGAGCGGCGAGCGACAAACTCGTGTTATTGGTTGGCGGCGGGATTCGAGATGGAGCCACTGCCAAGATCGCAATCGATGCAGGAGCAGACTGGATTGTCACTGGAAATTTGTGTGAGGAATTCGCGGATGCGCATGAATTACAAACAACATTGGAGACATTCATTACTGAAATGGCCCCTGATTCTTAATCATTTAAAATTAGATTCCGAACACTGATTAATATACAAAATTAGAATTCTTCACACTATGGCATTTGCATGCAACATCGACGCCCGTGGTCAAGCGGCCCGGTTAAAAGTCGGAATTGGATCTGTTTTTACTGGTATTGTGGTCGGGGTATTGACGTTAGTTGGTGTACTCCCACCATCCTTATCTTGGATTCCAGTAGCTGGAATGATTCTTGGTGGGACCTTCACAATTTGGGAATCTCGAATGGGTTGGTGTGTTCTTCGAGCAATGGGTTTCAAGACCAAAATCTAATCTTACCCTACTTGATTACTCTAAAATTAGATTCGCTATCAACAGCGCATCATTATTGCGTGAACTGTTTCGTATTACTGTGGACTGTGCATACTTTTCATACAACGGCCGTCTTTCGTCGAATAACTGTTCAAATGTCTTACCTCCAATCCCCATCAAAGGCACAGGACCACGAGCATTGAAACGGGCCATAATAACATCAATACCGTCTTTAATATAGACAATATGAGCCAATTCTGCAATTTTACACATAATATCTTGATCATAAATAACGCTAGCACCAGTATCGATAATTTTACCTGATAAATCACCTAAATTCATAAAAACATCTTTTTCAATTCTCAAAAAATCACTATCAGAAAGGTCGTGATATCTCATACCTTCCTCATTTGCCTGTTCAGAGATGAGTTTGTCCGTTTCCATATATTCATAATTCGAAATTGCTGCTATTTTTTTAGCAATATGGCTTTTACCAACCCCAGCCATTCCAATCAAGGCAATATTCTTTCTTTGCCTTACAGACACCCAACACACCAAACCCCAAAATCAACAAATTGGAATTGACCGACAATCATTCAAGATCATCATCGATGTCAATCATTGTTGCCGGTGCAGTCCCACCAGGTTGTGGGATATCTGCAGGTTCAGGAATTGACATATCATCTTCAATTCCAAGCGCCTCCTTACGCGCCTTTACTTGTTCATGTGCACGAAGTACACCCAATGAATCTTGGAACGCAGCACCAACCACTTCACGGGTACGCTCACTCTTCTTCAGTGTGTCAACTTCCGCCAAAGTCCTCTCATGGAGTTCCTCAAGCGCCTTGAGTTCAGCAGAGCGGTCAGTTAAACCACCCTCGATATCTTGCATTGTGAGTTGCATTTGTGAAATACGCTCATCTCGCTCAAACACATCACGGTGTAGTCGGCGTTCGCGACGGCGCAATGCTTCATATTCGCGGTTACGATCCAACAAGCGACGCTTCAATTCTTCGATTTGTTCAACTAAGTAATCATGTTCAGCACTAATCGAACGAGGACCTTCCATCACCCGCTGCATTTGACTCTCCATCTCTTTGATGCGGAGATCACGTTGTTCTAAGAGTCCACGAACCTGCTCTACCATTTCCCGCAGACGTTCACGTTCACTTTCCAGAGCCTCACGCTCAGCATCACCGGTTTCAATCCGGCGGTGTGTATCTTCAAGCTCAGTGTTGAGCATACGAACCTCATCGGCAGTAATGCTGGTCAAGCCAGCTTCAGCTGCCTTCTCCAACGCATCGACAAGTTGGTCGACCTTCCCTTCCATTTCTGCAATGACGCTACCCTGGTCTTCACAGAGTGCTGAAAGTCGAGTATTCTCCCCTTCCATACTTTCCATCCGAGTCTTGTCGACAGATGTTGAAAGGGTTTCATTTTGCATATAGGAATCATTGAGCATTTGCTGAATGTGAATAATCTTCGCTTCCTTCTCACGATTATCTTCTTCAAGCCGACTCAAACGAGCCTTTTCAGGAGCGCCAAGATCTTCTCGTTCTGCCAAATCAAGCTCTAAAACTCGATTTCGTTGTTTCACTGTGGCGATTTCGCCGTTTTTGTTGGAGAGGTCGTCCCAAGCAGAGAGTACTTCCTCTACCAATTGGTCCGCATTGTAGCCTTTCAGCATCCCTGCTAAAGCTGCGCGGTCTACACTCTCCGTTCCATCCATGGAAGAGGCTGACATGGTCAATCAAACCCCATCGCCACTGTTCTACTCTTGAACCTTCACATTGACAAAGGTATGAAACTACGCTTCTGGGACCCCTATGGGGTCCACCGACACCCAAACAAATCCCCTACTCATAATGGCGACGCTTCAGCATGTAGGCGCCGATAGCGAGAGCAAAAAATGTGAATGGAATGGTGAACGAAGGCAACATCCTATCTTCCATTTTCAAGGGGCCCGTTTCGTTGGAATTATTCGTATTGTTTTCCTCAATCATAGGCGCCGGTTCAACGATGATTTGTCCCACCATTCCAAAGGCAGCATGGGGTTCACAAACGAAATCATAAGTCCCATTCATCCCAACCTCAAAAGTAAATGAATAATCCACATCACGTTGCGGATCGCCCGAATCGAACACCTCGTTTGTTTCAACAGCATTGTGGGGTAGGGCCTGCCCACTCCAGAAGAATCGCACAGTATCTCCTTCCGTCACCACGACATTATCGGGTGAAAACCGAAGATTGGTACTGTCGACCGTGATGATCACATCCTCTGTTTCAGGTTCTTGATTCATCTCCGAAGCAACACTCCCTTGCACAAATAGTGAAAGGAGTAGTAGGACAATCCCCCAAGATAGAGTGCTGCGCATATTCTGAAAAAAACAGTTTAGGTTATCAATTGGTGTTTACGAATACGTAGGTATATCCGCAAATTCAGATTGGATTGGTACCAATCTCAGTTGATTGAAGTAAACTGGTCATCGGGCATATCGCCAGCCAGTGCGAGTGCACCTTCAGCTACCTTTGTGACGGGATCTTCTGCGCACCAAACACTGACATCACCGATGTCAGCCAATCCTTCAGCAACCGCTTCAGCTAATCCTTCGATGAGTGAGCCGCCACCAGCGAGAATGATGTTGTTTCGCATGATAGGTTGGTATTCAGGGTCTGCACCTGCGACAATGCCCTTGAGAACATTGACCAAAGGTGTCACTAGGTTGGAGCAAGCGATACCGACAAGGTCTCCCACATCGACAACCTGCTTCTTACCATCTACACTGAGTTCAACCATCATTTCACGGTCATCACCAATGTATGAACCCGCTTCTTTCCACTGTCGAACCATGTCTTTGGTGAGTTGTGCACCAGTATACTTCTTCTCGATGAGAGATTTGAGCTCCACATCGATCCAGTCACCGGCTTCTTCGAGCGTACACTCATCACCATCATTGGGGAAAGTTCCGTACATTCGGCAAACGTCTGTAGTACCTGCGCCAATATCAGCAACAATGCTACCACCAATTTCACCAAGGCCATATGCAACGGCGAAGGGCTCGGAGACAACCATGATTGCATTAACCTGGCCGCGCAAAATCGAGACGAGATTACTCTTGTCGACGAATGAGATGTGGCTTGGGGAGCAGATGACGCCGTAGACTTCATCGAACTCTTCGGGGTCTACACTTTCGACAAGGTGAGTGACGAAAGCTTTGGCTGCTGCCAGATTGTTTTCATCATCTTGTGCAACACCTGCAGCGAGTGGATAATACAAATTGCAAGCGAGTTTGTTCTTCAATGCATCAGCACCGAAAAGTGTGTCACGCTTGAGGAAATTCCGTGCGATTGGGTCCTTGGGCTTACCCACGACTGTTTCGACCGTTCCGCCTTGTCCGTTGCTTGCAGAAATCGTAGATTGATATGTTCCCAAATCGATTCCAATGTATAGTCTGTCTGCCATTTTCTTCACCCAACGCTGTCAGCGTCACTCTCGCGCACGCGAGTCCTAGGTTTGAAGGTTCACCTTGCTAAGACTCAGCAAATTAACTATTATTGAAGCGTTTTCGAACAGAAAACCAACCAATTCCAATGAAGAAAATTATGAATAAAACACCCAACCCAACCCAAGGAAAACCATCAGTAGCCACCCCAAGATTTTGTAAATCATTGACACCATCCTCTGTATTGTTATCTTCGGCCCCCACTTCAGGTTCAGGCTCTGGGTAGATACAAGTTCCATCATCGATCTCTGCGAGATTGTCGAAATTGGTCGCATTGAAGTCCATACACCCCTCGATTGGCGGTTCAGGCTCTGGGTAGATACAGGTCCCACCATCGATCTCTGCGAGATTGTCGAAATTGGTTGCATTGGAGTCCATACACCCCTCGATTGGCGGTTCAGGTTCAACCTCAACAATCAGGCCCAAAACACCCTTCACAGCCAACCCGAAGCCCAACATATCTCCATCACTACCAAGAACACCAGAGTAGTTTCCAACCCCTACAAGTTCTGCACTGACTTCAATCGTAACATTCTCAATTCCAATCAATTCAGAAGCGAGTACTTGCACTCGCTCCGTCCCCTCAAGGGAGTCATTGCTACTGATTCGCGTGCCATCTGGTAGAACCACAGCTACATTCAGATTATCTGATACAGCACCAAACGGTCTTTGATTGAAAGATAGGAATACCTCTAAATCTTCACCATCAATCAATGAAAAATCCCACGACATATTTTCACCCTGTACAAGGAACGGGCCTTGCGCGCTTGTCCCATTCCACTTCGACGAGATGACTTGTTCAAGGGGCCGACTCCCATTCGCCGACAACCATTCGCCAACCAGAAGCATGCGTGTTGTTTCGTTCATCATGTAGGAATCATGGATCCAGATATTCGCTGAAGAGTTTGTACTGTAGTCAATGAGGTTGGCAAGATTTGGACGCCCCCAGCCTTGCTGAGCATCGGGCGCCGTATCCGCAGGCAAGGACTCAGCCGATAACGCCAACAACGCACGTAATTGAGGGCCAGATGGCACAAATCCTTCCTCAGTAAACCAACCATCTTGCACCATTTGTTGGATGACGGCCGTAATGGATGCCCCCAACGGAGTAGACATACTCGTGCCCGTGCTTGAGCGCATATCATCGTTGAATGACGAGAGGTTACCATCCGCAGATGCAGAGACAATGCCAACTGCAGGTGTGGCTATGAAATTACCACGCAAACCTTCCTCTGTCGGTCCCTGAGAAGAAGAAGTGTAGAGGTCTGTTGAATTGTCACTCAGGGTGCCACCTACTGAAACAACATTTCTCGCATTGGCAGGCTCATAGAATTTCGAAGGATTGTTTCCTGGTGCGATGAATGCGAGCGACCACGGCACCTCTCGATGCCATAGATCCAACTCAGCACTGCGGAGAGTGTAAGCCTCAGTATCATCACCCCAACTATCAGAATGAATGACAGCACCATTGGCAACAGCTTCCGCCAGCAACCAATCAACAGTGGGTTCAGACCACCCAGATTCGTTGACAACATCTTGGAATAATACGCGGGCACCATGTGAAGGACTCACACCATCACTCATGTTTCCATTCCACAAATCACAAACCAACGTTCCAGCAATATGCGTCCCATGTTTGTAATCGGCCTGACCGGAATGATCACCATCATCGATGGTGGTATTGACGAGAACAACCTTGCGATGGTTCACACCCACCTCACCAATTGCAGTCCCATTTTCACTGAAGCAAGCGTGATCCAATTCGATTCCAGAGTCAGCGACACCAATAATGACTCCAGACCCATTTAATCCTAAATTCCAAGCGGGGTGTCCCCCCATCGAATTGTTTTCCATGATGCTTGCGGACAAGCCATTTCTCGCTTTTGTCTCAAGCAACGGTTCAACCCACCATATACCTGGAATCGAATCGAACACTATTGGATCTACACCTTGAATCTCGAACGAGGTTGGTAGAGAACTAGTTTCACTAGCCAATTGTAAGTTTTCAATTTTGAATGATGACAAGATGTTCCATTGCGCGTGAGAAGGCAATCGCGGCTCTAGCACAACACGATATCCATCTGCAACGACTCCACGGAGTAATTTACCCTCATCGAACCGGAAGTCACCATGGTCGCCCCAAACTAGCACCTCTGTTGATGTGATTTGCCGTAATGGCTCAAGACCACCATCCCGAAGTGTAACCCAATCTGCATGCCCCCATCCACCTTCACGAACAACAACCCACTCCCCCTCGATCACTGGAGCCTCAGGTAACGACCACGCCCCCGAAACAGGTGCGAGAAGCAGCACACACAGTAGTAGTGCCGAGCGTCGCATGGCAACCCGAACCCACCATCAATCATCAAACATCTCCCATTATGACAAACGGTGCGCTTAAACGAGAAAGGTCGGTGGGCCGGCTCGATGCAGGCATTCAGAGCAACCGGGACCTTCCCGAACGGGCGTACCATTCAGCCATTCACAAAGGACGTCGTCGCAGCCGACGAAGTCGATGCCCGCCACCGAGTTTACTCCTTCTTTGGCAGCCGCCATGGTGTTAATCGACGCTTCGTCAATATCGTTGATATTACCCAAATTGAGCCCACCGAATCCAAGGAACCAGTAGTAATTTCGGCATTTCGTGACACACACGATTTCTCAACAGTAGAAGTTGCAGAAGAAGAGTGACTCAACCTACAATCTTTTGAATCGCTGCAAGCGTTTCAGGCGTCTTAATTCCCATCATTTCGATTTCTGTGGCGATTGGCACACCTTCGACCCCCAATTCCGCCAACAAACACCCTCTCACCATTTCATTGGGGAATCCGAGCTCACCAGATTTTGTGGCATAGCGATTTTCTTCAATAACATATAATTCATCATGTAAACCACTCAACACAGCATCTAGAGCTGAGCGGCTGACCCAATACGCACCGATGTTGGTCTCACCCCGTGCCGGCATTTCTGCCCCCTCAAGGTGCGTTTCTACAGAACCACAGACATATCCCTTTGAATCTCTCAGTAAAGGAGCGTAAGGATCATCCATGATCACGGTGGCCAACGTGAATCCGAGTTGTTGTTCAATATGTACATCCAATGCCCCTTCGATGGTTTCTGTTCGTACCAGGGGTTGTGTCCCAAACGATACGTAGACGTGCTCGATTGGTGCAAGTAAGTGTTCAAGGGAATCATACACAGCATTTCCTGTGCCCAACGCATGTTCTTGAGTAACAATTCGACACCCCAACCCAGCAAGCGCCACTTCGTATTCTGCTTCACGCCCCGGCGGTACAACGATGATAAATTGTGAAAATTCAAGATTCCCCCCGAGTAAACCCTCCACGACAAATCGTGTTGCCGGCATCCCACCCACTTCGAGGAGGGGTTTGTGTGTAGTCACACCACCCGCCAACATTCGGCTGCCCTTCCCACCGCACAGAAGTACAGCAGCAAGTGCGACCATATCCATTGGGACCGCAACTAGGTTCTTCAGACCAACGGCAGAAAATAAACGATTCTTCATAAGTGAATAGTCGCTAATGCGTAATACCCATGGTGGTACAATAATGGAAACAATAACGACAATAATTCAACTGACAATCGCAACAGTGATTTTCTTTGTGTGGACAATACGATTCAATTGGGACACAAATTACCGCGGTGGCCAAGCAAAAAACATGCGAGAAGAATTCCGAGTATACGGATTACCAGAGTGGTCATTACCCCTGGTTGGTTCAGCAAAAATTGCCCTCGCAGTCACTCTTGTAGCAGGCATTTGGATTCCACTTCCAGTAAAGACAGCTGCCATGTTCATGGCTGCTTTGATGGCGGGCGCAGTACTCATGCACCTACGAATCCGCTCTGATAACATTAGCAAGGCAATGCCCGCCATGGGCATGCTTGCCATGTCACTATTCGTTGCAGCAGCGTGAAAAAACACCCATCGACGGCTTGATGATACCCGAGCGGGTCGACCGGCCCGGAGGACTGGTAGTGGAGCAGCAAGAATTGCAGCGAATTGCACAACTTGTCGAGATGAACCGGCAGAAGATGGCACGCATCGAAGAGCAGGTTTCAAAGTTATCAGAGATACGACTTGAACAACTCGGAGTCATTGCAGCACTCAAAGTTCTCGATACCCAACAATCGACTATGATCCCATTGGGGGGTGGCGTTCAATTGCCCGCTACACCCAAAGGAGATACGGTTGTTATCGACATCGGCTCTGGTGTACAGGCAGAGAAACCTAGAGTAGAAGCGATTAGCATTCTAGAATCTCGACTTGAAGAGGTTCAAGATGTATTGTCCACACTACAGAACGAATTTACTGAGACCGAAACGGTGGTCACGGAATTGGCAAACACATTCACTGAAGCAGCAAAGGTTTTGCAGGAAACCGTCGAGGAAGAACCCGAACAAGAGGAGACCCCCTCCAAGCCAAAACATCGTCGCCGAAAACATGGCACCGAATTTACATTAGATGATTAGGTGATGAAATGGGATTCTTTGATCGGTTCAAAAAACGTGTCAAGGAAGTTGTTGATGAAACTGATTTGGATGCACTAACCGTAGAAGCGGACAGCCAAGAGGCAGAAGAACCGATTGCAAGCCCCCCCACCACCCCACCTCAGAAAGAATGGGACAACATCTCAGAAATCGATGTACCAGTTGAAGAAGCCCCCCCTGCAGACGATGAGTGGGATGAGTGGGATGATGAGCCCGAACCTCAACCCACTACAACCACTTCCAAAAAAGAACGCAAGCAGTTAGAACGGGAAAGGAAGCGCAAACAGAAGGCAAAGAAACAACTTGCGAAGAAAGGATACGATATCGACCAGGTCACGCGACCAGATGGTTCGAGGGTAGATCTGCACGTGATGAGATCAACAACAGGTAGAAAATTGGTAGAAGTAGAACAGGCCCCAAGAATGTCCTCCGGCAAAAAAACAGTTGAAACCGACAAAGGCGTCGAGTTCGACATAGATCTGGGCGGCGGTGTTGTTGAGAAAGGTGGCCGTGTTATCAAAGAAGGACCGGTCTTTGACGACCTCTTAGAAGAACTCGAGCTAATGATGCTTGAAGCAGATATGGGCAGCCGCGCAATGGAAGCGGTATTGATTGCTCTGCGAAGCGAACTCATCGGTAGCCGATTGCGAAGAGGCGCAGATTTAACAAAAGTAATCGAGGCGAGCCTAAAGCGTGCACTGCGCAGTCTTTTGGCAGCTGGATACTGGGATTTTAATGCAACAGTGGATGAGATGATTGAGTCAGGGGACACCCCAGTCATCATCATGATGGTTGGTGTTAATGGCACTGGAAAAACCACTACCACAGCCAAGATTGCTCACCGCCTTAAGGCCGAAGGACGAACAGTCGTTCTCGCGGCTGCAGATACATTCCGTGCAGGAGCAATCGATCAATTGGAGACTCATGCAGAACGCATTGGTGTACGCTGTGTGTCCAGTGAGCGTGGTGGAGATTCTGCTGCCATCGCTAGAGACGCCGTTGAAAGCGCGAAGGCCCGTGGTGCGGACGTTGTCATCGTCGATACTGCCGGCCGCATGACAAACAAAATCAATCTCATGAATGAATTGGAAAAAGTACACCGTGTAGCACAACCACATCTCGTTTTGTTTGTCGGCGATGCACTTGCTGGTAACGACGCGGTCGAACAAGCAGTCGAATTCCAGCGTATGCTCAAATTTGATGGAGCAGTATTGTGCAAACTCGATACAGACGCTAAAGGTGGCGCCGCACTATCGATTGCCCATGCAACCGGCCGACCAATCGTTTTAGCAGGCGTCGGCCAAAACTATGATGACTTACAACAGTTTGACCCAGATTGGCTATTACAGATGATGTTTGAGTGAGGTGAAATTGTGGACGATATACTTCAGAGTGACGAAAGCCAGAGATTTTTCTCGTTGATTTCAATGCTCCAGCGTAGCGCTATGACTCATATCGGCATGCTTCCTGATGGGGAAGGCATGGTTCACTTCAATTTAGGTGAAGCAAAGGCCGCAATTGATCTGTTGGACACCCTGGAAACTCGAACCAAGGGCAATCTTGAGGAGGTGGAAGAAACCATTCTTCGCGGCCTCATTTCAGAATTAAAAATGCATTTTGTTCGCGCACCAGAGCGTCAAAAGGAAATTGATGCCGAGATGAAACGCCAGGAGGCGTTGAAAGAAACATTCACTTCCCCTGAAACGGCACCATCAGACACTCTCATCGATGATGAGGAGGAATGAGTCCGACCCGTATCATTCATGATGACAAACGGTGTCCGGGGGGTTGAGCGACATGGTCAGGGTAACCACTACAGATGATCCAGACGCACAACTCGTGCTGATTGTCGACAACAACCCCATGGGCACGATGCGCCTATCTCAAATCTTCACCCAGAAGGGTTGGAGGATTGAAATTTGTGAAGATGGCGACCTTGCCGTGGACACCTACGTCCAACATCTCCCTGATCTGGTTTTGTTATCTCTTGACCTCCCCACTATGGATGGCCATACAGCCGCATTGGAAATGCGGGAATCGGACCCCCATGCAAGAATTGCATTCATGGCTTCACGCAATCAACGCCAACTTGCTTCAGATGCAACCCACTCAGCCGGTGCAGTTGCGTGGCTAGAGAAGCCGGTGACACAAACCATCATTGATGACAATTGGGAGATGATTATGGGTGAAATCCCAGAGGCCCCAGGACTCGAAGACCTCGACAAACTCTACCCTGAGGATGTCGATAGTATGCGAGCTAAGCGCGATGACGAAGAGGTCGTAGACGTATCCACCGCTATGCCACTTCCTGCACTACCACTCCCCACCCCAATACCTGTGGGCGAACCCACCAAAAAGAAAGGTAGAAAAGTCAAGTTTTTATTGATTGTAATCGCTCTTTGTGCGATCGGTGGGGCCGCGTATTATTTCCTCATCTAATCTTGCACCAAACGAACGGATGCAGATTCAGAAGGCGCCACTGCTGATGGGGTTTGAACAGGTACATGCATCGTATTCTGTACTGGAACCAAACTCGATGCCATATATGGGACCACAATACTTCCTGCCGGTGCATCCAATACTTTCTCAATACGCGTTCCAGCACTATCGAGTAAGGTAGAATCCAATTGGTCAATTCGCAAATCTAATTTGTTATAGGAATTCCATTGCCACCAACCAATCCAACCAATGACTCCAGTTAGAACGAGGACCATGAACCAACCAACCAACGATTCCATCATTGACCACTCCGGCCAAGCAAAGCCTGCCAAGAAATGTCGGCATATGCTTTTGCCACATCTTTCTGTTCATTGGATTTGTAAATCCCAGAGCCAACAATAATCCCGTCACTACCAGCTTGAATTGCATCACTCGGACTCCCATATCGCTGCCCCATTTCACCATCTCCGACTGCCAGATTCACACCAGGCGTCCAGATGAGTTTCTTACTACCTACTTTTTCGCGTAACACAGCAAGCTCTGCTGGATTACTTCCATTGCCAATGAATCCAAATACACCTGGGTTGGGAATCCCAACTCGTACCATTTCATCTGTATAACCTGGCAGCCCGAGGAGATTTCCACGACTGGACATTTGCGCCAATAGAAGAACACCTCCTTCCCGACCAACATCATTCCACCCTGCACACAATCCATCGACAATGTCCGGCCCCGAAATTCCATGTGCAGTCACAATATTTGCCCATGAACGAATATCATAAACACCTGCCATTTGATCCCGGGAAATTGGACCAATATCGGCAAATTTCCGGTCCTCGAAGAGGAGCAGATCGTATGATGATGCTTTAGCACAAAAAGCAGCCCACGCCGCCGCAGTCCAATCATCTATGAGGTCAACATGTGTCTTTAGGGCGGCAAGATGGGGCCCGACTTGATCGATTAATTCGTTCAAACCCGCCATGGTTCGCAAATCCGCCGCGAGAATGACTAAACTTTGCTTGCGGCAAGCCACTTCCATGTATTGACGAGCCAGCAAATTGTCACACGCATCCCAGCGCGCCCCCCATGCTTCCGCAGGTTCCATCAAACACCCGGGTGGGTCCCCATTCCTCAATCCTTCGCATCCAATTCTTCAGCGCCATCCCGCTTCAATCGCAGAACGAGCCCCATCAACAATCGAATCTTCAACAGGAATCCATTCTATCCCCAATTCTTGATTTGCAGGACTAGAATCATATTCACATGAAGTCCCAATATTGTGTTTAACCCAACTCATTGTTAACTGTGGGTGGAAAACAGATAACACATAACTCAGTGATTTGGGCAATACAATTCTTGGCCACTTTCGTTCAGGGATTTTTTTACGCAGTACAGCATTGACTTGCGGCATCCACATCGAGGCGTTGAACACGATGTAACGTCCCCCATCCGCCCCTTTAGTCATCGCACGAATGTGCGCAGTCGCCACATCACGAACATCGACGATGTTCATATGCATCTTTAGGAGTACGGGAGGCTTCCGTTTGAGTAGATGATCAAGAATGGTCATAGAACCTTTCAGGTGCCGTTCAGACATGACTGGCCCGAAGACAATTGACGGATTAATCGAGACATATCGTGGCCTTTCCGCATCATCTTTGGATGCCACCCAATCCCGAGCCAACCGTTCAGCACCTGCCTTGGCCAAACCATAGGCATTAGAATCAACAGTTGCATTGTCACACCAATCAGCATTCGAGAAGGTTTGCCCATCTTTGGAACCATTGCGGCGAACCGCAGCCACCGAAGAGGTGTGTATGAGGCGTGAAATCCCCCCAGCAGCATCGATTGCATCGAGCAGATTCTGAGTCCCCTGAATTGAGGGGTCGACCACATCTTTTTGGGCATCTTTGACCCCTACATATAGCGCAGCAGCGCAGTGAATGACATCATTACAACCGACAACAGCAGCATCAACAGTACCTCGTTCCAGCAAATCCATTTGCACAATTTCTAGGTTTTCAGAGCCCGGTAATTGTTTCAGGAATTCAGCATTTATAGGATTGCGAACGGTCGCTCGTACCGAATGCCCTTGCGATAATAATTCACGAACAACATGTGAGCCGATAAATCCAGCAGCACCAGTAACTAGTACGGTATCAACCATGCACCCACCCCAGACACATCTCACATCAACCAATCGTCACGACACGCTCTTCGCGCATGGCCACATCTGCAGCATATGCAATCAGGTGGCTGTTGATTGAATCTGATAGTACAGTGGTTGAGATAGAACCCCCCTCGCCACGAACGACACTAAGGAAATCTGCAACCAACCGCAGATCACCCCCGCCATGTAAATCCCCGAGTAAATCGATTTGGATTTCCTCCACCACGGCTTCCGAACCAACCACGGCCCCAGGTTTGGAGATTGTAAATTTACCATCCATCATATCGCCGTAGATATCACCCTTGGTCCCTGTGATCTGAATTCTTCGCGTACCCTTTGCAGAATTGGTCACCATGTCGTGTGTTGCCACACAACCATCTTCGAATTCGATGATGACGGACTGCCGATCAACCACATCATTGTCACAGTGCCAAACACACCGACCATAATCAGAATCTGCAACATGCGCCAAAACCACATCTTCTTCAGCTTCAACACCGCGCTCATAATTCATTTCCCCCGCCAATGCATAGAATGGCCACATACCATTGTCCACATGGTGACGAATTGCAGAATATTCACATTCACGCTCAATTGAACAATCAGCACACCGCAGCGCCGAACCTTCGGGGGCATTGTCTACAGTGAAGAAATGGCGACCCCCAAATGAAGCCACCTTTTTCGGCTGTATTTCTGATTTCATCCAACAGATCAAATCAAGGTCATGACAACATTTTGCTAGCAACATCGGATTAGTGTCTTCCCTACTCCATTTTCCCCTAATGAAGGCCACAGCCATGTGGTGGTATGACACATTTTCAGTGGTGTGGATGTGCATGATATCACCAATTTCCCCATCGGCCACACGCTGTTTGATTGCAGCATAGAACGGGGCATAACGAAGGACATGGCAAATGACAACAGTTTGCCCGGTTCGATTGACTGCGTCCTCTAAAATTTTCAATTGCTTTTCATTTGGGGCGATTGGTTTCTCGAGCAACACATCATATCCAGCTTCGAGTAAAGGCACCGTTGTTTCAACGTGAATTTCATCCATCGTGCCATTGATTGCAACGTCAGCAAATCGTTCCGCTGCGGCCAAATCTTCTGCGTTTTCAAAGCAATTTTCTGCCGATACACCAAACCGTTTGGCATACCTCTTTCGCCGCATAGGATCGGGTTCTGCAACACCAACAATCTGTAATTCTCCTGGGTGCGAATCCGCATAGGTGGCATACCCAACCCCGCGATGTCCAAGACCAACCAAAACAGCGGTAATCACAGCGAACCCATCCGCGGCACCCCCACATTATCTTTCACACCCGCGTTTGAGGCCACGGGCAAAACCGCCACTCAACGTGACGCAGATGCGCAACCGTCAAAGGCAACACGTTG
>CAWVWT010000030.1:0-16285 GCA_963934015.1 uncultured Candidatus Poseidoniales archaeon
GCAACTCACCGGGTGCTGGGAGTGGTGGCAACTCACCGGGTGCTGGGAGTGGTGGTAAACCAGATTCCTCCAATGCCTTGTGCATCTCATCCATGACCTGCTTCATTTCGGCCTCAACAGCACGGCGTTCACGCCTAGATGTGCGGGCTGCGCGACTTGAATCGGGATCAATCTCTTCAGATCTATCCTCAATAATGACGGCACTTACCGGTGGAGGAGATTCGTTAGCAACTGTAGTATTTTCATCGGTAGGATCTTCCTCATTGTCGTCGATTGAAACAATTGGAGTTGTTTCGACATCATCACTGCTATCTTCAGATTCTAGATCTACCCAATTTTCATTGACAAAATCAGCCTGACTATCGGACCCTGATCTACGTCTTCGGTTACCAACCACGACAAAGGTGACAAATAATGAAAGCGAGCAGAAAGTAATCAACACAGAATTCATCAATGCTTGGAATGTAGATTCATCTAGGTTCACCCACAAACGAATCTCATCCAACCATCCATTGTCTGATTTTTCAGCGGTTGGATCTTCCACCATTTTCCGAACGCGAAGGCCATTACTGGTCACATATGTAAAATGAAGTTCGCCAGAATCATCTGTACGCCATGCGGTGAGAAGAACGCCGCTACTGATTCGATCTGAAAGCCACATGTCATCGCTACCATCTGCATCAGAAAGTAGCCCATAGTGGAGTTTGGGGCCTGTTGGGGAAACCATATCATAGATAATTTGAACTCCGCGATTTGTTTCAAGAAGTGCAATATTTGACAAGCCGCGTGCAGGGGTACGAGTTTCAATGCCTTGATACCATGAAGTGGGTGATATCCGAGTCACCAATTCTGCATTTGCTTCAGTCCCTTCTCGCCAAGCAGTGAAAATAATTTCAGACCCATTGGTGTGCTCAACCAACAACATTTTTCCATAGGTGGCATCGTCTCCTACGGCAATTGAAAAGGCCCAGTTCTGTTCATCGGCGTTACCATGTGCATAGAACATACCAAGACGTTCCTCACCTGTTGAATCATCTCGTAAATTTTGATGCAAAATATGGATGTCTTTCTTTCCGATTTCAACTTGAATCGGGGATGCTGAGCGGGGATACATGTCAATGTCAAGAACGGTGTTCCTGCGAATATCCCAATCTTCTGGCGATGCTGATAGCGGTGAATCAGTTTCGACAAGGAAGATTGTGGTGAGGTCTTGGTAGGTACCACCTGTCACTAAATCTCGATGGTAGCCAGCAATCAGAACCTTGTCATCCCTTTGATCAAGTCCCAATCCCCAATAAGTCCCTTCAGCAGAAAGAAGGCCAGGCATCTTATCTTGACGTGGTGTCATTTGACATGTACGATCGATTGTCGTATACGATACCGTCGTGCGAGTGAACGAATTTTCATCTAGGTAAGCGCGAGTCCATACGACGGTGACAATGCCCTGGTAACTGTTGACTGCGATGTCACCAAGCCATTCATTTTCCAACTCCAAGCAAGTGTACAATGATTGATCAACAGCCATTCGATGTACCAATATCTTTGACCCCATGGATGTGAACAACAGTGAATCTTCACCCAAGCCAGCAGATGCCTCTATGGTGTGGGTGGATTGGAGTGCAGGTGTTCGTGACCCGGATAGAGTAACATGATCTTGAACAACTACGAAATCGACAATATTGTTGTCTGAAACAAGATCTGTAGAAGTAATCACCGTCGCGCGATATGCAATACCGCGCGCATCGGAAATATTTCCTGCAAAGTTGATGCTGGAACTCATTTGTCCAATGATGACCGTTGCATTGAATATATCATACAACTCATATCCAAATTCGTTCATCATACTCAATTCAACCGAAAATTGCTCCGAATCTCTAGCCCCTAGATTGTCGACACGAATCGATATTGTGTATGGTTCATTGGGCCTAGGAACTGCTGGTGAAGTTGTAACAGCACCCGGTCGTATGGCGAGATCGACACCATCTGGGCGAGGCTGGACCGGGAATGTGATGGTGGCTGAATTATCAGATCGATCCGATTCTGTAATCGCTTGACCGGGGTCGATGATAATCTCCAATTCCTGATCTCCACTGGCCATTGGATTCCAATACAGGGTGACCTCGACAACATGGCCTGGTTGGATAGTTGGAATAGTGGCTTCACTGCGCTTTGTACCTTGTTCTCTGAGATGTACAACAACATCTTCTGCCGCCAAATCGCCGTGGTTTCGGACTTCTGCTCTAACTTCAAGAAACGTATTGACATATGCGTCATCAATGGGGATTCCATACTCTTCAACGGAAATTGAACCAAATATCGACAATGCTGGAGCAGGTGGATAATTGTCAACTTCTATTGATTTGCGAATCTCATCTGTTGTAACCAATGATTCATCAACGCCACGAATGGCAATTTGGTGCGTGCCATCGCTAACATCTGTTGAATCCCATTCCACGCTCCAATCTCTATTTTGACAAGCCGGGCGGGGTGAGAAATGATCTTGTTGCCATTCACCACGATCAATTCGCCATTCAATCATCTGATGTTCCGGGGTGAGGAATGTGCCACTGATATCAGTCACACCACTAACAGTAGACTGACCTGAAGGTTGACTCAATTGAAGTTCTTGAGTACCCTGTTTCAAATCTAAAGTTGTAATATTTGACCAAATATCATTGTCTAGAAGGGCTTTAACCTCAAAGATAATTTCCCGTCCATGTTCGCAATAATCCTGCCAATCTTGAACATCAAAATTCAAGAACCAATCCTCACCTCCAGATGCAGTTCTCCAGTCGAAAACAATTTGTTGTGCAGGTGTCCGATACCAAGCGCGAACTCTCACTTCTTCAACATTCACTGAAGGAGGCGGGGTGACATTTCCCCTGATACGATATGTTTCACCAGCAATAATCCAAGACCCATTGGTTGGAGTTTCAATATTTACCCAATCACAGTTTTCTAAATTTGGGCATCCGGAAGCGGTTGTATTGTTTGAGGAATTTCCGCCACCGCCACCGCCACCGCCGCCGCCGCCACCGAGTCCAGAGAGCAATTGAGAACCGTCTACAATTCCGAATCCATACTTTTCATTCCATACTGGATCCAATTCCGTGTCATATGGATTACCCCTCACCTCTGAATTCTCACGTAATAACTCGCGAATATCATCAAGCTCTAATTCACCATCAATACCCAACATGATAGCGATTAATCCACTCACATGCGGTGTTGCCATGCTGGTCCCATCCATATCTTGGTAATCGTTGTCAGCCAACGGTCGAGGTTGATTTGGCAATTGTACAGAACCTTCCTGATGCCGGGGTGCATTGATTCCCGAACCTGGAGCAACAACATCTGGTTTCATTTCATCCCATGTATCATCATCACCATCGTCTTCACGTGGCCCCCAATTGGAATAATCTGCAATTTCATCATCGGAACGAGAATGCGAATCTTGTTCATCGATTGCTCCGATCGCAATCGATGAATCGGCACTCGCTGGACTAGGCACTCTCCGCATACCATCATTGCCCATTGCAATGACACAAATGAGGCCAGCATCTGAAGCCGAATTCACCAGAGTTGACTCGGCAGAGGTTCCATTGTCACCTGGATCATCCGAATTTGGATTGCTCACACTGCCATATGACATGGACAGGATGTCAATGCCGTTGCTGGACTGATTGTTACCCCAGTCCGTATCAACATTGTTGATGGCCCATTGCAAACCACTCAGCGTGGCCTGCGAATTTGTGCCGCCGGCGTCAGTGAGTACCTTCACATCAACCAAAAATGCCCCTGGTGCAACACCCACGAAGACTCGGTCACTACTACCGGTTCCAATACTGGTTCCGGCAACGTGTGTTCCATGACCATTGGAATCATCAGGGTCATCAGTACCATCTGTGTTCGAAAAGGTGTTTGTTGCATCATAACCTGCAACCCATTTTTGGTCGACGTAACCATTGGCATCGATATCTGGGTCATCGTTTACATCATCAAAATCATTCAGAGAACGATGTTCATTGTCGACACCAGTATCAAGAATGGCGACGACTACCCCGTCGCCGCGATGGCCAAGTGTTTGCATTGTATCCCGATATTCTTCAGATTCACGAACTTTCATCGCTGGAACAGAATTGTCGAGAAATGGAATCATTACATTTTGCTGCTCAACGGTGACAACACCATCAAGCCGCCAAATCGAAAGTAGGGCTGATAGCGGTACATGGTCGACTGAAATGGTATGGATGGACTCAAGAACATCAAACCAAGCTCCTTCTTCGACCCAGCCATTTGCTAGCAAAGTCGATTTGAGTTCATTGATTTCCTTGGACCCAGGGTGCTCAGCATAATCTACATGGATGGCAACGGTAAGTCGACCACCCGGACCTTCGATGGCTGTCGTGCTCACCGATTCGTATTCGCCACCTAAGATTCGTTGCAGCCGGTCATCCATGCCGTTGTGATCTCGGTCGGGGGAATAGGCTTGCCAGGGTCCTGCGCCTCGGTTAGGGGTTGGGCAAGATTCACCGTTTTCACAGATTAGGGCGGGAAGTCCAGAAACAAAAATAGTCGGTTCTTCGTGAACTTCAAACCCTTCGGAAGTACCTCCAAGAGCGAGGGGTGACATCGAGGTGAGGAGCATCAACAAGACCGCAAATAGCGGAGCCTTGAGGGTGGATTCACTCGACGGCATATGCATCCCGAAGGGATGGCACCCCCCGATGACGTATAACACCAACCGAATCAGGACCGTAGGTCCTGTAGACGAATCTTGTCAAGGCCACTCTAAATGGGTGGTTTGAACTGTGCATCGAAGGACGGTAATTCCTTCAATTTCTAATGATAATAATTGGGCATCACAAACGGGACACTGTGCTTGTTCTGCCAGTTGTTCAAGCCACGCCTGTCGTGTTTCAAGTTCATCGCCTTCCTCACGCAATCTCTGCATGGTGCGCAGTGCCGAGCCTGTCAATTTCCCATCCCATGGATCGGTGGACATGTCCCTCATTCGCGATTTGATTGCCTTGTGCTGAGCTTCCATACCGCCTTTGGATGAAGGACCACTATCCACTGTTCCAATCGGAACCAAACCCCCTTTTGCTATCGGTTTGGCAAGTACATAGCAGGCGATAAATCCAGTGATATGCGCAAGGTGGGCAACATTCGATGTAGAAGTTGGATATTGCATGACTTCAAGCGCGAATTTGAACAAAGCAATCCAAGCGACGGGCCATCGTCGAATGAGAATCAATGGGAACTCAATTTCATCCCGTGGCCAGCAAGCCAAATAGCATCCAAGCAAACCGAACGCAGCACCGGAAGCACCCAAACAAGGTGTTGTACTTTCCCAATTGGCTAGAGTCCAACCGATATTGCCGCCCAATACTCCAATCACATAGATAATCAGGAATCGCCCACGTCCTAAGCGCTGCTCAAGAGGAACTCCGACAAGGATGATGACGAGTGCATTCCCCAATACATGAACCGTACTCGCATGCAACCAAGCGGCCGTAATGTAGCGGTGCATTTCGCTGGTTTCAAGCGCCCATGCCGGAAGTAGTGCCCCAAGTGCCCGCATTAGATCGAACCCAACATGCCAAGCAAGGATGGATTGAAACAACCACGCGAGAATGAGAGAGGCCCCGATTCCAAGGGCCATTGGAGTTTTCTTAATCCAAGCATAAACCAACGGTGAGAGGGCTGCGGCAAGCCAAATAAATGCATAGATCCAGTAGGTTATCGTCACCTCCGACCATGGTAGCCCCATGCATTGACTCAGTTGGTTCAGATGCTTGACCTCTTCGCCGCAGGGCTCAAGCCAAGTGTATGATTCGAAGAATTGTGGCCCTACTCGATGTCGAGGCATTAACGGTACGTAGAGGGACCCGGGATATCCTTGGAAATTTCAATATGAAAATTGAATCAGGCAATTGCATTATTCTGACTGGTGAAAATGGTTCGGGAAAGTCAACTCTACTGGAATCCATCGCTGGAATCATCCCGATTCAATCGGGTAAAGTCACAATCCAACGCCCCTTTGGACTCACACTCCAATCAGGAGGTATGAATGGAGATGAATTGGTAGATGAACGCCTTGATTATGCTGCTCTAGCATCAGGTATCAAAGATGCTGGTGAATTACTCAAACATTGGAACCTAGATCATCGCAGCCATGACAGAATCGGTCAACTTTCAGGAGGATTGTACCGCCGATTGGCCGTCCTGCAAGGATTGATGCCAGCTTATGGGGATCAATCTCGAATCTGTTTGCTCGATGAACCCTCGGAAGGATTGGATGATGCATCCATTGAGATACTTCTCACAGATATCGCTACACTACGTGCGCGTGGGCATGCATTCCTAATCGCCACCCATGACGCGCGTTTACACGAATGTGCAACAACACTGTTGGAACTGAATGGAAATTCAACGGACGTTACACCGACGCACCAATCTGCAGATGCCCCTAAATTTTCAACAAACGAATCGAAACTCTCACTGTCACGCTGGTCATCTACTTTGGACCGTCGAACGAAATGGCCGCTTCTTTCTCGGGGTGTCCCTCTCATCGCATCGATACTGGTTTTGTTCGCCTTACTTGGAAACAATATTGGTGCACTCATTCTCGTTCCGACATTCTTGGCTTCAATCCCCTGTCTTTCTTCATTACACCATGCAAAGGAAACTCGCTCTGGAGATTGGTGGTTAGCGATGGGGGGGCGGTTGTTCACAATCGACTCATTATCGATATTGTTGATTTTGATCTCACCTTTGCTAACCACTTCAATTTTTGGAATCGGGCATGAATCATCAATTTGGATGTTCATTGGTTTACCCTTTGTCGGTATTTACCTCGCCAGCGGGGCGATTCATGAATTGGCACTAAAGTTGCCGAGAACAGGGGGGCAATATACTCCACTTCTATCACTGATTCTAATATGGCCTCTGCTGATTGCAAATGATGCAATTGCCACTTGTTCAGATCCTTCGATGTGCTCGGACCCTTGGCTGCCACTAATTGTAGCAACGGGAATTCCACTCATCATCTGGTTTAGCCTTCCAATACTGCATCCACGCACAGCGTCAAATTGATGAGCAGGGGGGAACGGCAGATGGGTATGCGAGGCGTATGGCTGATGTTACTGGGCCTCGCCATTGCCGGTTTGGCCATGGTGCTCGGATTTGTTGTTGCACCAGGTGCTCAAGGTTTCGAAGGTGATTCGTATCGCATCATCTTCTGGCACGTACCAGCTGCATGGACTTCTTTCCTTGCATTCGGTATGCTTTTCATGGGTAGTTTAGCTTGGTTTTGGAAACGATCAGAATGGGGTTGGACTTTGGCCGGAGTGGCAGCCGAATTGAGTCTTCTTTTCGGATTGTGTGTTGTCACTTCAGGCCCCATCTGGGGCGCTGCAGAGTGGGGGGTTCCTTGGGATTGGACTGATGCCAGATTGAATACCTATGGTGTCCTCTCAGCAATCGCCCTCTTTCTGGTTCTATCTCGTCGCAGTCAGCCGGACACACCCGAATTCAGAGACGTTTTTTCAGGTATAGGGTTGTTCGGTTTCCTACTCGTTCCAATCACCTATATGGCGACGCGTTGGTGGCAAGAAAGACACCCAGGCCCCGTCATTGGTGGTGGAAATGGAAGTGGAGTCGATTCAATCATCTTACAAATCTGGCTTTTGGCATTTCTTGGCATGACCATTCTACTGGTTGGACAAGCGATGGTCAGTTGGGAAGTACAAAAATGCGAGCAGCGTCTCGCTGAACTACAGCAAAGGATGGATTGAGATGAGTGATGTCGTATATTTGGCCGCAGCATACGCTGCCATGATTGGTTTGATTGGATGGTTCACTTGGCAATTGCTAGATCGCCTCAGAGATGTCCAAGCAAGAATTGAGGCGGTTGAAGAGTCATTAACGAATCCTGCGGATTCGGATGAATAAGCCGGCGGCTTCAAATCCAAACGGCTCCGCCGGCGATTCATGTCAGAAGATGCGTATACCGTTGCTGGAAGAAATATGCCTGAGATTTCCATCGCTGTAGGTAATATCTTCGGCTTCTGGGGAATTGGAGCCTATATCATCAGCGACATGGCCAGTTGGACAGCGCTGATTCCAATGTTCATTGGCGGCCCAATCGCCACCATGGGACTTCTTGCGAAAGTCATGCCAGATAAGCGAAAAACATTCATGCATATATCCGCAATTTTTGGCCTCCTCTGTGCACTTGGCGGATTGCGATTACCGATGATTCTCATGGCTGATGACAGTACCAATCTCCTCATTGCATCCCATGCAATCATGTTGGTACTCGGTGGCCTCTACACATACTTCTGTGTCCAGTCATTTATCTGGGCACGAAAGCAGCGAGAAGCTGCTGAAACATGAACAAGGCGTGTGGTATGAATGTCCCGTGGTGAAGCGTTCTGCGTTGCCTGTGGGGCTGGTTCGCCACACTCGAGTGACCGCCTTTGCGAAACCTGCTTTCGCGAACGAAATACACTCTCTGAATGCGCTGAAACCAGTCAGGCGTATCGCTGCCCGAAATGTGGTATGAATTTTGAAAGCGGGCGTTGGGGTCACCTAGAAACCGCTGACTTGCTTCAACGCCGTTTAGATGATTCACTTCAAGTCCATGAAAGAGCTGAAATGGTTGGTATCGCAACCCATACTGAGACCATCGATGAGCGAAATGTGAGAATTTATGTTCAAGTTGATGGACAGATTGATGCATTCCATTTCGATGAACAACACGAAGTCATAGTCCGAACTTCAAACATGATTTGCACCACCTGCACTCGCAAAGATGGGAATTACTACGAAGCAACCATGCAAATTCGCAGTGCTGGTCGAAAATTGGAGGAAGATGAACTAGAGGAACTGAGAGGTTCACTGGATACCCTGCTCGCCACAATGGAACCTGATCCAATGTTTTTCATCACCAGAGAGGGCCCCGTTGTTGGGGGTTGGGATGCGACGATGGGGAGTAAATCACTAACTCGAAATTGGGCCAGACATATGGTTCAGCGGTGGGGTGGACAAACCAAGGAAACACACTCTGTTGTCGGTCAGAAAGATGGAATGGAAGTTACCCGACTCACTCTTTTGTACCGTCGACCAGGGTATGATTTAGGCGATGTGTTACGATGGAGAAAACGTCTTTGGATGGTGGGCTCATGGCAAAAAGATGGACCGATTCTTTTGGCTCATGATCGACAGGAAAAAATCGGCACCACATGGCGCGATTTAGAAAAAGCAGTCGTGATGTCGCGCTTTGTTGAGCAAATCGAAGTTGACATCCTCAATCGGGATGCTTCGGCGGCTGAATTCATGGATCCTCGGAACTACAAAATACAGACTGTGCGATTACCATACGATGATGATGGAACCCATCCTCGATTACGTCTGGGATGGATTACAGATGAGTGGGTTGCTGTGCCGAGAGTGCGAAATCCCGATGAAGGGAATGCCTCTAGGAGGAGTTAATGATGACATTGAGTGAGCGAGTAAAAAACCTTGATGGGAGTGATATGCTAGGTCATATTCGTAACTTCCCAACGGATTTGGCCAAGGTATGGGCTCAATCAGAATCTTGGGATTTATCTTTGATTGAAGATGCAACATTCACTGGTGTTGTTTGCCTAGGAATGGGTGGATCCGCCTCTGGAGGGGATTTCCTTTCATGCCTATCTGATGCCGATGGTTGTCTCCCTTTCATCGCCCACCGCGGCTATGATTTACCCACATGGGTGTCTGAAAAATGGTTAATCCTCGCGACATCATATTCGGGGAATACCGAGGAGACAATCGATGCGGTTGAGGCGGCGATTGGGCTGGGGTGTTCAGTGGTTGGTTTGTCTTCAGGTGGTGCTTTGCAGACACTTTTACAAAATTCGAACCAAACTTGGGTCGAATTGCCTAGTGGTCAGCCACCCCGTTCTGCCTTTGGCCACATCTTTGGGGCCCAAGTTGCGCTTGCTTGGCGATTGGGAATCATGAGTGCCCCGGATGATATCGAAGTGATGCTGGTGCGCCTAACCGAAGCTGTGGAAGCATGTGATTTTACACACGATAGCGATGATGATGTCATCGCTGAAATGGCTGAATCGATCCTCGGTCGAGAGGTTAGCGTGTTGGCCACACAATCTCTGGCACCGACAGCGTATCGAGCGGCCTGCCAATTAAATGAGAATGGTGGAATCTTTGCCCGATCACATGTCATCCCTGAAATGAATCACAATGAGATTGTCGCTTGGGGTGAAGAAAACGCCGCTGACAACCAGAGCCTGTTGATATTCTCATGGGATGGAGTCCATGAACGCAATGATTTACGCATTGACTGGTTCCTCGAAAATATCAGTGTAGAACCAACCTGGGGTCTACTGTGTGAAGGTGAATCACATCTCGAGGTCTTACTCTATGCCGTCATTCTGATGGATTGGCTCTCTTGTGCTGTTGCACTTCTGCGAGGAAAGGACCCCACTGCAATCGGACCAATTGTGGGGCTCAAAGACCATCTTTCTCAGTAAAGAGGTCCAAGGACCAAGCGTGGATCTGGAAAATCTAGTAATGCTTGTTCTCGTTCACTGGGTGTCACAACTCCGGGTAAATCATAGGTTGTTGGTTCCCTGTAAGACAATTGAAAGTGCAGGTGTGAAGGCCAACCACCATTTTCATTTTCTGCGCCAAACCAAGCGATAATTTCGCCCCCTGAAACAGATTTACCTGGTGTACAATTTTCTGTGGATGCGGCATTCAAGTGCCCATACAACACCCACAGATTTTGACCTTGGATGAAATGATGGATGATGACCGTGTGACCATAATCTCCATCCGCAGGATTGTATCCCGAAAATGCAACCACACCATCAGCAATAGATTTCACTGGCGTGCCGATTGGACCACCGATATCTAGGCCAACATGGACACACCTATCTTCTGTGAATAAATCAGTATTGTACAGACCAGGGCGTACCTCATCATATCGACCGATGTCAAATTCAAATGTTGACGGAGAAGCATCTCCTGTTGTGAAATCTCGAACCTCATATTCATCGGGTAAATCGACTGTTGGATGCCAATGCTCCTTGGAAAAATCGATGCCGGCCATGCAATGTCGAACAACCACCCCTTCAACACATCTTCGGATGCACCGACTTCAAGTGGAGTGTGCCAACATCGCCTCCATAGGAGGCGACATATTGGAAGCAGGTCTATTCAGTATCATCCTTGGAAGTGGGCTCCTTATCGGACTCGGATTGATTCCCGGCCTTGCTCTCATTCGGATACTGGATCCAGGTGCCGATCGTCTACGACAATTGATGCTTGTTCCTGCTGCCAGCCTGTTGATTCTCTACGGTTTGGCTGGATGGTTAGTCGTACTTAGGGGGGAACACTCCATTGGAATTCTAGTGCTAGTAATTCTAATTTTAAACGCCCTCTCAGCAACGCTAGGATGGCAAAGAGAAAGTGTCAGAGTTCGTCGTTTATCCGCGTGGGAGCGGCTTGAAGAAATCGAAGCTGCTGCTGAATCCGAAGCTGGAACTGTCGAACTTGAAGATGACGTTATTGCCGAGAGAAAACATGCTGCTCTCATCGAAACGGGTAGACCTGTTTGGTTGCCTTGGGCGCTTGGTATTTCGGCGATTGTTTGTCTAACACCACTGTTGATTCTAGATCGACCAATGGGTGTTGATTGGTTGGGGTTCGCAACCCTTTCACATCGCTTGGCAGAAACTGGTTCACTGATGCTGCCTGAACCAAATGTTGGGAGATGGACATACCCACCGGGATTCCCCGCACTTGCGGCTTTTCTAGAGCAAGCGACTGGATTGTCGCCGAGTGATTGTATTCATCTCCTGGGACAACTCACACTGCTTGCAATCATCTGGGGTGTTGCGGGTGCTGCAGATCGTTGGGGTGCTGCAGGGACGACGTTGTTGGCACTATGCCTTGCACCAGCCCTCTTCGCCAAAGCCTTCGACAGTGGTTATCCAACCGTTGCCAGCCAATTGGGACTTGTATTGGGATTGTTGGTTTTGGTTAAACCACCTCGGGAAAGAAGTAAACGCATGGATATTGTATTTGCATTAGGGGTGGTATTTGTGGGAGTCATTCATCCCACAGGATCACTCTACCTTGGGACCTTATTGCTCGCATGGTTGGTTACACATCGCTGGTCGGCTCAACGAGAAAGTTCGCACTCTGGCCGCCTCGCCATCATTTCCGCTATTGTTGTAGGGGGGGCCATCATCACCGTGATGGGAATCTTTGCACCTAAGATGTTGGATACACCTATCTGGGCAGAATATGGTTGGCAAGGTGGCTTGCCTCTGCTGGTCTTCAATGGACCTCTATTAATCGGGCTCGCAGGGTGGGCATTGTGGAGATACCGCGCCTCTTTCGAAGTTTGGTTATTGGGCCTTTGGATTGCTGTGCAATGGATGCTCACATGGATTCATTTATTCGACGGTTTTGTGGGTATTTCGGCCCTTACACTCATCTCCTATATGCTATACTCAATGGCATTACATGGATTCCACATCCCCTTGGCTGTTTTAGCTGGAATCGTTCTTGCAAAAGTCCCTCGCCTCACACCGAGAATGCGTGAAAGACGATTGGATGAAGCGCATGAGGAAATTGCAGATGGAGGTGAAATGAGTTACGTTGAACTGGTGATTCCAGAAGCCGCTTCGAAACGACCGATTCAAACACTGATGAGTCTGGCTTTGGCTTTCATTTTACTTTCTCATATTGTGCTGATTGAAATTGGTTCGCACCCAGAGTTTGAAGCCCAAACAGATGGTGACCGGCTGCTACGATCTGCCATCTCAAGTCTCCCCTCAGACTCAGTCCTCTATTCCGAAACTGCACACTGGGGTATCCTGTACGATGTCGATACAGATTTAGGATTGACAAGTTTCCCAAGCCTTGGTTTACTGACTGTGGAAGAGAGGATTCAGTGGGATGTGGAGCGTGCAATTCTAGCTGATGATATAGGAAAGATTAGTGATATTGGAATAACACATGCCGTCACATCTCCTCGAGGGCAGATGGGACACATCTTGGCTGTGAGTGAATATTGGGCGATAGTGGCGGATGAGAAAGGAAGTCGGCTCTGGCAATTTGAGCCCGTTCCCACTGCGTTTTCTATCAAAACAAGTGTCACAACTTTTCCCACCGCAGAGGATTGTTTAGAATCTTGTGAATGGCGACCTGATGCTTGGGGCCATGCGGATACATCCCATTTGGGTATACGCCCTGATCACACCACCTTCCTGACGGGCGGGGGTTTAGATTTCGCATCGATTGAACTGCCGCGGCAGCATCGTGATGCTGATTTGATGGTTGGATTACAAATTACGGCCCCTGGATATATTGATGTTGAATTCATGGTTTGCGATGTTGGCACTGTCAATTGCAGTGCGACCGCTGGAACTGTCGAACGGGGTGTGAGCACATTGACCCTATTGCATCACAGTGATTTCATGGGGGAAATTGAAGTCCACCTCTCTGTAGCGGTCAAACCGGACTGGTGGTTAGACCCTGCAGGTATCTCAGGTCGAAGTGACCAAATGATTGATACAAACGGGCTCTGGGTGCATTGGATAGAGGTGAGGAATCTATGACACGTGGCTTGACAATATTGCTGCCCACCTACAATGAGGTTGACGCTTTGCCAAAGGTCGTTGATGCGTTACCACTGGATGCGCTCAAATCCGCTGGGTGGGAACCTCGTATCGTCATCGCTGATGGGCGTAGCACAGATGGGACGCAGGAACGTGCCGCAGAATTGGGTCTAGAATTGATTATTCAAGGCCCAGCTGCGGGTAAAGGGTTCGGAATGCGAGAAGGATTTGCACGCTTCCTCGCACATCATGATGATGTGTTGGTGATGCTTGATGCAGATGGTACGTATGCACCCAATGAGATGCTTCGACTGCTCCAACATCTTGATGAGGGTGAGTACGATGTTGTCACCGGTAGTAGATTGAGAGGAGATATTCAACCCGGTGCTATGTCAAGGCTCAATTGGATTGGAAATCACGTCTTGACTTGGTTCGCTGTCGCCTTGTATCGAGTGTTCATCAGCGATATTTGCACTGGATACTGGGCCTTCCGCCGAAGTGCAATTCAGAAGATGTCTCTGAACTCTACGGCGTTTGAGATTGAGGCTGAGATGTACACAGCCTGTGCTACTGAAGGACTGCGGATGAGTGAAGTGCCTATTTCCTATGCACCACGAATTGGGGAATCCAAACTTGGATCGGTAAGTGACGGTGTGCGAATCCTTCGCAAACTACTCGTTCGAAGGATGTTCCCCCGACCAGTGAACAGAGTTTGAATGACCGGCCTATTCATTTTCAAATAAGTTTACAGACCATAGTAGTCTGGATAAATTATGGTTGACCTACATACCGAAACGATTGTTGCCATCGTAATTTCTTCATTGATTGTACTGTATCTGTTGAAGATAATTGTCCAGATGAAAATTGGACATAATGCTGCAATAAACGAAGCAAGGAAGGATACTAGTAATCGACAGAGGAGTGTCATCAAGGGCCAGATTAGTGAAGTCATAGCACCCTGGTCAATCAAAGCTGTGAATAGCGTAAAGGAACTAAATTTCATGGGTAACCCAATCGATTTTGTCGGCTTCAAAGGCCTAGATGGTGAAGATGAAATTGAAATCAAATTCATCGAGATAAAATCGGGGAAATCAAGACTCACCAAGAGTCAGCGTCGAATCAGAGATGCAGTAATTGCGAAGCGTATCGAGTGGGTCGAGGTGCGAGTCAAGGATGCAGAAATTGAAATCGAAGAGAAAATCGCCAGATAGAGGTTGAATCGGCATCATTCTTCTTCTTCTTTCTTCTTCACATCAGCAAATTTTGCCTTCATAGTAGGATTTTTTCGTGTTAATTTTTTTATGCTAATCCCCTGAATTTTGTCATTTGCTAGTCTGTAATTGTTTCCGGACCGAAGCAATCGATCCTTGACTTTATTCAAGTCACTAATTGAGGCATCTATACTCTTTATCGCTTCTTCGAATTGCTTTTTTGCCGTATCATAGTTCTTTGTGAATCCGGCTTGAACATTTGCCAAATCATCCTCAAAAGTTGTAATGTCAATGTTTTGTTCCTTTACCAGTTCCAATTCATTTCGAACTTGTAGTGATTTCATTGCAGCATTTCTCAATAGAGTTATCATTGGAATGAAGAATTGGGGGCGAATAACATACATCTTTGGATATTCGTGCGACATATCTACGATTCCATTGTTGTAAAAGTCATTGTCACTTTCAAGACTTGAAACTAATATTGCATACTCGCAGTTCTTTTCATTCCGATCCTTGTCCAACTTTTTGAAAAATTTCTGGTTTTTCTGCTTACTTTTTGTTTCTTCTAATTCATCCTTCATCTCAAACATGATGGAAATAAATTCTGTTCCGTTTGCATCTTTATCTCTAAAGATATAATCACCTTTTGTGCCTCCAGAACCATCATTGTCCTTTCCAAAATATGCATTTGGAAATGCTGCAGCGCGCAATGTATTGAATTCATTCTGACAATGAAGTTCTAGGGTTTCACCGACCATTTTTACGGACATTTTAGCCTTTAGATCTTTTAGTCTTTCAATTGCATCTTCTCGCTCTTTCAATTGCGCTGTATATTTAGCATCCAGTGATTGCTTAATTGTGGTTTTTTCATTTTCAACGGACTCAACTTTATGTTCTAGAGTTGTTATTTCTTTTTCAAGTGGATATTTTGCTTCCTGTACAGCTAATTTTGTCTTGACATCAGCAGATTCTAATTCATTTTTTAGTCGCTCTATCTGCTTATCCTTGTTAATCGACTTTTCTGCAGATTCTTTTTCGATTTTTGCTTCAGCCACCTGAATTGCCAACAAATGTTTTTCTTGTTCTGATTGCATTCTTTGGTGAATTTCAGTTTGGAATTCCGCACCTCTGATTTGTTTGAGGATATCAGCGTACCCTGCAGCATCCATTTCAAACACTTGATCGCAGTGTGGGCAGGTAACTTGGTTCGACATTTGTTCTCCTCTGTTACTATCCATTGTTAGGCCCTATTTGAAGTCTGCACTTCCGTTCCAATGAAGAAGTAGGTGGCACCACAAGTGTATATGCGTGTGCGTAAAGTGGCCATTCTTGGATCTAGTGGACTCGTAGCACAGCGTTTTCAGCAGCGCCTAGAAAATCATCCATGGCTCGAACTCGTGGCCGTTTACGGATCGCCACGTACTGCGGGTACAG
>CAWVWT010000031.1:0-16027 GCA_963934015.1 uncultured Candidatus Poseidoniales archaeon
CCAAATCAATGGGGGCATCTTCCATCTCAAGCCACGACGCGACCAGCATCTGGGCGTCCATTGAGGCATCCATGGCCACATAGCGTTTCGAAGGGGTGAGTGTTTGCAGCAATGCGGTCTTGCCAATACCAGGCATACCAGTCAAAACTACTGAACCTTCTGAGAGTGCAGATTCAAGTTGAGCGAGTTCAAATTCTCGGCCATGTAAACCGTCAGTAGCTTCGATTTCCATCGAATGGCCAGCAGTTGTAACCAAAGTCGATGCTTGTTGCCGACCTTTGGCTGTTAGATGGATCACGTTTCGCTTGCGGCTACCCCCACCGATGACATGAGCTATGCGGGTTTGGACGAATCCTTCATCCTCCAATGCCTTGAGGGGCTCATGCAGCGCACTGCGAACCAATCCGAGTGATTCAGACAGCCCAGGTAGAGATAGTTCCCGGGGAACATCCCAAGCCTCTGTCAACTCATCGGGATACCGCGCAAGAAGCCGCAAGATTCGCGCCTGTGATTCGGGCAGCACAACATATCGGGTGGCCCCTTACCACATGACACTTCACCTGTCGCGGGCAGAGGGTTGATTCACGACGGCGTTTGCGACAGGGCGGGGTTGAACGATGCCAGTGAATCCGAACACACTGCATTTACCGACTCAACCCGGCGTTTACCTGTTCAAGACCGAGAAAGGCAGGGTACTGTATGTGGGCAAAGCCACAAGTCTCCAAGACCGTGTTCGTTCTTACTTCGCTAAGAATCCGGATCGTGCCATGATTCCAACCCTCATTGCCAAAGCTGACCTTGTCGATTGTATTGTCACAGGCACACCCAGCGAAGCGTTGATTCTCGAACGGCAACTCATCCGTGAACACAAACCTCGCTACAATTCCCTGCTGAAGGATGACAAATCCTACCCGTTCATCGCAATCACTGCGGAAGATGTTCCTCGTGTGATGTACACGCGACATCCACCCGAAGGTGCACGCTTGTGGGGCCCATTCGCCGATGCGGGGGCAGCAAAGAGAGTTATCCAACTCCTGCGTAGACACTTTGGTATTCGCGATTGCAAGGAACTGCTGCCACAGGGCTGTCTATCGATGCACATTGGATTATGTGCAGGACCCTGCATTGAGATTAGCGATTACGATGCGCGTGTACGTGCAGCCATGCGTGTACTCGATGGAGATGGTGCGGAACTCGTTGTTCACCTCCAGAAAGAGATGGATGTGCACAGTGAACATCTGCGTTATGAGGCAGCGGCTCGTAATCGTGATCTCATCGCTGCAGTGCGTAAAACACTCTCACAACAGGTTATTCACTCGCGATTCTATCAGGAATGTGACGCGATTGGGTTCGCCAATCAAGGGGATATTGGAACCATCGTTCTGCTTTCTGCAGAGAATGGCATTGTCGTCGGTCAAACACAGTATCCATTGATGCATCGCGGTGATATCTCAGAGTCGGTCAGTCGTGTACTCTCAGAGCACTATGCAGAGCGTCGACCACCCAAGACAGTCCTCATACCCGTACCGATTGGTAAATGGATGGAATCATGGCTCTCCGAACGCCGTGGATCTAATGTTGAGGTGCGAAATCCACAACGAGGTGAATTGGCGAAATTGCGTAAGATGGCGGATGCAAATGCTGAGGCACAGCTCATGCGACACCAACGCAAGGATAGCGGTAGTCTAGAGCAACGCTCTGCTGATGATGGTGCGGTTCTGCTCGGGGTAGAACGCCTGGATCATGTCGTCTGCTTCGACATGGCCCAATTGCAGGGAAATGAGCGTGTAGGCGCTAGCATCTGTCTGCGTAACGGTCGACCCGACAAGAAGGCATATCGAACCTACACGGTGAAAGATACGGCCATGGATGATGTACGCATGATGCGCCACGTCGTTGAACGATGGCTCAAGCGGCAAGAAGATTGGCCAGATTTACTGCTAATCGATGGAGGGATGGTTCATCTCAACGAAATTCAAAACCTGTTGCTCGAACACGGTTTAGTTGACAGGGTGCCCTTGGCCACACTGGCCAAACGTGAGGAAACCATCCATCGTATTGGCTGTGAGAACCTTGTCCTAGATCGCCGTGGACGCATCCTCGTTTACGCACGTGATGAAGCACATCGATTCGTCAACAAATTCCATCGGAAACGCCGTGGACGCAAGGGGTTGGCCGACCCTCTAGAAGCGGTTGAAGGGCTCGGTGCAAAGCGTTTACAGGCACTTCTGAGGCATTTTGGAGGGCGCAGAGGCATCAAACATGCCAGTCAAGAGGATTTGACTGCAGTCGAAGGTATTGGACCTGCATTGGCCGAGAGAATTTGGCGAGAAATTCATTAATCGTTAGAAACTGAATTCTTCTTCCCAAGATTCATTTGGAATGTTTCCTTTCTCATCTAATCCTGAAAATTCACCCATATCGGGAAGGCCATCATCACCATAGGAAGTATTCTCCAATATCCTGAGATCGGACATACGCTGGCCTACGGTTTCAGATTCTTCCTGTGCCTTCTTACGCTCTCGCTTACGGCGCCTACGACGTCTGATGAGCATAACCAAACCAATTAGCAATCCAAGCAGAATGGCGATGTATATCGCCAATTGAGCAAGGATATAATCGATACCAACCACAATGCGAAAGCTCACTGTATCGGATTGTTGTTCACATGCCTCGACTGTGCCTTCAGCACAAATCGGAACGTAGTAAGTCAGCATTTGTGAACCATCATTGTCAGTAATTTCCCCACGACCCATTTCGCTCTTGAAGTTCGAGAAATCAATCCCCCAAGGCAAAGTTAACCGAAGGCGGATAGACGGTGAAATAACCTCATCTTCAATTTCGACAACTGGTGTGGGAATGTCAATGGTGATGTCTTCACCGGGGGGAATTTCAACACCACTGCCACCATCATTAGCTGCCAATAGGGAGTTGGTCCACAGGCTCATGCTCTGCTTCGCTAGATTATCATTCGAACCAGATTCACCCACATATTCAGCATGAATTTGTGTTTGAGATACTTCGATGATAACGCGGATTGGACGTAGGTCAGATAGTGCAACAGTGGGTGATTTTTCAAGGCCATCAATCGAAACGGAGATTGAGATATAGCCTGGGTCTTTGAGGTAGATCTCCCCCCCTTGGTTGATTTCATCAATCGCCATTTGGATATCTTCGTTGACTTGTGTTTCGACAATGGATCCGATTTCCCTTGCGAAGTTGTTCAACCCACTTTCAGTCAATACAAATGGGATTTCTTGTCCTTCAAACGGTACGGTCAAACCATCCTCCAGTGGTGCGAGTAAACCCCCATCCATCTGATTGCCCAAGTGAATGAAGCGACGAATCAAATCGGCGGGAACAGCCTCAATATCTAGACTTTGAATTTCATCATTCAAACTATCAGGGACGCCAACCCGGTAGAGCATTAATTCCATATCACCTTCAGCGAGAATGTCGATGGATTGACTCCATTCATGAACATCGAGTTCTGAGAATTCTACATCGAGGTTTAGGCCCAAACAAGTACGGAGATTGGCTCCACAAATGAGATCTAAACTGTCCTCTCCGCAATTTGATTCACGGCAAATTGGATGCCTCCAATCGTAGGGCTGTGCACCGGTGAACGAAAGGGAGTGGGTTTCAGGTTGACCGATTGTATGGGAGATTACGATGGTTTCAGGATTTCCATTTGTTGAACGAACATAATCGGGTAAGATAATCTCGAGTTCGACATCCGCTTGAGGTAATCTATCATCCATCCAATCTACCAAACTAGGTGAATTGATGTCACGACTTAGGACAATACCATTGAGAATTGCAGCGCGATCTTCCTGAGTGATAATTGCTGGATCAAAACCGAGTAAATCAATATCGAATTTTTCCGCCATACTGCTTACAATCGAACCGAAATCCATCTCGAATGTGTTTGATTGTGTGGTCAAATAGACTGGATAAGTTCCATTCATTGCAGTCTGACCCTGAACACACCAATTGCTTGGAGCGGGTTCAGAACAAGTGACACCTGGTCGATGGACAAAATCCAGGCCCCCCAAACCATCAGCTGGTGAAAATATGAATGGTTCAAATTCGATTTCGATTGGGCTATGCTCTGCAATCAATTCATTCAAATCAACGACTGGAACCCTGTCTGCAAAATCAGAAAGGTTGGCTAAACCGGTATGGTGAGCCAGCCTCAATCCATCAGATGTCACCCATGGGGCAGAAACACGATCATCTGCGAAATCCCAATCCCAATTGTCCAAAGTGTCCATTCCGATGTGATGAATTCCCAATCTGACCTCGATGGTAGTAGCGCGTTCATCAGAAGCATCTACGAGAATTTCCACACGAATGCCACTATCATTTCCAATGTCAATTTGGACTGGGCGCGTGGTTGTCTCTCGGCGTGCCATGGTGACTGATGCTGATTGATTGAGCCATACATCATCTGTTGCATCTTTGTGGTTTACATTCCAGCGAGCATAGGTGTAATCATATCCACCAAATGTGGCTGGAACAAGATCACCCCCCCCTGAAATTGCGACAACCGTACCATAGGACGGAGGGACGAATTCATAGGATGCAACATGCCCAGGTAGGGCTGTCAAATTCATGTCCGTGCGAACGACACCCCCCATGGTTAGCAGGCCTTGGTACGCACGTTCGACATCCATCCCAACCTCGGTCATTCCAAGTTCAGCGGGGTCAACACTGATGGCGAGGGTTGTCCGTAAACAAATAGGGGGGTTGTAGGCATCATTGGGTAGGCCGGCAACCTCGTCCGCACTATCTTGGTCTCGGTCATCTGTACATTGAATGGTTTGATCTTCGTATGTGATTTGATTCACATAAGAGGTCTGAACACCAGAAGTCGTACCAAATCCATTGTCAATTAAACTCGTCACAGTGGCTGAAACTGAATTCAGCAACATGTCCCGCACTGTCGAGCCTGAAAGTGTGACATAGTCGAGATAATTCCGGATGTAATCTGCGGGAATTCCATCCATCGAAGCATCAGAACCGTTGCCCAATGGTAAATCATCGAGCATGATGTCATCCCGGCGAACTTCATGAATGGCCCATTCTAAAGTTACCGACATTACAGTAGAATTGGCCATATTAACATTGTATCGACCTTCAATCCATTCCATCGATGTGGTTTCATCATCTGCAAAATTGTAATCATCACAAATTCCAGATGTGCTATTCCATGTCTGACAAATTGTGTTGACGACCTCTTCATCACCAGGGTCTGCAGAAACTGTAGGTGCACCTCCAGATAGAATCAACAAGCCGAGAATGAACCATGCCATCCTAGCCCGAGGTGCGGTCATAGACCTGCTTCCTGCTCTGGTGGTTTAATTGGGTAGTGGCTCAACGAGTTGTCATGGCCCCAACTATCACACCTCATACGCGCTTAGAGAAAGCGCTAACTGAGAGGCTAGGAGCGGTTTTACCAGGAAAGATTCCCAGCAAATGGGAAAAATTCTCAGATACAGTCATTTTACCGCAAAATGCCTTCAGTGAATCTGGATGGAATCAAAACCAAACATTGTGGCAAACCATTGCCGTGGCACTCAATGTAAAGCGAGTGGCTCGAATGGGTGAAGTCAGTGGAGAATTTCGTAATAGTGGCGTCGAATTACTACTGGGTGATGACGATTGGGTTGTCCGTCGTGAACATGGCATCGACTATGGTTACAATTTCACCCAGTGTATGTGGAGTGCAGGAAACGTCACCGAACGAGGGCGGATTGCAAATGAAAATCATGCGGGGGAACGAATTCTGGATCTCTATGCTGGAATCGGATACTACACTCTTCCATTCCTGAGTGAAGGTGCACGAGGAGCAAATGGAGAGCGGGGGCAAGGCCGTGGAGCCGCCCATGTTGTCGCATGTGAATGGAATCCTGTCGCAATTCAAGCCCTCGAATGGTCACTCGCTGCAAACGATTTAGCCGAGCGTTGTACAATTATCGAAGGGGACAATCGTAATCCGAAATTTGAACCGGAATTTGATCGAATCAACCTCGGCCTATTGCCCACTTCTGAAACGGGATATTCGATTGCGCTTCAAGCTCTCAAACGTGAAGGAGGAATATTGCATATTCATGGATTGGCTGCCAGTGGATATGAGGATGAATGGGCTGTAAATTTAGCAAAGCAACTAGAAGATATGGGCTGTTTTTCCTGTTCAGTAGGGCATGTGGAACGCGTCAAGTGGTATTCACCTCATCAACGCCATATCGTGGTTGACATCCATGCTTTCCCGGTGTCGTGTTGAAGAACCGACTTTGACACCGAAGCCGCATGGACCTTGCCATTGAAACCGAAGCAGTCGCGTTGGCCGTCCCGTATGTGCTCGGTTTCATGGGTTTCATGTACGGTCTTCTTCTCGTCTTCGCCGCCCTCAGATGGAATCAATCACAAGATGTGATTCGCAATATGTGGACACGTTCATTGGTTGCAACTCCATTGCTGGTTTTGCTATTCGCCTCACTTGAGTTTGGTGTTGCAACTTGGGGATTCATGGTCGGTATTTTCGCTATGGGTGCCCACCGCGAATATTGTTCGGGCATTGAATTGAAGGACAAGGGGATGCAGATGGTTGGTATGGTGGTTTTACTGGCATTGATTCTCTTGGCTATGAATCCAAATTTATCCGATATCGAAGCATTATCCTGGGCCGGTCCACAGGGTGCTGGATTGTTGGGGCTCGCTCTGTTTGTCGGAGCATTTGGAACATGGGCGGTACCCATCGTGCAGGACCGCTCTGAAAATGTCACAAGCGATGTTGGTCGTGCTCTTATTGGCTTCCTTCTAATCTGGTTCTTCATCCATGGAATCTTCCTGATGCATCTGGGTGCCGTTGGTGTAGGGGCCTGTATTTTCGCCATTGTCAACGTCTCAGTCACCGATTCATTTGCGCTCATATTTGGCCGGATTTTTGGCAAACACAAATTCCGCCCTGTATTGTCACCAAAGAAAACCTGGGAAGGCGTGTTTGGAGGCGTTATGATGGCTGCGATTACAGGATATATTGCACAACCATTACTCGACCCTTTGACCGCTATACAAACCGCAGGATTGGCTGCTTTGCTAGCCATCATTGGAACCATGGGTGATCTGATGCTCTCAGCGCTGAAGCGTGATTTAGAATTGAAAGATTGGTCGCAAATGTTGCCTGGTCACGGTGGTATTCTAGACCGCGTAGATTCATTCATCTTGGTGGCGCCGGCCTTGTACTGGATTCTGCTAATGTTAGGTGTCTAAGTCTAGCATGGCATCCACGGCGCTCTCAATTTCTTTGTCATTGTAGAAGGGTAAACCATCTTCACGAATTGCCCAAACAATTCCACCCAATAAAGCGAATGACCAGAGCCACATCACTACCCAAAATAGTACATTTCCAACACTTGAAAATAGTACTCCAAATCCACCATCCTCATCGCCTGAACCCGGTGGTGAGGCGACAACTCCAATCATGTCGATATTAGAAATATGAACTTCATATAGTGGTCTACCAGCTGAAGATGCTGGGTTTTGGATTGTAGAACCAGAGGGGTCATCGGTTGTCGGAACCATCGCAATTGCACGAATATGACTCATCCCCTGCCGGACCACACCAAACGTTGCATAGCCCTCATCATCCCGGTTTTCGGGATCGAGATTGTGTGCTTCAGTCTCTGCGATATACCACTGTGTATCAGCACTATCTGGATCTTGAGAACGAGCCATTCCAATCGCGCCATCAACATGTGAAAGATTCGGATTGTGCTCCAACTCTAGGGTGTGACCATCGCCTCCACTTCCACATTCTGGACTGGTCGCAGGGTAAGCAACAATCGTTTGACAAGTGGGGTCGCCAGCTTGAGTCACGAAATCATCGATGACACGATGGAAAAATATGCCATCATAAATTCCGCTTTCAACATGCATAATCATGTTCGCAGTCGTCTTGGGTGCCCATTCCGGGAACAGTTCGATGTGAATTTCACCCTCCACCTCAGCAAAGAGATGGCCCGGCCTGTAGACCACTTGGATGATCAAAACAGGATCACCTGGTTGAGGGATGTCCATTGGACTGCCTTCTAATTCAGGACCATCTTCCCAAGTAGACGGGTCGATTTGATTGTTCGACCAATGTGTGTTATCATTTTGCGCAACTGCACCCGACATCGATAGCAGCAGGAGTGCCAGTAGAATCGCAATTCGGGACCCGGCCATCAGCCCACCGTACAATCGGTCACAAATGAGCCCATCGGCCAATCGTCATCCTCATGACACACCGCCCCTAGGGCGGTGCATGGCGGAAGCCGAAGAGCGCCGTGATTTGTTACGACTCAACATTGCGCTTGGAGCTACCATTTGTGTCGTCATCCTGTTCTTGATTCTCGCATCTGTTTGGGGTTCCGGTGCTCTGCAAAATGAGAATGAAGAAAATTCAAGTTGGTGGAATGTACCACTTCACGATCGACACAAGATGAATCTAGATTACACTGGAATACGCAGCCAATTACCAGTCAATGGAACATACAACTGGACTGGACCTACCGAGTATTTTGTCGAAGTTGATTTACCAGCAAGTGAACAAGATGCTGGCTATCCAGAACCTGCATTGATGCATGTTGCACTATGGTTGCCAGATGTTCCTGAAGGGGAAACGGTACCAGTGATTGCAACCGTACATCCTTACTACGATTTCGGAGCTGAAGGCGCCCCTGGTTTGGGTAGTGATTCGAACCCAAATACCGTTCCTGATGGAGGTGTTGGCGCTTGGGTGTTAGATCAATTCGTCCCACATGGCTATGCTTTGGCCCAAATCTCAACCTTTGGTAGTGGAAAATCAACGCACTGTCAAGATGTCAAAGGATTGGGTGAACAAACTGGAATTCAAGCAGCTGTTCACTGGTTGGGTGAGCAGGAATGGTCGAATGGTAATGTTGGACTCATGGGCAAATCATATGCTGGAACCACCAATTGGGAAGCCGCGCAGAATCCTTCCGAACATCTGAAGACAATTGTGCCCATTTCTGGAAGTATTGGCGTCCAGCAAATGTTCTATCGAAATGGCAGTAGTGAAGCCCGAGCTGTGGGTTATGATTTGGCATATCAAGGTGCAACATCAGATATGACAACCGATGATTTACGTATTTGCAGCGACGATGTCGTTGGACCTGCAATGCCAGTAACAACTTCTCTAGCAGCGGAAGCAGGTGGAGCAGGGTGGTCCGATTACTGGGATGAACGGTACCATCTTGGAGATGTTCTCGAAAATTACCAAGGGAGTGTCTACATCGTTTGGGGGCTACAAGATTGGAACGTCGACCCGTATCACGCCTATCCTGCCTATCAAATGCTGCGAGATGCTGGTATCCATACAAGGGCCATCAGTGGCCAATGGGCACACAATTACGTCGATCAACCAGACAGACACGGTGAATTGGGTAGTGGTTACGGTGGAGAGGCCTACCCAAATATGACTCGGATGGATTGGGCTATCGAATTGTGGAATTGGTTCGAATATTATCTCAAGGATTTGGGCGAAGAACCTGAAGCACATGTCCAAATCCAAACCAATGATGGAATGTGGCATGTCGAAGAAACATGGCCACCCACCGACTTGACTTGGGACCTCTCAACCTTGGATGCTGCAACTGCACAAGGCAGTGTGGTTAGTGCAACTTCATCATCTACATTTGTCATGCCTGAATTGACTGAAGACGTTCACATCTCTGGTTTACCAACACTACACTTGTCAGTCACAAGTCGCGGATGCAATGGTGGGCAAATTTTCGCCACAATGTATTCAGATTCCAGCGATCTAAGATTAGGACATGCAACCATGGATTTGCGTTATCGTGATGGTGGATACGATGCTAAACTTGTCGTTCCATTCCAGACCTATACCATGCTGATGGAATTCAATCCACTCGATGTGCGATTGCAGGCTGGGGATTCGGTTCGAATCGAACTGACAGAAAGTGGTGAAGACTATCTCCCATCGACCTGTTCTGCAATTGGTTTGAATGTAAATTTGGATGAATCTTCGACCTTGGGGTTGCCTTTGATTGACCGGCCAACCGATGACAATCGATGGTTCCTAGCCCCGCCTTGGTGGGAAGATCCCAACAATGCGGTTGGATTGTAGCATTACTCTTCCTCAGCAAGAGGTTCTTGAGTAAATTCATCTTCTCTGATTTCTATGGCGTTGCGGAGAACCAAACCCTGGAAAGTTCTGAGTTTACGTTCACGAACCATTTCATTGACCTCTAATTCAATGGTTTGTAATTCGTCTTCCGTTTTAGCCTCAGAAATGAGACCATCATAATACCGATAATTTCTCCTTCTCATGGCCCAGAAAAATAGGTAAATTGGGATCAAACCAATGGGGATAATCAATTCTGTAGATAAGGCGGAAAGAAGCCATGAAAGCGATAGTTCAATACCATCACTCGGTTCTTGAGTAAAGCCTTCACCTGACACGTAGAAAGCTCCGGTTGTAACACCAAAATAGAGATTGAATGGGTTGGAATTTGAGTCGAATTCATCACTACCTCTTTCGATTTCAAGTTCATCACTCCAGCCATCATTGTCGTCATCCGAATCCAATACATCCGGCATGCCATCGTAATCTCTGTCGGATGGTACATCATTTACATCGTAAATCGAGTATTGGTGGGTAGCAGTACTGGCAGCCAATTCCAAATCATTGGTGATACCATCCCCATCTGCATCGGGGTCCATCTCATCGGGCAAACCATCACCATCAATGTCACCGCAGCCTTGTCGTAAGCGAAACGATTCACCAGCAAAGGTTGGACAGTGATCAGACAACGCATTTCCACTTTGGTCTGCCCATCCATCTCCATCTGAGTCGGACCAGACAAGGGCGGCAAGTTCCATTGCAAGTGTCTGATTATTCTCGTATGGTTCAGCACCCCGTGATCGGGTTTCATCGAGTTTTTCCAAGACGACTGTCGCGTTTGGATAGGCATCCTCACTATTGATCACACCATCGCCATCATCGTCATCTTCAGGACCATAGAATTGTATTTCAACATCTAAATAAGAGGTTTGAGAAGTCAGTGGGATAAGAAGAATTGCTATGGTAAAAAACAGTACAATTCTGTGTCTCATCCCTTTTTCCAACATCCAGTTGGTTATCAATAGTGGGTAGATTTTCCCAGTCAAATACGAGGAGTAAATTGAGGTAACCATTATGTCTTTTCTTTTCGTCGCAAATTTATGCGGGGTACCTTGATTCGACGTTTTTCGATACCTATTTTACTCAGTTTACTGATGCTCTTACCCGGGTGTATTGGAGGGAATGATGATGCAATCGAACCTCTTCGAGATATGCCAAATTTCGAGTCTGTTGCTGATGATGGGGAGACCTACTCTAAGTCCAGTATGATGGGTCAAGAATACATTATCCTGTTCTCAGCAGAATGGTGTAACGCACCCTGTCACAATGTCATGCACAAATTATACAACAATTTGGAAGGAGCAACTGTTCTCGTCATGAGCACCGATCCAAATACGGACATCACTTTGGACGAATGGCATGAAGATGCTGACGATTACGATGATGGTGACAATGACACAGGTGTTGATCTGCCTTATCCGTTCATGAAAGGAGCAGGGGTATCTGAAGAACTTGGAATCGATGCCCGACCCACTCTAATCTTTGTCAATGTTGAGGGGTATGTGATGGCTGAACACGAAGGTGCTGTCAATTCTATTGATGACCTGCAGGCCATGTATGATTTGATTAATCTTGAGTAGTCATAAAATCAATCTTCGTACGGATACCAATCATCCTCACCTTTAGCACGATACCACCAGGCGCCATCATCATCCTGCCACCATTCGGTACCATCTTCGTCGACGCGTGTAGAATCTTCGCTTTCTTCCTTGGTTTCGACTCCCATCTCTTCAGCAATTTTTCGCTTCAAATCTCGTGCTTCGTCTTCTACATCGTGAAAGACGCGATTGCCCGGATCTTGTTGTTCCATTCCCTCATGGTCACCTGAAGCAATGGCTTCATCGGATTCTTTGAAGAAATCTTGAGCCATCTGTTGCCGGTATTCTTCATATTCATCTCGGCCGAAAGAGCCAGTAAACGCTCCGTCACGTGAACGCATCAATGTATCGAGATCAACATTGCGACCGAAATCCAAATCAGGGGCATCGGGTAACTCATCACCATCATAGAATTCTTCAGAGTCGTCACCAAGGCGTGGATAGGTTTTGCCATCAGGATGAATATCTTCAACTTCTTCCATGATTAAATCATGCTCTTCCTCATCGATTTGTTCTTCGCCGAGGGTTTTTCGAACCACTTTGACGAACTTCTCACACTCGGTTGCGAGGGCGGTGCCTTCGAATTCCTTGCCGATTTTCTCAAGCCTATTCATGAGTCGGTCATAGGGTCTCCCAGCGAGCCCACCGAGGAATCGACCAAAGCCACCCTTCTTTGCCATGGAGTAAGCCATGAGTAGAACCCTTATTCAGACTTGCCGCGGGCCAGTCATAGTGATGGTCTCATCTTGGTTGGTCGAAGCGGCAGCATCGTACAATCTCGCTTCTATTGAGAACCGTGACTCATATTCCGCATTCGTATTACTACCAGTACGTCATTTGGAGACGATTCTGAACTGGTCTTTCAAAGCCCTTCCCGATGAGATTCTCATTGGTTTTGACCCGCTGGATACGATGCCCATCAATCCAGATGTCATCCAAACCTGCTGTGGTGCTGAACACGATAGTGAACTGTTCGCCGGTCAAGGATTTGTCATTGGGGAACCGCATCTTGTCAATCGCGGAAACTCATATTCAGTACATCATGTACCTGAGGAATGGATAGATGATCTCTTCGCCAATAATCGTGGCGCACGTGGGGCACGATTCACACATTGGATGCACACGCATCCAAACTGTGTAGCGGTTCCATCCGAAGCTGATGCTGATGCTGCCCAGCATACCGATGGTGTGGACATGATTCTCGGTATCGAATTCAGCAATCCAGATGGTTCGGTATTCTGGTTTGATGATGTAGAGGGGGTCCGACGTCCACTCAAGCCCCCTGCAAGGAGTTGGAAAAGGTGGGGCCGTCGCCAGCAGAGGACTGTGCTGGGGAGGTCATCTACCGGACACAGGATTCACGGTTTGGAATTGATTGCTTACCACCGAACTGGAGTTGGAATCAATGTTCTACTCGTCGATGATGAAGGTACACCTCATGGCTTGAATATCGATTCTCGATAATGCGCGAGTTCCTGTATACTTCCTCTGATGTCATCCAATGCACGATGCCCTGAAGGCTTGTTGAATCCTCTTTCGTTGGGATACCATCGATTTGAAATCTCTTTCACGCTCGATACGTCGATGCTTCGGTAGTGGCAGAATTCTTCCAAAGTCGGCATATATGCACGCAAGAAACGGCGATCTTGACCAATCGTATTCCCACACAGCGGTAATTGTCCTTCCGCACAATGCTCCCGGAGAAATTCCAATGTTCGAATTTCTGCGGTTGCGTTGCTAATATCGCTCTCACGGACCGCATCGATGAGACCGTTTTCAGTATGGTGCTTGACATTCCATTCATCCATCTTTTCCAATTCATCTTCGGGCTGGAAAATGGCGATATTGGGTCCTTCTGCTATGATATTCAAATTGCCATCTGTCACAATGGTTGCAATTTCAATAATCACGTTTTCTGCAGGGTCTAGGCCCGTCATTTCAAGGTCAATCCAAATCATTCGGTCACTCGTCATGCCCCCTCCCGAGGGCTTGACATCCATAGCGATTCGCACGGGACGCGCGCGAGGACTCATAGATTGGCGACGGCCGGGTCGAGCCATGGAAATGGAAGATGAGGTCGGTTTCATCGAACTCCTCCGCCGCAATCCAGTCTATCGAAGACTGTGGCTTGGATTGTCCGTTTCAATGCTTGGCGAATGGTTCAACACCGTTGCGCTTTTTGTTCTCATCTACACCCTAACAGGGTCTGAATTGGGCATTGGATTATTGTTTGTCATCCGCATGTTTTCCCTCGCCATTCCACAGGTGTTCACTGGGATGCTTGCAGATCGATTTAGCCGGAAATCACTGATGATTTGGTCCAATCTGTTGTCAGCTGTTGCCGTCCTTCTGCTGTTGTTGGTCGATGAGGCAAGTGAGGTGTGGATGGTCTATGCCATCTCCAGTGTTTTGATGATGCTACATGCAGTCTTTATTCCCGCAGAAAATGCATCGATTCCAAACATCACAGAAGACAATGAATTGCTGACCGCAAATGCACTGAACAGCGGAACGTGGAGTGCTGCGCTCTGTTTGGGTGCAAGCATCGGTGGATTTGTAGTCGCTGCCTATGGGGTTCAAGTGGCCTTTGTGGTCAATGCAATTACGTTCTTAATTTCTGCATTCCTCTACAGCACGATTACGATACCACAAGAACCATACGAACCCAAGCCTGGTGGTGTTTGGGCCAATACAGCAGGAAATATTGCCGATGGATTTCGAATTATCTTCACCACCCCCCCGGTCCGAAGAATCATCACTGCCAAGGCACTGTGGAGTTTGTTTGGTGGTGGACTTGTCTACATGCTCGTCCTCGTAGGTGATGAGGTCGGTCTTGGAAATTTTGCCGCAGGAATTGGTATTCTGTTTGCTGCGCGAGGACTTGGCACGGGATTGGGGCCCATCCTTGCACGTTACGCCTTCACCGAACGCAGCCGATGGCCATTCCTTCTCGGTTGGTTGGTTAGTGTCTGTGGGTTAGCCTATGTGACGATTGGATGGTTGGAATGGACACCATGGATTGCCGTTTGTGTCACCTTTGGGCATGCGGCCAGTGGTGCTAACTGGGTACTGTCTACAGTTCTCTTGCAAGAGCGGAGCGAAGATGCTTGGCGTGGACGCGTGTTTAGCACAGATTTCCTCTTGATGACCACACTCAACGGGTTTTCCACGCTCGCTGCAAGTCTCATGCTACAATATACAGACGTGACACTGCGAGAAGGAATCCAACTTTTCGCCATTCTACAAGTTGTCTCAGGAATCATTTGGATTATGGTGATGATGCCCGGTGAGAAACGCTTCGCACAAGCGACTAGTTCATGAAGCGTCTTTGGGGGACCCGCTTCATGGTCGACCTGGTCGAACAAGTGGATGAGCGGGGTCTAGCCGTCTCGCCAACATTGCCCAAAGATTGCAAAAATTTGCTCATCGATATTGATGGAACCATCTGCGAAGATATTCCCAATGAAGAGCCTGAACGCATGGCTACAGCTCAAGTGTTTGAGGGTGTAGCGGATCAAATCAACAAGTGGTACGACGAGGGGCATCTGATTTGCTTCTTCACCAGCCGCACCGAAGAACACCGAGCGGTCACTGAGAAATGGCTCGCGGAACACGGCTTCAAGTGGCACTCCTGCCTGTTTGGAAAGCCGCGCGGTGGCAACTATCACTGGATTGACAACCACATCGTGCGCGCGACACGATTCAATTCCAAACTTACGGATTTCGTCAAGAAATACATGGAAGTCGAAGTTTTCGATGACGAATGAGGATGGGGGAAAGCCCTTCATTCGAGACCCACTGGCACCACCATGTCGAATGAGGAAGAAGAATTCGACTTTGAGGCCTTTTACAACAAACACCCCAATGAAGTAAAGGCCATTGGTGGCTCTTTACTGGCTTATTTCGTCGTGTTCGAACCACTTTTTCAATGGATGTGGGATGAAGGCACCCGATGTGGTGTCTGGGGTGACGATTACTCTTGTCAAGGAAGTGTTTGGTTGACTCTGGCTTACGTTTCCATAGCCTCAATCGTGCTGGCCCCTGGAATTTGGGGGACTGCCTCCATGTTGGTGAAGAAGTTCACGCATGTGGAGAAAACACAGCGTGATGACTTTGTATGGACGGTTGTGTTTTTGCTCACTGGCGGAGCCATTTGGGCTATCCTTTGGCTGTACTGTTTGCCGCACACATGGACGCTTTTGCCTTGGGGTTCTTGGGA
>CAWVWT010000032.1:0-15656 GCA_963934015.1 uncultured Candidatus Poseidoniales archaeon
TTCACTCACGTTACTTGTAAACTATCGGTCTCGAGTTGTATTTAGGATTGGAAGTTTATGCCTCCCACATTCACGCGCGATATCCAACGCACGCTACTCTGGATTCGTCACTTGGCCATGTTCGTTACGTATACGGGACTTTCACCCTCTGTAGTGCGCCATTCCAGGTCGACTTCTACTTCACGAATTTAGGCAATAGACGATCCAAACCCCACATCTCCCCAAGGTTTCCCAAGGGGATTCGGTTTGTTCTGTTCCGTTTTCGTTCGCCACTAATCACGGAATCTCGTTTGATTTCTATTCCTCCACCTACTAAGATGCTTCAATTCGGTGGGTTCCCTTTCCCATGTATATCTGGGAATGACGACTTGCGTCAGGAGGTCCTATTAGGCTACCTACGGATCCAAGGCATTCATGCGCCTCCCCGTAGCTTATCGCAGCTTGTCACGACCTTCATCAGCTCTCGAGCCGAGCCATCCCCCAGTCAGGTTGTAGCATCAATTTATGATTAATTTCCACACTCACATCTGTGTGAGTCCTCTGGTGTCCAGAAACGTCGATTCTGGTTTCTCAGACCACCCCGTCACCCCCGCAGGGCGGGACGGTCTCCACCTCTTCCCCATGTAGTCAAGGCTACGTGGGTGCACTTTTTAGCATCCCGGCGACCGACCTCCCGTATATGAAGGGTTCGGGAAGTGGCAGATGAGAAGAATGAGGGACTGCGCACTGAGATGAGGGGTATTAAGGGCCATTTTGGCCATTATGTGTATATTGTTGCTCAAATGGTGAGCCGCAGACGCCTCAAATTACGCAGGATAACTGCCTCCGTGGGGGTAATTTCACGTGCTCGAATCAAAAGATTTGATGCCGCATCTAACTCGTTCATTGCAATGAGTGAGACTGCTTTTCCGTTCAATGGTGCGGCATCTTCAGGTGAAAGTGAAATTGCCGCATCCCAAATGCGATTTGCAACACCATGGCGCCCACAAGTTGCCAAACATGTTGCTAAATTATAGAGGATTGTTGGATTGTGCTTATCTTGCTGAGCTGCTTGTCGGAGAGCCAAGACTGCGGCTTCAAAATGTGGTTCTTCAGCCGGAGTTGCGGTTGGAGATTCTTCGTGAACTTGTATGGCTAATTGGAGCAAAGCAAGGCCGAAATCATTGAGCGATGCAGAGTTTCCAGGCAAGGCATTACAGAGTACCCTAAATCCATCCGCAGCATCCTTCCAGCGCCCTTCGCTAAGTGCTTCGAACGCAGCGATTGAATGGCCGCCAATATTGGCATCCCCCCCATCATTAATTGGAAGTGCTCTGGCTGGTAAAAGTTCAGGTTCACCTTCCGAAAGCATCTCAGGATCAAAGCGGATAGTTTGTTCAGCTGGATCGACGAGTTCATCGAAATTGACGAGGATTTCAGAAACCTGTAAATCATCACCGAAATCATGGATAACAACATCTTCTTCAACAGCATATACATGCTCTGCATCAAAGGCCTGAGCATTGATTTGAAAGGCATTTTCAACGAGGATTGGAGTATCGGAAAGTTGTTCCTCATCGGCGACCACTAGGCGCGCCTTGAGAACCATAAGTGGGGCTTCTTTGTCCGGTTCGGATGTACTTGCTGTGGCTTCAAGAATAGGAGGCGATTCAAGTTCAGGTAGGGCCCAAGGGTCATCGACTAGTGGGTCGACCATGGTGGACTCTTCGTCAGCCATTTCAATCACAGCAGGTGTACTCGGTAAATCCCGTTCATTTTCGATGATGAGACCGGCTGGTGCACCAACACCGAAAGGTAGATTCGAGGCTATTGTCCCCTTCCCTCCGACTTGAAATGGAAGTGAAGTCGAAGATGCTGAAGAAGCGGGGGGAGTGATGTTGAGGTCCAAGCCATCGATGCCTTCTTTCGCATCATCCAATGCTGATTCACCAGGGAGTGGGCCGGTCGGTCGGTTGTTGCGGCCATCGTCAATATTTTCGGATGCAATGTGGGACACTCGGCTGCCACATGAAGGACATTCTTCGGCTCCCCCAAAGAGCAAACCGCAAGCATCGCACTCCTGCATGGACCCGTTGGTAGCGCAGACCGTTTTGATGCTGCCGCCAAGCGGTGTAGCCTAAACCTAAACCGAACTGTAGAGTGTTCCGTGGAATAGAATCATGAAAACGGTGGCTACAATACAAGTAATTATCATCACTGGGAAACCAACTCTCATCCATTCCTTTGTCGTGATTGGATTCGGACCCCGCTCGCTAATGGAGACTGTCATGACGTTGGCACTGGAGCCAATTGGTGTTGCATTACCACCGAATCCTGCACCCATCGCAAGTGCCCAGAATAGAGGCGCCATATCGATGGTAGGGTCGGCTTCACCAATGGCCACGATTACTGGAATCATAGCAGCTGTAAAGGGGATATTGTCAATGATGGCACTAGCGATTGCCGACACCCAAATGATGGCAACTGCGAGCATCACATGATTGGAACCGAAATTGGCGAAAATCCAATTGGCAAGCATGGTGAGATAACCAACATTCCCCATTGCCCCTACAAGGATGAACAGCCCGACGAAGAAGAGTAGAGCGTGCCATTCAACCTTCTCACTCACCGCATGAATTAGTCCATGCCCTGGCATCTCGTTGTCTTCCGGCTTTGCCGCAATCAACGCAACACCAGCACCAGCAAGAGCCAATGCATGAATCTCAACATGTAGGTGCAAGAATTCAGTAGCCGTGAACATGACTACTGTGGCACCTAGAATCCATAGTGTGGTTTTCATCAACATTGGATGTTCGATGCAATCCCACTCATCTTCTTCCAAGATTGCTTCAACGTGGGCTGGCTGAGATTCGCGCCATTCACTGTAATAATAGCGTAGGTACCCTAATGTTGCACCCCAAGCAATGAACGTCAGAATACCCAAGCGAATCAAGAATCCATTGAACCCGAACAATGAGGCTAATTCATCCATGGTGCTGGCCTGGCTTGCAATCATGACATTGGGCGGGTCCCCGACCATCGAAGCCACACCACCTGTGTCCGAAAGAATAGCTTCCGCTAGGAGAGGTGGAATTGGGTTGATTTCCAATTTCTGACATATCCTAAGTGTCACCGGTGCGATGATAATAATCGCCGTTACATTGTCAATTACCAATGAAATAAGGGTGGTGAATGTACCTAGATAGACGACCAATTTCCATGGATCTCCGCCAGACAGTTTCGCGGCCTTCACTGTCACATACTCAAAGAATCCTGAGACTTCAAGCAGAGCCGCGAAAATCATCATCCCCAGTAAAAGGCCGATGACATCGAAATGAATCCAATGCAGCATCAAGCCCTCGAGTGAATGGTGACATATTTCGACAGTCCCCCCGCCACCGAATCTTGCAAAAAGGTGACCTCCTGCATCACTAGCAACCGATTGACACTTGTGAAAAACGCCCATAGTCAAGCCCAGAAATAGCATGCAAACGCAGCCAAACCAAGCAGCAATAGTGCGATGAATTTTTTCTGAAAGTATCAAAGCGAAGGCAGCAACAAATACGACAAAGACCCAAACCCGAGGTTCCATGTCACGCCGACATGAAATTAGTTCTTGAACATGCCTTCTAATCGAAGTTGAAAAAAAAACGACCTTTTTTCGATTATTCTTCTTCCGATTTGTCAAAGGAACTGCCCACGATGGATTCGGTTGATTCTGGGATCAATGCTTCGGACACTTCGACGTCTGCCAATGGCGTGACAGGTTCCTCAGTACGAGACGCATCCTGAATCTCTTCTTGTTTGAATTGACTTTGGCCGAGTGCTTTGTCCAGTCCGTGTAAAACTTCACTTGCAACAAGTGTAGAAATTGTACCACGACGTTCTGCGTCAATAAGCGCCTCAATTTGTGCTGTAATCAAATCCTTTCTCGCATGCTCGACACGTGTAGCATGAACGATACTGGCCTCTGATAATTCCTGTATCTTTAACTCGCTCTCTCGCACACGCGCACGATAAGGCTCAGCAAGCGTCGATTGGTCATCGTCACTGATCAGCCCCTGTGTGTTGAGAACACTCAGTCTACGCAAGGCAGCCCGACTTCCGATTACTTCTGCAAGAGCGACCTCGTAGCGCACCTCTGCCTCGGCGGGAGCACCGCTGATTCCAAGGCGATGCATCATAGGGCGTATTGTAAGACCCTGGACCACCAAAGAAAACAAGACTACACTAAAAGCGATGATGAGCATATCATTGTAGACTGTAATTGGACCACCGATTACAGTCTCACCCATGTATTCAAATTCAGGTGGGTGATTGACCACGTGAGAAATTAACAACAGTAAAGCTAGAGGAATACTGCCACGTAACCCCCCCCACCACATTGCAACTTGCCAACGACCAGATACTGGATTTGGATTTCCTATATTGGCAATTGTGGTCAATGGGAACACGACCAAACGAGCGACCAATGCAGCACCAATACCCACCAAGGAAAGGTGGAATACATGCGCATCCCAAGCAAATACAGATTGTAGTTCATAACCAATTAGGAGGAACAAAACACTGTTCACGAGAAATGCAAGCACCTCCCAAAAATGATGCATCCCAATTCGGGCTGTAGGAGTCATGCCCACTTTGACACCATGGTTCCCCACCAATAAACCTGCGACTACAACACTGATTACGCCACTACCGTGCAATATTTCCGCAAGGAGAAATGCTCCAAAAGCAAGTGCCAAAGTGATGGCGATTTCAACAAGATGATCTTCAGATTGATGTAATAACCAGTTGGCAAGTAAACCACAAAGTAATCCCGCAATCGCTCCAACGAATACAACCACAAGGAATTCACCTAGGCCCGCAGTGAATATCGACATCAACGAAACATCAACACCAGACAAAACAGCGAGTGTTGACATCAAAATGATATTGAAAAGTACAATTGCAGTACCGTCATTAAACAAGGATTCACCCTCAATCAAAACAGACAGACGCTTTGGAGCACCCAAGGTCTTGACAAGTGCAAGCACGCTTACTGGATCAGTTGCAGCAAGGATTGAACCCACGAGCAAACCGTACCACATTCCATGTTCAACATCGGCCCAAACAAGTTTCCAGCAAATGAATCCGATGATTGCAGTATTGAGGAGGACACCAGGGATTGCGAGTAATGTGATGGGACGCCAATTCTGTTTCAATTTTTGAATATGCATCGCACTGGCGCCTTCAAACAATAAGGGGGGTAACAGAATGAAGAAAATTGTTTCAGCCGTCAGGATACCTGTGAGTTCGATGTCTTCTGGCATCCAAAATTCACCCAACCAGCCGACAATCAAACCGACAATTACCAATGCAATTGTGTATGGTAATTTCACCCAACGGATTGCAATGGCTACCAACAGCGCAAGTATGAGGGCTCCGAGAATACTCTGGAACCATGAGGGGGGGATGGCGGACATCACAAGAAGGCGAACCGAGGAGACTCTTCAACACATACGTTCTCGCGCGAGGGAATGTTGTGAATCATGAGCGCCAATAAATAGCGACATTGCCCCTTGCGTCCACCAGTATTGCATTGACGCGTGTGGCAATTTCTTCGAATATCACTCGCCGCTCGCCACGCTCTTCAACCAAACCTTTGTTCATTTTGATTTTGACGACTTTACGGCTGCGAAGTTGAGCATCTAATTCCTCAAACATGGCATCTGTTAACCCTGAACGACCGATTCTCAATGTAACCTTGAATTCGCGATCGTGTGCCATACGACGAATATTTGCTGGGATATTGGTCATTCGTTCACCTCATGCGAAAAATCTGGACCCCGACGGGAAATGAGCCCGCATTGGTTGCAAGTTGTGATTCGGCATCCGTGTCGAATACGAATACGAGCGGTGATACCTGGTCGAAGAGGAGATTTACACCCACGACAAATCCACACCCTGTGTTTTGGGAGGAGCCCAATACGGTGGCGTCGTCCAATCAACCACATTTGAGATGCGGCTTGATTGACCGTAGAATCGGAGTGGGACCAAGGGTTTTCGAGGATGATTGAAAGGCGTTCCGACGCAGTTTTTGCTCGGTGTCGGCGAGTAGCCGCAGCACGGGGCTTGCCTCTCTTACCACGTGCCATTAAATCACCAAAATTACACTACTTCTTCGATTTCGGCACCGACCTTATCAATGGCTTGATCCCCATTGACAGAAACGAATAAATCGCGTTGCCTATACCAATCTGCAAGGGGTGCAGTTTGCGTATGATACGCCGAGAGGCGTGTTAAGACCGTGTTTTCATTATCATCGGCGCGTCGCTTCATTTCTGTGTGGCCACAGTAATCACATTCACCTGGAGTTGCTGTCGGATTGAATGTGTCGTGATAAACTGCATCACATCCCCCGCATGTGTATCGCCCACAAATTCGGTCAACGATTCGACTGTCGGGGACTTCGATTGCGATGACAACACTGAGTTCAGCAATGTGTGACAATGCTTCGGCTTGTGCAATTGTTCGCGGGAATCCATCAAACAATACACCATCACTCGCATCAGGGTGGGTCAATCTATCCTCGATGAGGCCAATGATGATTTCATCCGGCACGAGTTGGCCAGCTTCCATGTATCCTTTCGCCTCTATACCAAGAGTGGTTCCAGCTGCCAACGCTGCACGCAACATATCGCCGGTTGAGACCTGCGGTTTTCCAGTGAGGGAAACGATATTGCCCGCCTGTGTTCCTTTGCCAGCACCCGGGGGGCCAAACAGCACGATGGAAGATGCCATGTTTGGGCGAACTGTAGGGCCTTCTTGAACTGAACGGAACCCTACAACCCTGTTCATGCCTGACCTGTGCGCTCTAGGTACTCTTGGCCGTAATGCTTCCATTGATCCATGGTCCAACCCGGAGGTAAACCGCCAGAGGGGAGAGGAGGAGCACTCAGTACAGGTGCAGGGGGGAGGCCTGCTGGCAATGCTGTTGGCGTTGGGGGGGAGTTGGCTGGGAGGAAACCCTTGGCACTAGGGAGTGGAGGTAAGGCTAGTTTGGGTTGACTTTGGGAGAGGGCTGTGGCCAACTCATCTGCACTAACGGACCCGGATGACTGATTATCAGCGGCACCACCAATATTCAAGGCAGCTTCACGACGACTTTCTTGGGCCCCCAATATTTCACCGGGTGAGAGTAATTCCTCGCCACGTGAAATTGCAGGGTCAGTTCGCCGTAATCGGAGGATTACAACACCCAATAGTGCTACAATGATTAAAGCGAGAATTGCGACAGACCATGCTGGCAACCCCAGCGACTCAAGGAGTCCACCAATACCATCGGATTGACCACCACCTGAAATCATTACATCAAGAGTTGCGACATCATTTCCCGCCGAAATGGACTCTCCTGTAAGTGGTGTTGCAGTGCCATTGAAAATCACTGATTGTAAGCCTCGTAAATCATCGCTCATCAGTGTGAATTTGACAATTCTGGTTTCACCCACCCCCATTGTGGAAAGTGTGTCACTCTCCAAATTTATTGATAGGCCAACTGGTGATTCAACAAGCAGATTGACATTACAAACAATATTACCTGAATTTGTTACAGATAGATTCGCATATGTGAGGGTACTTTGGGGTAAATCAATACGGGTTTCGGTATCGAAAGTTAGCCACAAGCTAGGCTCAATGATAATGCCAAGTTCCGCTACTTTGTGGAATTGTTTTTCTCCATCCAAAGTTTCTGCATCAACAATTATCGAAAGTGTCCCACCAGGCCCTGGCGGAGTACCTGTCGCCACCGAAAGAGACACTGTGACACTGGTCGAAGCACCCTTCAATAGGCCGCCAGCTGCTGTCGAGGAAAATCCAACCTGCCACCCATCGGGCAACGTACCAAAGGACCAGCTCAACAACAAATCTACATTACCAATATTGTCTAATCCAATCTCTGCCAATCCGTAATCACCAATCGTCGCTGAAATAGTGCCAGACTCAGGTAACCTGATCGATAAGTCAGCAATCTCCTGCACAATCAGGCGTGTGCGATTCACTTGGAAGCCAGCACCCTCCAACTCTGTGCGGAAATCAACCTGATTAGTGTCGCCATCATTTGCATTGTAGGGTACCAGAATAACGATGTCGATATCTAAGGATGTTCCTGGTTGCAAAGTGAATTCCAAAAACCGATCATCGTTCAGCAATCCTGCTGTTAGTTGCAAACTCCAATCAGGTAAGGCTGGCGATGCACGGACGCTGAAATCAATCTCGATGTTACCTCTATTCTCGATTACCAGCGTATGTTCAATTCGTTCATCATTCTCAACAGAAATATCGCCGATGAAGCCGGCGGGCCCCAATGGTTCACCATTTCCATCATACAAATCGGCACTAAAAGCACGGCTAACCCAAACTTCAATCGACGAGCCTTCATCTGATAGAGAGTTTGTCTGAGCAAATGACGGATCTTCAAGGCTAGACGTGATACAAGTTACATCTTCCACAGTTCCCGCAGCTGGAAGACCATTGACAATGTAAGGCACACGAACGCGGACTGGGACGGGAATAAATTGGAGGCGGGCCAAGGGCTCTAGAGTTAGAGATGATGAATTCCCGGACCCCAATTCAATTGACCATCGGTTCGGTGTTTCACAAGAAATTTGGTAGGTAGTCGCACCATTTCCGGTATTCAATACCGACAGTGAGAATGAGGCGAAGTCTCCAGGTATAGCCCCAAGATTACTTGTCCCTGCAAGAACTGTATCAAGTCCTTCAACACGGGGGACCTCAACTTCAAGGCGTATGGTATGAGATACAGTGGGATTCATTCTGTAATAAGCGATAACATCCACAACATATGTTCCAGGAAGAGCATACCGCGCACCGTTTAATCCATCCAAATCGGCATCTAAATCACGCATAGTGACGGTGACTTGTGTACTATTCGCCACGCCTTGAGCAGATGTTAGGGTGAATGGTCCTTCGGCAGATATTGTTTTCTCCCAGTCATCATCTGGAGGATTTAATGCACCGCCAGGTTCCATCATTTGCACAGGTGTGACAAGCAGTACAACTTCCTCATCACCGGTGCCTTCGTTGGCCAAAGTTAAATCCCACGATACCTCGGTATCAGCAGATGGATCAAGAATCAATTTGCGCGCCAGTTCAACCTCATCGGCATCTGCAGGAATAGATCCGTCTGCCATATGTGGCGTGATTCTGACGCCGATAGCAGTGATGTTCAAATCGAGCTCAGCGATATTGTTGTTCGTTCCATCAACCTCATCATTCATCTCCGTAACATTGTTTGTTGAATCCAGTGTTAATCGAATAGTGTGAATACCAGTGGTTGAGAATTGCTGTTGAAATGAGAAGGAATCGGATGCGCCACCTGCAAGAGGGTCGCGCGTGCCACTCCAAAGAATCACATTGTCAGTGACATCCTCCACCAATACTTCGTAACTGTTCGTAATCGCTGGGGCTTGATTGACCCATGCCATTCGCAAAAGGACATAATCATTCTCAAGGGGTATGGTTTGACTGGCCCACATGGAACCACCAAAGACTGCGATATCGCTCATTGGGTTTTCATTTCCAACCGCTGAAATAATGACTGAATAGCCTTGTTGCGACCCACCTGAATGGGCCACTGAAATTGTCCAATCACCTGTTGCACCGGTGGAAAGTCGAACCCGCTCGACATTGTTCAAAGAATCCTTTACACCACCGGTAGTCGAGAATCCATTGGAGAAATCATTACCCTTGTAGACCGTACCATCTGGAGATGTTACAGTCAAGTCCAAATCGTTGACCAAACGTGCTGCAGATTGGCTGGCTGAAGATGAACCTTCTAGATCATTCCAAACCAGTGTGACATCTAGACCGTATGAACCATCAAGGGCATAATTGTAGGCATAAGAAAAACCAGGTGACAGTGTCTGGGATGAGTCATAGAAGATGTTCTTCGCAATGACCCCGTCGTATGGATACAGACTCTCTTCGAGGTCGAGTTGGCCCCAACCTTCGTCCATATTCGGAATGTTGGCAGTACCCAGGTCTCTGGCCCCATTAATTAGAATCGCTTTGATGAGAGCGCTGTCTGGATTTGAAATCGAAAGTTCAGTCCGTAAAAATTGACGCGCAAGAAGTGCAGCACCACCCACTACTGGTGTCGAAGAACTGGTCCCATCAGCAGACATGTACAGGGGTGTAGTTGTGCCGGAATGGCGCGCACTGGAGCATGACCAGCCGGCGGGGTTCTGTGCTTCTTCGGCTCTCGGGCTACAAATCTGAACACCCGGTGCAACGATATCTGGTTTGATTCGACCATCGGCGGTTGGACCAATACTGGAGAATGAGGCAACCTGCCCAACGGATGCTGTACCTGGACGCCCGGTTGTCGAAGCGCCGACAGTCAAGACGTTTTTCGCTGTTGCAGGAGGAGCAATTGACTGCGCCCCTTGGCTGCCTTCGTTTCCAGCGGCAAACAAAACAAGGAAATCATCGTAGTCATGAAGGAAAGAATCAGCAGAGCGCGAGTCGGATGTATATTGTCCCCATGATGATTGAGCGCCCCATGAATTAGATTGGACGTGCGCATTCTTTTGTTGAGAATCGCGAAACATGTCATACAGTGAACCCCAACGTGCAAGTTGACCCGATGAATCATGTTCGAGTTGATAGAAATGGAAAGTGGCCGCTGGAGCAACGCCCTGCGTAGAGGAATCACCTGAGCCATCACCTAGCATTGTTCCTGCAACGTGCGTTCCATGCCCGGAATTTGTGTCAGCAGCCGAATTATCCGGTCCATAATTATGGTAAACACCCCGGATACGGTTGTTGAAATCACCATGGTCCTGATCTAATCCAGAATCGGATAATGCACCCACTTCTCCATTTCCATCAAGTCCACCATTGTGGTTGTTAATTGTAGCATCAATGGTGGAAATACTGCGCGCATAATTGTTGACGATGCCAATTGCATCGTGGGGTTCGATGAATAGTAATCTGTGATCCTTCGAAAGTGCTGGTAACCATGCTGAATCAAGACCAATCGTTTGGCATAGATATGCATCACACCGGACAAAATCAGAACCAGCCCTGTACAGGTGATCTTCCAATTGACTGGTATCTACATCCGGAGCCAATGTGAGGTCCAAATTAACGAGGCCGCTTGATTGGTGCAGATCTACATCGAGTCGCCAGGCCGGTTGCTGCGCACCGACCCAGCGAACTCGCTCATCCTCTGCTAACTGGAGGATTGCATTACTCCGTGCCGCGGTGGTGTCGGGTAGTCGCAATACCCAAGCATCCTCTGGAAGGGTGTCAACGATATTTGCATCGACATTTTTGGCCAATGATTCGGCCAATTGTCCATCGTTTTGGAACAATTGCATGATGAGGAAACCTGTTGCAAATGGGTCATCGGTCGCTTGCAGATACGAGGGAATTGTCGATTGTTCGTATAGTGGATCAAAATGTCCAGTTTGGACCCATAAATACCCAGAACCTGACGAAATAGCAACATTTGGACCAAGAGTACCTTCAGATTCATACCAATTTTCGGCTGCTTCTTCAGCCGTCCAAAGAGGTGATTCAAGCGGGGTGACACGGGTGGTAGGAATCGCTGAAGACCATGACATTGTGAGCATCAGCGCGACGAGAATGAAGGGGGATAGTCCGCGACGCATGGGATGGAACGAACCCCCGCCCCTTTTTGATAGTTGACGCCCATAGGGCGTCTGACAATTCACAATAATATACGACTCAACAGTTGTAATATGTGGATATTGCGGCATCTGTTTTGGCTACGGAGGCGCGCCAATCTGTTTCGGTCCCCATGAGCGCGCGAATACAATCCACATTCTCAGGTATGACGTCACTTTCTTGGTGTATCGCTTGGAAATAATATAACCGATCTCCCACCAATTTGACACCATCTTCCCATACGAAAATCTCATGCAAATCACCCCACTTTCGGCCGATATCCCTGGCCATTTCCATGACCTCAGCTGTTGTGGTAATTCGGTTATCAGATCCGTGCATGATAATGACACGCGGAGTGTTTCTCCACATCTCTAGAATCGATTCTGTTGTCAACCCATGACCAGGGGGTAAATCAGCAATGATTGAATGTACGTGCATGATTGTAGTTGGAACTGCAACTGCGAGACTGTTAATTTCAATTTCTGGTTTCACTGTCATAACATCTGGGCCGTGGTGACTAGGAACCTTGAGAACAGGTTTAATCGCATTGATTGGACCCTTGTTTGAATCACCGGGGTCGGCCGCGCGGCGAATCATTGTGCACTCGACTTTTAGAGAACCACAGTGCTCGAAAAGTGGAACTAAGGTTCGTGACAATCCTGTCGTGTTACAAGATACCACACGTGTACCCTGTGCATTGAGATTCTCTGTGTGATTTGCTGAGGATGTATAAGATAGGCCAACCAAGGTATGCTTTTCACCACCTTGGAACATGTACTTGACTCCTGCAGATTGGTACTTGACCAAGTTATCGGCACCCATTTTTCCGGGTGAACAATCAACGACAACATCGGCGATTGCCAAAAGATCCGAAAGACCACCTGAGCATTCGTAACCTTGCTCTGCAAATCGGGCGATGCGGGCTGCATCATCGAATGTACAGTAAAGTGGAAACCCTTTCTTAACCGCTAAGTTACAGCCAAATGATGGACCTGTTTTGGTCACCCCTACAATTTCCATGTCATCTTGTGCATCGACTGCATCTGCGACACGCTTGCCTATGGTTCCAAATCCATTGATTGCGACTTTTATGCTCATTTACCGGCCCCTCACTGGCGTATCCAGTAATCTGGCCGCCTTTGACGATTGCCTATGAACATACCCGTGCTCCCGTAGGGAGCGCGGAATCAACTGTTGACCACATTTTACATGGGTTCGGGTTAAGGAGGATAGCGTCCCGGAGAGACGCGAGGGTGTCCGATGGTTGATGAGGTTGCAAAGAGTCTCAAACTCAATCGAAACCTGTTAAACAACATTCCAAAGGCGATTGAACTCGACAGAGCAATCAAAATTGGATGGGGGGCACAAGGTGATGCCAAGCCCAAAGAAGGTGAAATCGGCATCGCCCCATATCTACCCAAAGGAGCACGTGTACGCCTTCTTGGCAACCTTGGTGATTTTACTGCATTCTGCTGTAAGGGTGGAACGTTCACGCTTGAAGGGAATGCGCTCGGCTGGTTTGGCGCATTCTCTTCCGATGGCCGCTTGGTTGTCGAAAGGGACGCTGGTGTTCGGTGCGGCCATGGGATGACTGGTGGTCGATTGTTCTGCCAAGGCAGCGTTGGTGATGAAGCCGGTGCTGCGCTCGACGGTGGGGTTGTCATCGTACGAGGCCATGCAGGTCATCGCACAGGCATCGGTATGAGTGATGGGACAATCATCATCGTTGGAGATTGTCAAGCTGATGCTGGCCAGGGCATGACTGGAGGACGAATCGTTGTTGATGGGAGATGTCTTCCTGAAGGTGAAGGGGCCCAACAACGCAACCTGACAAAATCCGAACACAAAGAAATCAATGGTTTACTCAAGGAGCATGATTTGTCCGTCAGCGAAGATGCTGTGGTCATTGAAGCAGACGAATCAAATTCAATCCCAACTATACCCCCCATGCAAACTGTTTGGGGTGATTTCGGAGAGATTGGTCTAATCAGTGGCGAAATTGCCATCGACCCTTCAAATCCCATCGACGTGGTCACATTGATCACCCGAGGTGAAGAGGATGAGGGGGTTGTCTTCCCTCTACCAGTATTGCCTGAGTTAACCAGTGGCAAAGGATTGTCAGGTGGTCTTCTTTCCAAACAACCTTGCATGGTCGACAGCGACCCGCGGGGAATTGATTTGCTCCGTGTTGGAAAATCAAACCTTTCCAATGCCGATACCGCATTAACAAACGCGGCTGGAATTGTACTTGATCTCGATGATTTCCCACCCTTCCACGATGGTGAAATCCTTGCACTAATGACTGGACTTCGTGCCCACCTTGATACAGATAAACCTGTACTGATTGCAGGTCGTGTAGACCGTGTCACGAATCTGCATCGAATGCTTCGAGATCAACCAATCGATGGACTCCTTGTACGACTCACCTCAGGTGCTGGCATGACTGCCCCTGCAGCGTTACCGCGAATTGGATTGTCTGCTCGTGATGCTGGTGTATCAGATACACTACACATACTCGATATCCCATGGGATGCGAGCGCAGACGATGCTGCAATCGCTGCGGCTGCGGGCTGCGGGATTATCTGCGCAAATCCTTTCTCCGCGGACGATGATGCCCCCGGTACGCAAAAGGCGAGAGCAGAAGCAGTGGAAAATTGGTTGGCCGAGTTTGGAGCCACCCTGCGAGGACGACTTACCGATCTCGGTATTGATGCCCTCGAGAAATTGAATCGCCGTCACTTACGAGCATTGGAACATGATACTGCTGCGCAAAGTGGGCTACGTCTAGCAGGGTATGACCGCCCATTGCCCCAATGGATGGGACAGTGAGGAATTCGCATGCCAACGGTGACCTTCGACCATGCAACTTTACGCGCGATTCAGTCACGATTCGGTGTTGAGCACGACCCATGGTTGTGGGAACAGCAACTCAGTAACATCGGTTGTGTGGTTGAAGAATGTGACTCAAATGAAATTGAAATTGAGATTTTCCCGGACCGTGCCGACTTACTCTCCCCTGAAACAATGGCCCATGCTGCCCGCGCATTCCTCCACGGCCAGGGTGCAGAAACAGACCTGAAAACCATTGATGGTGACATCACAATGGTGGTTGATCCAAGTCTTGAAAATGTTCGACCCGTGATTCTCGGTGCTGTTGTCCGAGGTGTCGATAATGGTTCGACGCCTGAGGAGAATGATGCATTTATTCAGGCACTGATGGATCATCAAGAAAAATTGCATTTCAGCATTGGGCGGCGGCGCCGGCGTGCCTCGATTGGGGTGCATGATCTTTCAACACTGGCTCCACCTTTCAAAGTCATCACCGTTCCAGAATCATACTCATTTATTCCATTGGCCATGACTGAGCGTATGAGTATTCGTGAAATCCTTGAAACTCATCCAAAGGGTGTAGATTATGCCTCTTTGCTGGAAGGATTTACTGAATTCCCAGTCATCATCGATGCGGCGGACAGGGTTCTATCATTCCCACCCATCATCAACGGTGACCATACGACTGTTACTGAATCGACTACTGACTTCTTCATCGATGTCACCGGATGGGATGCGCGCGCCTGTGAGGCGAGTATGCTCCTTGTTTGCTTGGCATTTGCGGCACGTGGCGGTATTGTTGAAACTATTGAACTGACAGATTGTCACGGCCAAAAACAGCGAACTCCGAATGGCAAAGCCCGACGAGTATCTCTACCCAAGCGATTGCTAGAAGAAATCCTTGGTCGCGAATTTACAAAACTTGAAATCAAGAATGCAATTGATCGAATGGGTGGGCGCTTTATCGAAATGAGAACCGTTACCGACGGGCCCCGCCATGTTGAGCGCATGTCTGATGCGGCTATTGGTGAGCAAGAATACATCATCGAAATGCCTCGATGGAGAGCCGACTTATTGCATCCCGTAGATTTGGTCGAAGAAGTAGCCACGGGCATTGGTTACGAAGATCTTGGCAAGGCGCTTTCAGGCCAATCAAAAGC
>CAWVWT010000033.1:0-15608 GCA_963934015.1 uncultured Candidatus Poseidoniales archaeon
GACGCTGGGGGATTTGAACCCCCGGCCTCTTGGTTGCAAACCAAGCGATCTTCCAGCTGATCTAAGCGCCCAGTGAGCCACTCGAATCGGCTATGCTTCTTCAGTTCGACGGTGCTTCGCCCAACTGTACGAGCAATGCTTCGAGAATTCGTAAAAGACCACGAAGAGTCACTTCAGAAACACCTGCAACCGCACAAACTTCTGATTGGGTACGGGGGTGACCGCGACTCTGTGCAGCCTTGTACAGCATGACACCAGCCACACCTGCTGGCTTCTTGCCCTGCCATTCCATAGATTCACTTACGCGACCCCACAGATAGTTGGCTTCACCAAGTACGGGCGCAGGCAAACCGAGGTCACTGTGGAACTTGTCAAGATACTCGCCAGGTCCTGTGACGTGATGAGCGTTGAGTTTGCGTGCCACCAAACGAATGGTTCGCTTGAGTTCCTTCACACCCATTTCACCAGTCATGTCAAAGGATTCGGCAATCTCTTCGATTTTACGTGGCAAGCGAGCTTGACGGGCAGCGATGTAAACACAAGCGGCTGAAACACCACGGATACTACGACCAGTCACAATACCCTGTTCTGCGGCATGTCGATAGAGACGGGCAGTTTCCTCAACCAAAGCAGGAGGAAGGTTACCTCGGTCACGAATGAACTGCATGGCCTTGGTGAGGTTACGCGCGCGTGAGGAACGAGTCTTACTTCGTTCGTCAATCAATACACGACGGCGCCAGTGCTTGGCATTGCTTCCCTTGATACCATGTCGTTGCGCCCCTGCACCTGAAATGTCACTGCGTGAGATGGTTGTATTGAGGCCCTTATCGGAAAGTGATTCACGGGAAGGTGCACCCACTCGTGAGCGATCTGCACCATCGGAATAGTTAGTCCACTCGGCACCAAGGTCGATGGCGTTCTCCTCTACAACGGTTCCACAGGATGCGCAAACAGTCTCGCCACGAATTTCGTCCTCGTCCCACTCCGTTTCTCCACACTCTGTACAAGGTGTAGTTTGCCCCACAGTGCGACGCTGGGACGGACGTCCTGCGCCAACTGGGGACTTTCGTGTATTCTTCTTCTTGCTATCTGATTCTGCTCGCTCTTCGCTCATACTAATCAACCTCGGGTTAACATCTGTACGCCGAAGTATATAAACACTTCGTTTTGGTTCCGCTTGTTACCTGCCAGAGCACTCCATCATTCACTCGATTTATTGCCTGCATCAGCACCACCTCTGTCGTACGTAAGATAAGATAGGGGATTCTGGCCTTAAAATTATCGTATAGTTGCATCAATATTCAGTCGATATTTGGGATTTACATCGTGGGCAGGTTCATGGATGGCCTGCAATGCGCCATCATCATGCCTGCCACGGTGGTGCTCGGTGCACAGTGGGGTGACGAAGGGAAAGGGAAGATGGTTGACCAACTTTCCAGTGATGTCAGCTGGGTCGCTAGATTCCAAGGTGGTAACAATGCAGGGCACACGATTGTCATCGGCGATCGTACCCTGAAGTTGAATCACCTTCCTAGCGGTATCACCTACCCTGAATGCCAACTCGTCCTCGGCGATGGAATGGTAATCGACCCCTGGACATTGGAGAAAGAACTCGAAGATTGGTATGCTTTCGGGGCTGAGCGTCCCGAGGGTGAGCGTCTTTGGATTAGCGAACGAGCGCATGTCAACCTCCCCTTCCACCGAAGAATAGATGGCACAGATACAAAGATTGGGACCACCAAACGCGGCATTGGTCCCTGCTATGGCGACAAAATTGAGCGGGTGGGTGTACGGTTCTGTGACATCCCCTCTCGAATGGCAGATTCTGAGTGGTTGAGTTATACAGCTGACAGGATGAATGCGAGGCTCGATCTGTTTGGAATCAAAGACACTGTACCCTCAACGGATGATCCCGTAGGGTGGAATACCATCTCGCGGCAAGCAAGTCTGCATGGAGTGGTAACTCCTCAAAATCTAGCACTTGACCTTTCATGGGTTTGGCAACGCTTTGGCCATGCGGTTGCACCGACAGGCTTGATGCTTGACATGGCACTGAAGCAGGGTGAAAGTATTCTGTTGGAAGGTGCTCAAGGTTGTTTACTGGACATCGATCAGGGGACTTTTCCCTTTGTGACGTCTTCGGTGACGAGCCGTGGCAATGCGACACATGGAGCTGGTATCCACCCGGGCCATGTGGAGAAAACATATGGAGTCGTCAAAGCATACACTACGCGCGTGGGAGAAGGCCCATTCCCTACCGAACTGTATGATGGAAAAGGAATGGTTGACTCTGATGGGAAACACATGGCTGATGTTGGTCATGAATTTGGAACGACAACTGGGCGACCTCGACGCTGTGGATGGCTTGACCTTACAGTTCTGCGCCATGCCCACCGAATGAATGGGTTCGATGGTGTGACCCTAACCAAACTCGATGTACTGGGGGGAATTTCTGAACTCAAAATCTGTGTCGGCTATACCATCGATGGCGAACCGTGCCATGAAGTCCCAGCTGACATTGGCCGTCTCGCAAAATGCGAACCCGTGTACGAATCAGTTGCCGGATTTGAGGCCCTCTCCCTCAGTGAATGGCTGGATATTGCGCGTGCAGCTGCACGCGACGGAACTGGATTTTCTGCTTTACCCGACAATGCGCGCGCCTATGTGAATAAAATCGAGCGGCTGTTAGGTTTCCCAATCATCAGTGTTGGTGTCGGTCCTGATCGTGAAGCGACCATTGAGCGAAAGTGAGAATCGACGGTGTCAAGTAGGAGTGCTAGGTAGTGATTGGCATGGGCTTCAAATCTAAGGCACGCAAAGCCGGAAAAGGTACTGGTGACGATGGTGGCCGTAAGCGCCGAGGCAAGGAATTAGAAGACGGTGAAAAATCCTGTGCAATCAAAGATTGTAAGAATTGGGCTGACAAGAGTCATGGTGGTCGTAGTATTGCTTTCGACAATCTTGCTGATGTTTGGGATGATGCTGAATTGGTTGGCGAAGGTAGGCGGCTTGCAATCTGCAAGCCCTGCTATCGTCATTACAAGAAAGAGAAGAAGGATGACGAAAGCCAAACTTGGTAATCAACGTCGCCTTCTTTCCTTGAATTCGTTGATATTGAATCTGGCGATGCCGACAAGTTGCATCAGAATATTGTATCCAAAGTATAGAAGGAATGCCCAGATGATATAGCCCCACCATTCCATGACACCATCTCCTCAATTGTTCTCAAATGACCATGCGGGTTCGGGGGTCAACCAGTGACATGTTTCGGCCGGTTTGGGCCAACCCATAGGTAATTCCCCATCTTCGTCAATACGAATTTGAACGGATTCTATATGCTTGTGAATAACATCTCTACAGGTTTCTAGACCAACAATTGCATCACCTCGTCCACACACTAATAGCGTTGGGGACAATTCAAGCAAACTCTCCAAGCTAGATTTCATGTCTATGAGATTACCAGTTGGCATATCTGCTCGTGACGGATGGCCAGCTGCAGGAATCAAATCACCACAAATGATTACATCCTTTTCTTGAATGTGAAAACAACTGGCATCCATCGTATGCCCAGGCGTATGCAACATGTGCAGTGTTGTGTCACCAAGATCAATCTGATCGCCATCTGAAAATCCTTCAGCGTCAATCGGCGGCATATCTGAATCGTAGCGGCTGGCCCAAGTAGTGAACATATCACCACCAGAAAGTGGGGCAACCGCCTTTTCGTGGATCATGATTTTTACATCGAAATGATTTGCAAGATGGGGGGCTGCAGCGCAGGTATCGTAGTGACGATGGGTCAGGAGAATCGCTTCTACGGGTGCCCTTCCCTCAAGATGTGGTAGCAGCCGTTCGACTAGATTTGTTTGATACCAAGAGGTTCCTGAATCGACGATGATTGTTGACATCGTACCCGATACGACAATACAAGCCGAATCATGATGAATTCCAGGCAATCGCTCGAGTCGCATCGTAACCAAACAAAGGGAAGCGTTCACGACCCAAGACCATGACGGTCTCGCCGCCCCCTACGGGGGCGCTAGATTTCCACGCCGATTAAATAGGGGAAGCAGGTCGGCGAGCCCATGGCACGATTCCCAGAGGCTGAAGCACGCTTACTCGGTGTGAAGATATGCATGAAGTGCAATGCACGAAATGCTCTGCGTGCCGCTCGCTGCCGAAAGTGCAGTTACAAAGGGCTACGGCACAAGAACAAGGAAACCAAGGTTTGAACCTTGGCAGTTCTGTTCGATGTCGATTCTGGACTTCTTTTATGGTTAATTGCCGGTGTATTTACAGGGCGCTGGCCACCTTCGGTGGCTGATGAGACGCGAGAGGGCCTGCGATGATGAGGCAGTCAGCCCCGTGATTGCAACTGTTTTGCTGATGGCGATTACAGTTCTATTGGCCAGTGCGGTATACTTGATGATCGATGATGCAATCGCCGCACCTGACAAAGGAGCGCCCTATGCCACCATGAGTGTTCGAGCTCTGGACAATGGGTTCCAAGTTGTACGTTTTACTGAATTGTCACAGAACATACACACATCCAGTGTATCATTCTCCATCGTCCCACCAGCGGGCGTCAATGCATCTACCATTAGCGGCAATGCCAATGACGCAGATGTGTATGGATCGATTGGAGAAACTGTCACATTCCACGACCGCGATGCATCATTCACCGTCAATCGAGGTGATTATTTCGTCATCAATGCAACCGCAGCAGGAACCGATGAAGGTGGTTGGACAATTTTCATTCGTGCAGAGGGAAATTCAGGAACGACCGAATTGTCAGCCATGCCCCTCCCAGCGACGGTATGATGGGGTAGGCCCGAGTCGACAGTACGTGGGTGCATTCCTGAACCAAGGAGTCATTTCGATTCCCGCCAACTCCCCTGTCGTCGAAATAGGGGGCCTGCCACCTTCCAAAAGCCACCTCATACGCTGGTTGCTGTTGGCATCACAAGGTAATGGTCAAGTCGAAATTCGAGGTGTTGCTGGCGCTGCAAATGATGCATGTGCAATGCGCGATGCCCTGATTGAATTGGGCATTAAAATCGATATTCAAGAGAATACATGGACTGTGTACGGACTTGGTTCAAATGGATACAAATGTCCAGAAAATGAACTTAATTTACACAATTCAGGCACATCTCTACGGTTGCTTGCCATCGCAACAACCAGGGTGGGTGAATGGATTACAATCAATGGTGATTCGACACTGGATACTAGAATTAATCGTGATTTCTGGGAATCTTTGGGGGTCGATGTTGCCTTTAATTCGGATGCACGAAACTTACCGATGAAAATCAGGGGACCTATGGACCGAAATACACTGTCTTTAAATTGTGAAAAAACAAGTCAGTATCTTTCGGCTCTAGTCCTATCGATGCCAGCCAGAGATAAAGGGCTATTGTTGACTATAGAGGGTGATATTGTGAGTCGAAGACACGCACTACTTTCGTTTAGTCTTGCAGCGGAATGCGGCTCACCCAATACCCTCGGAAATCCACTCTTGCTACCGTGGGAATGTAAACCACCAAATCATGTAAATATTCCACCTGACGCATCCCATGTCGCTTTTTGGAAATTATACGAAATAATTCATGAAACAACCATTGTATTGCCTGAAGTTCAGCCTGGTGATTCAATCGGAGCAGAAGTGTTGTTTGATTTGAATCTTGAGCAACCTCAAACCATCGATTTGAGTGCGGCAAATGATCTGATTACACCACTTGCTGCAGCAATGGCGATTGGGGGTGGCGGAGTCATCACGGGAGCCAGTCATGCTCAGTACAAGGAATCAAATCGAATTAAACGCACGGCCGAAATGTTGTCTCAGTTCTCAATCAATGTTGATATTATGGCAGATGGGTTGCGCGTTGCAGGAAACCAGTGCCTTACAGCGCCACAAAATCCAGTGTCCACATTTGGTGATCATCGGATGCAAATGACTGCTATCGTTCTCGCAACTAAGGTCGGAGGTGATGTTGAAGGTTCGAATTTACACGCAGTATCGTTTCCAGAATTCATCCACCTGATTCAGCCATGACGGCCGAAGTGACCATCAAGACGGTTGAGAGTCATTCGTAGAACTGTAGGGCGACCGTGTACACAAGCCCATGGGTTTTCGATGGTTTGCATATCTGCAAGCAGCCGCCGCATCTCTGGAAGAGACAACTTTTGATTCGCTTTGACCGCGCCTCGACAGGATTTCATGAATGCGACTTCATCAGCGAGGCTCTCGACCGTGTCTAAGTGCAGGGCACCACTTTCAAGCTCAGATAATACATCGGAAAGGAAACCTTCGAGTTTTTCACTCCCCAGCAACAATTGAGGTACTGCGATTAAATTGAGGTCTGCATCAAAATCGAAACCAATCTCGTTCAAACGTGATTTGTGGCCATGCAATATTTCCGACTTTGCTGAACTCAAGGCCAATGGAAGGGAGGAAACTAGTTTCTGACTCTCCCAAGATACCATGTCATCTCGGAGACGCTCGTAGCGAACGCGCTCGTGGAGTGCATGTTGATCGATGATGAACAATTCATCAGCTCCTTGTGCGAGAATGTAGGAATCGGCATATTGGGCTAATGGCACCATTTCAGGAACATCTGTAACATCAATTTCGAGTGGGCTTGGTTCGGGTTCATTCAGTGGTGAAACACTCTCATCCCCAGAACACCAGCGATGAAGATCACGTTCTGCACTCGAAAGAGCGGGCGCGATTTCTTCAAGGCCTAAATTTGGCAGAGTTTCTTGAGTGAGTGGAGACTCACTTACTTTTATTTCTGGTTTCTTAACCACTTTTTCAATCGGTCCAGCATAGGTAATCCGTGTTTGCGCTGATTCCACCCATACAGGAAGGGGAGCTTGGGTTTGCTCAGGTGAATCAATGTTAGATGATACCGCCTCGATTGGACTTGAGTCAGGAGTCATCGACCCGGTTGGTAACTGCAACATTGTATGCTTAATCGCCCTCTCAAGACGCTCTAATACACGCCAAGAATGCTTCAATCGAACCTCGCGTTTTGTCGGATGAACATTGACATCTACCTCGTCGGATGGTAGATTGAGGCGGAGTACACATATGGGGTGTCGTCCAACCATTAGCCGAGTGTGATAGCCTCGACGAATGGCCTGATTGAATGGTGAGGGGGCGACGGGGCGACCATTGATGATAACGTGGATTTCATCGCCTTTGGAACGGGTCAGATCAGGCGGTGATATCCATCCTGACCACTGTTCATCACCTGGTGCCTGCAAATCCGCATCTGAGCATTGTAGCGGAACGAGGCGTTCCGCTGGTGCGCCGATGAGGTCGAATAATCGATCGTCCATTTCCACACTTGGCGGTGTTTGGAGGACATTTCGGCCATCGATACTGATGGTGAAACCAACCGCTGGATTGCAAAGCGCCTGTGCGACTACAATGTCGACGATCGCAGCAGATTCAGTAGAAGGGCGCTTTTGAAATGAAAGACGCGCTGGGATATTTCCGAATAAATTGCAGACTTCGATAACGGTGCCCGGTGCAATTCCAGCTGGCTCCAGTGGTTTCTTTGCACCATCATCTACAGAGATTCTCATCCCTTCTGAATCTGCGGTTCGGCTAGAGACGCTGAGTCTACTCACCATTCCAATGCTAGCGAGCGCTTCCCCACGGAATCCAAGAGTGTGGATTGAACTGAGGTCGGTCGCTGTCGCAAGTTTACTCGTTGCGTGACGTGTTACAGCCAATTCTAATTCATCAGAGGGAATACCAGTACCGTCATCGATGACGGAAATGCGATCAAATCCACCTCTATCAATCTCAACCCGAATTCGAGTAGATCCTGCATCGATGCTGTTCTCGACCAGTTCCTTGACTACTTGAGCCGGGCGTTCAACGACTTCACCGGCTGCAATATGGCCAATCGTATCATCGTCCAATTGCTGGATGGGGCGACGGTTCTCTGTCGTCACGACCATGCTCATTCCTCCAACCACTCATGTGTACTCTGCAACATCCCACGCAACTCGTAGATGATATCCATCGCATCCCGTGGACTCAACATATCGGGGTCGATTTCGGCCAGGCGCTTCTCAACTTCAGAATCTTTCTCAACGATTCGTGCTGGCGTATTTGGTTGGTTCCAACCACCGAACAGTGAGGATTGGCCCATCTCTCTTGAGAGGGGGACTCCACCTTCACCAGCACGAGCACCTTGGGCCTGAGACTCAAGAAATAACAACAGGTCTCGAGCTCGTTCAACGACGGGCGCAGGTAGACCCGCAAGTCCTGCGACTTGGACGCCATAGGAATCATCACATGGCCCCTCTGCAATCGTATGCAAGAAAGCGATTTCACCACCGGAATCAGCGACTTGAACATGAATATTGGAAAGATACGGTACTTCTTCAGCAAGGCCAACCAATTGATGATAATGGGTTGCAAAGAGTGTTCTACAACCAATTCGACGGGCTATGTCCTCGGTCACTGACCAAGCGATGGCCAAGCCATCGAATGTAGATGTCCCTCGACCAATTTCATCCAACAATACCAGACTGTTTGGTGTCGCGCGACGAAGGATGTGGGCCACCTCAATCATTTCCATCATGAATGTTGAGCGACCCCGACGAAGGTCATCATGTGCCCCAACACGGGTGAACACTCGGTCGACCAAACCGATGCGTGCTTTGGTGGCTGGAACATAGGAACCTGCCTGAGCCAGAATAGTGACCAAGGCACTGGTTCGAAGGTATGTCGATTTACCACCCATGTTCGGTCCGGTCAACAATAAGAATCGGCGTTTGGTATCGAATCGGACATCATTTGGTACAAATCGATCGTCGGCCTCAAGGACAGGGTGTCGAGCTCCAGAAATATCGAGGCGATCCGTTTCTAGGATTTCAGGGCGACACCAAGAACGCTGACGTGCATGGTGAGCAAAGGACGAAAGGACATCGACGGTTGAGATTTTCCTAGCGATAGAAGATAGTGATGATGTGACTGCTTTGACCTCATCGCGAAGGGTGCAGAATAGTTTGAATTCAATCGCATTGGCTCGACTGTCGGCGGACAATATGACTTCTTCCCATTCCTTGAGTTCTGGTGTGACATAGCGCTCGGCATTGGTCATCGTTTGGCGTCGTATCCAGTCTTCAGGAACTTTGTCGAGATGAGTTTTTGTGACTTCAATGAAATATCCAAACTGCCGATTGTACCGGACCTTCAAACTAGGAATATCCAATTGTTCTCGTTGTGTGGCTTCCAATTCAGACAACCAGGTCGTGCCCTTACCTGCCTTGGTTCGAAGGTCATCCAATTTCCCATCGTATCCTTCTCGGAATAAACCACCGTCACGAATTAGTGCCGGTTGTTCGGGCTGTAACGCATCTTCGATTCTATCTTTGAGTGGTCCGAGTTCGACCAATCCTTCTGCACATGCATTGAGCATGACATCATCGGATTCCTGCAGCAATGACTGCAACGCAGGCATCCTTGAAAGGCAATCACATATCGCTAGTAAATCTCGACCGTTTGCACGATTGTAGGCCAACCGTGTCGACAATCGTTCTAAATCGCGCATCGCTTTGAGCGTGGTTCGAATCTCCCTCAATCGGCGATTCGCATTGATCAAACTGCCCACTGCAGCATGCCGCTCTGCAATCTTCTGTGTATCCATCAGGGGCCGTAGAAGCCATTCCTTGAGCAGACGACGTCCCATCCAAGTCTGCGTTGCATCAATCGCTTGAAGCAGACTTCCGTTCTTCTCGCCGGAGAGTGTTTGGACCAATTCGAGATTTCGAAGTGTGGTCTGGTCAAGAAGCATGTGAGTTGTATCCGCACCCATGTGAATTTCACGCAATGGAACAGCATCGACCAAATGAAGCTTGGACAGGTAAGCAGTGGCCAATCCTGCAGCCTCTATTGCCAAGGGCCGACTGTCGAGGTCTAGACTGCCGAGGTCGCTCATCTCAAGCACATTTCGCAAGGCCTCTAAACGTCCCTTACTAGGTAAATCGTGAATGCTAAGAACCAATCCATCGATATCCCGGAGGATGCTGAGAATCGTATCATGCTTGGCATCTCGACCATGCATCACCAACTCCCGAGGACCCCAACGAAGTAATTCATCCCGAAGTCGTTCAAATCGATCATTACCCTCAAATTCAGTTGATGATGCACGCCCACTTGAAGGGTCTATCACAGCGATTCCGAGGTGATCTCCCTTGAGAACAACCGCTGCTAACAAAGCGCTTCCATCTTCGCCAATCAACTCCTCTTCATACAGGGAACCTGGGGTGTAAACACGTGTTACAACCCTTCGCAGAATTTTCTCTCCCGGCCGCATTTCTTCGGCTTGCTCGCACAGTGTGACCTTGTATCCGGCACGTAACATTCGTTGTAGGTAACCCTCAACTGAATGCCAAGGGAAACCAGCCATTGGAACAGGATTTTCACTATTTTTATCGCGACTTGTCAGGGTGATTCCAAGAACTTCTGCAGCAGTAACTGCATCATCGTAGAACATTTCGTAGAAGTCACCCATTCGGAAAAAAAGGATGGTGCCTGGGTGTTCGGCCTTAATCTCTGCATACTGGTCGAGCATGCTTGGTCCCTTGGCCATGGGCACGACCAGCGTTCGCCGTAGCCTATGAACCAAACGGCCGTTCACTACGTGAACGATTCATTAGGAAAGAAATTGACGAATGATTCAGAGAACATCGTGTTTTCGCAACAATGCATGCCCGCCAAATCCAACGAATGCAACGAATGTGAGGACCAGAATCAAATCACCCAGAAGCGATAGGCTTCTGAGGAGAGAATGTTGTGCCCCGGGATCAATTGTCACACGAGTTGAACCATCCTCACTAAACAAGACAATATTATCTCCAGAAATCGCAGCTGAAGTTAGTTCGGAGGGAGACCCATCAGGGCAAATCACCAAGGTCGCTTTAGAATCCCCTATTTCCATGTTCGAAAGACCATTTTCACCCTTGAACCAAAGCATTCCTTCGCTGTCAATTGCGATGGTACTCACACCTATAGAGCCAGCAATACGGTGGACATTTCTCTCCACCGTCACCCCATATATTGCATCCCCTCCACCAACGATTGCAATGAATGAAGAATCGCCCATTGAAATGATGGTGTGGAATGGTGTTCCAGCTCCCCGATGTAGCAATACCAATTGTGGGGGACCCCCTGATCCTCCTGCAGCATCAATCAATACCTCGGACGATGCCTCCCCCAACGCCGGATTGCTTCCTGTTGTATCGTGGCCAATGATTAGGGCACCACCCAAAACAACCTCAACCTCGTCCATCACAATGGAAGGAATTGGATAAGATGTGCCATTGCTAACGCTCAATCCCGACCATGTGTGTACAGTTCGTGTGCCACCATTTTCGACGATGAGCCAACCATTATCGATGTCCCCATCCAGTGAAATGACATCAGGTGGGATGTCGGGCCAATCAAGTGAACGTGAGGCGATATTTGGTGAACCTGCACCCATGATTCCGATCCAACCATCTTCGCCTCCGGCAACCCATTGGCTTTCAGTGCCCCCAATCGCAGTCGCATTGCAACCACAATCCAGTACAGACCATGCACCCCCCTTATCTCGAACCATCAATTTCAGACCGGGCCCCTCTTCAACCAATGCCAAGGCTTGATCTCCATCTTCATCCCAGATGATGTCTATAATGGGGTCAGATAACCCCGTTTCGGAAACAGAAACACCGGGTAAAATCTGTGCTTGATTCACCCATGCGGCCCCAAGTAGAATGAAAATACCCAATGCACCCATCGCCACCCAGGGTCGTTCACGGGGGGAATCGACGAAGGTAAACAGTCGCTCGATAATGTTGGCCACGGCATGGCTGTGTCCGAGGAAGTTGAATAACCTGTCCGCTGGATGGAGTGTAGGACCACCGTAGGTGGCCGGATGCATTCATATACGGGCTGTCGGTGGCCGTCGACCGAGGGAGTTGACATGGCACGTAAGCCCGCGAAGATGTACCGCCGACTGAAGGGTCAGGCGTATACTCGACGCAAGTATACCGGCGGTGTTCCAAACAACCGGATTATGCGCTTCCACATGGGGAACAGAAAGGCTGCTGAAGCAGACGAATTCCCCGTTGTCATCAACCTTACAGTGGATGAAAGTTGCCAAGTTCGCCATACAGCCCTTGAGGCCGCGCGACAGGTTTCCAATGCAACCATTCGGAGTGCGGCTGGGGAGGAAGGGTATGCTCTTCGAGTCCACGTTTACCCTCACCACATTCTGCGTGAAAACAAGCAGGCGACAGGCGCGGGTGCGGATCGGGTATCCCAGGGCATGCGCTGTGCTTTCGGAAAGAACGTTGGAACCGCAGCTCGCTGCAAGCATGGCACCACCATCATCTCAATCTCAACAAATCCAAAGAATTTCCTCACTGCAAAGGATGCACTCCGCAAGGCGAGTATGAAAATCCCAAGCCCTTGTTCAACCAAGGTTGTCAAGGGACGAGAACAACTCAAGGGTCTCGTCTGAGATATTGCCCGCTCAAAGGCAATTCTTACTTTGCACGGTTTTTACCGTTTCAAGTCAGACAACGTTTATCCCCCGAATTGTGACTGTACCAATTGAAGGAGAGACTTCAATATGGAAAATCAAGCATTAGATGACTACTTTGGCTACACAGAAGCCGGTAGTTCGTTAGAAGGAGAAATGAGAGCAGGCGTAACGACGTTTTTGACAATGGCATACATCTTAGTGGTAAACCCTGGGATGTTGAGTATTGCGGGGATTCCGTTCAATGATGCACTGTTTGCAACCGCGATGGCAGCCTTTGTAGGTTGTACAATCATGGGACTATGGGCGAATCAGCCCTACGCATTGGCACCCGGTATGGGGTTGAACGCATACTTCGTGTTCAGTGTGGTATTGACCCAAGGTGTAGCTTGGGAACTCGCACTTGCCGCAGTTCTTGTTGAAGGTGTGCTGTTCATGATAATTTCACTACCACAGGTCGGATGGAGATCAAAAATGATTAATGCTATCCCCAAGGATCTCAAAATCGCAACCATGGCTGGAATAGGTATGTTCCTCGCAATTATTGGATTACGCGAAATGGGTTGGATTCAGGATGATTTCGCCACCTTGGTGAACATCGGACAGCATGAAACTTGGACCCACACATCAGGTGAACTGTGGGCTATGGTCGGCCTTTTGGCTATTGCAATCATGATGGCGCGCGGAATGAAGGGCGCAATCATCTATGGCGTCATGGGCGTCACCGCAATTGCTTGGGCCATGAATGCAATGGGCATGGCAGTTACAGACCCCTACAACGGAAACGCAGAGGTCGTTGCGCCGGCTCTTGACGCAATCTTCTCCACAGATGGTGTGTCAACGGGAGCAGTTGGTTCTGCTCTAGGTGCATTCAGCGACATAGGAGACAACTTGTCGGCATTCCTATTGGTTATGATTACCTTCCTGTTCGTCGACATCTTTGACACCGCAGGTACCCTCTACGGTGTTGGCAAGATGGCTGGGAAGATCGATGATGATGACAATATTGAGAGTGCTGATGAAGCCTTCATGGCAGACGCAGGAGCAACTATCGTCGGTGCACTTTGTGGAACAAGCACAACAACCACCTACATTGAATCGGCGGCGGGTATAGAAGAAGGTGGGAAGACTGGACTTGTAGCTGTCGTCGTAGGCGTACTCATGCTCATGGGAATGTTCCTATCCGGACTTCTGCAAGCAATCCCTACATTCGCAGTTGCACCAGCCCTTGTGGTCGTAGGTGCAATGATGATGCGCGGTGCTGCAGACATTGATTGGGCTGACAAAGAAATGGCAATCCCTGCCTTCATCACAATGGTCATGATGCCGTTCACTTATTCCATCGCAGATGGAATCGCTTGGGGTATCATCGCCTACGTGGCCATCAAGGTGGGCATGGGTAAAATGGACCAAATCAACAAGGTCATGGGAACACTCTGTGTGCTCATGGTCATGTTCTACCTTGGCCCTGGTGGCGAAACCACATTCGAGTGGCTCGTCAACATGATCTTCTGAACAAGATAACACACAAGGAATTGCCCGGGTCCTTCAGGGCCCGGGCTCTACCCAATCTATAGTACCAATTTACACCAGTGTAGTAAATTACACTTGATGTCAAGATAAACATCGGCTTTTCGCAAAAACCGCTCAAACGCGCGTTTTAGGGAGAATGGTCATAGAACCATTCATAAGCAAACTGAACCGGAACATGGCTAATCGCGCAAGTAGCGATAAAAAAAAGGTGAAATGAAATGGATATAGATATGAAAGCAATGAAGGCTGAAATCGGCGGGGCATTCGTGCTCATGTGGGTTGTCTTTGGATTGGGACTTGGATCTATCGAAGGCGCTGTCGCTCTGGCAGTTACTTGGATGGCATTCAGTGGTGCCCATCTTCTGCCAGTGGTTACTTGGTCGCACATCATGACCGGTGATCTATCAGATACCGAAGGCAATTGGATGGCAAATGGTATGCGCTTAGTGGCACAAGTTGTCGGCGCTGCTCTAGCCATCGTACTGATGACTGAAGCTGGTAACATCGAAACCGGCTGGGCGCCCACGGAAATGTGGATCCCCGACATCGCAGACAACCTCTGGGGTGTAGTGGGTACAATCTCCGCTGGTGCAATCTGGTGGCAGATACACACCCGATGCGATTCCGCATGGGCTAGTGCATTCGCTCTAATGGCGCTTGGCGGCATGATGACTCTATCTGGTGCAAACGAGATGGGTTCGTCCCTTGTCGGTGCACTTGATGGTATTGCAGACTCCGCAGTTAACTGGGTTTGCGACGGTCTGTTCGTTGGTATTGGTGCCTTTATCGGTTGCCAGGTTGACGAATTGATTAGCGAAGAAGAGTAAGTAAAACCAACTCTAACACGCCATACACAAGATAACATACATGCCCATCAGGGGCGCTTCGGCGCCCCTGATGGGCATTTTTTTTATAATCAAATTCTTCAATAAAGGGACGCCTACTCGCAGTTCATGGACAGGCGAACAACCACACTTGATATGAGGCTCGAATTGCTGAAGGATAGTGTCGTCAACGCCCCAGTTGTCTGGAAAGAAGGGTATCCGTACTTCGTACACCCACTCTCAGATGGTGTACCGAGGCAATCAGCAGAGTTGCTTAGTGCTGCACGAGATTTGATTTCAGAAGGCGTGGACTGGGACTCTATCGACATCATTCTCGGTATCGAGGCCATGGGGATCCCACTGGCCGCAGCCCTGTGTATCTCCAGTGGGAAACCACTGGTTATTGGTCGTAAACGACAGTATGGGCTCCCAGGTGAAGTAGCAATCGATCAATCGACCGGCTACTCAAAGGGTGAGATATTCCTCAATGATATTGACGTAGGTGCACGTGTACTAATTGTCGATGATGTCGTCAGTACAGGCGGGACACTGCATCCAATATTGAAGGCAGTTAAAGAGAGTGGGGCAATTGTTCAGGATTGTTGGATTGTCTTTGAGAAAGGCGATGGTATGAACAAGATTCGTGCCACGGGAAACTGGCCACTCAATAGCTTGGTTCGAATCGAGATGCAAGATGATAAAATCGTTC
>CAWVWT010000034.1:0-14789 GCA_963934015.1 uncultured Candidatus Poseidoniales archaeon
ACCTGCTATTCAACGAACGTGCGTCAGACCCCATGTACGATGTGTTCCAGGTTGTTCCAGTGTGATTTCCACCCTCCGTTCCTTCGTTGGTTTCTTACGCAATCGCATGAACAGAGGGTACCCTGTGCGTCAAATTACTCTACAGTGAAGTAAATACCTACACCATCTATATCGAAATTGTCAGCACCTTCAGATGCTTGTCCACCTTGGTCCAGTACCGCATCACTAGCTCGAACTTCTGAGACGATGTGATCCCAGTCTCCACCAAGCAACTCAGGGTTGCCTTCATCTAGCCAAACTGTGAGTGAGATGGATGCTTCGATCTCGAGATCAAGGTCCTTGCGCTTCTGTTGCACACGACGAATGATTTCACGGGCTAAACCCATGGAGAGCAACTCATCGGTGACTGTCATATCAAGCACGAGTGTCACATCGCTATCCTCTGCAGTCATTGCCGCGAAGCCCTCGCGTTCTACGCGCTTGACCTCGACATCAATCGGTTCCAATTCAAAGCCGGCAATCACACAACGACCATTTTGAATGTCATCCCACAACGCTTCTGGGTCAGCTTCTGCAAGAGCAGCCATCACCTTGGGCAAATCTTGGCGGCATTTACGACCGAGTGTCTTTCGATTGGGTGCAACCTCGATACGTTGGAACCGATCAAGATCAGTCTCAGTTTGCAGATCGAGGACATTGATTTCCTCCGCAAGAATCGGGTAGAACTCGTCGAGTCCGCTGGCACCAACAAGCCAACCGGTTTGACAGGGTAATCGCTGGCGGTGATCATTGTCAACGCGAACCTTACGACCAGCCTCAGCTAGATTGCGGACCAGTTGCATGCGAGCCTCAAGTTCAACGTCCTGATGCTTTGGAGTTGGCCAATCTGCGAGGTGAACGCTTTCCCCCATCAGGTTACGGTAAATCTCGTCGGCCATGAATGGCGATACTGGTGCGATTAGACGACAAAGCATCGTGAGAACGTCATGAAGTGTATGCTGGCAAGCCAACTTGTCAGCACTGTCACCTTCGTCCCACAGTCGGCGACGACTGCGACGAACATACCAGTTTGACAAATCATTGACCACGAAATCTTCCAAGTCACGGCAGGCCTTGTGGAAGTCCCAACCTTCGAATTGGGCATGGTAATCTGCAGCAACCGAATTGAGTTTGGAAATGATCCAACGATCTAATGAGGGGCGACTCTCAACCGGGCAATCACTTGCTTCTGGATCAAAGTTGTCGAGGGCTGCATAGTCAGCGTGGAACTTGTAGCAATTCCATAATGTGAGGAACATCTTGGCATAGGTTTCACGCACTCCATTCGGATCGAACTTCATTGGGTTCCAAGGCGCCCCAGCAGTCACCATGTACCAGCGGGTCGCATCTGCACCCTCGCGGTTGAAGTGATCCCACGGGTCGACGATATTACCCTTGGATTTGGACATCTTCTTCCCCTCTGCATCTAGGATAAGACCAAGCGACAAACAGCGCTTGTAGCAGATTGAATCGAAGACGGTTGTACTGACTGCGAGTAATGTGTAGAACCAACCACGGGTTTGATCAACACCTTCACAAATGTAGTCGATAGGAAAGTTGTTCTCAAACTTCTCAGGGTCATCGAATGGATGGTGCCATTGTGCAAACGACGCACAACCTGAATCAAACCAACAATCCATGACGAAGGGTTCGCGGTGCATCACTTCGCCACTGTCATTGACAAGAACAAAATCATCGACAATCGGTCGGTGCAAGTCAACATCATCGGGGCATTCCGGATTGCTGTGTCCTGCCGCATTGGCCTTGGCCACTTCTTCTTGTAATTCGGCAATCGAACCGACGCACTTCATCTCACCAGAAGCAGAGCGCCAAACAGGTAGAGGTGTACCCCAATACCGTTCACGGGAAATTGCCCAATCCTTGACATTGCGCAGCCATTCTCCGAATCGCCCTTCGCCGACCCAGTCTGGGGCCCATTCAACTTGATCATTGAATTCCAGCAAACGTTCCTTGACCGCAGTCATACGGACAAACCAAGAATCCATGGCGTAGTAGAGTAGGGGATGGTCGGTTCGCCAACAATGTGGATATTCGTGAGCATAAGGTTTCTCACGGTAGAGGAGATTGTCATCCATCAAAATCTCCATGATGGTGTCATCGCATTCCTTGACATACCGGCCATCCAGTTTGTCGTGTGTTCCTTTGAGGAAAGCACCATCCATGCCCACAGTGTGCTGAGCCGGTAGACCAACTTCCATACCAAGGTTGTAGTCATCTTCACCATACATGACTGCGGTGTGGACCACCCCGGTACCATCAGTGGTCGTGACCCAATCTGCCTCAAGAATAGTCCAAGCTGTTTGTGAATCACCTCGATCGACAGCATCAGGGAACAATGGCTCGTACGCCTTACCAATCAAATCAGAGCCAGGGAATTCTTCGAGGATTGTGGCATGGTGTCGGATGACTTCCTTGAATAAATCCTTGGCGATGATGACCTCTTCGCCAACCTCTGCACCACCACGACCTTCCCAATTATCGCCTGCTGGTTGGTCGATGCGGACACGGATGTATGTGACATCGGGTCCTACTGCAAGACCAACGTTTCCTGGAAGTGTCCATGGTGTTGTAGTCCAAGCAAGGACGGATGCATCGTCATCGATGAGATTGAATTTGATATAGACGGAAGGTTCGACGACTTCCTTGTAGCCGAGTGCCACTTCATGGCTGGAATAAGAGGTTCCAGTCTGTGGACAATAAGGTAGAACCTTGTGACCTCTGAAGAGCAGATCCTTGTCGAACATTTGCTTCAATGCCCACCAGCAGGATTCAACGTAATTGTTGTGTAGTGTGACATATGGGTCATCGAGGTCAACCCAGAATGCCATGCGTTCAGTCATCTCTCGCCAAGCCTGCTCATAGGTCCAAACACTGTTACGGCATTCTTCGTTAAATTCAGCCATACCGAATGCTTCAATCGCCTCATTACTCATCAGATCAAGGCGCTTCTGAACTTCGATTTCCACCGGCAGTCCGTGTGTGTCCCATCCACCTTTTCTCTCGACAAAGTAGCCTTCCATTGCCTTCCAGCGGCAAACCAGATCTTTGTAGGTTCGAGCGACCACGTGGTGAATACCCGGTTTGCCGTTCGCAGTAGGTGGGCCTTCAAGGAAAATGAATGGTTGGCCATCCTTGCGAGATGCGACCTGCTGGCCGAATGTACCCTCCTCGCGCCAAGTCGCCATCAGAGACTCTTCAAGCGCAACAGGGTCGAGTTCTCCTGCGGCATTGGGGGCTGCCATGTCTCGCGGGACCTATGGTCCCGATTTCAAGGGTGCGGCAGGGTTCAAACGCTACCGGCGCTCCCCGGAGGATATGGAGACCGCCACATACGAGGTCGGCGGCATGTCTTGCCAAGGCTGTGTGACCAATCTTACCGCTGCACTTCAAGCAGTTGACGGCGTGTCCTCGGTTGAAGTCGAGGTTGGTAGTGCTGTTATCCACCATCAAGGTGTGATTTCTGAAGTACTGGATGGTGCCATTACAGGTGCGGGTTTCACTGTTGGGTTACCCGAATTCAATTGGAGTGATGGTGCGGTTTGGAAACAGTCTGCTCACAATACCAAATGGTGTTTGGTCGGGTGCAGTATTGGCGACTTTGGGACCATTGCTGCATTCCAGTTTATCTTCATCAATTCAGGATGGAGTGCAATGATGATCATGGCACTTGCAATGTTCAATGGAATCATGACATCTATCGCATTGGAAACATTCATTCTCACGGGTCAGATGCCTTTCAAGCAAGCATTCCGTGTGGCGGTTGGCATGTCACTCATTTCGATGTTGGGCATGGAGGCGGCAATGAATATCGTGGATCTCGTATTGACCGGGGGTGCCATGCTGACTTGGTGGGTCATCCCAATCATGCTGATTGCAGGATTCATCACACCATGGCCATACAACTACTGGCGACTGAAGAAATATGGAATTTCTTGTCATTGACTCAATACTTGATTCCGAGCTTGTCATAGATGAACGACATCAACCAAGCAGGTCCAATCATCAGGTATTGTAAATCCTCGAAGAAAGATGGCTTTTGACCTTCGACTTTGTGCCCATAGAATTGACCGATCCAGGCCAATACAAAGACGATGATACTGGTTTGCCAGAGAGGAAGTACGGAGGACTCGACTGAGGATTCATACAGATGGCAAATTGCGAAACAAAACAGGCACCATAGCGCCATTCCAAATGTAAGTGATAACGAAAGTCGCGCATAGAAAATGAATACAGGAATCAGCATGATTGTGGCAAAGTTGACCCATTGATTCACTGCCATTGCCTCTGGAACGGGGACGCTCCAAAGCAACCCAACAATTGTCAAGAAAATCAGTGGAACGGCCACCCAGTGTATTTTTTTGTTCAGTGAATTTTGATGACTTTCGCCATATCCATCAAGCCAATCTTGCATTGAGCGAGTTTCACCCATGACCATTCGGTACGCTAGACAGTCCTTCAGGCCATCGACGTAACGTTGAATGGGGCGCAGCGTAAGGACGGTTCGTGACAGTCATCGCGTTGTTGCAGTTGGACCCGACGGTCGGCGATATTACGGGCAATGTTGCACTGGTTGAAGCGGCTGCGGCAAAGGCAGCCAAAGCGGGTGCGGACATGGCGGTGGCCAGCGAGTTGGTCATCTCAGGATACCCCCCTCGAGACATGCTGATGGATGCGGCATTCGTGTCTGCATGTGAAATGGCAGCAATGGGGGTTAGTAGCTCGATTCCGTTGCTCATTGGAACACCTCTTTCAGCTGAAAAATCACGCCAAAAACCGTTCAATGGCGCTGTGCGGGTGGCAGATTCACGGACAGCGAAAATTGTTGCCCGTAAGCAACTCCTCCCCACCTACGATGTCTTCGATGAAGGACGTTATTTCCAAGCCGATGATGGTCCTGGAATTGATCGTAGTCTACGAGGTGCATCCGTTGGCATCACTATTTGTGAAGATGCATGGCAACACATTGGAGAAGTGCCAGCAGATTATCCTGCAGATCCTATCGAACAGTTGGCCACTTGGCAACATCAAGGTGAACCCTTGGCCATCACTGTCAATCTCTCATCCTCCCCCTATCATCTGGCCAAAGAGGGAGTTCGAGCACGCCTCGTACGCAAGGCAGCGTCTACACTGGGACACCCCTTCCTGTTATGCAACCAAATCGGTGGTAATGATGACCTTCTATTCGATGGAAGGAGCATCGTTGGATGGCCAGACGGAACAATTGTTCAGGGTCCTGCGTGGTGTAGTGGTATCTTGATGGTCAATATCGAAAACCCAAGTGCAGCACAATGGATTCCTCTTGATTCGAATGGTGATGGCGATTTAGAAATCGTCGGTGCTGGTGCAGAACCTACAATGCCCTCCAAGGGTCAAGATTTGTTGTCAGCTGTCACACTGGGCCTAGGTGATTATTGTAAAAAATCGGGCATCAGCAAGATTGTCCTAGGTATGAGTGGGGGAATCGACTCTGCTGTTTGTGCTGCCATCGCTTGTCAAGCGGTCGGTGCGAGCAACGTATTGGGACTCGCCATGCCATCACGCCATTCATCCGATCACTCGATTGAAGATGCAAAAGCAACCGCTGAAGCATTGGGGATGGAATTACAAATCCTACCCATCAATGAAATCCACGAGAGTGTTGATGAGACACTGCAGGGTGAATTAGATACTGGAAATCCGGTCGCCAAAGAGAACCTGCAGGCCAGAATTCGTGGGACGCTCGTGATGGGGGCGGCCAACGCACGCGGTGCAATGGCAATCGCCACAGGTAACAAGAGCGAATTGGCCATGGGTTATTGCACACTGTATGGGGACATGAATGGTGGATATGCACCCCTGGGTGATCTCTACAAAACTGAAGTTTACGAAGTAGCCGACGCCATTAATGCAAATGCTGGTGGTAAGTCTCCAATCACAGAATCAACGATGACAAAGGCACCATCAGCTGAATTGGCACCCGACCAAAAGGACGAGGACAATTTACCACCCTATACCGTTCTAGACCCAATTTTGGAGGACTGGATTGAACGAGGTATTCGGAATGCGTCGCCGCTGACCCCCGAGGTACTTTCACGCATGCACGCTAACGAACACAAGCGCTGGCAATTATGCCCAGCACCACGCGTTTCCAATCGCGCCTTTGGCCAAGGATGGCGCCAACCATTGGCTTCGCGGAGATAAACAGGCGAAGGACCCGCATATTCATGGGCAAGTGCCGGCCGGTTCCTACCAATGGACATCCCAACACCACTCGCCGCCATGCTGGCCGGTGAGCACGGTCCAACCAAACAGAAGGCTGCTCGTTTGGTTGTCGACTTGGCTTCAACCGCTGGTGCTACCGAGTTTGTCACGTGCGCGCACGCGCACGTGAGCGGAGTGTCACCCCTCACCGGTGGACATGGGTTGCGGCGCTTCCTAGCCGATCTTTCAGGTGATGATTTGGGGGTTGTTGAAATCCCAACCACACTGAACAGTGCTGGATGTGACAAAGAGAAAATGAAAGAAATGGATATTGAAACTGAAGATTTTCTCAAACACCAATTCGAAATCGTTCACGCCTACACTGAACTCGGAATTGAAGCCACCTTGTCGTGCACACCTTACGACAGAGGTGTCGACAACGAAGGCATCGGTTCTTGGGCTGAAAGCAATGCTGTGGCTTTTTCCAATTCTTACACATCACTCATTACTAATCGTGAAAGTGGACTGTCAGCTTTGGCCACTGCACTGACGGGATGGGCTCCAAAATGGGGATTACACCTCGATGAAAACCGGATTCCAAACATTCATGTCGAGGTTGATTGTGAACTCGAACATATTGCTGATTGGAGCGTTCTTGGAGATTGGATTGGAAAACAAATCCAACCACACTGGAAACTGCCATGGGGAATGATGCCACATCTCACTGGATTACCTGATTATGTCTCTTTTGATCAAAAGAAAGCATTGACTGCAGCCGCAGCCAATTACGGTTGCCCAATGCTCTGGGCAGAAGGACTCTCACCTGAACCGCCACAATATACACCCGAAGGGCACCTCGTGTTTACCAACGATTCCCTGATGGAACGCTATGATGAATTGACTCCGACCGGACAGGTCGATCTCATCGTCATCGGTTGTCCTCAAGCCAGCGTAGGTGAAGTGCGAACCACCGCCGCAGCTGTGAGAAATCGCATGGAACTGGGTCAACGAATTCCCGACCAGCGCCTGTGGGTGTTCACGAGTGGTCACAACCACGAATTATTGGAACAAGAAGGAACTCTCGATGTATTAGAAGAAGCAGGGGCATTGATTCTCAAAGATACATGCCCAGAGGTGACGCCATACAATCGAACGCGGTATAATCACCTTCTAACAAACTCACTCAAGGCGGAGCATTATCTGACCAGTGGATTGAATCGAATGCCAACTAGCGTGATGCGAATCGAAGACTGTGTGGCCCACGCCTTCGACGCTTCACTTTCTGCTGGCGAAAGACCCATTCTACATGGCAAGGCGGCCAAACCACTTGCTACCAACAAGGTACACCGCCAAGGGACATTTACAACCTTGGGTAGGAGTTTACCTTCACAAACCAACTGGAGTACTCAAGGCAAGGCTTTGGTGACCGATGTACCCATTACCTACCTTGGATATGTGAACAGGGATACAGGGGTAATCGAAGAACCGGGCCATCCGCTCGATGGTGTGGCAATCGTCGATACAATACTCATCTACCCCAAGGGAAGTGGATCAACAGTTGCACCATTCATTCTGATGGGACTCATATACACGAACAAGGGACCCAAAGCAATCGTCAACCGCGATGTGTGTCCACTGACACTACCTGCAGCATCTCTTCTCAAGGTGCCTTATGCGCACGGGTTTAGTGAAGACCCGTGCATGGAAATCAATACGGGCGACGATGTAGAGATGCGATTGGAGAATGGAATTGTTACATTGCAAGTTGTGAACCGCGCGGCAGCATCTCCTTGAGGGAGAACTCACTCACCCTACCATGCGCTGCATCGTTACGGGAGGAGCTGGCTTTCTCGGAAGCCATCTGACCGAACAACTCGTGGCGATGGGGCATTCGGTTGCTGTCATCGATGACATGTTCCGTGGAAGCCAAAAAAATCTCTTGGGATGCAAAGGAATGGATGATTATTATCTCATCATGGGTGACGCTGCGAATCGCGACCTCTACGAGAAAGCAGCTGACAAACTTGGAGGTGTGGATTGTGTTTACCACTTGGCCGCCATCAATGGTACGCGTTGGTTCCATGAGCGTCCAGATTTTGTTGTACAGGTCAACCTTGATACCCTAAGAGTCGCCTTGGATTTTGCAATCACACGTGGCTCCAGATTTGTGTTTACATCTTCTCCTGAGGCGTTTGGGGAGCAACCTGAAATGCCACTAACCAACGCATCGGATAGTTTGTTCTCATCCGCTTCTGAGCATGGCCGGCATTCGTATGGTGCCAGCAAATATTTGGGAGAGGTTCTCGTTCAACACGCTGTTAACAACAGCAGTTTAGATGCACGAATTGTACGCCCATTCAACGCATATGGGCCCCGATTACCGGGTAATGCATATGGACAAGTAACGGGTATTTTTCTTGAACAATGCCGTCGTGGAGACCCAATTACAATCCATGGCGATGGTTCTCAAACACGCTCGTTCACTTGGGTTGATGAAGCGGTTGAAGGCATTCGAATCGCTGGTGAATTAGATCAAGGATTGGATGGTTCACGATTGACCGGGGCTGCACTTAATCTTGGCAATCCTGAAGAGGTCAGTATTGCAGAATTAGCCGAACTCTGCCTAAAGGTCACAGGTTCAGCATCTGAAATCCATTTCCAAGAAGTTGGACACCCTGGTGATTCTCGCCGTCGGGTTCCTGACATCTCTGAAACACAGAGTGCCTTGGGTTGGTCCCCATTCCAGAGTTTGGAAGAAGGGCTACGTTCATGTTGGCGCTGGCTTCAGGCTGAACACCCGTAGGTGATGCGGATGAGGAAAAAAATCCCCACGGGCCTAATCGGGATGATTCATCTCAAAGCCCTACCCGGTTCACCTGAGTTTTCAGGAAACATTGGTGCTGTCGAATCATTGGCACTCGCGGATGCGACAACACTTCTCGCAGGGGGGGTTGATGCGATCTTGGTCGAAAACTTTGGTGATGTTCCATTCCAAAAAACAGTGGGTGCCGTGACCATTGCAGCGATGACTAGAATCATCCGTTCTATTGTTGAATTGAGCGATGTTCCCGTCGGCGTTAACGTGCTACGCAATGACCCACATGCAGCTCTTTCTATCGCAGCAGTTACCGGCGCAGAATTCATCCGAGTAAATGTTCACATTGGTGCAATGGTAACCGATCAAGGCCTCATTGAGGGGCAGGCAGCAGAGACACTACGCCTTCGAGAGACCCTCAATGCAGATGTGGCCATTCTAGCAGACGTAGGTGTGAAACATGCTACACCTTTCGATGAAAAATGGTCGCTAGAGCAAGAAGCAAAAGATGCATGGAATCGAGGACTTGCTGATGCACTGATCATCTCAGGTAGTGGTACAGGTACACCTGCGAAATCAGTCGAACTAGAGTGTATAAAACAAGCTGTGCCACAAGCACCATTGATTGTTGGTTCAGGAATAAACGCAGAGACATTGGCTGAATATTCACTTGCCTCAGCATGGATTGTGGGTACCGCACTCAAACGAGATGGATTGGTTCAAAATGAAGTTGAATTGTCACGAGTTCGGAAAATGTGTCATTCTTCTTCTGATGGTAATTCATCATGAGGCATCTTCCACTTGACGATAATTGCTGCTAACAATGCGACGATGCCAGCTACAACACAGGCAGCGACCATACCTTCAATGAACGATTCTCTAGCAGATTGGATGAGGAGTGCGCCCTCTTGATTACCAGCTGCAAGCATACTCTGACCAATGTTTATGGCTTCAGGGAACGAATTCAAAATATTACCTGAGTGCTCAGAAGCGGAAGGAGGAATGACAATTGTAGATTGGTATACTTCATTCAAAACACTGCCTCCAATTGCAATTCCCAGGGCACCACCCACCTCCCGACTTGCATCATTTGTGGCACTACCAACACCTGCTTTGGCTTGTGGAATTGCACCCATGACTGCAGTTGTAGAAGGTGCCATTGTCAACCCCATGCCAATACCAAGGAAGAAGAACGTAGCCGCAATTTGTGTATAACTCGTATCGATTGTGACCTGTGTAAAAAGAAACAAGCCTGTTGCAACAAGGAACAATCCGGTTGCAATGACATTGGGGCGCCCAAACTTTGCAACCAAGCGATCACTGTTCGCTGCAGCTGGCATCAACCCGATGGGGAGTGGGAAAAATCGAATGGCTGCAGAAAATGGTGAATGCCCTCGGACGAGTTGAAAATGCAACATTTGCATAAACATGAATGAAAACATCACAAAGAAGGCCATTGCGATTGCAATCAGACCAATTGTAAACCCACGATTTTTGAAAAATTCAAGAGGTAATAACGGATATTCAATTCGCTTCTGTAAATATATGAACAGTATTCCAGAAACAATACTTGTGCCAAATGCACTCATGATTGTCAAATCTGTCCATCCTCGATTCGGCCCTTCGATAATTCCGAAAAGAAGGGTGCCCAATGCTAAAACAGACAGGATTGCCCCCCCTATATCCAAGGGTCGATTCTCATTATCTTTCGAACGAGGGACAATTATTGCCCCAGCAATCAAGGCAATGACAATGATGGGTACATTGATCAAAAATACCATTTCCCAATCGTATGTTTCAACTGCCCATCCACCCACAAGAAGCCCGATTGGGGCACCAACCCCAGCCATAGCAGCCCAAATTCCAATTGCTTTACCTCGTTCTTCAGGTGGGAAAACAACCAGCACAACCGATAGTGTAGATGGCATCACAAGGGCGGCACCCAAACCCATTGTTGCACGTGCAAGAATGACATCTGTGGATGAATCAGCATAGAAAGCAGTCCAAGCAGATGCGGCTGCAACCGTAATCAGACCAATTTGTAGTGCACCTTTACGTCCAAAGCGGTCACCCAATGCGCCCATCACCAGAAGGGTACCTCCGAATACCAATACATACGCATCCATAATCCACTGTAATTCGGAATTACCAGCAGATAGATCTGTGGAAAGTTGTGGAAGCGCGACATTGAGCGTCACATTGTTCAACATTACAATAACAAGACTCAAGCTCATTACTGCGAGGACCATCCAACGATTCGCAGGATACTGCGCCTCTAATTTCCCCATGTCAATCGTAAAACACAATTGCATTTGAATGGTACAGTTACATCATCGAGATCATGTGCAATTTTCTATTGGAGAGTAGATTTCAAATGGTCAAATAACTGTGGTGAAAAACCGAGAATAGTTTCTTCATTTCCATCGACAAGAGTCGCATATTTCCCCATCGCTCCAGCGAAGTCGTAACCACCCGCTTTACCCCTCCAAGAATCTGAAACGATCAATGCCTCCAGAACTTCTTCTGACAAGGGTTCGATGGAAACTGTAGCGGATGTAATCCAAGACGTTACTTCATCACCACAAATCACTGCAGTACCACTCCAAACTCGATGATTTCTACCACTGAGGCGGAACAGCATTCCCACTGCATCTTGTCGGTTTTGCGGTTGACCCAAGGGGTGAAGGAAATCATCGGGGTCTTCGACCAGCGTATCGGCAACAATGACGATAGGGGCTGAACATTCCCTCTGTGCTGATTCAATCTTGCCAAGCAATGTATGTTCAACCTGTTCGCAGATGGGGATCCCGTGCCTGTGTGGGCGCTCGCGCGCACGTAGGGGACTCTGGGTGACTTCGTAGCCCCATGCCTCAAGCATCGAGGCTCTACGCTGCGAAGCAGAGGCAAGATGTACCATTTCCATGGCAATCCGAGGAGGGTGGCGTTTATCTTCTTGCACCGAATCGCTCGCTCTGGTGGCCTAGTTGAGTAATGCAGCAGAGAGAATTCCAACCTACATTATGGGATTGGATGAACAAATGCAAGGAGGTATTCCAAAAGGACACCTGTGTCTACTCGCAGGGACATCAGGATCGATGAAATCCAGTCTCGGTTTTGCCATGCTGTACAATGCGGTTCTCGAAGGTCGAACGTCTGGAATTTATGTCACCCTAGAACAATCCAAGGAATCTCTTGCGGGTCATATGGCCAACATGGGTATGAATGTCGATGACCCCCGTGTAAGAAGCAACATTGCAATCATCGATCTCGCAGATTTGCGTGTTCAATTGAATGAAGCTGGGACTGCAAACCAGGTCGATTGGATGGGGCAACTCATCAAGCAATTGACCAATTATCGTGAAAGCATTGGTTTTGAGGTACTGGTTTTCGATTCATTGGGTGCATTCTTTACCCTCACTCGAATGGAAAACCCACGTGATGAGACATTCAAGTTCTTTGAGGCGTGCCGCAGACTCGGTTTGACGACATTCATCATCTGTGAAATGATGGGCGAAATGAAGAACCAATTTGGTGAATTCGGCATAGAAGATTACCTATCCGATGGAGTGATTCACCTCACCATGGACCGAAGTGGAGATCAAATCAACCGCAAGATTGCCATCGTCAAAATGCGGCATACAAACCACACGTTGGGCTACCATGCATGGCGGTGGGATCCCACAATGTGTAAATTTACCATCCATTGAGATTACTCAACGGTGACGGACTTCGCTAAGTTACGGGGACGGTCGACGTCGCATTCAAGAGCGAGTGCAGTATGGTATGCGATGAGTTGCATTGGCAACACGGTTAACATCGGCGTAAACATTGGATCTGTTGCTGGAACGGGAATCGAAATATCGGCCTCTACTGCAATTGAATCACCCTCTTCGTGGATAAGGATGATTTTTGCTCCGCGGGCACGGCATTCGTGAATACTCGATACAGTCTTGTTCTTCAATGCGTCATTGGGTGCAATGAAGATGACTGGGCTACCCTCCTCGAGAAGGGCAATTGGGCCATGTTTCATCTCACCTGCAGGATATGCAAGACAGGGGATGTAAGCAAGTTCCATCAGTTTGAGGGCACCTTCTCGAGCGACAGGTGCAGATATCCCCCGGCCGAGAAAGAGAACACTCTTGGCATCCTTGACTGTATTGACAACCTCTTCGATTGGGCCTGGATTGGAAAGATAGTCATCAACCAATTGAGGGATTTTTTGCAAGGATGTTATCAGCTGTTTCCCTTTCTCTCTGGAAAGGGTACGAGCACGTCCAATTTGTATTGCGAACATCGAAAGTGCGGCCACCATGTTTGAGAACGCCTTGGTCGAAGCAACGGATTGTTCTGGTCCCGAATGGATGTAAACACCCTTTCCACACTGCCGGGCGATGGTTGAACCAACGACATTGATGACGCCTCTAACTTCACCTCCTTTCAATTGAATCTCCTTTACGGCGGCAAGGGTATCCGCGGTTTCACCGGATTGGCTGACCGCAAAATGAATCGCATCGGTTTCAATCACTGGGTTGTTGTGACGAAACTCGCTACTCACATGTGCCAAAGCTGGAACTCGTGCCAACTCTTCAATCGCAAGTCGGCCAACCTGTGCAGCATGCAAAGCAGTGCCACATCCAAGCAAACGAACGTGTGGTATTTTTTGCAACTTCTTGGATGTTAATCCCAAGCCCCCAAGGCGTGCATTGCCGTCTTGAATCGCCAATCGTCCAGTGAGACATTGACGTAGAGATTCAGGCTGTTCATGGATTTCCTTGAGCATGAAGTGGGGGAAATCCCCCAATTCAGCCTCGCCCCAGTCATCATCCAGTGTCGTTACTTCTGAATCTGTGGAACGCCCATCAAATCGGCTGGTTTGGATACCACCTGAAGTGACCACAGCTAGATCTCCATCGTCCAATCGAATGACTTGATGGGTCAATGCTTGTAACGGTAGTGTGTCGCTAGCAATCCAATTCTCACCTTCACCAATTCCAATCACCAATGGTGATCCATTGCGCGCACAGATAATCATGTCATGGTCTTCGAATACAACACAAATCCCCCATGTTCCCCTGGCACGTTTCAAAGTTCGACGGACAGCTGTCAGTGGTTTGGCACCATTTACAACTTCGCGATGAATCAAATGCACCAATGCTTCCGAATCTGTATCAGAGAGTAGTTTCGTGCCTTCTTTTTCCAAACGATTCCGCAGTGAACGAGCATTTTCGATGATGCCATTGTGAACCAATGCAATCTTACCATCTACTGAACAATGTGGGTGTGCGTTTGCGTTGGTAACCCCTCCATGTGTCGCCCAGCGGGTGTGTGCAATACCACAGGTTCCTTCGACTTTCTTCGGAAGAATTGATTCTAAATCAGCGACCTTTCCAATTTGCTTATGTACTGAAATTTCCCCATTTTTTACCGCGATACCCGATGAATCGTAACCGCGATATTCGAGACGGCGAAGGCCGTCTATCAGGAATGGAGTTGCTTGTTTATTGCCAATATAACCAATAATGCCACACATAAAAAGTCCTCACAGTCTTACGGTATCCCCACACATTGGGCACTTCACACGTCGAGCCTTGTTCGCACGCGCATTGAATGCAGATTCACAGGAACCACAAGTCACTGATACCTCTGGTGCAGGTAAATCGGGTAATGGTGGCAACTCACCAGGTGCTGGGAGTGGCGGCAACTCACCGGGTGCTGGGAGTGGTGGCAACTCACC
>CAWVWT010000035.1:0-14754 GCA_963934015.1 uncultured Candidatus Poseidoniales archaeon
GTTTGAGCAACCAGTTCTCCGCGTACCTCGAGTGCAGGGGACTTTCCTGCAAAAGGTCGGCCTGGGACGATATCGCCAGAAGGCAGTCCGATCTTTTCTGAAATCCAACCCGGTATCTAGGGTGATTTCCAAGGGTGCCCCATTTGAATTGAGAGCGGCCAAAGGCTTGGTCACTGAACGCTGGTATCTAACCGACACAGAAGTTAACACGACTGCACACAAATTGGCTAAGGCAACACACATCCTTCTACCTGAGTCGTGGGAAGGCTCGCTAAAGGCCACACACACCTACCCGGGAATCTTACCACAGGCTTACGTGCCCCTGAATTCGTCTGCCTGGGAGAGTGCAAAAGGACAAGTTCAGAGACAGTTAGGCCTCTCCGAAGGTGATTTGGTCGTATTCAACCGCAAGTTGACTGGTGACGGAATCCATGATACCCTCGAAATCATCAATTATGAACAATCAATTCGGAAAATGGATGTACATTTCGTAGAGAACAAGGAATCTACTGCAGCCACAGACGGTTCTGCCTGGGAATTACCAGTGCAGGCAACATTGTTCGATGGCGTTCTCACAGGTAGCACGACTCTCGCAGCTGAAGCAGTTGTGCAAGGTGTTCCCACCTTGTTGATTTCCAAAGCCAAGCGTGGATTTCTCACCTATCTTTCAGATCAGCCACATTTTTTCCATTGGAATGAAGACGACCTTTTCGATGGCCGCTTCAATGAGATGGCCAGTGAATGGATGGGTATGATGCGAAGCATGAGGAGTACGGGGCGAACTCCAGTCATCGACGAAACCAAATCAGTTCTCAACGAATTATTCGGACAACCAGTCCCGTAAGATGTCCATGTGATCACCAGCGATGGGCAATTCACCATCGAGTACCAAATCTATCGGCCAGAATTTCGCATCAGCGGCATCATCCCCACCGACTGGTTCACCCTCGGCTTCAATCAGATAGACGATGCTGACGATGTGTTTGCGAGGGTCACGTTGAGGATCACCCTTGGCGTCGAGTAGGTGTACAATTTCACCAGTGAGTCCAGTTTCTTCTTCCAATTCACGTAGTACTGCATCTCGTGGGTCCTCACCATAGTCGACAAACCCACCCGGTAGAGCCCACGCACCTTTCCATGGTTCATTGCCTCGCTGAATCAACAGTACCTCACCATCCCGACGAACCGCAGCATCCACCGCTAGAGCAGGGTTGCGATATTCCACGTACTCACTCCCCGTAACGACGCTTGCGTTGTTGGTATGTTTCAATCGCTTCAAACAAATCATCTTGTGAGAATGAGGGCCAGTAGACATCGGTGAAGTAATACTCTGCATAGGCGGATTGCCACAACAAGAAATTGCTAATCCGCTCTTCACCCGATGTACGAATAACCAAATCAGGATCGGGCATATTACCTGTCCACAATCGTTTGCTGATTTCAGCCTCGTCGATTGCGTTCAAATCGATATTCCCATCCGCATGGTCCGCAGCAATACCGCGCACGGCCTCGATGATTTCCTCGCGACTGCCGTAAGCCAAGCAAACCGTGAACACGAATTTGTCATGCTCTGCAGTCACATTTTCTACATTTTCGATGGCTGTAAGCACACGTTCTGGAAGTAAATCTTTGCGACCAGCAACCTGAACCTTGACCTTGTTTTTCAGAATTCTTTCATCCTTGGAGAGATCGTTTAAACCCTCAACATAAAGGTCGAATAGAGCCTCTAATTCCTCAGGCTTTCGGCTGTTAATATTCTCTGTACTAAGTGCATATACTGTGAGATATTGAACCCCAATATCGAGTACCCAATCCATGACATCTTCGAGTTTTTCTTTGCCTGCTCGATGACCTAAGGTTGCCGTCAATCCGGTGTTGGCTGCATAACGCCGATTGCCATCCATGATGATGGAAATGTGTGTAGGGAGTGTATCAGTCATGACACGAGTCTGTAATCTGCGAGCGCGAATTCGATCTGTACGTGATACGATGCTCCACGCATAGCGTGAGTTTACGATCCATCGTGCTGGGCCACGGATGATTCGCCACTTCAGTAGCCAGTGGGCTGTTCGGTCCAGCGTACGGCCTAGCCAACCCATACCGTGTCGAGTCCGCCTTCCCTCTTGATGCAATCGGGTGGCTTGATAGCGTGGACCGTATGGCCATTACATGCGCCGCGAGGTAGTCTACATCCTCACCATCGGCATCGGTTTGTGGGTCGACCAAAATGGGACAGATTGGCCAATCAAAGGCGAATACATTGTCGACATCGTTTGTTGGACAATCTTCATGACTATTTTTGTCCGAGGTGAACGATTAGAGCGCATCGAAATGTTGGCCGTGCTGGCTTTTGCAACCCCGATGGAACTGTTCTTCACCGAAGTTTGGCATCTGTATGAATATCGTGAGGGGTTGATGCCGTTGTTCGTGCCTGCTGGTCACTGGTTCCTGTTTGATTTAGGCCGCCGATTTTCTCATCGTTTGCTCGAAAAGTGGTCCTGGCCATCGATTCTTCCTTTCGTTCCCCTATCACTGTATTTTGCATACCAAGGAGTTGACACATCGGGAATTTTCTTGCTTCTAATTCTACTCTGTTTCATGCGATGGGGACCTGAACGTCGCCTGTATGCCACGATGGCATGGTTGGCACTCGCGATGGAATTATGGGGTACATACTTGGGCAATTGGGCTTGGTATTCTGATGTAGCTTGGACACCATTGACGGCATTGAACCCACCTCTCCTGTGTGGTGTTGTCTACGCGCTGGGCGATTTGCTGGTTAATCTGGCAGTCAATCGATTCACTCAAACACAATTGATGGACGATCCCCCAGTGCGTTGATCGTTTTCTGGCTGGCATTGACCACGATGACTTCACCAGCATAAGGCCAGGTTTTCAAGTCGTGGCTAGAATTTCCAGCGTAGGCGAATTGCCCTTTTCCATAGCGTTCTGCAAGCGCTTTACCCTTTGCCCCCATGCGTAAATTAGTGACTCCATCACTGCCCATGACATCATCAAAAATACCGACATAATCTGCAATTTTTCTTGCCACAGAAATCTCAGATGCCGTGCACAGAATTACTTCTCGTCCACTTGCTTTTTCATCCTTCAGCCAAGCGAGGAAAGGTTCGTTGTACTCGAGTTCTGCTGGGTCGAATTTGAGTTTGCGGCCGAGTATCTGTTTCCATCTCGCTCGACGATTGGTCAGGTCGAGGTAAAACATCCAAGGAATCAACCAAAATCGAGGGAGAACCACACGACGGAAGGTCACCCGGGACATATCTGTGAAAATCAATGTCCCATCGAGGTCGACCGCAAGTGGCAGTTTTGTCGGCTCTCCCATGACGTCTATGGCATCAATGGGTCGCTTTCAATCTGTCCTCTGCTGCGCAGAGTATTGATGTGGATGCGACCTTTGGGCAATACGTGGACATTGAATCCGAACCATGGTATCCGCGTGTTGCAGTGAATTCTGTGACCGATGCAATCTTGGCCCTTCCTGCTGGATTTTCATCTCACGTTCTGCATGTGCGCTGGGATAGTTTACCGGTGGGCTTGCCTGATGGTGATATGGGTTCCAGTGAGTGGTGGGATTTACTTTCACCCACATGGGGAAAATGGGTCGAAGGAAAACCCCTCTCTGTCACCTCAAACAAGGTAGGGTGGTTGGTTGAATTTACGAATCATGAAGCACAGATATTACCACTGGATGAAGATGGCCATGGCCGCCGTCTTGCGGCACTAGATTGCGACGAATTACACACCGCAATTGGTGGTCTCCAAGTCGATGGCCGAGATATGATTCTGATATTCAAAAAATTAGCGATGGATGCACTGCCGAAGGACGACCAGAATTTGCGATTGGCTGGAGAGGCATTGGGCCGGTTTCATGCCACCTGTGGTCGCACTTTGGCGACGCCAAATGATGAGAGAGCTTGGAACAAACGCCTCGATACATTGGAGCCGCGCACACGTTCTGCAACCAAATGGCGTGCACCACACTCGTCAGATACACAGGGAACCATTACACATCGTAACTTTGGCCTCGATCATTGTCATTTGGTTGAGGGGAAAGTCATCATATCCGGCTGTGTAGGTGGTATCTACAACGCGTTGGTCCCAGAGACATCACCATCTCCTGCATTGCGAGATGTTGCGGCTGCAGTTCTCAATCTGTCTCCTGATGAAAAGAGGGCATTCTGCGAGGGATGGGTATCGACTGCTCCGTCTCACTGGTCCTCTCACAAGGCATTGGATAGCCACCGAGGTGGCCTCATCATCTGGGAATACGAACAGTATCTTGAGCAACGGCTGTTCCATCAAGCATGGGGGCAAAAAGAACCACCTCATGTCACACAATTCCTTGCCACAGTATCCAGTGTTCAGAATGGCATGTATCGGGTTCGAACAATTGCTGCTGGGGCTTTGATATGTACGTTCGTTCCATTGACCGCAATTCTCTATTGGATTTTCTATCCTGGTTCAGAAATCCCTTCTGATTTCGCTTTGGGGAGTGTAGGACTGATGGGAATCAGTGGTTGGATTTTGAACAAAATCTACCGGTATTCCGCCCCTAAACCCTGGTGAAAACACCATCGTTGTAGGCATAAATTCGAGGAACACCAGTAGGAATCTCAAGGCTGAGAATTTCATCCTTTGACAAGTTCTCAATTTTCATGACGATGCTCCGTAAACTATTGCCATGTGCTGCGACCAGTACTGTTTTCCCGGCTGCTAAATCAGGCTTAATGGCCTCATCCAAGTATGGGAGTGTACGCTTAGCACACATGGCTAGGCTCTCACCTTCTTTTCCAGGAGGGGGTACATCATAGGAACGACGCCAGATATGGACTTGTTCATCTCCATATTTTGCACGGGTTTCATTCTTGTCAAGACCTTGCAGATCGCCATAGTGACGTTCATTCAGTCGATTATCACGGTGCGTCGGCACATCGCTTGAAACTTGATTGTGTTGCATGACAATATCTGCAGTATTTTGTGCTCGAATTAAGCCACTCGTATGTACAACATCGATTTGTGTATCGGCCAATTCTTCGCCAGCCTTGGCAGCCTCAGTTTCACCAATCGCTGAAAGTCCAACATCGGTCCAACCGGTGAATTTGTTGGCGGCATTCCAAACAGATTGGCCATGCCGCAGTAGAATCAGTGTGGCCATCAGATTCCCTCAATCCAAAGTTCTCTGATTGCGGACTCGTGGTTCATAGAATACGATGCCATTTTCCTTGGCTAAACGAGCGACATTGAGTAAGAATGATTGGCGTGCATCTCTCTCATTAGCGCCCCCTTCGACATCCCAGTAAATGTTACAGGAAATTTCGATAGAATCCTTGGAGATGGCAGAGACCTTGGCGTAGCAAGAATCTTCCTTCATGGTATTCTCATCGTTTCGGATGAGTTCACCTACACCATTGGTGAAGTTCTCAATTGCATCCGGATCACTATCCAAGTCCAGAGAGATGACCGGTCGATATCTGCGCCAGCGTCGCTTGCCAAAATTCTCGATGGGTTTGGAGGTTAGATTAGCATTTGGAATGGTTACCACTGTGTCCACACCTGTGCGTAGAAGAGTGGTTCTCAAACTGATACTGATGACTTCTCCTTCAGCTCCGCTAATCAGGACCCAATCACCGACACGGAATGGTCGGTCAAGCAATACTGTGACCGCTCCGAAGACATTGGCGATACTGTCTTTGGCGGCGAGAGCAAGTGCCAGACCTGTAATCCCCAGACCAGCAACCATCGTGGTTAAATCAAAATTCAATGCATCGGCGATGAAGATTGAGCCAAAGATGACAATACAGAATCGCAAGACGCTTTCGACAGCTCCAATGAGAGTTTGTTCAGCTCCATCCAGTTCCTCATCATCATCCCAGTATTCTACAACAGCCTGAACAGCGACGGTTAGACGAAGTGCCCACGCGATGATTGCGATAAGCATCACAACCTGTGCAAGTGATGGCAGCCAAAATGCGACAAACTCTGGCATTACAGCAGATTCACCTTCGATGAGCATAAGACTGCATTGCCAGAGAACTCCAGCCCCCATCGCGGTACCGAGAGCCTTGCTTGAACCCTGTATAGCGAGTTTTGCGATTGGACTTTTCTCACAAATCCCGGAGAACATTTTGGGGATTAAAACCATAGCAAAAATTCGCGCCACGAAGACTAACCCGATGAATCCAAGCAACACAACAATGGTTCCTTGATTGAAACCAAACATCACATTGTCCCAATTTGGGATCATCTCTACCACACTGTCCATGAGGGGCCGAATCAGCAATAGGGGTTGATTATTTCGCTCAACCATTCTTCATGACACCGTCCCCTAAAGGGACGATTCTGTGCGGGTCGTGGTGGCGGTCTATTGAAATGGAGAAGGTATCTCGACTGTATGGTAGTCATGTCATCTCGCCGAATCCTTGCACTTCTTGGTGTACTCTGTATGCTTATTCCATTGCTCACTGGTAGTATTGGCATGAATTCACAGGACGACTCATCCGAAGGGTTGGAGCCAGGGGATATCTGGAGTGAAGAATACGCCACTGAATATTTTCCATGGGGGGGCAACGATCGAATTCAATTCAAGGAGTATCATGACTATTTCACCATGCGAGATCGCATGCTGCAATTGGCTGAACAAAACCCCAATATCATGTCATTCCATGAAGGATTGAATGGCGGGGAAAATATTCGTGGTCAAGAAACAACAGCAGAAACCTACGAGGGTTGGCACTACAAGCACTCATCTCCTTGGATGAAGATTACTGGTGGTGGTGAAGCACTCGCAGGAGTCGATGGTGGAGAATGTAATGACTTCGTGGGTGATTGCGGCAATTATGCAGACATCCCCGATATCCAATTGGTTGGAAACCACCATGCTCGTGAATGGATGTCATACGAAGTTCCAATGTTTTTCCTCGAGACGATTGCTCACTACTATGGCACTGCCGGAATTGACAATGACGGTGATGGGCTATACGATGAGGATGGTTGGGATGGAATCGATAACGATGGTGATTGTCTTTCTCTAATCGCAAGCATCCAAGATTCGAACGGTGATGGTATAGCCTGTGGACCCGGTGACCTAGGCGTCGATGAAGACTTTTCAGAACAACTGATTACCGATTTGGTCAATACACGCGAAATCTATCTCATTCCCATGCTCAATGTTGATGGTAATCGATACGACCGTGAAGAATTCTGCGGCGAAGATGGTTGGAATTGTGATGGGCCAGGTTGGAGAAAGAACCTTCGCTGCAATCGCTATCTAGAGTGTGAGACACCTCTTCCAGATGTTGATCCGGAGGTTGACGAAGGTTGTGATGGTGTCGACCTCAACCGTAACTATCAGTTTGAGTGGGGTGCGCCTTTAGGGGCAACTGGCCCTCTATTCCCTGGTTTTTGTTACGCCGATGGCCCTAACAATGACGTTTACAATGGTCCACCCAACGAGAATGATGATGACGGCGATTGCCCAGAAAAAGGGTATGTCGCTGCCCTTTGTATCAACGAAGATCACGTAGATGGTCGTGACAATGATGCAGATGGCGAGATGGATGAAGATTGGTGGGGAGGAAATACTGAGCCCGAGACCCGCTTCATTCAAGATATTACTGAAATGAATGACGATAATGGTGACGGCTCATCAGATTTCAAAGCCACCCTCACTTGGCACGCTTACTCCAATCTAGTTCTCTATCCGTGGGGGCATTGTACTAATTGTGAGACTACAGATCATGAGCAACTCGTCTTTCACGGTAACGTGATGGCGGAAATGACAAGTTACGAAAATATGCAGAGCAGTGACCTTTATCCGACAACAGGCGATTACTGCGATTGGCAGTATGGAGTGCATGAATCATACTGTTACACCATCGAGATTGGAGGAAATCAGGATGGATTTCACCCCACTCCTGACCGCATCGATCACATTGCCGTCCGCAATTTGGGTGTCCCATTTCACATGATTCAAATCGCTGATGATCCACGAGAACGCGCCAATATTGGTATTCAACAATCCGAACAGAGTCAGTGGATTGTCAGTGCTGAGAATCTGACCATCCCAGAGTCTGGACCAATTCCCATCACCATGTGTATCGATCCATTATTCCCTTACACCAATGATGCAAATTATAGTCACGTGATGTGGAGAACAGTCAAACCGACCCGTCAGCAGAGTGATTTCGGAGCAAAGGAATGGGTAGAAGAGGAATGGCAAATGACTGGATTCCAAGAAACAGGAGTCAATTGTACACTGAGCAACAACGAGACAGGTGATCTCATAGTCTCGAATTTACCTGTTTCAGAGGAATTTAGCGGTAAAGTCCACTACAAATCAATGCTTGGAACAAGATCTGGGACATTCCCATTTTCATATCCGAATCCAGAAGTGTATCCTGGTTACGAAGAAGTCAATGTCGCTTATAGAGCACCATTTGGCAGCAGCGCTCTCGCATTCTTGTTATTCTGTATCGTTGCAGGGACCGTTTGGGGTAGCCTTGGGGTTGCCATCAAGAAGATGAACGAATCAGAAGCAAATGAGAAATCTATTGTTGGCGCTTTAGACTGAGGTGCAGATCATGGGGCAAAGTGACGAGTTTTCCTCCCGCTGGGGTTTGATTTTCGCAACCATTGGTGCCGCCATTGGAACAGGGAACATCTGGAGATTTCCCCGGATGGTCGGTGCCAACGGTGGAGGTACATTCCTGATTCCATGGCTGTTCTTCTTGTTCGTCTGGTCCATTCCCCTTGTTATCGCTGAATTCGCCCTCGGTAAGCGTAGTCGTACGGGTACCGTAGGAACTTTCCGAATCTTTGGTGGTAAGAAACTCGCTTGGATGGGTCTGTGGACAGCTTGGATTTCAACCGCGATTGGTTTCTACTATGCTGTTGTTGCAGGTTGGTGTATGAATTACTTCCAACTCGGATTCCGAGGTGAATTATCGACTGGAATAGATTCAGTCGAAGTGTGGAATAATTTCCTGAATACAACTGAATTGGTGATTTTGTTCCAAACGCTGGTCATCATCATCACCTTAACCGCAATTTTGGGTGGTGCAAAGATGATTGAGAAAGCGAATACATTCATGATGCTCAGTTTGTTTGCATTGCTTTTCCTTGCACTCTTCCTCGCTCTCTGGATGGATTTGTCAGATGGTAGTATGGATGGTGCCCTGTTCATGTTCAGCGTTGACTTTGACATTCTGATGCAACCGGAAACTTGGATCAATGGTTTATCTCAATCTGCATGGTCCTGCTCAGCGGGTATGGGTATGGCAATCACCTATGCTGTTTACATGAAGAAGGACGAAGATACAACTCTCAACGCTTTCACAATGGGTTTGGCCAACAACAGTATTTCCATCATTGCAGGATTGACAGTACTCAGTGCGATTTTCGCCGTGCAAGACGACCCATTGGCCACAGTCACCGCCGGTTCGAGCGCCATCACTTTCCTCGCACTGCCCGAAGTGTTTGCTCAAGCCCCAGGGGGCTCACTCACACAATGGGTCATGATGTGGGCCTTTTTCTTGGCTCTGACTTTTGCTGCGCTCACGAGTATGATTTCAACGGTCGAGCTATGTGTCAGAAATTTCGTTGATCACGGCTTTGAGCGAAACAAGGCTGTTGGCATAACCGGGGCTGCAATTTTCGTCTTCGGGTTACCCTCGACTTTTGTCTGGATCCGTCTCGATTCCGATGGTGTTGCTTTCCCAGAGTTCCTAGAGGTTCAAGATCACATCTGGGGCTACGGGTTGATGTTCAGCGGTCTATTCATCGCTTACACGATTTGGAAATTTGGATACAAGATTTGGCGCGAAAAGGTCGATGCCGGAGAAGCTTCTCCAGGTTTGAAGGGCTACATCAAGCACGGAGTTCCAGCATTCCGTGATGAATTCATCAACACCGGTGACAACGATGTATGGATTGGCCGTTGGTGGGATTTCACCATGTTCATCGCCTTCCCAGTGCTATTCACCGTTCTCCTAGTCTCTTACTTCGGTGATATGATTGCCAATACTCCCGATGTTTGGAACCCAAGCAACCCACATGGTTTGACCATTATCTTGCTCTTCTGGGGTGTTGTTGGTGGTATATTCATCGGATTCAACCACATTCTCGTTGCACGACCATTGTATCGAAATGTGCCAGAGGGTGCCGGAGCCAGTGCTGACATCTCGATGTTGCCCGGTGGCGACGATGATCTCGTCGGTGTTGTCGGTGACATCTTTGAAGGCTGGGAACACCATGCATCATCCGAAGACCTGATGGACGCGGAACTATCCTAGGTACTTCGTGGAAGCCGACGACCGTGGCCGTGAACCGGCTCGCTGGTGCATGCACTGGGCGGAAGTCGGTGTGTTTGACGATAACGCCGCAGCCTTCGGTATTGACGTATCAAATCTGATGGAAGCGGCTGGCCAAGGTTTGGCAGCACAAGCCATCAGAATGCTCGAATCCACCAACAAGCGTCGTGGCCCAATCTGGATTCTGTGTGGACCTGGTAACAATGGTGGCGATGGCTTTGCCGCGGCCTTGGGATTGGTCGAGGAAGGAGTTGATGTTCGCTTGTTGGCTACACACTTGATTCAGCGCGGCGCAGCGGCTCAAAATTACAGAGAGCGGTGCAGTGCAGCAGGTATTCCCCTATCGATTTGGCCTGAGGTTCAGTCGACAATGGGCACAGGCCATCCCGCACTCATCGTCGATTGCTTAGTCGGAGCCGGGCCCGGACATGCCGGCATACACCTCCGTGGAGATGTTGCCAGTGTTCGCAATTGGTTAGCAGAAAGTCGCGGTCGAGGATCCCCAATATTGGCTTGTGATATGCCCACTGGACTCGGAGGACCCGATGTTATCAAAGCGACAGCAACAGTAACCTATCACGCTGAAAAATGGGCATTACGTGATGTGGATGGGCAAGTGCAATCTGATGTTGGTGAAATTCATACGGCGAATTTACCTTGGCCCGCCCGTGTCGAAGATTGCGGACCAGGTGATGCTCGACGGCATCCACCCCTTCGGACTGATGCGCGAAAAGGTGACCGTGGTCGTCTGCTCATCATCGGTGGGGGACCGTACCATGGCGCCCCAATTTTGGCTGGACTAGCTGCTGAAAGAAGCGGGTGTGACCTCATTCATCTCGCCATGCCATCAGATGCAGTAGAACGTGCTGAATGGCCACTTTCTTTGATTCCTGAGCCAATTCCTGACACCGCACATTTGACGACTCTATCTGTAGGTTCGATTTTAGATCGAGTTCTCAATGGACGCGGTTGCCAAGCGGTTCTCATCGGTCCAGGTTTGGGTCGAGAAGATGCTTCGATTGATGCAGTGTGTGAAATCATCGAGAAACTCGTGGAGGCAAATATTCCCCTTGTTATTGATGCTGATGCCATTCGCGCTCTTCCCTCCCATGCTTGGCCCACGGGTATGGTTGGCGTTGTCACACCACATGCCGATGAGATGGCCCATTGGTTGGGTGCATCAGATCCAGCAGAAATTCTACAGATCCGCGCTCGCCGAGATGGGATTTCTCGAGTTGTAGAGGATGAATCCTGTGTCATCGTACGCACTGGTGCAGAGGATGCATTGTGGGCTCCGGGTGGTCGTCGTTGTTTTGCCACCGGAGGTCACGCTCGAATGTCTGTTGGAGGTACTGGGGACTTGCTCAGTGGTTGCATTGCTGGACTCATCGCTCAAGGGATGAGTCCTTGGGCAGCCTCACGTTTAGGTTGTGCACTTCTGCGAACTGCAGGGGCATCTGCCGCCCTTGAATATGGACCAGGGTTATCTGCGAGTGATGTCCCATCCCACATTGCTCGCACCTTGGCCAAATGGACTGGTCAAGACACAGACCGCGACGCTTGAGAAGTAGAAGCGATTGGCGGTGTCGTGCCGACTATCAAAGAGTGGATTGTAATCGTGGTCCTCGTGGCCTTGATATTGATTCCAATTTGCTGGAAATTCTGGAAAGGTTGGGACCGCCCATCGCTACGATCCCTCCTCGAAATGAAGCGTCGAATTCGTGAACGCGATATTCGTGAAGCATTTATTGAGGAAGATGCGAAAATACGTGAGCAACATCGACTTGAGGCTGCGAGAGAATTATCTCTGCGTAAGGCACAAGCCCCCCCTCCTGTTGAAAAAACAGTTCTCAACTCTGCATTTGGCAATCTTGGGATTATCGATTCAACAGGCACAGCCGTTATCGAAGGAAGTGCGCTTCAATCTGACGAGACGGTTGTAACACCTGCCGGGAATGTGGATGCCCTCGTTGACAGTTTGGATATCGACGGTATCGCAGATGACATCATTCCAGAAGCAGCCCCTGTGGCCGTACAATTGCATAGAGATACAGGTGCCGACGACATCAAGTGGGATGCCGATCAAGAAGATGATGATTGGGCAGATATTGAGTGGTCATGATGCTTGAAAATCCAAAAGATCGTGTTAAACGAGCTAAAGATGGCTTGAAGTCAGCCGATTATGATATTCGACGGTTGATGCGCGAATACATTCGATACCTCGGTGTTGCCATCTTCAATGGCATATTTTTCTGGACATTGTATGAAGTGATTTATTGGATGGATACATGGACAATTTATCCAGCCACCGTTGCATGGGCGGTTGCATATATTATTGGTTCCTTTGAGGCCCATTTCATGCATCGCTCCTTGACATTCAAGTCAAAGGTAGATTACAAAGAGAGTTTGTATTGGGCATTCATTGTCTACGGCGTAATCGGAGTATTGTCAACTATTTCAGAACATGTCTTGGTATACGTTTTCGATGTACATCACAGAATTGCTTGGGCCATCAACATGTGCGCATTCGGTTTCATGATGTTCCTCGGCCTTCGCTTGTTGGCCTTCCCTCCTGAAATGGATTTAGAAGAATAATGGCACCCTGCTGATTGAAGTGGTGTTCACGCGCGCGCGCGACTAAAGGGCTGACTGCGGGCATGAGTGTGAATCCAATCCATCGTGTCTCAAATGCCATTGCCGATTTCAAATCAAAGGTATATGGCAAAGAACAATTCTCTGAAGATTTCATTCGATATTTCATCATCGCTTGTCTCAATTCAATTTTCATGTTCAGTGTCTACCAACTCTTCTATTGGCTAGATCCTGTGAACATATATACGGCTGAATTGGCCTGGTTTTTATCATTCATCATCGGTACGGTTGAGGCACACTATGTCCATCGTAGATTTACATTCAAATCAACAGCCCCATATGGTGAAAGTTTGTATTGGGTCATATTCGTCTATTCGATCATTCTAGTATTGTCAACCCTCACCATTTCAGGTCTCATCAATACGTTTGAGATTCAATATCAATTGGCTTGGGTCATCAACAACTGTATCTACGGACTGTTTTATTTCGCAGGTCTCCGCTTTGTTGCTTTTCCTCTAGAAGACGCCTCTGAGGTCTAAGCGTCGCCCCTCAGATTGAAGAGTCGTGTGCGCGCGCGAAGCGCTGATGTTCCAGCGGCCACGCGGTACCCGCGACTTCGGTCCAGCCGAGATGGCACGACGCACAGCGCTCGAAAGATTGTGCGATGAACAGGCTGCACGCCATGGATTTCAGCGCGTTGCTACACCTACATTTGAGAGCCTAGATTTGTTTACGGCCAAGTCGGGAGATGCGGTTGTCGGCGAACTTTATGCGTTTGAGGACAAGGGTGGTCGTCCACTCACACTGCGACCTGAATTGACCGCACCAGTCATGCGCATGGTCGCCAATGAGATGCGTTCCGTGCCCAAACCAATGCGTTTGGCCTATTACGGCTCATGCTTCCGATATGAGGAGTTCAAAACTGCACGATATCGTGAATTCTGGCAATATGGTTGCGAAATTATTGGTGCATCTGGACCGCTTGTGGAGGCCGAGGTCGTTGCATTTGCCATCTCACTGATGCGCGCCGCGGAAGTCACAGATTGGACGATGAAAATCGGTCATGTTGGTATTCTCAATGATCTACTCGCTGGCCTTTCCATTCCTGAAGGCAGTCGCCGCGATGTCATGCGTCTATTGGACAAGGGGGACTTTGCAGGTTTGGAAGGCAAGGGCGTGACCGCAGATGCTGCAGCCAAGTTGGAAGCTTTTGCATCCTTATCCGGCGGCACCGATGTCATGCCCGCAGCTCGAACCATGCTTGAGGAGATGGGCATTGCAACCGACAGTTTGGATTCACTTGGTGAAATGATGTGCAGTTTGGCAGGGCTTGTTCCAGACATGCCTGAAACTACCATTGATCTCACCGTGGCTCGTGGATTGGATTACTATACGGGCATGGTATTCGAGTTTGAAGTCGCTGAACTTGGTGGAGAATGCCAAGTTCTTGGAGGCGGTTCGTACCGCTTGATGCACCTCTTTGAATTGGATGAACTAGATCCATGCTGTGGATTTGGTCTCGGCTTTGATCGTGTGCTGATTGCACTTGAGAAACAGGCCGAACGCTTGGGTCGTACTGAGGTGGTTCCTGGTGAATCATCTGGACCCGGTAGTTTGGCTGTGATTCCGTTCAAGATTGATTCCAACAATGTTCTCGGGCTTGTCGCCGGATTGCGCGCTTCGGGGGAACGAGTTCTCTTGGAATTACGTGAACGCAACCTGGGGCGTTCCATGGGTTGGGCCGACAGTGCTGGTGCGGCTTTCGCCCTGATTGTGGGGCCACGTGATTTGGAAGCGGGTGAAGCCACAGTCAAGCGTCTATCCGATGGAGAGC
>CAWVWT010000036.1:0-10979 GCA_963934015.1 uncultured Candidatus Poseidoniales archaeon
CAATGGATGGTAAATGAATCCTGATTAGAGTGGTGCAGGGGGCAGGATTTGAACCTGCGAACCGCTGAGGACTGGGACCTAAACCCAGCGCCGTTGACCAAGCTTGGCAACCCCTGCTTGACCTCCGCTCCTCAACTCATCTCTTAGAATGTAGCGATAGAGGCCGTAGAATAGGCAACGGTCAAATGCTCTAGGTATGGCAGCCCGATTCATGTCCAGAATTGCAGTTCTCGGCCTCGGCAATTGGGGTACGGCTCTTGCACTGAGTTGGGCCAACGACTCGCATCACGTCACTGGATGGACTGTTGAGGAAGAAGTCTACGCTTCAATCATGGAAACTGGAGAGAATACAAAGTATCTCCCAGGAATGCAATTGAATATCGATGTCACCATGGATATTGGTGTAGCAATCGAAGCCAGTGAATTGATTGTACTGGCACTTCCCAGTGGCGTTATTCTCTCGGTAGTAGAAGATATAATTCCGCATTTGAGACCCTCGCATGTTATCCTCGATCTTGCCAAAGGGCTAGCGCCACCCGAAGAAGAAGGGTCTGGCCTCATTTCAGAGGCTATTGAAGCAAAGTTTGTACGAGCGGGGCTCAGTAATTCGGTGGTCGTTTTGACAGGGCCGACCATCGCTCCAGAGGTGGCCCGTGGTGTGATCACCACAGCGATGGTTGCTGGACATGATATTTCGGTGGCCAAGCGAGTGGCGGATCGCCTCTCAACAGACTCGATTATATTGGTTCCAAGTGAAGATGCTGTGGGTTGTGAATTGTGGGGTGCGTTCAAGAATACTGTTGCCCTATCCTGCGGTGTGGTCGATGGACTGCGCGATAGTATAGGTGGAGACAATCTCAAGGCCGCACTGATTACGATTGGATTCGCAGAGGGGCAGAGATTGCTTCCGATGATGGGTGCACAACCGGAGACGGGGTTTGGACCGGCAGGTTTGGGCGACCTGTATGTGACTAGTGCCAGTCCACGCTCACGAAATCGTACCCTCGGTGAAAAGTTAGGATCTGGAAAATCACTTGAAGAATCTCTTGGTGAGATGCACATGGTAGCAGAAGGGGTGCGTGCAGCGCGAATGTTCGCCGAAAAGGCAGCATCAATCGGTTGTGATGTTCCCTTCATCAATTCGCTATGCGCATTGCTCGACGGGGCTATTTCGGCTGATGAATGCGTGCGCTCAATGGCTGAATCTCTAGTGTGAAAGCCTCAAGGCCCTCGACCGAGTGGCAGTTGTATGGCCTTTGAGGACTTGACCGAATTTGAGACTCGTTTATTCGAGTGGATTCGCCAATCCGATTTCGAAGAGGTGCCTTGGAAGGCTGCTCGGGCAGCGAAGGCGTTCAAAGTCAGCGTTGACGAAGTGAACGAAGCACTCGCGGCCCTGACCGGCAAAGTCCCACACAACATCTACGTCCACTATGAGGATGGAGCGATTCGAATCACTGCAGAACGCTGATCGCTTCAATACAACTGAATGCTTTCAGCACCTTTCACCTTGATATTCTCAAAAGTTACTGTGATGTTGAGGTGACAATTCGACTCACATATCGAATATCCATTCTCATGGATCCGAATAACTTCAGATGGAGACCAAACCAAATCATCATCAACGATAATGCATGGTGAGGTTTGAATCAAATTTGGATTGTCGATGGCGGGAATCGGTTCACCTGATAACCAAGAAACGATGAGGGTGACGTGACGTGAATCATCATCTTGATTGTAGTAATTCAAAAATTGTATTTTGTAAGTTGTCGAACCTTCATCGATAATGTATACCTGATTTAGAGGTTCGACTCTATGGGTAGATATGTCGTATTCGTACCACTCCAAGCGTGCAGAAGTGTCATTGCTGAAATTACCAGCTGGGATTTCTGTCAATTGATTGAATTCGATGTTTTCCACAAGCATCCAGGATAAATTATCTCCAAGAAAAATGTCGGTCTTCGAAAATTGAAGAGAAAAATTAGATGAAACTGTTTCCACCATATTACCCAGAGAAATGGTCGTAAAGTTAGATTCGGAGGTGGCATCAACCACGAGGGTGAATGTTTGACCATCCGCATTCAACTTGGCTTGCACTTTTCCAGTGTCTTGGGGTACAGAAGAAAGTCCCCCCAACGTACAATCATATTCGTTGGTTTCATCAATAAGTGTGACTGTTGTAAATGCCCAATCGAGTTGTTCGTTACCACTGTCAAATTCAAGCGATAATAAATGGTCTGTTGTTCCATTAGATACAGCCGCTTCATCGTCTTCTACAGCAAAAGTATTGCTTGTACCCAAATCAGATTCATACGATGATACCAGATAATACCAATACCCAGAACCGAGAATTACAGCACAAAGGGTGGCAATGAGAACTTTCTTCCACGAGTCCAAGTCTACACCTCACGTTTGGTGAAAAATGGTATAATTTCACGCCAACGTGCTCTCGGCGCATGTGTTTCACTGTCCATGAAACGATGTCTGATGCTCAAAGAAATCTGATCGATGATGACGACTGCAACGTAAATCACGATGATCAGTGCCAGAGCGCGATCATACCTCGAGAACACGCCCAGATAATTGTTCAGATACCACCCGATGCCTCCGGCTCCGACCAAGCCAATGACTGAACCATGGCGGATGTTATACTCAAACATGAAGAGAATTTGGCTCAAAATGGCATTGCTTGCTTCAGGGAGGGCGAAATAACGGGCAATCTGCCATCTCGGTAAACCCATTGCTCGGGCCGCCTCTAAGGGATGGCGACTGACACCCTCGAGAGCTTCATACTGCAATTTTCCGAGGTAGCCAACCGTGTAGAGTGTCATTGCAAGTACACCCGCAAGGGGACCTGGGCCAAACATAATCACGAAAATCAAAGCCCAAACAAGAGATGGGAGAACACGTAATCCAGCGAGGAAGTGGCGAGTGATTGTGGAAAGCCAAATCGGTGAAAGATTGTGAGCAGCCATCATCGACAGTGGAAGGGAAAGCAGCATTCCAAAGAGTGTTGCCAAGAATGCAATTTCAATTGTTTCCATCAACCCATGAATCGCTGCACTGCAAGCCCAATCCGCCTCCCATGTGCATTTGGTTTGTGACCATGATGCCCGATCGGTAACAACGCTGAAATCGGGAGGGAACATTTCAGACCAAAGAATTCCAGCATTTCCCCAAGCTTGGCCTAAGTTGTCGATTGTGATACCCAGCTTGTTCGAAATCAGAATTGCAAGAATGACTATTCCCGTGTAGACGATTAGGCTTGGGCGCTTTTGTAGATGTTGAATGATTTTCACACATTCACCTCCTCAATACGAACACCCTTCACTTGGAGAACGCGGTCACAAAATGTTGCGACTCGAACAGGATTGTGGTCTACAATAATGATGGCTATGTTACTCTCTTTGGCTAATTTTTGAATGAGTTCAATGATTTCTTTTGCCGTTTCAGAATCGAGTTCCCCTAGGCATTCATCAGCAAGAAGTAGGGAGGGATTTTGGACCATTGAACGAGCAATTGCCACCCGTTGTTGCTGCCCACCAGAGAGTTGACTAATGGAATCCAATACCTTGTCTGAAAGTCCTACTGCCTCGATTGCATCCCGGGCTGATTGTCGTAATTCAGCACCGGGTAGAGAGAATAATGTCTGCCAGAATGGTGCTCTAGCAAGAGCTCCCATCATAACATTGTAACCTACGTTCTGGTGATTGATCAATCCGAGTCGTTGTGGAATGTATCCAATTTCCCCCTTTTCATTCGGTACATCGATATCCCCTGAAATTGGGGGTAGTAAACCTGCGATGGTTCGTAGTAAGGTACTCTTTCCAATTCCCGAACGCCCGATAACTCCAATGATCTCCCCGGGGTGAACTTCGAGGTTCACATCGACGAGTAATGGATTGTCCATCTCAAAGCCAATCACAGCCTGTCGAATACTGAGAATTGGTCCCGGCATCAAATTGTCCGACCCCTAACCCCTTTTTGAAACATAGGCACGGCCCAGCCCTATAGGGCTGGGCCGGATTTCCATGTTTTCGACTCAACTGCTGTGCTTATCTTCGAAGTATGCGTCGATCCCAGGGATGCTCGCAATGGCATCACTGTACGAACCAAGGTGGTCTTGACTGTTGACGGTTGTAACCGCACCACTATTCTCAAGGACATTCTTGAGAATCTCTCCACCACATGTGTTCTGGGCAACATCTGCAACTTGATGGGTTGCCACACTGTAGCATCCAGTGACCTGGGTTGCACCATAATTGACGTAGTAACTGAATGCTTCACATTCTTCCTGAGACATATTCCCATCAGTTGCGTGAGTCCCACTGTTGTAGCAACCAGTGAATGAAGATCCATCCTGCATGGTATGGTTCTCCAAATACATGTACGATGCACAATTCGTTGCATTGTCGCCTGATACTGCATGAGACACCATATTGTAGCAAATATCCTGTCCATCAGGTAGAGAGTAATTTTCGACCCACATCTCACTACTCATTGCAAGCATAGATGCAACGAAAGCATCTTGTTTGGCTGGATTTCGCTCGGCGTCGGCCCACATCACAGGGTGCGTTGGCACTTGTCCGAAGGCGGGCTCAAGCATTCTGTATCCATCGCGATCTAAGCACCATTCATTGCCTTCGCAGTGATCTTCGTATGACGATGTTTTTGCAAACGCAACATCCCCTACGCCCGCAGTCATACATTCAAATGCACCCCCGTAGCCATAGTATTGAGCGCCTTTTTCGGGAATTGTAGCCACATCGAAATGACCCTCGATAGTAGTACGCAAGGATTCGATATCATCTGGATTTCCCAATACGTCGACCATTCCTTCTCCGATCATGTAACCCATTGGCATTAGCATGCCTGCAGATTTCAGCCAACCTGTATGGCAGGAATTGTTTCCTTCCAATTGCTCAAGAGTGGTAATGTTGGAACTGTTAAGCACCCATGCTGCTGCTGTGTAGTAAGTGCTCCCATCTGACTTTGTGTCAGCAAGAATGGCTTCAAGACCATGGGACTTCCAACCAACGAAGGCTGCACCCCCATCCAAGAAGGCTGCATCAGCATGGCCAAATCGAACGGCCTCAATTGCTGCATTTGAACTGGAAATAGGGTAGATTTCAACCTCATATCCAGAGTGTTCAGCAATATAATTCGCCATCAATTGAGGATTTGTATCAGGATTATCATAATCGTCCTTCACAGTATATGCAAGGCGAATGATGTTGCTATCATCTACCTCTTCAGCACTATCACCCAAGCAGCCAGCAAAAGCTGTTGTCATCAACAAACAAACCACCATTGCATTCTTCAAATTTTCATTTCTCTTCATAGATCCACATCCAATTTTAGGTTACCCTTAACCTCGTCGCACTGAAATTTATCTATAAGGTTTAGGTTACCCTAAATTCTTATTTTAGGTTATATGATTAGGGTCGCATATGCTCGATTCTCTTCAAAAACACCATTGTTGGAGCCATGAACCAAACGATAGCAGATAGCCAGATAGATTTTGATGAAAGGTGTGGTTGGTTGACCGAAGCAAGTTGGGTCTCCATCAACAATTGATAAACACCATTCGGACTAAACAAATCGGTCTTCTCTTGGATTTGATCAAAAGCCATTGAGGTCGTGTCGGTGATATCTACGCCCATTGATTGGGCAACGATGAGAGTTGGGATCAGCCAGAGGAATACGAAGAATAGCCAGGTGCCTACACCGAGCGTGACGGAAGCTCCGACATCTCTCGCCATAGATGAGGCAAGAAGCTGCAAGCAGGTGTACCACCACAGCAAGAGTCCGGTGGAAATGATGAACATAGATAGATCACCAAATTCGGGCCAAACACCCATCTGTCGATGAATTAAGGCAGCACCGACAATAATCCCAGTGGTTGTCGGAATCATCGCAGCCAACCATACTCCCAAGAGTTGGGACCAAGCATAATCAGATCGCGCCATAGGTTGCGATAGATCAATGGCCAACTCACCTGTCAATCGCCGCTTACTGATCGAATCAAAACCAAGTAACACTACACTAAGCGTAGAAATGAATACAACAAATGTGCTTGAAAGAAACAAAACCTCTGCTGGTGAATGGACTGACAAACCAGCCGGAACAATTCTTGAATCTGCCAAACCCCAACATGCTGCGCAGAGAATGAAAATGACCAAAGGTGCTAAAATAATCATACGTTGACTTCTAACGTGTCTCTTGGTATCTTGAAGGGCAACTGCCCAAATGGTTTGTAGCCGGTTACGCATCAGAATCCACCTCCGATAAGATGGAGAATCCTGCGTCTTCAATATCGAGACCCGTCGCTGCTGAGATTACAGTTTCTAGACCTGCTGGGACGGATTGTAATCGTGTAAAGGTCACCTCCGGGCCCAACTCACTGCGTCTTTGGGTGGTCCATTCTCCCTGTGCCAAATGAAGGTGGTAAGCCCATTCTTCGCCCTCGTGGAGAGGGATTTCCTTTGCCTCAATGCCATCTCCAAATGAAATCGGTGGAATTCCAAGTCCAGCGATTTCTATCGTAGCACGAAGGCCAAGATTACGCTCAATTTCGAGCAACGGACCATCTGCAACGATTCGCCCTTGGTGCATGAGGACAAATTCATCAGCAAGGCGTTCCAAATCGGATAGTGTATGGCTGCTAATGACTACACTTGTACCCTGATTAGCAAGTTGACGGAGTAATGTCCTGAATGCGCCTTGGGCGACAGGATCTAAACCGTTCAGGGGTTCGTCCAAAAGCAATATTTTCGGCTTTCCCAGCAGTGCTGCTGCAAGGCTCAAGCGCTGTTTCATTCCTTGAGAAAATGTCGATAAGTCATCAAGAGTGCGATTTCCCAATCCAACCAAATCGAGTAAATCATGCCCATTTGAACTTGAAATGTTTCTCATTGTACAAAGACGCTCAATCGCTTGTTCAGCATTGCCTGGACCATTCCACGTAACACGTTCAGGCATGTAACCAATGGCCGCTCGGCACGCTTCTGTTGTGGCTGTGCCTTCAACACTCAGTGTTCCACCTTCAAGCGGTAAAAGATTGGCCATAACCTGTAGCAAGGTCGATTTCCCAGCCCCGTTTGGTCCAACCAAACCAAGAATTGTTCCGCTTGATAGTGTGAGGTCAATTCCACGGATTCCTGGTCCAGGAGTCGTTGCCCATGGTTGGAAACGCCGGGGGCGCCGAACAGGGTATCGAAAGGTGGCTTCGCGAAGTTCCAGCATGGCCCTCGCCCAGCCGTAGGCTCCGCCCTTCATTGAGTTGCTGTAAATCCCGCGAATACTTGACATGGCGCCACATGGTTCAATGGGGCCGAGGTGTACCGAGGTATGATGGAGATTGGAGGGGCCCTTGCTGTATGGCTGATTCCATTGCTGTGTGGGCTGGGCATTATCTGCATCGAATGGAAATGGAAATATCCACATGTCCATGTTATTGATTTCTTCCGTGCAGATTCATTCAACCAGGGTATGTCCTTACTTTGTATTGGAATCATACTGGTCCCACTCGGTTGGTGGATTGCGATTCCAGCAGGTGCGATTGGGATGGGGGTTAGAGCAATAGCATCGGAAGATTCACGCAAGATGTGGCCAACGCGTTGGCAAACTCGTAGTGCAATGGTTGTAGCCATTGTAGTCGGTGTGATCATCTCTGGCTTTGGTAGTGTATCAGAACCCACTGGAGCTGCTGAATGGGGTGCACCACTACAAACTGAGAATCCCGATGCACCCAACTGGCCAGCATCAGAACAGCATATCTGGAATGATGGTGCTGCCATTCTGGTCGTCAATCATGTCCGGTTTCCTGGAACCCTATCTGCAATTGGATCCGGTTCGATGGTGTTGTGGCACCTAGAGAGTTCTGGATCAGATGAAGTTCGTCTTAAACAAGCGATGGAACAGCTTGAGGGGATTGGGTTGAATGCAGACTGGTTTACCCTGGAAACAACTGCCTATGGACAATCCTACGATTATGACAGGGGGACGCTTCCTTACACACTAAAACATGTTGAAATTAATGGCAACAAAATCGCTGAGATGGTCACGGTTGCAATTGGGGCATGGGGCGGGGAAGTACACCTTTTGACTGTCATAAAACCGAATATCCCCGGGTCTGAATTTCTGCCATTTGAAAGCGACCCATATGCAAGCCAATATGTTGAACCTTGGCTTGAGGCAAATGCATAATTGAACACCTATGGTGTTCTCAACTACACTCGATGTAATCCGGGAAAGCATATTCAAGTGTCAACCCAGCCCAGATGTTATGCGAAGTTCAACCAAGTGCAGCCTTTGGGCCATCCTGTTAACCGCATTGATGCTTGCAAGTACAGTTCAATTACCAACCGAAGTGTCTGAGGAAATTGAGTCTTCAGATACTGCTGCGCGACAAAGTTCAGTCGAAGCAGCCTGTGAAGGATTGACATTCGAAGATATGTTCAATTACACACATGCCACTTTTGATATTCAACTCAATGATGACTGGTCTTCGGCATATGTGCAAGCTGTTGCTTGGATAAATGGAACTCTTTCCGATCAAGTTAGACTCGATTTAGAAGGCCTCTTTGAAGGCCTACCTGGAGGAGATAACGGCTGGCTTTCATCTGACGAATACACCGCAATCGAAAGTATCGCTGCAGACTGTGTGACGCAAACCAACCCGAGAGTTGGCTTCAGAGGAGGACCCGCACACCGTGGTGGTGATGGAGTCAACTGGTATAATGCGACTTGGGAGAACACCGAAGAGACTCCATTGACTGTTGAAGAATGGAATCTGATGCCGATGAACCATATTGACGAAAGGTCCTGTGTACAATCCCCCAACTCAAACTGTGTCGAAATACCAAATGTACCCATTACACCAGGAAGAAATTGTGATACCACAATCAATGACCCTGATGAATGCAGAATCATCGTTTGGTTGAATGGAACCTTTGTGTTTGATGGTATGACAATTGGTGGACCTTATTCAGGTTCGAACTTCACACTCGCAATGAACACCTCAAACATGACCAATGCGGACCTTGCAGCAACATTCCCTGCCATAGAAGGACTCCGTGTTGGGATGTTTGAAGAGTGTGATGGGCGCCTAATTAATCAGGAAAACAATGACCATCAAGGCGATGCACCGGTCCCTGGTACTTGCGCAGCAGATGGGACGGTCACCCAAGAGAGTCGACTTGTCAGTATAGAGGGTGAAACTCGTCTACGTGTAGATGTTCATGTCGAGTATGACATGAACAATTGGCCAACGGGCCAAGACATGTTCTTCGATATGACAACAGAACCACCTGCAGTTGATGACCCACCACAGTGGACTACTGCTGCACCCATTGAAGGTGAAATCATGTCAATTGCAGATGATGGGGTGGCTTACTTCGTATCGACCGGACAGATGGGGGCTTGGGCTACCGATGACCAAGGCTCACCGCTCATCGCCTGTACAGGGGCTGATGGTTGGTACATGAGTAGTGATGGTAACGGATTGTATGCTGATGCCCCTGCCGGCCAAGACAGTACAACTGTGGCCTGTCACGCAATGGACTCCTCTGGACAAACCACAGACGTTCGCAATTACACGTTGCAAGTTCCCATGCGAGTCACTGGAAGTTCTAGCGGTGGCACTGCAGCGATGACGCTGACACCTACCGCAGGAATGCCGAGTATGGATGCTGTGATCATACTTGTTCAGGATGATGCGCAAACAAGTAGTGACTCGGTGGCTGTGACTGAGGAAACCGTTGTTACTGTTGACCTTTCTACGATGTCACCAGGGCCTTTCATGGTCCGAATTAATGCGCAAGGAAGCGGTATGTCCAGTTTCTCCCACACCTATGATTTGAGCTTGTCAAAGGAATCATTACCTCCAGTTATCATGGTATCCGATGGATTCTGGAATGGAGAATCATACGAACTTTCAGGGTTTGTCAATGATCCAGATGGTGACCCAGTGACGCTCACAGGAACGGTCACTGGGTTGGGTTGTGATGATGGATGCGGTTGGGGCACAGTCCAAGCTGTAGGCAACAACTGGATAGCCAGTGGTGCAGGTCTTCCAAATTCGGATTCAAATGCATTTACAATTACAGCTTGCGACAGTTGGAACCAATGTGTGAGCGTTACCCACGATGCAGGCCCTACGCCAAGTGATGACCTAGTGACACCACCACCACCACCACCACCAGCTACTGATGGTGGGGGTTTGCCGGGCTTCAGCCTGTTTGCAGCCCTCGGTGCCATTGCCCTAGCGGGCCTTGGTCAACATCGCAGAGAATAGGGAGCCTTCATACGTGGCGCGCCGCCGCCTCGGCATGGTGAAAGCATGGCTTTTGAGGCACATATACGTGAAATAAGCCACGAAGGGGGTATGCTTGCACCTTTCACAGGTAATGCACCCAAACTAGGTCAAGTAATGCAGTTGCCTGGTGGTAAGTGGGTTGGAAAGGTCGATACGGTCATTGGTGAAGTTTCGGCTGCTGTGGTTCACATCATGCCATTCAGAGATGTCGAATCCCAATTACTAATCGGCCAACCTGTCGAAATTGCACCGCCCAAAGAGCGGAGCAATGACCGAGGTCGCCGTGATGATCGAGGTGGACGTGATGATCGAAGCGGAAGTGGAATCCCCATGAAAGAGGGGGACTGGACTTGTCCTAAGTGTCAGAATCATAACTTTGCTTGGCGAGACATTTGCAATCGCTGTGAGGCTCCAAAAGCCGAAGGTGGTGGTGGCGGTGGCCGCAGAGATAACCGTGGCGGAGATCGCCGAAGCAGTGGTGGCGGTGAACGCCGTGACAACCGAGGCGGAGATCGTCGAAGGGGTGGTGGCGGTGGTTACCAAGGTCGTGACAATCGAGGCGGAGATCGCCGAAGCAGTGGTGGCGGTGAACGCCGTGACAACCGTGGCGGAGATCGTCGAAGGGGTGGTGGCGGTGGTTACCAAGGTCGTGACAATCGAG
>CAWVWT010000037.1:0-9498 GCA_963934015.1 uncultured Candidatus Poseidoniales archaeon
CACATACCGTGGCACAGCAGTTGCTGGTGCAGACTCCGTCTCAGTCAGCTGAGATTACTCAGTAGACCGGCGATATCCGTAACCAAACCAGGATTACACACATGTCCCTTGAGGGCGCTTCGGCGCCCTCGAGGGGCTTTTTTTTGTTTCAGCGAAGAGGCCTGTTGGATTCACTCGCATCCCATTGATGTAAACTGTGACCAGAACGAAGAAGAATCATGCCTTGAACAAGACGAAGATTTTGTGTTAAGAATGCAACTGCAGAAGCGCACAATGGAACTCTCAGGCCGGTCAGGCCAACACCTAGGCTAGCCAATACCATTGCATCTAACAGTAGCATGATTCGATCTAATAACATGGGTTCTCCACCAAACCAACCGATGAGTAACACTGTGGCTGCATGTGCTATACCGGCTAGAATCCCTAGCAGAACAAACCAAGGTGACACGGAATGCTGTAATCCGTTGAGGCCAAGAATAGTGCCCCATCTGCCATTCTTAAACCAGTGAGAGCGATTTCGCCAGAAATGTCGAGATAGGCCTTGACCTCTTCTAACCGTACGATCATGGCGTTCCTTCATGTCTGTGAGGGGTTCTTCTGAAAAGCGAATTGATTCATCAGAAATTGTACGCAAACCCTCATTTCGCACCAATACTGCGAGTTGTGAGTCATCCGCATTTGCAGTCGATTGAATGGGGTGTAATGCACTCACCCGATAGGCGGCGATTGAACCTTCAAAAATTGGAGTTGAATCCGCACGTGATTCTCCAGCACGAAACCATCTGTACCATCCGCGATAAGCGGTACTATCCGTTTCGTTAATACAACCACAAACCGCTCCAATAGATGGATCTTTCATCCACCTCCCGATTCTACGGAAGGCCCCCTCCTCCAATGTGGCTTCAGCATCTGTCATGACGAATACATCATCAGAATCTCGCAATTCTTGCATTGCACGATTCATCGCTGCAGATTTCCCCAATCGTGCTGGCATTTGCACAATTTGCATCCCACAGTCACGAGACTGATTCCATGCCGTTGCGATTGAAACCGTTTCATCGGTGGAAGCAGAATCAATGAGCATGAGGCGTCGCTTGGACTCTGGATATCGTTGAGCGATTGTATCATTCAATTTGGATTCTATCATATTGCTTTCATTCCAGGTAGGAATAACAATACAAAGGTGAGGTAAATCTTCATCCTTGCAAGATTCAGGTGCTGGAGCACTTTGGCGTATCCACTTTCGATTCAAGAACCAATGAGTGGCCAAAGGGAGTATCACGGCAAATGTGGCACCAACTTGCACCGTGAGGAAGACGAATCTCTCAATCATGGGCCTCTCCAATGGGTCCCCTGCTAGGGCTGACGATAAGCACACCGTAGAGAACTGCATCGGCGAGCCCTTCATTCGATAGATACGTCGTGTCCCAGCCAAGGGGATAGCGATGCGCACGGTACTTCATGTCGGACCCTCGCAAACCCGAGGCGGTATGGGGGCTGTTATCCAGCTTCTTGCTGGCAATGCACCGGATGGATGGAATGCCGAAATAATGTCCAGTCATGCTGATGGGGGCATCATTCCTGTCTTGCGTGCTTGGTGGAAAGTTCGCAAGGAATTGAGCGTTAGACTGAAACGAGGAAATGTTGACATTGTACATATCCACACCGCTACACGCTGGTCGTGGAAGCGAAAAATGGGGCTGATTAAAATCGCTCAAAGTGCCAACATTCCAATCATTCTGTCACTCCATTCTGGTGACTTTGACCGGCACTGCAAGGAACGCGGACCTGAAGTTCATCAAATCTGCTCAACGTTACATACGGTCGTTCTCACCGATCTCTGGCAAAAACGATTATCCCCCTGGCTGAGTGAATCAAGCGTAATTCCAAATCCTGTACCAAATGTATCGGTCTCGACAAAAAGAGACCGAATGCAATTTCTCTTGATGGGGCGCTCAAATCCCATGAAAGGGCAAGCAATTGCGATGGAAGCGACAAAAATATTGCGCGGTGAAGGGTTGGATGTAACCCTACATCTCACTGGAATTGATCACAATGAAACTGGGATCGTAGGCCATGGTTGGGTTGACGGGGATGAGAAGGAACACCTTATGGAAACCTGTGGAACGCTACTCTCACCCTCAAAATGGGAAGGACTCTCGATGGCTGTAATCGAAGCCATGGCACGAGGCATGCCGGTTTTGGCATCGGAAGCCAGCACAGGAGTATTTGAGAAATCAGGGGTAATCGTTGAAACGACTGCGGTTGCATATTCCGAGGCCATGAAGAAAATGTTGGATGGTGATACTTGGGATGAAATGGCTACTTCTGGTCCAGATGAAGCAGAGATATACAGCTTGAATCAGGTCATTCCCCTATGGGGAAAACTGTACAATGAGGTGGTAAGTTGAAACTCCTATGGATTACCCATCGTCGTCTATCTGAGATGTCTTCAACATCTCGAGTGGGGGTTTCATCAGCGCTTGAATCCCGGGATTGGGATGTTAAATTCATGAGTCCTGATGGCGATTATCGTGTTGAACGCTCAAACAAGCTTGGTAGAGGCCATCGAAGTTTTACCCAAAGTGTTTCATCTACACTACGCACTATTGACTTAGATTCGTTTTCTGTCGTGATTGTTGAATGGACTGGAGTTGAAGGTGCTGCTGATATACTGAAAAAGAAAAAATTACCATGGATTATGATGGACAGAAGCCCCCCTGTATCTTCAGGTGTGATTGGGTGGTTTCAAAGAAAACAGTACAACAAGGCATGGGATATCGCGCGTTCACAAAGTTCCGGACGAGCTGTCAAAAGTACATACATGGCTGAATCCCAGAAGTGGGATGGGCCCTCTTCAATTGTCCCTGCAGGCGTAGATCTAACTACATTTGAAATCGCAACGATGAATGATAATCCACTCGTCGTTTGTCATGGATCACTCGATCGTTCACGAGAACTTCATCGTTTAACAACGATGGGTGTAAATCTCCTTCTCTTTGGTGAGGGAAATGATTCGGGTAGATTGTCAAAGATGACTCGTGTCGAAAGTGCCGGTGAAGTTGCATCACGTTTGGCCTGCGCTGACATTGGTGTTATGCATCTTCCCAATCGTGATGTTTGGAAATATGCATCCCCGCTAAAAGTAGCTGAATTTGCCGCTGCTGGATTGTTAGTGGTTGCTTCAGATGTTAGCAGTCTAGAACAATATCGTGGTGCAGAGTGGCTGACTTTGGTTCCACTTGGCGATGATGTGGCTTGTAAAACAGCATTACATGCATTGTGTGAATTACCCATTGAAGAGCGGCAAAGGTTGGGTGTTTTGGCACGTAAAGAATCTGAACAAAGCATGACTTGGGAAATCTGTACAGAGCAACTACACGCAATGCTGCTCGAGGTGAAGCATTGAAGCGAAAAGTTCGACTTGAGCGCGATACGCTCTGGCTGTCTACCGCGGATATAGCGGCGCTTGTTGTTGGTATCGCGGTTCATATCGTCCTGACTCAGACCTTTACCGACGGTGATTATGGACGATGGGTTCTACTCCTCGATTTATTCTATGTGACGGCAACCATTGTCGATTTAGGACTACCAACAGTTATTGGCCGTGATGGAGAACGACTTGGTTCACATACACATGATCTGGTCCATCGGTGCCTACGCATCCAAATCCGTTTTGCACTCCCAATCATTGCAACAGGGGGTATCCTTGGGTGGTTGTGGGTTGGGGATTCCACCACTTGGCTCGTGGCATCACTCATACTCGCCCTCTCAGCCTGCGTTCAAATTCTGACCTATGCACACCGTGCTGCCTTGCGATCTTTGGGGGAGTCTCGCCAAGAGGCACTCGTTCGATTTGTTGATCGTGGAGCAACTGCGGCCGGTATTATTTTGGCAGCATGGCAATTCGGAGCCCACCCCATCGCTCTCGCACTCGCCACCTTATTCGGTCCACTCGGAGCGATGCTCATCGCCATTCGATTGGGTGAACGGCGTCTTTCTTCGGTGGAAAATGGTGTGGAACTTGATACTTCAAAAGCAGATGAGTGGGCGCTGATCAATCTTGGCCTTCCTTTCTTGCTGGCTGCAATTGCGCTGGTGGTCAATGTTCGAATCGAGAAACTGATGCTTGGAGTGCTGTCAACGACCACACAAGTCGAAATATTTCAGATCGCTTGGCTCGCTTTTATTGCAGGTTACGCCCCTATCTTATCGATCCGTGCAGTGATGCTGTCGTGGTTCGGCGAAGTCAGGGGTGAAGTGGATAAATTGTGGCACCGTGCAAAACGTGCGATAGTTCTCATCGGCATTGCAGCGATTCCTGGATTCTTCATTGGTGGATTTATTGGGATGCAAGCGATCAGTGCTGTATTTCCAGATTATGCAGACAAGGCAACCGTAGTGTTCTCTTGGTTGCTGGTGGCTTGGATTCTAGCACTCTTCGCCAGTGTTCCATTGACCCTGATTCAAGTGAGTGAACAACCACTGCGGTACGCAGCACTATTGTGGTTCGGAATTATTGCAGATTTCATCGCATGTTGGGTGATGATTCCCGGTGCGCATTTTCCTGCAGAAAAAGTCGCATTCGCTGCAATCATCGGCGCGGCGGTGGTATTGATCTCTTCAACGATTGAAGCATGGAGACTTTATTCAAAAACCTCACTTTCAGAGAGAACTTCACGCGGCTCGATTGATGTTGTAGAACCGTAGAGGGTCACCGATATGATGGAAGCTAAAACCAGAAATATTCCTATAATCTGGTACGGAGAATGGCCATCTTGATTGAGGATAATGAAACCCCAGACCAAAGTTAGCACTGGTTGTATCAGGATTGCGAAGGATGTGTGGGCGGCCGGGAGGCGGGGGAGTGCGTAGGCAACGGCCAGCCACCCACCAACTTGGGATAGCAACGCAAGTAGCATGAGCCAACCGTGACCCGGCCAAGTTGGTTGGAAATCAATCGGTTCAATCGCTACACTACTGAGTGGAAGGAGGCCGAGAACTAGCAAGCCAAGAGCGGCACCCGCAGTAGCATCGAATTGTACCGATGATACGGGGGCCAATTCCCTGTTGCAATACCTGAATACGATGAGAAATACAGAGTAAAATAATGCCGTCATGACACCAAATATGACTCCTTTAACCGGATCTTCGCCATATGGATCTGAATCTGCGATTCCTGAAATAAGCGCCAGTCCAATCATAACGACTGGGAGAGATATGAGGATGGCGGGGTTTGGCTTCTCATCAAACAATTTCCAAGATACTAAAGTGACAATGATAACCTGCGAATTCCCGATGAGAGTGGCAATACCGATGCCAATGAAAATCATTGAAATGTGATAGGATAACATATCTGGTGCGAGAATGAGGCCGGCTCCGAAAGCTACCCATCGTGTACGTGAGGAGCGGGTGTCTGCCTTTCGCACAAGAATTGCAAGCAACGCCAGTGCGGGTAGAGCGTAAAGCATTCTAAAGAAAGCGCCAGTCGATGGATTCGTATCTGAATAAATATACAGCACTGGTGAAAACGATATGATGGCTGCTCCAGTTAGAGCGATTAGCATCGCACGACGGTCGGTACCGACCGGCATCGTGGGTTCACCTACTCTGATTTACCATCGGCGAGCATCTCTTGAAGCTCACCCGATTCATACATCTCAAGGGCAATGTCAGAGCCGCCAATCAGTTCACCATGAACGTAAATCTGCGGCATCGTCGGGAAATCAGCCCACTCACAAACACTTGGTATAGCGCGTGAATCTGTCAATATATTGACACTTACAAACGGTTCATCAAGTGCTTTCAATACCTGAGCGGCCCGATTTGAAAAACCACATTGTGGCATTTCAGGGGTACCCTTCATGAAGAGTACGAGGCGATTTGTATTCACAAGTTCAGATAATTCATCAGGTGTCCAGTTAAATTCAGTCATATTTATTCCTCTTTATTACGAATATTTATTCCTACAAATTCAGCATCACTACGGCGATTGGGGTGCGGATGGAATACTTCACCATCATCATCCATCGCTTGCTCAGGTGTCAAACACTTGAGATCTAATGCGTGAATTTCAGATGGAATATACGGTTTCAAGTGACTGAGTAATATGCGCTGACGAGGCAATGGTCGCATGCCCTCAAAGGTAGGACTAACCACCCGAACATGGAAGTGATCTTGGCCACCAGTCAAATCGACAATGGTGATTTCAATGGCATCTGGAACCGCCTTGCGGACCTCGTCCTCCATCCAATCGACGGTTGGCATATCCCTCCCTCCTCTCCATTCTTCTTGAACCCTTTTCAAGCGCCGAGAGCCAGCTGAATCTCAGCGAGGTTCTCAGCAATCGTTCCTTTGTCGTTGATTAGCCCTGAACCAACAACGGCAACTTCAACACCCCATTCGGCCACCTGCGCCACATTATGGGCTTTGACCCCACCATCAATCATCAGTTTTGTAACACGTCCACCCGATGCGATTTGAGCATCGATAGCCGCACGAAATTTTCGAGTTTTTCCTTCCATCTCAGACATGAAAGATTGGCCACCTTTGCCAGGGACTACACTCATCACAAGAACAATATCTAAATTTGCAAGATGTGGGAGTATTGCAGATGCTGGTGTGGCTGGATTGAGTACTGCACCTGCCTGACATCCGCGTGCGTGCAAGTTATCGATGAGGGCTGGAATATCTTCCACCACTTCAACATGAAATATGACGATGTCAACTCCTGCATCGACATATTGTTCCCAATTTTCTTCCGCATTTGTGACCATTAGATGGCAATCGACGAAAATATCTGGACCGACACGCTCCCTAATGCTCTTGATGAGAGCCGGCCCGAACGTGATGGTTCGATTGCTTACCCAGTTACCATCCATCACATCGAGATGAATCCATTCTATACCGGCTGCAATCGCCGCATCCATGGTCGTTCCGAGTTCACAAAAATCTGCGGTTAGAATGCTTGGTGTGATAATCACGTGACGGGCCCCTAAAGGCAGGGAGGGGAACTCGGTTCTCAAGTCTTGACCTATGAAGTTGAGATGCATCAGGTTGATAGGACGTCAATAAAACGCGACGGATGGTGACTATATGGTAGGCAATCTCATTGAAGCAACAGATGCTGATTTTGAAGCGGTAACGACCGGAAATGAGTGGGTTCTTGTTGATTTTTGGGCCCCATGGTGTGGACCTTGCAAGATGATTGCTCCTGTGCTAAATCAAATCGCCGCTGAAAGAGAAAACCTCACAATTGCAAAGGTCAACACAGATGTGAATCCATTGACACCAGGTCGGTTTGGTGTTCGAGGAATCCCGTATCTAGTTCTCTTCCACAATGGTCAACCTATCGATCAAAAAACGGGCGCTATGCCCAAAGCCGGATTTGACCAATGGCTCAACAATCATATGGCGTAATCCTTGTTTCAATGGGTATTCGGATATACCATGCAAATTATCCATATTCAGTTATTCGGAACTCAAACTTGTTTCCAAAGTCAACCCGTCGAAATATCGAATATCTCAGGAGCTACAAACAATACGACAATTCCGATGATGACGAATACAATATTGATGATCAGTGTTTTCCACCATGCTGGCACGTAGTCTTTCGGCATAATCTCCAAGTCTTCTAATATCCCGACAGCTTCCTCACGAACCCCTTGAAGAGCTTCATGCCTCCAAACAAAGAGATTGAAACAGACAGTGATGGCGAGTAGCATCAAGGTTTCAGTGAGATAGCCGGAATACCACGGTACTCCGACGAGAAGGGCGGCGATTGGACCGACCTTGATCAGTTCGTAATGCTGCGAGTGGAATCTGGGTTGTTTCTTCAGGATGAAACTGCCAAAGCGGAACGGAACTTTCGGCTTGACGCGAATCTTCGAGGAGTCGCCGTACTTCTCCCCGGGATGCGGTTCGTCATCATAGGGCCACCCGAATTGTGACATATTTTCGATTTCAAATTCTAAACTACATTTTGGGCAGCGTATGAGTGAGACACGATTCCAGAGGAATGCGAAGAAGTTCTCCGCATGACCCTTGGAATCCTGCCCTGGCTTTCCGCCGTGGCCGCATCCTGGGCATTCGAGATCGACCGCCCCTGGATGGGAATAACCCGGTTGAACCAACCATAATGCCGCGCCGATATAGTAGATCGGCACACCTACAATCGCCGCGAATATTACCAGTGCGAATGGGCCACCAGAATCTGGCCAGTTTCCTGCGAGATGATTGTATACTACCCAACCCAAGAATGGTATGTTGAGGCAGATGAAAACTTTCAGTTGGATGTATGGCTTGATGTTCGTATAAGGGTTCCAGCTTCCGAAGTAGGATTTCTTCGTCTCCTTGTCGGCCGCCTTCTTGTCCTTTTTGACCGCACGCTGGTGTTCGTACTTGTGGCTACCATGCAAGCCCTCCCACCATGCCATGCTGAACCCAATGTGGGGACGACTATAATTTTCGGCCCGTCAATAGTATCGTAAGGGTCCCCCTTTGAAACGACGGGTGTCGCATGGGTAGCGTCTGTATCGACCCACTGAATCCCCTTTGTATCGGAAAATAAAATGCAAAGGGGTTTCGGATTACCCCTTGCAACTTATCCGAATAGATTGGTTTATACTTTAAACTGGAGGTTTTTGAAAATAATGACCCTATTTTCCTGTAATTTATTATATGAGAAATATATAGGAAATTCATGGGAGATGGCAACCTTTCCAAAGGATTTGGCAAAGCATATCTAAGTTACGCCAAGTGGATAGTTGTACCATTTATTGTTATTCTAACTCTTGACTTGATAATGAATTGATTGATTCCATTCAGTCGTAACAACCACCTGACCCATCCAACAGGCATCTCATGGATGGGTAGCGAGTGTACTGGGGGACTGAACACCCATTGTACTTCTCCATAATGTCAAGAGGGGTTTGATAGAGCCCTTGCGATTTCATGGAAATGATATGTCGCTTATCTGTATCAACCCCAAAGGTCGGTGATACCTTCAAAGTCTCCAGGGTTATAACTACATGAATTGCATTTTTGGGGCTCATCTGCATTTTTACAATATTCACAAAACTTATTGTTACAATCGGGTTCAGAACATGTAAAAATGACGAGATTTCCTTCGGCCTTACAATTCTCGCAAATAATCCGATTTGTTTGAGTTATATTTGTGACATCTCCGGTAATTACACTATCGGAGATACGCAATTTGTTACCATCATTCATCGATTACCCTCTAACGAGAAACAAACGTCGTCTCATTTCATGCTAGCGATGATTGTAATTCAATTTATTGATTGAACCTAATTTTTCTGTGTCAATAGTAAACCTTGTCAGTCCAAAGTAAACTGCTCAAACCCTCTGTATACCGTTCGTACAGGCGTATCATGAGAGGGTACCGACGCGTGAAGCGTATGTCACAAGGATATACAGTGGGTCGATACAGACGCTTTCCAATTGTGACGTGTTGTAAGTGGTTATCAAAACCCCCTC
>CAWVWT010000038.1:0-9239 GCA_963934015.1 uncultured Candidatus Poseidoniales archaeon
GCCAAGGCAATCATACCATTCTGTCTTCGGTTTACATTCCCTGCAACCATGACTGCGCCCGGCGCCATGAACAAAAAGCCGATGAAGAAAGCAATGGCTACACCTGTTTTCAAACCGGCTGGATCTGCTCTAAATTCAGCCCAGCAACCATAATGGCGTGCAACAAATTTGTGGGCCAATTCGTGAATGATGAAAGCCGGGCCGAATGCAATCAAGCCTAAAAGAAAAAACAGTGGAACTGAAAGTAGGAGGCTAGAACCAAAGCTAAGCATTCCACCAAGAATACCACCATGAAACATGAATGAAAGCCCGAGTGAAAATGCCGCGAGTGAGATTGTGAGGTCTCTAATCTCAGTCTTGGAAAAATGCCAGAATGATCCTGTATGCAAAACGGGTGCGGGGCGATATGCCTGAGTGAATCCTTGATTGAATGGACTGAACTGAACCTGAACAACCCTTGGGCCGGTTTGTTTACGCCAATTACCATCATCCCTAACCCTGGCCTGAGAAATAGGTCGTACGGACTTCGCAAAGGGATCATCCTCGACTAAATCTGTACGAGGTTCGCGGGAATCGTTCATGGCCACCATCACTTGGAATGAATGCTACCCTTTGAGGGTTCGTGGATGGGGATGTTTCATGCGTGGGGTCTGTTCGTACCGAATTGATGTCACTGCCTCGGCGTGCGATGAGCGATATGGGGCTCGCCGTTTGCTGCTTAATGTGTGATGCACCGGATGATGTGGGTTTAGCCCGTTGTAAATCTTGTATCACGCAGCATGGAAGGGTGCGCGAGCGGCTCGCAAAGGGGGATGATGTAGTGTCGCGTTGGGGCCAAGAATTGTTGGCAATGATGTCGAATCCTCAACGATATGATCACGATAGTGTTCACGGGCCAGTCTTACGAGGATATGTTCGATTGTTAGGTGAGCATGAGGGTCCGCGTGTAGCGCCTACACAGGAAGAAATCAATGCGTTGTTTGCGGCCGCTAAGGCTCGTCCGAAGGGTTCCCTGATTCGCGATATGGCCAATCAGAATCCATGGAAAGATGTGCCGCCCAGTGTCCAATCCGCTCGTTCAATGTCGGATGGAATTGGCGAAGTCATCGAAGAAAATGTTGGACAAAGAACTGTTCCGAGTCGGGAAATTGAGGAGGTAGATCGTTCGGATCGACCTGGTGAAGATACAACATTGACAGATCGAGTCGCAGCCAATGTGGCCGTACAAGATGAACCTGAAGAGTTACAGGATATTCTGGCTGATGTGCACGTTGCCAAGCGCAAGGCCAAGCGAGACAAACTCAGTGATGCAGTAGAGGGTCTTGACGACCTTCTCGGTGATTGATCAATCACTCTAGGTTACTACCTGTAGCCATCAGTGGGATGGCTATCATCAATGAGCAGAATCCACCCAGCATGATGAAGAAGATGATTCCAAGGCCGCCACAAATATCTCCGCCGACGCCGCCCACTTCTGAGCCCGATGACATCGATGCGACAATTCCCATAATGGTACTCAGGCCGACTGCAGCAAGACCAATCCAAACACCCATCTTCTTGCGTTGGAATGTGAGGAAGCCGCCCACACCGATTGCGATAGAGGCCACGATGGCAACTGCTTGACGTACGAGCCAAATCCCTTCGGGCGCGGGATCACTAAAGAGTTCTAATGACCCAAGAACTGTCCACATGAGGCCCCATAAAATCATGAGGACGCCCATCCAAGTGGGTGCGGGGGATTGTTGAGGAACTGTGAGGACGTATTGTCCACCGACCATTGTTGGTTGTGCTGCGGCTTGTGGGTCTGTGAAACCCTGAACCATTTGGCCTTGTTGGGGTTGCATGCCACTCGGTTAGGTAAGCCCGCCTATAATTCCAAGGATATTGGAGGTTTAGTCCAATTTGTTGGTAGGAACGGGGCCGTGAGCGTTCAGTACTGCCCCGGCAGAAGGGTTGACCTCAGAGATTTTCTCTAGCGAAATTGACGGCATTGTGGAAAATTGCCATCCCTTCACCCTCTCCGTGCTCTGGCATTTCACGAGTCCATGTTGCACCCAACCATGTACTGTGATTCGCTTCGGGGTGGGGCATCAATCCGAACACCCTCCCTGTCGGGTCACAAACGCCTGCGATATTACGCATACTCGCGTTTGGACATATCGGGAACGGTAAGGGTTCGTCTCCCGCACTAGGGTATGCGTCATTGGAATCTACGTAACGAACCACAAGTTGACCGGTCTCGGCCCACTGGTTGAGGTTTGCATCGATTGTCGTGACGAATTTTCCTTCCCCATGTCTCACAGGTACGCGCATCCGTTCAAGGCCCCGAGTCCATACACAGGGGCTATTTGGATCAAATTCAAGATGGACCCAGCGGTCTTCATAATGTCCAGTATTATTCAATGTTAAACTCGCTGTCTGGGTCAAACTAACTGCTTCGTCTCCAGGGAGTAAGCCCATCTTGACTAATACTTGGAAACCATTACAAATACCAATTACTAGTTTACCTGATTTGACGAAATCTTGGACCATTTCTCTGATGCCAAAACGTAAACGGTTACCGAGTAATCTTCCACTGCCAAGGTGATCGCCAAATGAAAAACCACCTGGAACGGCCATGATGTGGTAATCTGCAAGGGTTTTGTCACCATTGACCAATTCGTTCACATGAATACGCTCAGCTTCAGCGCCCGCCATTTCGAATACTGCTTTTGTTTCGTGATCACAGTTGATACCAAACCCATACAGGACTGCGACGCGGACGGTGTCTGCCATCAATGTCCACCTCCCATGTTCAGTGTGTCCTTCCATGAATCCAAAAGTTTGGATAAATTTGCTTTAAGAATCGGTTTCCCACCAAGAGTGAATTTCAACGTTTTCTTATCACCAACCATTCCAATGTTGGCAAGGGCATTCCCTGCCATGGCGGCCTCAAATTCACTGGTATGTTCAGGTTTCACTGAGACAAGAATTCTACCCAAGGATTCTCCAAACAATATGCCCCATGTATCCGTACCGTTCGCGGTCAACGCATCAATATTGATTGTAGTCGCTCCATCGCATCCGAAACAGCACTCTGCAACGGCAACGGCGAGGCCCCCGTCGCTGCAATCGTGCGCACTGCGAACCAATCCTCTGTCCATAGCAGCAGTCAATGCGCGATAGAGAGTCAGGTTGCGGGTGGTGTCGATCTGTGGTACATCGTTGCCAATACCCCCGCCTGTTTCTTCAGCGAGCATGTAGCTCAACTCGCTTGCGCCCAATTCTTGATGTGTTTCGCCGAGCAAATAAATCGCGTCCCCTTTATCCTTGAAATCACTAGATACTGCCTTTCGAACGTCTTGGTGATCACCGAGAACGGTGTAGAGTAAGGTTGGTGGAATGCTGATTTTCTTACCATCAAGTTTTGCATCGTTTTTCATTGAATCTTTTCCGGAAATGCATGGTAAATTGTAAGCTCTGCAAACATCATCCAATGCGCGATTGCTGCGAACCAATTGTGCAAGTTTGAATCTACCGTCAGGAGTTTTCTCACTTTCGATTGGGTCGGGCCAACAAAAGTTGTCAAGACCTGCGATTTTATCCAAATCAACACCCACACAGACCGCATTCCGGACCGCTTCATCGATACTTGCGGCTGTCATCGCGTAAGCGTCGATATCAGAATATCGCGGAACAATGCCGCAGGCTACTACCGCGCCGCGCGTATCTCCATGAAGGGGGGCGATGACGGCAGCATCGCCAGGTGCGTCATGATTGACGCCACAAAATGGTTTGATGACTGATTGGGCAATAACTTCGTGGTCGTATTGGCGTACCCACCATTCCTTGCTTGCAACATTTGGTCTTGCGAGAATTCTTTGTAGAATTTTACCCATCTCACTTTCATCTACGGTGGGATAATTTGGATTTTGATGTACGGGTGGTTTCCACTCACTCTCAAGGTTCAGTTGAGGGCATCCCTCATGCATGAAATCCATTGGAAGGTGGGCCACTGTTGCCTCTCCGTGTTTTACAATGAATGCACCACTGTTGGTGAATACGCCCACTGCCGTTGCCTCGACCTCATGTAATGCGGCTAGGGTCTCAAAGGCGGGGATGTTTGCTTCACTCACTCCGACAGTCATCCTCTCTTGGCTCTCCGATACGAGAATTTCCCACGATGAAAGCCCTGGTTGTTTGAGCGGCACAACACCTAGATCTAATTCTGCACCGCCAGTGAGTTCTGCCATCTCCCCTACACTACTCGAAAGTCCGCCTGCGCCATTGTCAGTGATTACTTGGATTAGTCCGGCATCTCGGGCTTCGAGGACCATGTCCACCATTTTTTTCTGAGTGATGGGGTCACCGATCTGTACTGCACTGCTAGGGCTCTCCTCTGTCAATTCTAAACTGGAAAAAGTAGCGCCGTGTATCCCATCACTACCAACACGTCCCCCAAGCATGTAGACGATGTCGCCGGCTGCCGGAGTCTTGTCGTGGCTTTCACGCCCGTCTGGTAGATATCGTGGCATGATGCCGACTGTGCCTGCGTAAACGAGAGGTTTGCCGATATACCGATCATCAAACACAATTGCCCCATTTACTGTAGGGATTCCTGATTCATTACCTCCTGCACGGATGCCCGCGTGTACACCACGCAGAACCCGGGATGGGTGGAAAAGACCACCCGGTAAGTCACCATCATAATCTGGTGGGCCAAAACAAAATACATCCATGTTGGCAATAGGGCGGGCGCCCAATCCAGTTCCAAGTATGTCACGATTCACACCGACAATGCCCGTCATTGCACCACCAAACGGATCAAGAGCACTTGGTGAATTGTGTGTTTCGGCTTTAATGCAAAGACTCCAATCGTCCGTCCATTCGATGACACCCGAATTATCGTGGAAAATACTCAACAACCAATCTACTCGTTTTTGCATATCCAATGTCGGCTGCATAATGTGGGTTTTAAACAATGAATTAATTTCACTATCCTCTCCAGTTTCGGTATCCACGTGGTGAATTTTCGCAGCGAATATCTTGTGGCTGCAGTGCTCAGACCAAGTCTGCGCTAGACATTCTAATTCAACGTCGGTGGGAGCTGATGGAGGTAACCCCAGGGCTCCTCTTGTAGCTTGTATCACTGGATTTCGATAATGCGATTGTACGGCTTGCATCTCCTCCAAATTCAAGGCTAAAAGACCATCTTCTGAAATTTTAATCAGAGTTTCATCATCAACCTCAAGATCGATTGTGGCTGGAGGGGTAAACGCAATCACTGGACGGTTGGGGAATGGCAATTGCGGCCAAACTGCGTTTGAGCAATGCTCAGCGTTAGCCATGGCTGCCCGTTCAATCATTGGGTTGTGTAGTGTGTTTGCCAACCACACAGCGTCGGTACCAGGGGGAATATCCCAGAATAAGTATGTCATGGTAGTTGCAATTTGAGCGTCACTTTGGTTGGGAAATAATGTGGTTAATCCATCGAGCGCTGCTTGAGCTGCGTTGTCTGTAACCCCTGGTTTGAATCCAACCATAATGGCAAGTTCTGGTTGATCTGGAAATAATGAGTTGTCATCGAGGAGGCTTTGGTTCGCGACACCCAACTCAATGATGGGATCTGTAAATAAATCCTGCAAACTTTGGAGTAATTCTCCTGAAGCGAGATTAGACTTGACTTGGTAGCCTGTAATCGAGCGTACCTTGCCAACTGAAAGACCATGGTCTGCTGAGAGCATGTTGCGTATACCCTCGCCCCTTGTGTCCTGAAGGCCGGGCAATTCTCGAGGTGTGACCTCAATCAAGTGCACTGGCAACCTACTCATTCGCCTCCCCCTAGGGGGGGCGGCTTTTGATGGCCGTCTTTGAACAAACCGGAAGGGGTTCATGGTTTGTTGAGTTGTGCAGAAAGGAATTGGCCGGTGTAACTTTGTAGGTTGCTAGCAACCTCTTCGGGGGTTCCAATTGCAACCACAGCACCGCCGCTGTCACCGCCTTCTGGCCCTAAATCTATAATCCAATCTGCGGACTTTGCGACATCTAAATTATGCTCAATAATGATGACAGTGTGCCCATTTTCCCGAATTCGAAGTAGCACTTGGATGAGTTGGTCTACATCTGCCATCGAAAGGCCGGTTGTTGGTTCATCGAGGATGTATACTGTGGGGCGGTGTGCTGGACGATGGAGTTCTGTTGCCAATTTGACTCGTTGTGCTTCGCCACCCGATAGCGTGGTAGCTGGTTGACCCAATCGGATGTAGCCTAGGCCGACATCGTCGAGTGTCTTTAGAATCCTGTGTATTTTACGTTGATGAGCGAAGAATTCCACCCCTTCGGCTACACTCATGCCGAGAATGTCTGAAATTGTACGGCCTTTCCAATTGACTTCGAGTGTCTCTCGGGTGTAACGGGCGCCTTTGCAAATCTCACATGTGACCCATACATCTGGAAGGAAGTTCATCTCGAGTTTGATTGAACCTCCACCTTTGCACGCTTCGCAGCGACCCCCTTTGACATTGAATGAAAAATGACCGGGTGCGTAACCGCGTTCACGTGAAAGTGGGGTTTGTGAAAAGAGTTCGCGAATGGGGGTGAAGACTCCTGTGTAGGTGGCAGGGTTAGAACGAGGTGTGCGGCCAATTGGGGCTTGGTTGATCACAATGGTTTTGTCTAATTCTTCGTGGCCGGTAATACTGTGAAGTGGGCCAGGTGTTGTTTCTGCACCATTGAGATCTCGTTGTAATGCCGGTGCCAATGTTCCTGTAACTAAACTACTTTTTCCACTACCAGATACACCAGTTACTGCGACCATGCAACCCAGTGGAATCTCCACATCGATATCTTGTAAATTATTGAGGCGCGCGCCACAAATATGGATTGATTGTCCATTTGGTGTGACGCGTTCTTTCGGAATTGGGATGGATAATTTACCAGATAAGTAGGCTCCTGTGATACTTTCTTTAGACTTCAATAATTTCTTGAATGACCCACTGGATACTATCCTCCCTCCTGCTTTACCAGCACCGGGGCCAATATCTACCAACCAGTCAGCTTGACGGAGGGTGGCTTCATCATGCTCAACGACAATGAGGGTGTTGCCGAGGTCGCATAACTCTCGAAGTGTGGAAAGTAGGCGCGCATTGTCCCGACTGTGGAGGCCAATACTGGGTTCATCGAGGACGTACATCACCCCTGTAAGTCGCGTACCGATTTGGGTGGCTAAGCGAATTCTCTGACTTTCACCACCCGAGAGGGTGTTTGCTCGGCGGTCTAATGTTAGATAGTCCAACCCAACAAGGGCCAGGAAGCGTAAACGGTTGGCTATTTCTTTGATAATCTCGCGGCCAATGAACATCTCTCTTTCATTCAGTGCTCGAATATTTTCCATGGTTGGTGGTGTTCGCTCAATTTCCTTCCAGAATTTTGCATCGATCTTTCCAGTTGACCAAATTTGAGTGATTGCGAGAGCGTCGAGAGTACTAGCCCCATTGAATGCAGGAAGGTTTGTCCCGCCAACAATCACACCCCGAACGGCTGGATTGAGTTTTGCACCATTACATGAAAGGCAGTGTTCGTCGGTCATGTATGACAAGAGTCTGTTTCGAGTTCGTTCACTGGTAGTTTCTGTGAAGGTTCTTTCTAGCCGTCCAAAAACACCCTCCCATGGGCGATTCATTTGATACGATGACCCTTTTTTGCTTATGAATTCGTACTGGATTGATGTTGAACCACTGCCCCATAGAAGAATATCTCGTGCGTCATCATCAAGGTCTTGTACTGGAGTATGGATGTCTAATCCATAATGATCGAAGGTTTGCCGCATCACCGATTTGTACCAACCTGACATCATCGATCTGCGAAATGGGTAAACACACCCTTCATCAATGGTGGCTCTTTCGTCAATACACAAATCGTGACTAAAGCGACGTTGGACCCCCAATCCTTGGCATTCAGGGCAAGCCCCCAACGGATTGTTGAAAGAAAATATTCGGGGACTCATCTCAGGTAGAAAGGCGCCGTGGGTGGGACAAGCAAACTCTTCCGAATAAGGAGTAATGGTGCCAATCGCCGTTTCATTGGCTTTAGATCCCTCGGATAATTTGGTACCAGATTTGGGTACCTCAAAGGATTCTATGGCCAATCCGCCACCACCCAACTGGAGGGCTGATTCTATTGCCTCCGTTAGTCGTTGACGGTTCGAGCGACTGAGTCGCATGCGGTCAATCCTCACATCGACATTGTGCCGGAGGTTTTTTTCAAGTGTTGGTGGAGATTCGAATTCTGCTTCTCGGCCATTTATTTGGCCTGATAAGTATCCTTGTTCGGCCAGATTGGCGAATAAATCCGCATGTGTGCCTTTTCGGTCTCTGATTACCGGCGACCATACTAAAATTCCATGGCCTTCGTAATACCACATTACATCGTCAACGATTTCTTGAACCGTTCTGCGGGCAACCTCAATACCACATTCAGGACAATGTGGTAGTCCAATTCGAGCCCATAGTAATCGTAAGTAATCCATGATTTCTGTTACTGTTGACACTGTTGATCGGGGGTTGTGACTACCTTGCTTCTGATCAATGCTGATGGAGGGGGACAGTCCCTCAATACTATCACAATCAGGCTTCTTCATCTGACCAAGAAATTGTCTTGCATATGAGCTCAAACTCTCCACGTAACGACGTTGGCCCTCCGCATATAATGTGTCGAAAGCAAGGCTAGATTTTCCCGACCCGGAGACCCCAGAAACAACAACGAACTTCCCCCGGGGGATTTTCACGTCGATATTTTGGAGGTTATGTGTACGCGCACCGCGCACAACAATCCAGCCTTTATCGTCGGGCATATTCGGGCGTTGGCGCGGTTGTTCTTGAACTCATTCTATTCTATTCTAGAGTGGGTGTGCAACCCATTCAGGGGTGAATTGGGTGTATCGGTTACTCAAATTGGTTCCAATCAATTGTATTGGGTACTCTCCAATACCATTTATTTTCAAATACAAACCATTCATATCCATCATCTGCAATTTCGCCCTGGGAATTAGGTGGTGGACCTATGCTAGTTATCCCCTCAAGAGGTTTTGATTCGTTCTGCAGAATTATTGAAAATTCTGCCGGGGTTTGAACTTGAGAAAATCCAAAATCTACTTCATGTTGTGTTGGTGGTTCAGTGGTTGGTACCGGGCCCCTAATTGGTGGTCCAGTGGTTGGTACCGGGCCCCTAATTGGTGGTCCAGTGGTTGGTACCGGGCCCCT
>CAWVWT010000039.1:0-9072 GCA_963934015.1 uncultured Candidatus Poseidoniales archaeon
CACGTGCCCCCGCATTGGTCCGGGTTGAGTCTGTCCGCATGTAGGTGATGTGACCTGCATTGTACAATTCCCCTGCGATTTTCATCGTCCGCCTTGGATTCCAACTCATCTCAGAACCCGCTTTCATCAGAAGAGTATCTGTGGTAAATGGAGGGTCGGGGTTGCGTTTGTATTGGCTCGGTTGAACCGTGGTAAGCGTGAGGCCACTTTCAACCGCAGTATACGCATTAGTGGCTAATTCGGAGTCGTTGGTTCGCTCAGAATTGAATTTCCCCTTGTCATCCACCCATGCATCGGTGTCACCCTTGTCGTGGAAGCGAGCATTCCATCGAAGGCCACCGGCATCTGCATAAACAGCGAAATACGGCTGTGGAACGAACGCTTCGCGTTCCAATTCTTTGTCGACGATGAAGCCAAGCGTCGGAGTCTGAACACGTCCCATGGCAGGCAATGACCAAGAACGGCTGAATTTCGAAGCACGGAACCCGACAAGCCGGTCCATGAATCGACGAACCATTGCCGCGGAAACCAAATTCTGGTTGACATCTCCACCTACATCGATGGCAGCTTGAACCGCTTTTTTGGTGATTTCATTGAATGTGACACGGGAAATATTAGTGAAACCGTTTTCAGCGAAAATTTGAACCAATTGCCAAGCGATGAATTCACCCTCGCGATCAGGGTCAGTTGCGATGTAAATGTTCTCAACATTCGAATCTTTGGCCTTTGTCAACAATCTACCGATGTGGCGCTCTGAATTTTCAGTCCACTCCCACGGGGGCTGTGGCAATTTATCCACTGTCGAGGCCCACATTGCCTTCTTTCCATTCTTGGTTCGACTGTTTGGAAGATCTCTAACATGGCCATTGCACGCTGCGACAATCCACCCCTTACCGAGGTACTTCTGAATAGTCTTTGACTTAGCACCAGATTCAACAATCAGTAGATCCATGTTATCCCCATCCTGTCGAGGTCCGGCACTGAGCCCCCAATAAACGCTGCGCTAAATTGCAAAGTGGGCAGTGTCACTTGGGGTTACGTAGTAACCCCTCAGGTCACGCGTACGCGCGCGCGCGAAGCCGTTTCATCCCAGATACCCTCGGAACCGGGTCCACCGCACCCTACACAACCAGGGTAACCCGCAGCCATCAAATCATGAATCTGCAGTGTCCACAGCCCCCATACAGATTCAAGATCTACCAAGTCGGTTGGAATCCAGCAAATCGACAAGGGTGGCTCATCACCACCAAGTTGCGATAACCCTTCAACTTCGATTAGATTTTTCGAACCCATCGACACCATCGGCTCACGAATCATTTTTGGTATGCCGTCACTGATGGCAAGGCTCAGTTTCAGCGCCTCGTTAAACAAACCCTCAGGGACGATTAGTGAGGTGCCTTCGGTACGCAGAAGTCGTCGTGCCGCTTCGGCAATACACGGTGCCATCCCGTCCATTGACCCCGCGAGGGGACGGAACCCTTGAAGGATGTCGGCCGAGCCCGTTGGTTTGAATGGGACTATTTTGGCGGGTAATCATTCGGCCGGTGATGGCTGTTCTACCACTAGGTTCCGAAACTTTGCATTGGAGGGCACTGAAGGGAGTTAGAGGATGGTCACTCCCTGGTTTGAGGGCTATCTTACGTGGAATGTGCCGTTCACCAGAGGTTCCTACCAACGTGATGGGGTTGGCATTTGAGAATCCTGTTGGCTTGGCTGCGGGCATGGACAAAAAAGGTGAGAATATCCCCCACTGGGAAAACCTTGGATTTGGATGGATTGAAATCGGTGGCATCACGTTTCACCCACAGGATGGAAACCCGAAACCCCGAATGTTCCGTAGCACAAAACACAATGCCCTCATCAATCGCATGGGATTTAACAATCCTGGTTCAGAAGCTATGGCTGCCCATCTGAAAAGGATGAAAACAAAGGGGAAGTGGGCATCCATACCGGTAGGAATCAATCTTGGTAAGAGTAAAATTACGCCCAATGATGAGGCTGAGCAGGATTATGCTGGGACGATGGAGAGGCTATGGGAATTTGCCGATTTATTTGTTGTCAATGTCTCTAGCCCCAATACACCGAATCTAAGAGAATTACAATCTGGTTCGGAATTAGACCGTATACTCACAGCATGCAATGCAGTCAATCAACGGCTTGGTGATACCGCAGACACTAACCAAAAACCAATACTCGTCAAAATATCGCCTGATTTATCCGATGAACAGATTATCGCTGCAGCTGACACCGCTATTGCGCAGGGATGTGCAGGTATTGTTGCCACCAATACAACCACTTCGCGTCCCGTAAATGATAAATTTATGAAACAAACAGGCGGTCTTTCTGGTACACCATTACGCAACAGATCAACCGCAATCATACATCTCTTGTATGCACATACCCAAGGAGAATTGCCGATTATTGGTGTTGGTGGAATTTCCAATGCCGAATCTGCTTGGGAGAAAATTGCAGCCGGTGCGAGTTTATTGCAACTCTACAGTGCATTGGTGTTTGAAGGACCCAGTGTCACGAAGGTCATCAACAAAGGTCTAAATCGTAAACTCAAGGCACACGGATATCAGAGCCTGTCCGAAGCAGTCGGACACGCACATCGGAGTTGAGGGGTTGGAACAAAGGGTTCGCATTCTCGTCACCCTTGGGTTAATTGCAGGATTGATGAGTTTGATGCTCATCAGCGTCGAACCTGAAGTGGATTTGTCTGTTGACCAGTTGATGCAATCTCCTGACCAGTATGATGGTGAAACATTGCGATTGCACGGGGCGGTTGTAAATCTGGATATGGACAATCATTCCTTGGTATTGGAAGGGGAAAGTGAAACCATCACAATAGATTACAGTGGGACTTCTTTACCCACTGGCGCAGATGAAGGAAAAACCATCTCTGTGCGTGGTGAATTGGCAACAAATGGCGAGGGTTGGATTATCCACGCCTATGAAATCAAAACCGGATGTCCATCAAAATACGAGGCTGAGGCCTGACCGTTGGTTTGATATGGGCCCGCATTGGCGCTAATGTTGGGCTAGGAGGGGGGTTGGCGTCCCCTGTATCGCAAATCGCAACATGGCGGTCCGAACGCCCAGGGGCGGCAAAACCGAGCATCGTAGGACGCATCTGTGGACGTAGATGCCTCGCCTTCATGAGATCGTGGTTTTGGAGAACTGTATTCGGAAGAAAATAGAGATTCAATTATCGGGGGATTAGGTCAGGCCAGGAATGGAGCAGCCCTACCCGAAGCCAATGATGCCGTGGAGAACCGGGGTGGAGAATACGGGTGCATTCTCCTGCGGTGAAACGGATGTCCACCCTGGGAATGCCCACCTCTTCATTTTGAACAACCTACTGTGAAGACTCCAAATAGATGGGAGTGGGGCTGAATATTATGGTAGATCCGGTTTACAGCCCGGATGGGAAGTTTATGTGGACTGGGAGTGAATGGATTCCAGCACCCCCCGCTTCCGAACCAGAACCTGCACCACCGAGTGAACAGGCACTCAACATGCAGGACTCCGTCATCGGTGGCGATGTTGTTCATAGCACAGTCATCAATAATGACCCCACTGCGGTGACAAATGCGGTCATTACCGCCCTACAACAACTGGGTATGGTTGGACTGGCCCCAACTGCGCCCCAAGCCCCACCTACACCAGAGGTTGAACTTCCCGCCTCATTCAACGTCGGTGATCACGTAGAATATCACAGCCCAACCAATGCGCGTTGGTTGAATCGTTGTACGGTCGTCGGAATCAATGATGATGGGACATACCGAATTGAAGTCCCCAAGTCGTCCAGAGTAGAAACAAAGCATGCTGTTGTGATTGGTTCGGTGCCAGGAACAATCCGTCCCGCTGCACCACCCTACAAGGTGGGGGATCGAGTTCTTGTCAATTGGAAGAGTTACGGACACTACTACCCTGGACAAATTGCAACTGAGCATGGCAATCACACATTCATGATTCACTTCGATGATGGGGATGTGGAAGACCATGTGGAATGGATTCGGATTGAACCCATGCAAGAGGATTCGGCTGCAGTTCAAAACTATGTTGAAAATATCACCTCGGCTGAACAAGAAATGATTGAGGCATTCCAAGTCTTTGATGAACATGGCACTGGAACTATAACGGCACAGAAATACTTCGAGATTCTCACAGAAATTGGAGATGAACCCATTTCTGTTGATGAGGTTCTAGAAGAGTTTGCAACACTCGGAATTGAATTGGATTCGGAAATCGATTACCGTGAATTGGCCAAATACATGATCAGCTCTGAAGGTGGGGGTGAACCAATACTTCACAAGACGGAGGTCGTCATCCGTGATGCTGAAATCGTCGATGGGAACCTGAAAGGGTATGCATACGCACACCCTAAACTCGGAGAAGGACCTGTTCGTTCATCTAGTATCCTTGGCATCACATACGACGAAAGGGCAACGGCTCGAGTCGAAACGAGGAACACAATGTATGTCGTCGGTCCAACAGGTTGGACAAGTCCCCCTGAGGATCACCCGTTCAACAACCCTTACTCTGCTGGTGAACAAGTCAAGGTTGAATGGAAAGAAAGTTGGTGGGATGCCTTGGTTCGTGAAGTCGCTGGCCCAAAGTATCTGATTCACTATGTTGGATTTGATTCAAGTTGGGACGAATGGGTCGGTCCGGAACGCATCCAGAAAATTAGTTGAGCCAACTGACTTTTTTAACCCGAATAAATTATATCACTACCCGTGGTGCCAAAATCATGTCAAAGAGTATTATTCTCTTGATGGTTACCTTGCTCATTGCCAGTTCTATGGCAGGCTGCATAGGTGAAGAACTCCTCGACCGGATCACTGGTGAAGAAACAGATGAAAATGACCTCGGGTGTGACAAGGAATGCTTCGATGATTGTCTTGAAAACGGTGGAACCGAAGAGCAATGCAAAGAAAGATGCGCAGAACTTGATGAACATGCGGATGATGATCGTGAAAGTGACGGCGACTCCGAAATGACGGAAGAGGAATGTGAAGAGGAAGGCGGCACATGGACCTATGCTCCAGACCGAGAAAAATACTACTGCGACATGAGCGAAACCGATTCCGAAGATGACTCTGGAGAAGAAGACCGAAGCGAGGAAAGAGGCGAGCAGGAGGATGAAACCTGCTACGACGAGAATCGTCAAGAAGTGCCTTGCGAGGATGACTCTGGGGAAGAAGATCGAAGCGAGGAAAGAGACGAGCAGGAGGATGAAACCTGCTACGACGAGAATCGTCAAGAAGTGCCTTGCGAGGAAGAGTAGCAGTGACCTACAAATCGCTGTCCCCCTCTGCTGAATGGATGGTGCTGGGGCTTGTCGTTCTAGCCACACTGTCTATTGGATTCGACCCCAATCCAGAAACAGAAATCAATCTTGAAGTCACCAATATATCGGGTACAGTCACCCTTTCGACCCGAGCATCAATGAATGCACTGGGGCTGAATGATTTCGATCGGGGCGCAAAGGCGACGGTAGAAATGCAAGTCCAAGGGGTTGTGAGTGCGGACTGTGCCAATTGCACCGGAATCTCAATGCAAGGACAAGTCAATGTCACCGAATTACACGGTGGGCCTGGCGGGATGGGTAGAGTGGAGGCGCAACTCAGTGTTCTACACCTGCGTGAGTTCACAGGCGTCAACCTGATTGAACGTGAATGGTTAACTTTCGATTGGGATGCAGGGAGTCTCTCAACTCAATGGGATGTTCTGATTGTTCATAACCCGCCATTGTGGCAGCCTGAAGAACGATACAATGCAGCATTTTCAGATAATGAGAGTCGGACGGGGCCATGGATTCTAATCGAATCATTACTTGATGGTTCACGACATGTACGGGGTTGTCTTCCAGACACATTCACATGCCATTCAGGTTCACAATCCGACATTGACCTCACCTCTGTTCTTGAGCCAGTGAAGCCTGCGGTAGAAATTGCACATCCAAGCCCTTGGATTCAACTTGAGAATATTACCAGTACAAATCAAACACCAACAAATACAGAACAGATTCGGGAACTGCTTGAACTTGAGGGACAAACATCTGATTTGCATGGTTGGTGCCTGAGTGGGAATCAAACTGTAACCTCTGCACAAGCCTGGACTATAGGTGAATCTGGTTCAACAGCAGTGGCGCCCATGAGTATCTATCTCGAGGCGTTGGCACTGTCAAGTACTTCGTTCACACCAGTGGCAGGCACTTGGACCGAGATTGATCAAACTGATCGTGGATGTGCATCATTGGTCGATGAAAATGGCGACTTACGGCTTGCAATCAGTATTTCGTAAGGAAAAATCGGTTTTACGGATGGATAATATACGACGCAGCCCCATATACGCGCATGAAGCGCACTGCTGTACTGATTGTGGCCCTGCTCGCATGCATGTCAATGCAATCGATAGTGGCTGAATATGTAGGGGTTCCAGCACCCAATGATAACTATGGAAACGACGAAACATTGAGCATTGATGGCTCTGTTATCACCAAACTGGTGAGCGTTGGCGGAGAGGTCGAATTGCAAGCCCTGACACGGGGACATACCAGTGAAACAATTGTCACCGCCGACATATTACGAATGGATATTGAGCCCATGGATTTGCTCGGAGAATTTGGAAATCCATCCTCGACTGTTGGGGATTTGGTTGGAACTGTGGTTCTGACAAAGACCGGAGTGCACGAGGATGATGCAAATACGGCCATCTGGGACGGAATTTTCACCTTGCCTGTCGCTGAAGTCGGTGGCGTATATATCGCAGAATTTACGGCTGAACATGGGATGGTGCAAGCTACTGATAACCCCACACAATTGCAAGAAATCTTCCGATATGAAATCGAAACCGTCTTGCAAGCCATCGATGATGCATGGGATACTGCAAACCCTACTGCAGAGATTAAGGGTGAATTTGATGTTCTAGAGATGCAAGTTCTCTCCAATGGAGGATTCCCTGCATTTGTAGATGCTGCAACAGCCGGTAGTGGGCCCGGTAGTTGGCAGGCTATGCTGGATGCAGCGGACCAATACAACCTGTCTGATGGCGCCACATTCCTTGAATTCCTGATGGAATTCCTCGACTCTGAAGATGTTGATGCAGCTCTTGCAATGGTGGCCGGATTGATGACATATCTGGATGAATTCCCATTGCCTCGAGCCATGGATCAATTCGATGAGATGGCAGACTATATGATGACCTTTGACCCAATTGAACATTTTACTCGATTTCAAGGTACTGACCAATTTGAAGCCGCATACAACGCCATGTTGGGTAGTGATGAATGGACTGCGATGAAGGATGCTCTAGATGATTTGGCAAATAGTACCAAGCAGTTTGAAGCAGCACAGACTCTGATGAAGAACATCGCACTTCTCTCTGTATCTGCGCACCCCGAGGCGATTATCGCCGGTATGGAGGCATACCTCGAGCCACTGATGAACGAAGATATTGACAACATGACACCGATGCAGAAACTTGTTGTTGGTTTTGTCATGCAAGACGTTGAAACTGTTGATACCGATGGCGATGAAATGCCAGATGAGTTCATTTGGGAATATGAGCAACTGATGGAGACACCTGAGGGGCAAGCGTGGACTACAAACATGGAATCCAGTGACCCGTGGGTCAACGATGCATTCGATGATTTCAATTCTCTACCCGAGGACTGTTTTGACCACCTCATGAGTTCGTTTGAGGACTCCGCGTGGGAATCTGCAGGACAAGTACTCGGCGACTTCGGTGCATGGATGGCCAACGCCTCTGGCGGTGAACGTGACAGCGAATGGTACAACGAATGGGTCGATGAAGATGGAGATGGTCAGAATGACAACGGTCCTGCAGTCATCATCTTTGAGGAATTGTACGATGTGGAGACCACAGAGTACAACCCACATGTTCTCGACCTCGGTATCAACATACGATTTGATGGACCTGATGATGATGAAAAATATCCAGAATCATTTACGATGACAATGACTGATTCATCAGGAATACACGTTCAATCCACGCTGTTGACACAGAGAGACAACGATCGCCACTCATACCTCGGCCGATTGACGGCCGATTCAATCTCCGATACGGTCTGGTCATTCAACCAGCCGATGGAGAACTACGCCTATGCAGACGAAGTCTCGAGCGCAAGAATCGAGGTGGAGCCACTTCGACCAAGTATGCTTGAAGCACTGATTTACGAGGGAATGGATGAAACTTTCATCGGTTCTGCACTCGGTGTACTAGTGGATCAAGATGAAACCATATCGGTTGATTCCCCATACAGTGTGAATGCACTGTCTTACGATGCCTATGGTCCTGTGAGTGGTGCAGAGGTGGATATTGCAATCCTACGTGCATCGCCACAGAAGGCGATGGAAGCCATTGAGACACTATCACCAGAAGGTGCTGTGGACATTACAAGCGGTTCCACAAACATCGTTGCTCAATACACTGGTGAAGACCTTGATGGGAATGTCAATGGTATTATCGCAGAATTCAGCGGCAAGGATGACAGAGAGGGACACGAACATCCACAAGCCGTACAAAATGGACAAAATGGTGCTCCAACAGGTACGGATTGGGAAGACATCGAACGTTCTGGCCTCGGTAGCACCTGGGGCGCAAGCCACAGTGATGCCCTACCTGAAGAAGGTGGAGTGGCAAATGTCATCACAACAGGGACCACTGAATCCGGACTTGAATTCGAAATCATGCAGCAGATACCCCTGCCAGGTACGGCAGGATGCGCTCGAACACAAGGCAGTGGTGGTGGGGATTATGCCAACATCGGATGGAAATATGATAATTTCAGATTCTGGGATGATGAAAATGATGAGGAAGGATCCTACGACAAACCTGACCTCGATACACTATCGATTAACTGGGGCGATGGAAATGACTATGATTACACCTACGGGGAGAGCGGTGATTATCGCGAAGAGGGATGGGAAGGCCATTCCTACCAGAATTATGGGGACTATTCCATCGACATCTCGTACACGCCTGTCGCTGGATACAGTACGGTTTACCATTCCATGACGTATGTCTATTCAGATGAAGAAT
>CAWVWT010000040.1:0-8037 GCA_963934015.1 uncultured Candidatus Poseidoniales archaeon
CTTTTGCAGGAAAGTCCCCTGCACTCGAGGTACGCGGAGAACTGGTTGCTCAAACCCATCTGCCAACATGGCATCGAGTTCTTGGCGCTCGGTCACCACAAGGATGTCATCATCACGAAACCATTGGCGAAACAGTTGGAAATGCGCAGGGTGATCAATAACCCAACAGGTGCGCATACCCCTGCGATAAGGCGGGAGTGAATGAACCGAACGCTCATCATCCATCAGTGCAAGCGGAGGACATGGCGAAAGAGGGAATTGGTACCGACGGGCTTGTATTTGGACCCTACAGCCCTGGCGTGAAGGCTGGCGGCGTCATCTGGTTAGCAGGACAAATTGCACCCGATGCAGGAGGCATTGCTGAACAAACTCAAGCGAGCCTCGACAAGATTGACGTGCTATTGGCTGCAGCTGGTGTTACAAAACATCAGATCACATTCGTACAAGTTCTGTTGGACGATATCAACAACTTCTCTACGATGAACGAGGTCTATGGTGCATGGTTAGAAGATGTCGAAATTCCGCCTGCTCGTGCAGCGTTTGAAGCAGCCAAATTACCCCGTGATGCTGCGATTGAAATCGTTGTTCAGGCCCACGAAGATGCGTGATTGAATGCCCGGATCACCTTACCTTGACGAGCGACCCCCGGGTTTGCTGACATGGCCACTCTTGATGCCGATTTTACTAGGTATTTTTCTAACTGAATGCATCGCCAGTGTATGGATTTGGAATTCGTTCCCAGATTGGCGAATCATCGTTTACATCATCCTTGGATTGGACTTGGTAACCCTTGTCGTCATCTATATTTTGACAACCCGTGTGAAGGGTGAAAATCTAGAATGAAACATCATTATTGATGGCTCGATGAATCGCAGTGACTTTGAGTAGAAGGGGGGTCGACCGTCCATGAGCGAATGGGCCCTTGAGACGTTCAAGGCCTACGATATCCGGGGAATTGCCGGTTCACAATTGACTGTTGCATTCGCCAATCGCCTCGGTCGTGCTCTACCGACCTTCCTCGATTGTGGTTCCTTGGCTGTCGGCCGAGATATCCGAGATTCAGGTCCTGAACTTCACGCGGCTTTCGTCAATGGATTGATGTCTGCGGGTTGTGATGTGCATGATCTTGGTATTTGTACAACTGGTGCACTCTACAGCGCCACGGCGAATCTCGACATCGGCGGTGGGGTAATGATTACTGCAAGCCACAATCCACCCGAGTATAACGGATTCAAAATGTGTCGTGGAACGGCTGCAATGGCGGGTGATGAAATCCAAGAACTCCGCGCTGTATTCGAATCGGGAAATTTCAGAATGGGTGAAGGTCAGCATATCGATGCGGGTGATTTCCTTTCAGCATACATGGCGGATGTCCTCAACAAATCGGGACTGCCATCTCGTACTGTGAAAGTGGTCATTGATTGCGCCAATGCTGTCCCTGGTCCGTTCATGGTCGACCTGTGTAACCAACTTGGGTGTGAAACAATTGCTCTGCACTGTGAGTGGGACAATACCTTCCCAAACCACCCACCCGACCCCACGCGCCCGAAGAATATGGTTGAACTCGGTGCAATGGTTGTCGCGACGGGGGCTGAATTTGGCATCGGTATTGACGGAGATGGTGATCGTGTCGGCGTCGTTGATGAAAATGGAAAATTCATCTATCCTGATCGCCTCTTGGCAGTATTTGCCCGTGACATCCTTTCGCGTATACCTGCAGATGCGAGTGATGCAGCCCGAACAGTGATTCACGACGTCAAGTGTAGCATGGCACTCGAACAGACCATTGAGGCAGCAGGTGGTATTGCCCACATGATGCGGACCGGGCATTCCTTCCTCAAGCAAGCACTACGAGAGAATCCCGAGGTGCCAATGGCCGGAGAAATGAGTGGTCATTTCTTCTTCCACGATCGCTGGAATGGGTTCGATGACTCATTGTATGCAACCGCCCGTCTGATTGAATTGGTTGCCCGTGATAACAAACCCTTCTCATCACTCTTTGATGGGATCCCAACTTACCCCTCAACCGGAGAGGCAAAGGTCCCATTGAGTAGTGGACGCGAAGAAACCATGAATGCGGTACGCAATGCCTATTCGGACATGGAATATAGTGCGGTTGATGGCGTTCGTGTTCGCTACCCAGATGGCTGGTATCTGTGTCGCCCATCCAACACTGAGCCAATTCTTGTGATGCGAGCTGAAGCAGGTTCCGAAGAGAATCTAGCGGCCATCAAATCAGATGTAGATGCGCGGTTGGGTTCAATCATCAATTTGGAAAAGTTCCACAGTGCCTAAGCAGTTAGGCCATATTTTTCCATGATTTGAATCATCAGGAAATATCCAATGATAGTGGTCCCGAGCCCAGCACCCAAGGCAGGATAGAACTCCCAGCCACGCTCGATGAGGATGGGCATAACAATGAACATGAGCAATGATGGAAGAAGAAGCCACACGATGTCCTTGGCAAAACCGGATATTTCTTCGGTTGTCTGCCCCTCATGATTCATCCACATCATCGCTAAAACACTGACGATTGGGATTGATGCAAGGACTGCTGCGAGCAATGTGTTACGCTCACTGACCTGAACCACAGCGAAAATGATGAGCGCTGTCAGGCCAATCTTGCCAGCATCGAGTACCCAACTCATGTGACGCGAGTTGACCATTCAGAGGTCAACCTTTGCGGTCAATTTGGGGTTGCGCGCCACGAATGCCAAGCAAATGTATCATCGTCAAGTGCCTTTTTCAGTTCTTCAAAGGCCTTCAGAAGATCCTTCTTACTGAAAGGGAATTCTTTCGACTTCGGGTCGAAGGATGAGAAACGTAGGGCCATTTTTAGCAGCATCGAAATCTTGTTTAATTTCATCAACAAGCGTTCTGTAACTTCAGGCTCTCTGCGACTATCGATGATATCGAAACCAGCTGTGGAAAGTTCAATTCCAATATCCATTGCTGTGCGTTGTTGAACGATTTCATTGATTCGTGTTTCACCAACCATGCGGCCGATGAGTTTCGGTAAACTCGAATTTGAAAGTATCACTGGTTCATTGACAATCAGTTGACCCCCTGGGGCAAGCATTTGCTTTGCAGCGGCGAATACTGCATCTAAATCAGACTGAATCACACAGCGGCATTCGATGAGAACATGAGTGAATGTACCTGGTTCAAATGGTGGTTTCTGCATCTTGGAGTGCACATACTCAACTCGTTCATCTTCGTATATGCAATGTTGGAGAAGGGGTTCCACCACCACTACTCCAGTCGCCTTACACCCAAATGCTTCGATGAGCATCTGGCAAACAGTTCCAACACCAGCACCAAGATGGAGGACGTGGCTGTATTCATCGATGCCAGCCTCCCGACATAGACGAAGGGTCACTTCTGGAGAAGCGGGGAATGAGTCACCCAAGGCATTCCGGATCATTGGGTTGCCTGCTGCATCGCCAACATCCATGACCATCGGACCCCCTTGGAGTCTTTCAAGCGAATGGAGCCATTGGTGAGATTTGAACTCACGGCCTCTTGATTACGAATCAAGTGCTCTACCAGCTAAGCTACAATGGCAGTGAGCCGGCCACCTGACATTCCACCATAAGAGAATCGGAGGAACTCAAACAAGGCCCAATTCTTCCAATCGGTCACCAAAATACTCTGCACTGGCTTCCAATGCCTCGATAACTGGCATACGGCGGCCGGCGAGCATATTGAGGCAAGCGCCCCCACCTGTACTGTTATGGTCGACCAAATCGACGACCTTTTTCTCATTCACTAGTGTGCTGGTATGACCCCCACCAATGATGACAAAGCCATTGGATTCACAGCATTGGTTGAGAATCTCAATGGTACCAAAGGCGAAAGGTGCTTTCTCAAAGAGTCCAGCCGGGCCATTCCAAAGAACACAACCTGCATCGACAATATGTTCACGGATTCTCATACATGTGTACAGGCCGATGTCATAGAGAGGGCCCGCAGGTGGAAGTTCATCAATAGACAAATCGACACGATTTCCATCTATCTCAGCCGCAACATCGACTGGTAAGAGCAATCGTTCTTTGTGGCCAACTAACAATGAATTGGCCATAGACATTGTAGTATCAAATGTATCTCCGAGTTCTTTGCGCAGGAAGGCTTCGTTGCCTTCACCAATATTGTGCCCGTCTGCCCATAGCATCAGATTTCCAACAGCACCAACCAGTGCAATAGTATCTGCAATACCACGCTCACAGAGATTGAGGGCAATTTCCAGAGTGTCATCGCACTTCACGCCCCCCAAAATTGCTGTGTAAGGCTTGGGTGGTGATTCTGTGGCCATTTTCAGCGCCTTCACTTCCTTAGCCATCAATTCGCCGGCAAAACAGGGTAATGCTTTGCCAAATCCAGATAGGGAAGGGCTGTTACGATGTGCGGCTGCAAATGCATCATTGACGTAGACATCGACAAGGGGTGCAAGATTCCGGACTATCTCAGATTCTTGTAATTCGTCAAATTCTGCTTTTTTCATTGACATTTCATCTTCATGCCCACGGACATTATTCAGAAATAACATATCGCCCGGATTCATATTTTGGATTGCTTCTTGCGCGATTTCCCCACAAACATCAGGGACGAAAGTGATTGAACGACCCAATAATCGGCTCAACAAATCAGAGTGCGCATCCATATTGGTAAAATCGATTCTTCCGGGTCTGCTTTGGTGTGCAAGTATGATAACACGCGAACTAGCCAAGCGTTGTAGTGTCGGTAGAATACCACGAAGGCGAGAGTCGTCAAGGAACGCTTTGGTCTCAGGATGAAGAGGGCTGTTGACGTCTACGCGTAAGAGCACACGCTTCCCCGCCAAGCCGGCATCGGCCAGGGTCAGTACGGACCCCATTGAATTCGCCGACCCGAGGGACGGTTATGACCCATTCGCCGACAGAAGACATTTGGTCGAACGCCATCTGGAGGGAGCATGGAGTGGTCAACCGATGTTCTCACCGGGCCAGATGGTGAAGACTGGAGAGTTCCGACTTCAGAACTTTTGAATCGTCAAACACGCTTGGTTTCAGCCCTTGATGGAGGTAGTGCTTGGATCAATGATCCCGTCGACATGTATTGGCTGGTTGGCAATCGACAATCGGGTGGTGTACATTTCTCATCGAATGGGGATGTTACGCAGTACGTCAGAAATTCTCTGGAAAGGGCACGTTTTGAAGCCGGTGAAAATGATGCACCACATAATATTGTGGCTCATCCCCGAATGTCTGTATTGAGTGAATCAGTATCGGACATACCCGCGCTACAACTCGGACGCATGCCTGCTTCAGATGCCGCTTTCCTCCAATCAAAGTTGGGAGTTGGTGGCGATTGTACTCAATTGCTCTGGACTCTTCGAGAAATTAAGTCGGATTGGGAAATTGAGCGGATGCGGGAATCGGGTGTAATTCAGCGACGAATGTTTGAGGCGATTGACGAGATCGGTTGTGAAGGTCTCACAGAACTAGATCTGGCAGGGGCTGCCGATGAAGTCAGCCGGGCAGCAGGATTTGGCAGTTTTGTGCGTATGCGAAAATGGCCGATGGATTGTGATCGAGTTGTGGTTGCTAGCGGTCGTTCCGGTGGTGTGCCTACATTCTTCGATTCTGCTGTCGGGGGTACCGGTGCACACCCATTGGCTGCACTAGGTGCTGGATTCAATCGCATCAAGGTCGGAGACCCCATTCTTGTTGACATCGTTCACGTTCATCGCGGATACGTTTCTGACATGACACGGATGTTCAGTGTCGGACCCCTGAGCAACGAATGGATTGGACGCTTGGATGACATGAATGAAATTGCGATGGGAGTTCGAAATAGTCTAGGGAGTGGAGAAAATTGCTCTATTGCTTGGGCACTAGGTGCAGCGAAGGCAGAGGAAATGGGACATGGTGACCACCTCATGGGCATGGCTCCGGACCAAGCACGCTTCCTCGGCCACAGTATTGGATTGGAACTTGATGAAACACCAGTCGTTGCTGCTGGCTTTGACAGACCTTTACCGATCGGTGGTACAATGGCGATCGAGCCAAAAATAATCCACACAGATGGGGCAATCGGTGTAGAGGATTGTTGGGTTCGAACCAGAGACGGAATATCTTGCCTATCCAGTGGCGATGATTTCCCCCTGTGGACCGAATGGTGAGAAATCAAAGCGATGGTTGAAGGCCCCCCACTGTTGGAGGAAGTCTATGGCGAAGCCGTGGGCGACCTCACACATTGCAACGGTAGCCGCTGGTTTGGGTATTGACCACCGAATATCAGGTGATGTCAAGGAAAAATTAGTATCTCTTCTTGAAGAACAGCTGAAAGATATCAGTCGTGAAATGGAAGACAAGACGTTGGAGGCTGACCCCGAGCGAAAAACACTCGGAGACCCAATCAGAACTCGACTCGGATTCAACCGAACCCGAGGGATGTTAATTGACAATATTGAGCGGGTGGAATCTGTGGGCGCAGCCGCCGTCGTTGCAGCCAATGAACAACTCGAAGCCTATCTGCGAACTCTGCTGGGTTCAGCAGCTAATCTCGCTGCTGCTGATCGGATGAACACCATCAAGCCTCGGCATTTACAAAAAGCACTCGAAGCAATGGGGCACACTGGACCCTCTGAGGAAGCGATTGACGCATTGGCTCCAGCAGCTCCAACTCGCGATGCGGTTGGAGATGCATTGGATGGTGGAACCGGTGTTCTGACACCACAGGTTCTTCGACAAATGTCTCGCAATTTTGCGGATGGAAAGAAAGTTCATGATGAAACAATTGAAGAATTAATTCTACTATTCTATGATCACGTTGGAGAAGTTCAGCATGAAATGAAGAACGGTTTACTGGGAGGAGATCCTGCTGATTTTATTCAGAAGTTGGATCGACTTCAAAGTTTGTTCATGCTAGGTTGGATGCGCAATATGATGAAGAAAGCCTGCGAAAATGCTGATGCCGCGGGAAGTCGAATCGTTCTTGTGGATCATGTCATCAACATCGACCCTTGGGTGTAGTCATGACTCGAGCGCAGAAGGCTGCGAAAAAAGCGCTTGCCGAGATCCTTCGTGATTGGAAAGATCCGCATGGTGCAGGTTCAATCATGGATGAACGATGGTTGTGTGGACTCGATGTTAGCGAGGAGGCTGTGGTTGCATTGAAAATTCGACCGAGTCGACCTCATTGTCCATGCTGTCTAATTGATTTGGTTGAACTCAAGGTCAAATTGGAAGGACACAAACGAATTTCTGGGACTCAAATCGAAGTCGTAGATGTTCCAGATGCACATCGCTGGACTGAAGCCATAAACGGCTAATTCAGCATTGTTTTTCAAATCGGAACGCTTGAATGGGAGCCTTCGAACAGGCAACCATGGCGACCATCACATTACGTGTGTCGGGAGACCGCGCCAAGCACAGCGAGGAACTCGCTATTGCGGATATTTCAGCCGCACTAGATGCAGCTGATGGGCTCGCTTGGATCGATATGCGAAACCCCGGTTCAGAAGAACGGGCATGGTTGCTCGCTCAAGGGTATCATGAAATGGCTGTCGAGGACTGCTTCAAGGAACCAGTTCCCAAGGCCTTCGTTTACGATACGCATCGATTTGTCGTCGTGCGCGCACGTGACGCTGATCGTGAAATCGACACTGAGTTTTTGTGTGTATTCGTCACCGATGATTTACTCATTACTGTACGTCATTCAGCCATGCCTTCTGTAAAGAATTTCGGAAAGCGATTTGGTTCTCGTAAAATCCAACGCCGTGTTGAATTGGGAGCAGAATATCTTCTGTACGAAATGCTCGATGCAATTGCAGATGATTGGTATCGAATCCTAGGCGGATATTCGGAACGAATTGACGTCCTTGAAGACCGTGTGTTCGATCCAAATACAATACACACAGATTTACTACAAGATTTGCATGAACTCAAACAGGACTTGCGTGAAATTTCAAAGTCGGTCTCACCTCTACACGAAGTGGTCAGTCGCATGATGCGTCCCGATCAAGATTACATCACTGAATCGTGTATAATTTACTGG
>CAWVWT010000041.1:0-7984 GCA_963934015.1 uncultured Candidatus Poseidoniales archaeon
AGCAGTAATCACAGCAAACCCATCTGCGGCACACCCACATTACCTTTCACACCCGCGTTTGAGGCTATGAGCAAAATCGCCACTCAACGTGACGCAGATGCGCAACCGTCAAAGGCAACACGTTGAAGCAACCGTCGATGAAGAAGTGGTTCATGCGTCAGTATTGGCGACTTCAACAATCCCAGACCCTCATATCGATGGTATTCTGGTGTACTACACTTACCCTGCTTATTTGGCCATATGTCAGTTGGAGATTTCAAGCCGAGAAAGAAACACTTGGCGTTGCAATGACCTACTGGGGATTGGGATCAATTGCAGCCGGCGTACTTATTTCCGTACTTACAATAGGATACGTCTACGATATGATATTCGCATTGTGGAAAGAACAACGAACCGTTGATACCGAGCGCAACCCCTTCGGAACATACGCTTTGATCCCAGCAAATGTCGTGATGATGGGCATGATGAACCGCATGCTCCGAGACAATGCGGATGGGGACGAGAAAGTCCTTGCAACCTGTGATTGGGTAGATGAGTGGCTTGAATGGTGCAGCTCCCAAGAAATCTGGGCACGTAGCCAAAAGTTTTGGGATTCTGAGTTTGAGTCGAAGGTCCCAGATCTATACTTCCTGCCTGATGATGCGATTGAGAAAGCCCGTGCAGTCAAAATCGATGATTAAGCGAGCATGACTGCAAATTGCGCGACTTCTAAAATCGCTGCCCCAATCTCAAATGCAAATTGCAACTCATTCTTAATGGATGAATATTCAATTCGTTGCTTGGCCAGTGCCGCATCCCTTCGGTCTGTATTCGATACATCCCATAGTTCGAGAATACCACCAAGTTCTTCGGGTTTGAAATTGGAATCAAGCAACACCCCACATTCTTCTGTGACAATTTCCGGCATCCCACCGACCGCCGTTGCAATCGCTGGAATTCCATACGAAAACGCCTCCATGATCGAGACAGGCAACCCTTCACTACTGCTGACATTAATGAAGACATCAGCGGGATTTGCTTCAAACCATTTCAAAACATCTTCATGTGCGACTTGCCCCTTGAGATCAACTTCGACATTTCCCCCTATATTTGCCAACTTAGCATTGACTTGAGCAAGCGTTTCACCCCCACCAATATGTGTCCACTTGATTTCACGCGCGGTGTGTTGCAATGCTTCCGCAATGAGGTGGATTCTCTTTACTGGTAACAATGATGCAACCGAAATAATGTGCAGGCGTCCATCGTTAGAAGTCGCTGCAGGATCGTGTTCATCAACGCCCAATCGTCCGATTTTAACCTTGTCGGCCACCTCTGGATACCTCTCTTGCAGATATTTGACCCCTGCCTCAGAGTCTGGTAAAATGGCCTTGAGTTGTTTAAGCGCACATCGTTGCATTGGCAAGTGCTTCCGACCCCTTCGGTGGGCGTAGATATCCCCCCCATGTCCACGTGACACCGAGACAATGCGTTTGTGCCTCCGAGATAGCTCAGCGGCAATACATGCCCCCCGATTTAACCAAAAAGAGACTACAGCATCGATTTCCGAGAATTGTGAACCCATCACTTTCTCTATCGAATCACAAGCAACGCGAATTTGCGCAGCCTCACCGATTACTTCTCTCGGTGCAAACGGTCTTGATGCAAGCACCTCCCGCATCACCCCTTTCATATTGATGCCAGAACCCATACGACCAACGAATCCCTTCCTACTCCACAGATTTAAAATCGCTGAATGCACATCGGTGAGCACCTCACAATTTTCGGGTATATCCCGAACCATTTTCCCGAGTGGTTCCATGGTTGTCGGCAACAGAAGAATCTTGTCGAAATGCGGCGCAAGATCACGAATCTCATTGGACACAAACGCCTCACCCGGTGGATAAGGCCAATGATCGGTAAGGTAGAGGATTGTATTGCCCATTTCTAACCCTCCTCATTTGTCCACAGCGGCGCCCAATTCATATTATCTTCTGGGCCGGTTAGAATCGAGACACCCTGGCCAGGTTTGTGTTCCAATACCGACTCATTCACCGGTCGTGTAAATAATTCTGAATTAGCCTGCAATGTTTTTCTCAAATTATCTAGATCATCAGCGCGTACAAGCGCGAGAAGATTCCCCCCAAATCCCGCCCCCATCACTTTCAGTCCTAGCACACCATTGCAACTACGACACACGTTTGCAATCAAGTCCATTTGCGGTGTACGAATCCCATACAGTTCACCAGCATCCCTCCATGCTTGATCCATGTAACCACCTAATGTTGCGATATCTCCATCGGCCTGAAGCAAGATTTGAATTTCTTGCGAACGCTCTAATTCTCCGCGGGCAAATGCCAACCAATCCGTAATTTGTAATTTGACACCAGTTGCAGTCTGAAGCGTTGGATATTTCTGCATGAGTTCGTCAGGCAGACAGGATACATTGAGAATATCTGGCAAATTTTTCGTTGAATCGACCAACATCTGTGGAATCACATCTCTTGCTGCCAAGGCCCGCGCATTGAATTCCAATTGGGTTGAAGTGCCCTTGTCAGACGGGTGTGTAAATATGGTCACGAACCGATAATCAGCCAACTGTGGGGGTGAATCAAGAGTATATGTGGTAAAGGGCCTGAATGTCAGTCGCAACATTTTACCCGCTTCCGCAAACACCATTGTGGCATGATCCATCATGCCTCCACGGGTTCCCACAAACCATTCAGCATCCGCAGTTTCCATTGTAAGCACACGCTGTTCAGTAGTTATTCCATTGGCGAACCGAATAGCAACCGAGGCACAAATCGCCAGTGCTGACGATGAGGATGCACCGGAGGATGGTGGAATATTCGAATCGATAATCATGTCAAACCCATTTCTAGCGCCGTGATGCATCTGGGCGTGGTGCACGGGGCCGCGTACATAGTTCGACCAATGCGCGGCAGGTGTACCTTGCTCATTCAACCAATCCAACCACTGGCTTCTATCACTTGCCAAAGGCGGAGAATCAACACGCATATCGAATTCACAATCTTCGAATTCACCAACGTTGAACAGTCGAACCAGCGAATCCGTTCTAGGTGAAATTACAGCTCGCATGGTACAAGAATCACTCGAAAATGTCACCAATTGGGGCGAAAAAACTTCCCAATAATCCGTGTGATCTGCAGCAAGACATAGGCGCGCAGGGACACGAATCACCCAACAATCCCTATTTCCAAAGGCGACCTTCGCTGTATTCATCAATCGTTCCGAGTCAAAGGAGGCGAAATCACTCAAGGGCCGTGCATCAATCATCACGAATCACCCATTTCAGTTTTCACAGCCCTCCAAACACTTTCAACCATGTTTTGCAAATCCTCACCATTGGATTCACAATCGACATAACCAGAGAGGTCATTGGGATCAGTATCAATGTGAACAACATTTGCTCCAGAAAGATTACCAATCATTTCAGCCAACTCACCTACAGTTGTAGAGCGACCAGAACCCACTGGAATGATTTGTGAATATGGGGATTCCGAGGGGGGCTGCAATATACAATTCCCAATCGCATCGAGCGTAGAATCAACATCAACGAGGTCCTTGACAGAGTCCCCTGTACCCATGACTGTGACCGGGCCACCTGCAGCAGCTTGCCTAGCGAACACACCGATGAGACCCTGGGCACACCCATTCAGACCAATGCCCTGCACTGAAGAAATTCTCAAAATCGAGACAGGGTGTGTTTCATCGGCACAACCCAGAAACACAGTTTCTGCGGCAGCCTTCCCCAACCCATATGCATCGAAGGGAGCCACAAGGGAATCGACGTTGAACACTCCCTCCTCACGCGAATGAACCCGAATGCTACTGGAAAAAATAATGTGACATTCATCTAGTGACATTACAGCCCCAGCAACCCTTTGCGCCAATTCCAGCGAGACACCATCTGCATTCGAATCACCCGGCAGAGGCCCCGCCAAATGGACAATTGTCCGGCAATCCTTAGCACCCAAATATTCAGCCAAAACATCGGGTTTATTCAGTGTACGCAAATCAACACTAAAACCAGAATTACCAAGTTGAGCAAGCAAATGAGCACCGATGAAACCGGAAGCCCCGGTTACGCCAATCATGCCCTCACTCCAATCCGAGCATAACGATGCATTCCCGAATGTGTTCAACGAGTTCAGCATCCGCAAACATCTCAGCATGCGATGAATTGTATTCTGCAAGGTCCACTTTCTTCATTCCTGCAGCGGGTGACCAATTGCCCACAGGTGGCGCGACCACGTAATGCGAATCCGTCTCATACAGGCGTGCAATTTCATCAGAGGTAACTAGATCTTCATGCAATTTTTCGGCACGAATCAATCCACGAACATCCACATTGAATCCACCTTCACGCAGATTCATTCCCTTGAATACAGAGAGTAATTGTCCTAAACTGAATCCTTTCATTTTGAGAACGAAAATTTCGCCACCTTCAGTCATCTCGACAGCATCGAGTACCAAGCGTGCCGCTTCAGGAATGGGCATTGCAAATCGAGTAACATCTTCGTCACTAATCCAAATTTCACCGCGCTCCTTGATGCCCTTGACCATGGCGGGGATCACCGAACCTCGGGAACCGAGGACGTTACCAAACCGAACACAGGCACAGAGCATATCACCAGTAGAGTTCCCATCGAGCGTCAACTTCTCTGCGACATACTTCGAAGCCCCCATCGTTGAGGTGGGTGAGACTGCCTTATCCGTCGATACCATGAGCATCATTTGTACACCCGCATCCTTTGCGAGGTCAACGACATTCTGGGTGCCGAGAATATTTGTTTTCACAGCTTCAATCGGGTTTTGTTCACAGATGAGAACGTGCTTCAATGCTGCAGCGTGAACCACGATATCGACATCGGTTTGGAACGCGCGCGCAAGTGATTCGCGATCACGGACATCTCCGATGATGAACGTGATATCGTTTTGTCCCACCAATTCCTGCTGGAAATAGAAGTGTTTCGAGTCGTCACGTGAGAATATAGTGATGTGTTTCGGCTTGCGGTCCATCAGTTGGCGAACCACTTCGGAACCGATGGAACCCGTTCCACCCGTAACCAACACGTGCGCACCTTCAATCTGCATACGTTCACCTACCGACCCTCGCCGACGATTTTGGGGCAGCCCTTTCCGTCAAGAACGTTCCCTTTTCCAAAAAATAGCAAGAATGCACCAAAGCGAGTCATTGATGATGTAAAACCAACACGACTTCCCCATGGGTTCTCCTCGGACAGCATCTTGCCTGACCGTTTTGCTCCTCGTGATGAGCCTATCCGGTTGTTTTGGCGCAGAAGAGGCCGCAATTGACACCTCTGACGAATTGTACCCCAGTATTTGGGATCGCCACACATTGGAGTGGAATGTCAGCCACACACACAGTTTCCTCCTCAATTCCGGGCCCCACCACGCCCTCGATGTGCAGGAAGCGAACATCGAGGTAGACACAACCGGGCTATGGGAGGGTGGTCCCAATTCAGCAAACGTCCACCTTTCTTACTGGCTTCCATCCAATACCCAAGAAGGAGAAGAGGTGCCTGTTATCGCAGTCATCAGTCCTTATTTCTCATACGGACAACCGGGGGACGAATCGTCACCCACCAATGTTGTGGGCGGAGGTCGTGGTGAATTCATCTACGACAATTTCATTCCACACGGTTACGCTTTCGCACAAGTTGCCGTATTTGCTACAGAGGATAGTACTGGATGCTTTGATTACAGAGGCGATGGCGAAGGCCTCAGTATTCACACGGCTGTCGAATGGCTAGGTAAGCAGAATTGGAGCAATGGCAACGTCGCCATCTATGGCAAATCCTACGAAGGAGCGACTGCATGGGAAGCCGCAGCCCAGGGAAGTGCGCACCTGAAGACAATCGTACCCATTTCAGGCACAACCGCGCTTGGCCCCTTACTCTACAAGAATGGTAGCGCAGAAGCCCGTTCTCAAGTGATGCACTCTAACTATGGCGGCAGTATTCTCGACTACGATGATGACGACCTCGACAACATGTGTGCAGATGTTATCGAAGGATTCTTCGCCGGCCCCACACGGTATGGCTTGGGTGAGGCTGACCCCTACATGGACAATTACTACGATGAGCGCAGCCACATAGACAAGGCACTGGGAACCTACAACGGCAGCATATACTGGGTTCAAGGATTACAGGATTGGAACGTCGACCCACACCAGGTATTCGGCGGCCCCCCGGGTACAAACTGGTATCAAGAGTACATTGACAACGGTTACGATGTTGCAGGTATGATTGGGCAATGGGAACACAACTACCCCGATCAATGGACCAAACATAACAATCAGGATTCGGGATATGGTGGAGAGGCGATTCACAACATGACTCGATGGGATTGGGCGCAGGATCTCTTTGAGTGGTTCGAATATTATCTCAAAGACATCGGCCCTGCTCCTGCACTGCACACACAAGTTCAGCGCAATGATGGCGAATGGAGAATCGAAGAAACGTGGCCACCATTGGATGTCGAACGTGTTTCACTGGACATGAGTGAATGCAGTAACGATGGCGCATTCAGTGGTGGGGGCGCACCTGTAGTCGGCGGCGGCCAAATTGTGACAATAGAATGTCCAGCCATGAGCACCACCAACATCCACATTGCAGGTCTCGTATCTCTTCACTTGCAGGCTGTTCCAACCTTTGATGGCGGCCAAGTCTTCATAGAAATGCAAGATGCAGAAACAGGTCTTCGATTAGGCCACGCAACCATGGACATTCGGTATCACGCAGGCGGATACGATGCTCAGACAGTCATTCCAGGGGTTGCTGTCACCATGATGATGGAATTCCAAGCCATTGACGCCATCCTCCCTGCCGGCCACGGCCTCCTATTCATCATGTCAGATCAAGGTGAGGATTATCTCGCCCCTGCGTGTGGGAACGCTTGCATAGTTCACGTATTACCTTCTTTATCGACGTTACAATTACCAATCATTCATCGCGACGGTAGCAATGTGCTCATCACCCCACAGTTAGTAGAGTAATTCAAGCCTGATTGGTATCGTAAGCAACACCATCGGTCCAAACGGTCTGATACCAAGTTGTACCGGTGAACGTAGCGCTAGTCACAGTAGCGCCCGTAAAGTCGGCGTGTTGAAGGTCCGCATTGGTCAGGTCGGCGGATCTGAGGTCCGCATTGGTCAGGTCGGCGGATCTGAGGTCCGCATTGGTCAGGTCGGCGCCGTAGAGGTTCGCACTGGTCAGGTCGACGTACCTGAGGTTCGCATCGGTCAGGTCGGCGCCCCAGAGCATCGCACCGCTCAGGTCGGCCTCTCTGAGGTCCGCATCGATCAGGTCGGCGTAACGGAGGTCTGCACCAGTCAGGAACGCCTGGAAGAGGAGCGCATTGGTCAGGTCGGCGAAGGTGAGGTACGCACCCGTCAGGTCGGCGTAGTTGAGGTCCGCACTGGTCAGGTCAGCCCCTCTGAGGTTCGCATCGGTCAGGTCGGTGGATCGGAGGTACGCATTCGTCAGGTCGGCGTCGTCGAGGTACGCATTCGTCAGGTTGGTTGACCCACAGTCTCCACCTTCAGCAGTCCACCAACAATGATTGAATTCAGCATTTTGGAGATATGTATAATTCAAACTAGCATCACGAAAAGTAGCATTGAAGGCCACAATACGGCCCATATCCGCATAATCAAGAGTTGCATTGTCAAAGCTTGCATTTTGTAGATTTGCTCTTCGCAAATCGATTCCGGTTAAGTTCATCCCAGACAAATCCATACCACTGAGATCAACCCCAGCACAATAAGCCCAAGGACCCAATTGACAAGTGGTGTCATTTACAAGTTCAGCCTCAAGAGTGGTGATTCTCGCCTCCAGTTCGGCAACATACGACTCGTTGACATCTTGGCCGGCAGCACCATCAGTACCATTCACACCATCAAGGCCGTCAGTTCCATTAGCACCATCTGCTCCCGCAGGACCAGTTAGATTAACAAACGCCC
>CAWVWT010000042.1:0-7671 GCA_963934015.1 uncultured Candidatus Poseidoniales archaeon
TGGAAGATCGCTTGGTTTGCAACCAAGAGGCCGGGGGTTCAAATCCCCCAGCGTCCACCATTGTTCAAGATAGGGAACCCTCTATTCAGGTGCGATGCGGCGTCAATGATTGACTGGCTGGTGACCGATAGTGGTGGGTCTGGCGAACCTTTGTGATCTATTTGACCTAATTTCGTGATGGGTAGTGAACCTATTCTTCCACTTTGATGTGGCCCTAATCTTCAATGAATATTGATTGAATATGAGGACCTTTTCCGAATGAACATGGGCCGTCCAATTACCGCAGTATCACTTTCGTTACTGATGGTGATCTCTCTACTGTGTTTTGTAACGCCTACCACAATGGCAGATGACCCATCTGAGATTGTGGAACCGACTTGTAATGCCAATCGAAACTCAACTTGGACTGTTGGACTGATTTACTGTGATAATCATGCAAATGAGGATTATACACTATTTTCCCCAATGTCTTCTGCAAGCACGTATCTCATAGACACACATGGACGGGAAGTCCATTCTTGGACATCTTCGAGTGGATTGCGCCCAGGCCTCTCTGCATATCTACTCGAGGATGGAGATTTATTGCGAACCGCCAACATGGGTACAGATGGAGGTGGCTCATTTAGTGGCGGTGGAATCGCAGGAAAAGTTGAGCGATTATCGTGGGATAGCCAAATTGAATGGGAATGGTACTACGTTGGAGATTCAAGACGAAGCCACCATGACATTGAACCGCTTCCGAATGGCAATTTACTGATGATTGCATGGGAATACAAGAGTGAGACAGAATCCCATGATGCAGGTCGAGATCCTGACAAGATGAGCCAAAATGCCCTTTGGCCCGATCATATCATTGAAGTTGAACCATCGGGGACAGATCAAGGTACAGTTGTATGGGAATGGCATATTTGGGACCATTTGATTCAGAATTTCGATTCCACCAAGGACAACTATGGGGTTGTCGCCGATCATCCAGAACTTCTGGATGTCAACTTCGCAGATTCCGCAGGTGCAAACAAGTACAAGAGTGACTGGATGCACTGTAATGGAATCGATTACAATCCCATTCTAGATCAGATTGCACTGTCCTGTAAGAACACGAATGAGATTTACATCATCGACCACAGTACGACAACAGAGGAAGCTGCGAGTCATTCGGGTGGTAATTCCGGAAAGGGCGGAGATATCCTGTACCGTTGGGGCAACCCCGAAGCTTACGGGGCGGGAACTCCCGAAGATCAGCAATTATTCGGACAGCACGATGTTCAGTGGATTCAGGAAGGCCGCCCTGGCGCAGGGGACTTGTCTCTTTTCAACAACGGGAATGGACGTAGTATCGGTTATTCTTCCGTCGATGTCATTTCTCCACCTTTGTCCAATGGCGAATATGTGATTGTACCGGGCAGTGCTTGGGGTCCAGCCGCACCCACTTGGACATGGGATCAAGGGACCGATATGTATGGGACTTCCATCTCTGGTGCTGAGCGATTGGAGAATGGTAATACATTGGTAACTTGGGGTCAAAGAGGCACATTCTATGAGGTCAATTTAGAGGGTGAAATTGTTTGGAAATACATCAATCCTGTGATTGGAAATGGGCCGATGAATCAAGGTGAAACCATCCCACAAGGACAGAACGTAAACAGCCAACAAAACACGGTGTTCAAGACCCACCGATACAACAGTTCGTTCCCAGGATTTGTTGGCAAAGACATGACGCCAGGGGACTACATTGAATCTTGGACTGACAATTGTAACAAAGAGGAATCCATTCCTTGGGATTCCGATGGCGATGGTTGTATTGACGATACTGATGGTGACGGTGTCAAGGACAATGCAGATATTTGCCCAGGATTCGATGACTCAATCGATATCGATTCAGATTCAATACCAGATGGCTGCGACAATCTAGTTGATTCCGATGGTGATGGTATTGGTGATTCTTTGGACGCCTGCCCTGGTTTTGATGATACCATCGATGTAGATGGTGACGAAGTCCCTGACGACTGTGACAGTTTGTTGGATTCAGATGGTGATGGGGTTTCCGATGAGGATGATGCCTGTCAAGGGTATGATGACAACATCGATGTTGATGGCGATGGTATTGTTGATGATTGTGATGACTTAATTGATTCAGATACAGATGGCATCGCCGATGATTTAGATGCGTGTCCAGGTCATAATGATACCATCGATATAGATGATGATGGTATTGTTGATGGATGCGACCCCCTCATCGATTCAGATGGTGATGAAACTTCAGACGAGGACGACACCTGTGAGGGCCATGATGATGCTATAGATGTTGATAGTGACGGTATTTCCGATGGTTGTGATACATTGATTGACTCTGATGATGACGGCGTAGCAGACACTGAAGATCTGTGTCCAGGGTACAATGACACCTACGATCAAGACGGTGATGGAGTTCCCGATCAATGCGATTCCACGCCCGAACCGGTCAATAACGAAACCAACATTACAGATACGACACCAACGATTGAAGATACATCCAATACTTCAGCACAAGATTCCGAATCCTCTGACACGAAGATGAATTATGCAATCATTGCCGCTTTCATTGGTTTGATTATCGTCTTCATTGCTGCAGCTCGATTGCTGTTCATACGCCCATCTCAAGAGGCTCACGAATGGGGTACACCCCCGCCACCCGATGTGTTTGACACACCAGTTCCCGAATATTATCCACCCGAAACCCCTCAATCGGTAGCAACCTTGCCCCAAATGGAAGCCGCCATCCAAGGGCCTCCACTACCCGCTACAGGTCTACCTGAAGGTTGGACTATGGAGCAGTGGCACCACTACGGTCAACAATATCTCGATGAATTGGCCGGTCACAACAATGGTTGATTCCGAAGCCACTCAAGATCCGAGATATACAACTGGCGAATATCGTCTAGACCGAGTACCAACATGGCCAATCTCTCAAGGCCCATACCCCAAGCACAAACTGGCCATTTACAGCCCAACGGTTCAGTGACTTCAGGGCGGAAGATTCCTGCACCACCCAACTCCAACCACTGGCCACGCCATTTCACTTCAACTTCCAGCGAGGGCTCGGTATAGGGGAAATATGCTGGTCGAACTCGAACCTCTGGATACCCCATTTTCGCGTAGAATGTTTTCAGGGTAGTGACCAACATTGGTAGACTTGCGCCCGGCTCCATGATGATGCCTTCAATCTGGTGAAACTCGGGCAGATGAGTTCGGTCGATGGTCTCCTTTCGGAACACACGCCCAATACCGAAAACACGACAAGGAACATCAGGTGTATCGGCTAGATATTGAATGGTGTTGACTGTAGTATGGGTCCGAAGTAGCCCTTTCTGACTTTCATCACCCGAAAACGAACCGCCCCATCCTGTGCTCCCAGTGTCACCACCATGTTCGTGAATGGCAGTCCAATCGTTGAGGTAATTTTTCTCTATTGGAATCTTCTCAGGATTAGTCAGATAGAATGTATCTTGCATCTCCCGCGCCGGGTGATCCTGTGGAATGAATAATGCATCCATGTTCCATCCTGCGGTTTGGACAAAGTCTCCATCAATCTCGTCAAAGCCCATCTCGAGGAAGATACTGCGAATTCGCTCAATCAGTGCCATCATTGGATGTGGGCGTCCGCCCGCGGGAACCGGTGCGTCTAATTCAACATCATAGGATTTGAAATCTGCATCACGCCATGCCTCACCCTGGAGTAGTTCGGGTGTGATCTGAACCACTTGCAATCTCTCTTCAAGTTCAGATTCGGGTAGTTTACGACCAGTATCAGTCAAAATCCAAGTTCGGGTGGTTCCCTCTGTGGATTCAATCAATCCCTTGCGTTTTCGGAAATGTGAGAGTAAATTAGCATCAAGGTCAGATTCATTAGCACCGTTTTCACACTGTTCAAGGAAGGATTTACGGGCAACCAAAGTAACAATCGCAGTATCCGTGGTTTCAGGAAGGGTGAATGCACCACTCTCAAGTGCACATCCGAGGCCTTTCAGTAATCCAATTCCGATTCCAGTTTCCTGCTTCGATGTGATTTCACTAGATTGTAGGTCCTTCATACCACGAGCGTCTTCTGGTTGGGTGGCTAACCAGTCCCAGATTCTTTGCTCGAGGAGTCCATTTTCATTGGCTGCGGCCCCTTCAGGGCCGAGAGACCAAACGATTGTCTTCTTTGTATCAATTTCGACAAGCCCATTTTCGGCAAGTGCCAAACCTGCACCAGCTGCATGAGCTTGATCATCCCAGTTACAAGTGGCCAGAACATCATCCAACCCCCATGTGTCAGCGGGTCGAGAGCGCAGTGCTTTCAGCATCCGCTTCTCATTGTTGGATAGATCCATGGGTTGGCCTCCGAAGGAGGCCTCTCCGCCTATTGCTCTTGACCGTTCCGCGGGAAAAGACCACTCATTCCTCTTCTTCCCAGAGTTCTTGGCCACAGCCGGCGCAAGCGTATGAAGGCGGTTTTTGTCCGTCATTCCATTCCAAATGTCCGCAAGAACCACACAGAATACTGGTTCGAATGGGTTCATCCAGAGTCGTATCGACTCTGAACATCACAGAGCCGCCCGCACCAGGTGGAAGTGGGTCAGCCTCAGGTATCCATTTTGAGATGTCCTTCTCAGACATGCCCCTCGGCTCTTCTTTCATGGAAATCGCCCAAATCAGCATGAGGCTACCGACGATTGCCATCGGTGCTGCAATCGCCAAACCACTTGCGCCAGGCAATCCTACAGAAATCCCTGCGGCAAGCAAAATGAGTGTCCACGATGCAATGAATAAGTTGTTGCGCAGATGCTGCACTTATCTCACTTCCTTCAGTATTTGATGGCCGTTCCGTAAACTAGTATCTCGACACCAGAGGTTCGATCCTTACCGCCTTTGGTTTTGGTCAGCATTGTCGTCTCTATTCTCAAGTTGATGACTTCATCATATCCGGCTTCAGCCACTTGCTCACGGAGTCGTTGTTTGGCTTCTCTGCGAGTCCAATCGACTACTTTTGTGAAGACATTGATTTGACCACCAAACAAACTCATGATTCCACCAATCCACATTTGGACCCAACTGGGTGACATGACAACACTTGCCATCATTATTCTAAACTCCTTAATTTCCCGATTGCCATATGGTTTACTCAATGTGGTCAGAGAATCCCCGCTCACAGCAGAAGTAGATTCACGCTCTAGCAGAACCTTCCTCTTGCGAGGCTGGTAAATCATGGTGGCCACCAGACTCGACAGCCATGGTCCGACTATACATGCACAGGCAATGACTAGCCCGATGAAGTCATCCTCAGCCATGCGATCTCCTCACTGAGCGATAACTGCAGTTCCATAGGCCAACAATTCTGCAGCTCCACCGGCCACTGATGAGGTGGCGAAGCGGACATTGACCACGGCGTTTGCGCCGCGGGCTGCAGCGTCCTGTAACATCCTGAAAAGCGCTTCATTGCGTGATTCTTGAAGAAGTTCAGTGTAGGCTTTGATTTCGCCACCGGCGATGTTCTTGAATGCGGCACCAATGTCCTTGAAGACGTTCTTAGCGCGCACGGTCGAACCACTGACCACACCCAGGGATTGAGTAATTGTCATACCTGGGATGGTTTCGATATTTGAAAAAATCAAATTTTGGGCTGCTGCTTGCATACTATTTGGTCAGCCGAGAAGGGACTTAAGGTTGATTCTCATCTTGCCCAACAGAAAATGTCGTCTTTTGGTGAAATCCACTTTCTTCGCCTTGTCCCTTGTCTTGGCTCTTGATAGCACACATGATGACAATCAGCAGAAGGAATACGTTGCATACCATGGTTCCACCCAAACTCAATCCCATGTTTACCGACATCCAGATTGATGCCTCATCAGACATGTTGGAAATTATATCGTTCATCGTCGTGTGTATTTTTAATGACATCCAAACTTGGCTAACAGTCCCGATTCCCAGCCAAACATAAGTTATCTTGAATCCATTTGGATTTTGCTGGAATAGCATGACGATGGCAACCATGCCAATCACACAGATGAGAATACCTGACCAGATTTGGAGCGATTTCATTCCATCCATTTCCTCCATCATTTCATTGATAAGGAGATAGCCATCCCATTCTTCTTTGGTCGAATTCCACTCATCTTGTTCCTCAGATGTACCATTGGTTGGATATTCGCCAGGCTCTTCGACCTCCCAATCATCCAACAGCATGTCATACGGGATGATTGCGGTAATGATGGTGCCAATGAGTGTGAAGAAGACTTGAATAGCCAGGAAAATCGCAAGTCCCCAAGCCCACCATTTGGATGGTCCTGTGTTCAAATGACCAGTGTGGCCTTGCCATGGCGCGGTTTGCATGCTTGTGCCTCAGGCACTCATGCGCCATGCCTCTGCCAAAATACCTGCGGCTCTGTCAGCGTTGTAGGTGGGGATTGAACACAAGCCAATTCGGATCCCACCCTTGAGTGGGACCACATACAACCCTCTTGCCGCCGCTGCCATTGCAACCGGTTCTGGTGTATCGTGCGGTAGGAATGCGAAATACCCGTCATGGCTTGGCAACAGGGGCACACCTTCTTTCTCACAGCGTGCATTGAACAGTTTACGCCGCTTGACGAGCATTTGTTGTAGCCTATCACGTTCTTGGAGCCATCCCACATATTTGTCGACATCAGAATGGATTGAATGTAGGGTGGCTTGCGGCAGTCGCGAAGCCCCAGACCAGGTTCCACGGCCGGTGTGTAGCATGACCTCAACCAATTTATCGACAAAGGCTCGGTTTGGGTGGAGCATCACCATGGCTCCGCATCGCTGTCCATACATTGTGTGACTTTTGGAGGCTGAGAAGCCGAAGCAGACCAGCATGTTTCCCGGCCAGATACACTCTTTGGCAAATTCTGCCAATGTGTCACCCCAGCCATGGTGTTCCTTCGAGTAGGCTGCATAGGCGCCATCGATGAACAAGGTCACACCCTTGTCTGGATTGTTTTTCGCGGCCTCTGCAAAGAGGGTCAGTACGCGTGCGCGACTTTTGTCTGTAAGCGACATCCCGGTTGGATTGTGAGCTGGATCGTTCAGCCAAGAGAGAATGTTGTCTTGATCTTTCATGAGTTGGCTGAGCATCGATGCCAATGCTTCCTCATCCACTTGGGATTCTTCTCCGTGCAATGGCCAAGTGGCGGTGTTGATTCCACATTCCTTGGCGATTGTGTTGTAGGGGCCCCAGTGCAATTCACGCAATAGGATTGCATCACCGGGTGCGAGCAGGTTACGTGCGGACATGTAGAGTGCACCGGTTCCACCGGGTGTGACGACCGCATCTGTGTGAATACCGTGATGTTGGATGACTGAGAGACCATCCCCTAGTGCCAATTCCTGCACCATCGTGCGGAAGTGAGGCAATCCAGGCAAAGGTGCATAGGCACTCATCTCAAGGTCGGCTTGTTCCCGTAATGTCTTGGATACCACCGGGTTGACAGCGAGTTCGCCACTGTCTTCCAACAGGCTGCCCACAGTACCGTTGATGGCGTTCTGACCGCTGGCTTTCGCCTCTTGGTATTTGGCGAGCCACGAGAAAATCACATCACGACCTGCCTTGTTGGAGGCGTGGCTGGGAAGCATGGTTTCCTCGAGTTCCTCAAGGCTCCAGGACTTCTCATCCCCGGACATGGCTGCGAT
>CAWVWT010000043.1:0-7667 GCA_963934015.1 uncultured Candidatus Poseidoniales archaeon
TGACAAACTCGATTGTTGGGTCGATGCCACAGACATCACAGGAAATGCCATCACAGGCCCCGGTTCGACTTCGACTTGGCCCCTGCGAGTTCCAATCCTCGAAATCCGCCCAGACATTATTGCAACCCATGTTATCCTCGAGCCGTCCAATCTACAATTCGGCATGGAAACCACAGTCACGATCACATTGGAGAACCACGGAAATCAGACCACTGATACGTTCTTTGTGACCCTTGAGGCACTTGAGGAGGAAGTGGGTCGCGTCGAAGCACGCTTCCTTTCAGGACAATCATCCACCACAGTTTATGTTCTCTGGATGCCAGATTGGGATGGTGAACTCGACCTTCATATTCATGTCGATGCCGAGAATTCAATCGATGAAATCAATGAGAATAACACGTTGACACTTTCTCTTGAAATTCAACCCACTCCAGAAGAAGGTTTCTTGTCACTCAATGTGATTGGTGGAATCGCTCTACTACTGTTGTTCGGAGTCGCAATGTTTGCTCTCGCAGTGATGTTCCTACGTGGGAGTCGATATGATGACGATGATTGGGAAGATGGGGATGAATTCGATGAAAGAGGTGGTGGCATGTCAGCGGCCGCGGACACTCTACTCGACGACTACGTCGAAGATTGAGAAATGGACTCGGCCAGATTTGAACTGGCGATCTTCGCCATGTGAAGGCGACGTCAAAACCCCTAGACCACGAGTCCGATGGGCCGGCCACCCACGAGCCCCGCTTAACGCTGACGCAGGTGATTTTCCCGTGGGCTTTTGTACATGGTATTGAAGAACGGCACTCATCCCCCTTGTTTCGGTGAGTCGATGAGTAAGGACGTCGAGGAGGGTATGTTCACTGCTGTCGGTGACCCTGAAAATCCCGATTTGGTTGAATCCAAACTCGACAACAAATCACCAGTTATTGCAGTTGCAGAGTGGAAACCTTCGCTTCGTTATCGAATTCAGCAAAAGACTGGCTGCGATGTCGGCGTTTTTGCTGAGAAAGACACGTGGTACGCCTTCGTCATATCCGTCATTTTATTCTCGGTTATCGCAACGGCCGGTCTTTCAATTTTCGAATCTACTTCAGAGAGTTTTGGCACCAGTGATGAAATCGTCCAAACACCTGATTTCGTTATACCGACTCTTAATCGAACCGCGTATGAAGCGAATTTTACCGATGAGAATGGTACACTACAACTTTCAGAACTTCGTGGCAACACGGTAATTCTTGATTTCATGGCGGTCTCCTGTTCCAATTGCCACTACGTGCAGGAGCACTTGGACAAATCGCAGGCATCATATGAGGCATTAGAAGGTCCGTATCCTGTCGTCATCATCTCAATCGGCGTTTGGTGGGATAGTGAGAGTTTTGAGGATTTGAATGAGACATTTGGAAGTGGAGATAGGATGATGCCATGGGTTGTCGCAGTCGCAGATGGCGACGATGTCATCACCAACGATACAATCACCAGCATTGTAGCCCATTACTCTGCTCAGGCCATCCCGCTCGCTTTGGTCATCGACCACGAGGGTTACATGATTCACAAGACCAACACGGGCACGCCCAGTGACCAATGGGCATCTTTCGATGAGGCGGTCGAACTCTCTGTTGCCGGTGAAGCTGAATCTTTGAGAGGCGGCCTCGCCAAAGTGGACACCTCTGCAGGGGGGATTTTCTTTCTTGGCCTGATGCTCGGTGTACTGGTGTACTTTTCTCCGTGTGCTTTCCCAATACTTCCTTCTTACATCGGTTACTACATTTCTCTTGGCGCACGCGAGGAAGAGCTGCGTGAGAACGGGAAATTGGAGGGCAAGATGCCTGGACATTTGGCGGTTGGATTCTTGGCCGGCATGGGGATGATCACCTTCTTCCTTGTTCTCGGAATATTAGTCGTGGGGCTCTCAGAGGTGCTGCCAATCTCCCTGTATCTCCACAATTTCGCACTGGCAATTGCCATCTTGCTCTTTATCCTCGGTTTCTTCATGCTACTGGGGGGGACGGCCCACCTGCTCGGTTGGGTGGATACACACCTCGTGCAGCGTTTCTCAACTACTGAGATGGATGACCGCTTCACACCACGCCGAAATATGTATTTGTGGGGTATCGGATATGCAGCAGGGTCAATCGATTGCACGGCTGCGGCGGTCATCCCTTTTGTTGGCTATTTGACCGTAATAGGAGGTTCGGCAATCTATACTGGTCTTGCTGGTATCATGCTCAGCGTCCTACTGTTGATGACTGTGGTTACAGTCTTGGTTGGAACCGGTCGTGAAGTGTTCCGGCAGGTCTTGATGAAGGCCAGCGGGATGATCAAACTGGTTGGCTCATGGATGATGATGTTCGCAGGCATAATGCTGACAATTTACCTCACAAATTCTGAATTGACCAATGCGATTCTGTGATATACCAAAGGTACAACGGTGAACTGAATGATAGATCTTATTCTAGTCCTCGCAATTTTGATTGCAGCTTACATGGCGTGGAATATCGGTGCCAATGACGTTGCCAATGCAATGGGTACGAGTGTGGGCTCTGGAGCCCTTACATTGCGCCGTGCAATCATCGTTGCTGCGGTGTTTGAATTCCTCGGCGCCGTACTATTTGGTAGTCATGTGACAGATACGATTCGAAAAGGTGTCCTCGATTTTGGTGATGATGAAACTCTAGCACTATACTCGAATGAACTGATGTACGGATTCATGGCCGCTCTTCTTGCCGCCGCCATCTGGTTGACTGTTGCAACAAAGTGGGGTTTGCCAGTCTCAACGACCCATTCCATTGTCGGTGGTGTTATCGGCATGGGGTTATTCATCCGTCCAAGCGCTGTAAATTGGAACAAAGTTCTCGAAATTGTTCTGTCTTGGATAGCTTCACCCCTTCTTGGTGCAATTCTCGCCTTCCTGTCCTTCTGGGTCATCAAGAAGATCATCTTTGAGCACGACGACCCCCTTGAGAAAACCCGTAAAGTGGCACCAATCTTGGCCCTACCTACTTTCTTTGTTCTAGGATTGGCTCTGCAATTCAAGGGCTTGAAGGGATTCTACAGTAATCTCGACGCGTCTGGTTATATCAACAAAGAAAATTGGCTTCCTGCCAAGGAAGGTACCTCATTCAATCCGCTGGTCGAAGGTGCTTGGATACCTGTAAATTCCCTCCTTGTCGCATTGGCAATTGGTGTTCTTGCAAGTACAATTCTGTATTTGGTTCTACGAAGATATGAATTCAAAGAAGAAGGATATGCAGGTGTTGAGCGTGTATTCATTTGGTTACAAATCATCACTGCATGTTACGTTGCTTTTGCTCATGGTGCCAACGATGTTGCCAACGCCATTGGCCCCATGGCTGCAATCTATCAGATCGCAGTTGATGGCACACTTACTGCTAGCGCAGAGGTGCCGATTGGCCTCTTGCTCCTAGGCGGTGCTGGAATCACTGTTGGTGTTGCTACGTGGGGCTACAAGGTGATGGATACAATTGGAAAGAAAATCACACACATCACCCCTTCTCGTGGTTTTGCTGCCGAATTCGGTGCTGCAACGACAGTTCTCATTTTCTCGATGCCCTTCCTCGCCGTCCCCATCTCAACCACGCACACGTTGGTGGGTGCTGTGGTCGGAGTCGGTCTTGCAGGCGGTGCCTCAGCAGTTGATTTCCGTGTCTTTGCGAAGATTGCAGCTTCGTGGGTGGCCAGTTTGCCAGTCGCAGGTGTGGGGGCGGTCATATTCTACGTGCTCTTTGGGCTGAACCCAACCAACGTTCTGATTGTATCTGTTATTTCGGTGGGCATGGTCATCTATGTGATGACTCGTGTTGAGGTTGAGGTTGAATCTACACCAGTCCCCATCGTAGTATCTGAGATGCCGATGGGGGAGCCTGCACCCGGTGCCGCTAAATCTGTGTTCCAAGTATTCCATGAGCATGCCATCGCAGTCGAAACCACAGTCACTCATATGCTAAAAGCGGTGAATGATGCGGTGTTGGATAATGATCCATCGGTCGCAATCAAAGCAACACAGGAGGCTGAATTGGTGGCGGATGGAATCAAGGCTGAGATTCGTGATATGCTCGGAACGGGTGTACGCCTTCCCGTTAACAAGACGGCATTCTTGCATATGGTGGCACGGCAAGACCGAATCGCAGACTATGCCCAGAATGTTGCTGAGCAACTCTCTTTCCGTCCTTTGTATGATAATGAAGAGGCGCGTAAGCGTTTACTGACAATGGCTGAAACTGTATCTGAAACCGTTGCCAAGTACGAGGACACAGTCAGTGTATTACATGACTATGCAATCTCTGGCTTTGCCAAGAAGAAAAGTGGTGCACTTCGTCAACTCATACGTGATGTCAATTTACTCGAACACCAAGCCGATGAAGCAGAAGTTTCTGCAGCATCTCATGTTTTCAGAGAAGGCGACGACAATCCCCTTGCTGCCATGCACATGTATCGAGTTCTCCAACGGTTGGATGATGTAGCAAACGCCTGTGAGATGGCAGCCAATGCTTTCCTACCACTTGTCTACAACTGATTTTCCTTGGAATTGAAACGATGGAAGACTTGGCACTTGTCGCGATTGGTGCCTTTTTGGCAGCAGCGCTGACGGTACCTGCGGGATTTGGGTTGTCGACCATGCTGACTCCACTGGTCCTCTTGCTGATGGGGCCCCATGAGGCAGTGGCGGTGGTCGCCATCGTTCATGGAGCCCACAATGCAGGGAAGTTCGCAGTTCTCAAGGAACATGTGGATTTCAGTTCCTTTCGGAAGTATGGCGTATGGCTAATCATGGGTGCGATTCTTGGCGCCCTTCTTCAAAATCAGGTACCACAAGACCCCCTGTTGGCCATCATCGGTATCTTCCTCATCGTGTTACCATTGCTTAGCATGAGTGAGAAGTGGACTGGATATTCAATTCCAGAAGCTAACGATCGAATTGGTGGCTTTGGTTCGGGGTTTATGGGTGGTCTTTCGGGACACCAAGGCGCATTGCGCGCCATGTTCCTTACCCGCCGACTACCGGACAAGATGGCCTATGCAGCAACGGCAAGTATCCTTGCGCTGTGTGTTGATGCATCGAGGATTCCCGTGTACCTTGCTTTCCGCCATGAAGAGATTCAACCACACTTGGTGTTGACCTGCGTGCTGGTCATTTCCGCTTTACTCGGTGTCAATATCGGAAAGCGGTGGTTGAAATCACTCAAATCAGAATGGATTCACAAAGGTGTGATGCTGAGCATCGTCACCAGCGGTATATTCTATTTTTATGAAGCATTTTGGTGATTGCTTCCTCGTCCACTGATGAACCTCATTTTGAGTGAAGATGCAATGATGACTGCCATGAAAAGAATGCCTTGAGCCAATTCCATCAGAGAGGGTGCAAGACCCAGTCCAGCCATTGGTGGCTGCCATTCGATGTTCTCAGGCATGAATCCATATCCGTAGGTTGTTCCTGACTGACCGCCAGGTGGTCCACCGCCGCCTTGGCCACCTCCGAGGTCTTGACCATTGATATCCGCGACTCCGTGGTAGCATAGTAGGAAGTAGGGGAATCCAATCATGCCAACCGTTTGCCCATTGGTGTCAGTGACTGCAGTTGGTGATCCTGAAAGAGCTGTGCTGACATAGTGGTAAATTCCATCAGGATATTCAGGTGTAGGTCCAAATCGACCGTTGCACTCATCTAAATCTCCGACGCCACCCATGTAGTTCCAGTCATCGATTCCATTGTATCCTTGGTCTCCGCCATCTTGGGTACGTTCCACAACATACGAGGATGTGATGGCTCGAATAGTCGTTCCATCGCCATCATAGCCGTACATTCCGTAAATGGGGTATCCATCAAATGCCCAACCGACGATTGGGCTGTGCTGGTCACTTCGGATCATGGATAGGTCGTAATCACTCATGCCCTCTCCCATTCCAGGTTCCCAGTAAATGCAGTTAGCATCGTAGTGGTAGTGGTAACCGTTCGGCCCAGCAGAGTGTCCTGCACACCAGCCTAAGTCAATCGGCTGACGGTCTTCATCGAAGTAATCAAAGTGGAGTGCAACAGCATCTCCACCAGGTCCTTCTTCGGGGCCAAAAATAGGAACTCCATTGACACCGATGGCCACGGCTCCCCTATCAGGTGCGCATTCCCATCTGCCGGCTGATGCAGGACAATTTGTTGTCGTATGCCCGCCACTTGTGTCGTTGACAGGGTTGAGTGTGATGTAAGACGTGTAATCCATTTCAGGGGCACAACATCCCATCGTACTCAAGAAATCATGATTGGGTATTCCATTGCTGTCGGCAACCATCTCACCATTCTGAATCGAGACCGAGACTTCACATTGGAACCAAGGCCCAGAGCCTCCGCCATTGGGTGAGTTGACCCCATTGGTATTCGATTGGTAGGTATTCCCATCACCGTTGAAATCCTTCACCCATGGTCCCTGTTGATCAGTACAAACCCACGAATCTTGTGGTTCCCAAGTGATGAGTGGGCAGCCAGTTGCATCGACTTCAGTTCCAGGTGCTGTGTTTGGGCACTGATCAGGACCATCTGCTACACCGTCATTGTCATCGTCGTTGTCACAGGCATCAGGTATACCATCAGTATCGGCATCTTGGTTATCGTCGCCACCTTCGCAAACATCCTCGGAATCTGCGACACCATCGCCGTCAGAATCAATGAGGGGGTCGCAACCATCGGCAATTCCATCATTATCGACATCGATTGAATCATCATGCCCTTCGCATTGGTCATCAGCATCAAAGACACCATCACCATCAGTATCAATCTCACTATCGCTACAGCCGTCTGCATAGACCGGCTCACCTTGAGGGGTATTGGGGCAATCATCATCATCGTCAGCAATCCCATCTTGATCTGAATCGGGCTCCTCTGTGTAGAGTTCAGGAATTGCATATTGGAGATAGGTGCGCGATTCGGTAAAAAGCCCACAATCAGCAACGATCTCTCCGGCATGATTCGTGGCGTTGTAATCCACGGGAATCGAGAATGTCGAAGCGGTAACCTGGCCAGTTAGTGCCTCTTGTCCTTGCGGTTGATAGGATATTGCACACGTACTTGGGAATGCATGTGTGATAGTGCCCGTGATATCAGCCCAATCATTGTTGTTGGAATTCAATGCGAACGAAGTCGTGAATATTGCTGCAGGCTCGTCAGGCATTGGCATCACTGCGGTCGAGTATACAGTGCCAGATGTTTGCCCTCCAGCATCTTCTGCGTACGCACTGGTAACCCATTCACTTGGCATGGTAATGGGTAAAACTCCACTCCAGCGTCCATCCGAACCTGCGAAGAACATCCATGGGCCTTGGCGTTCTGTTTCATCGATTGGATTAATAATTTCAACATGAACAACTGTGGTCGACGGACTTTCATCGTGAATACCACCTTCGATGGTAAATGCTGTAACGCCATACGCGTGTACAGCTTCATCCATGGTCAGTAAAGGAACCTCATCAGTGACGATTGGTTCTTGATTTCCGTCTTCATCATTATCATCAGAACTTTCCGATGTGTCATTGGTGGCCATTCCACCCATGAAACCAAGGGCACCCACCAGAACAAGCATGCCAACTAAAAGAGCAGCAGTCCAACCGATTTTTTCATCCATGATATCCAAATAATTTGCAATACCTTATGATGTTGCTTC
>CAWVWT010000044.1:0-7412 GCA_963934015.1 uncultured Candidatus Poseidoniales archaeon
CAGCACCTTCTATGGATGCACTTTTGTCACTCGCTCCACCCAGTCCACCCAGCCCCCCAGCACCCTCTGATGAATCCCCCACTGCGCATTTTTCTCCACCCGAACCCATGGCCTCAATCAAACCTACATTTGATCAGGTCGATATCACATCATGGGATTCAAATTGGAATGAAGAATGGAATGAAAAGGCGGATGTTTACGAAAAAACCAACCCGAAGCATTCACCCTCTGCCATCCAAGATGATGTCGAGTGGGATACAGAATCAGATTCCACTCCAGCATCACCCGGCACGGCCTCATTGCCAAATGCAGCAACCTTGAAGAAAATGAAGAAACCAGTACTGGTTCAATTAGCTAAATTGCGCAAGGTTTCCAGTAGCGGCACGAAAGCTGACATCATCGCACGACTGCTTGCCTAGGGTGAATTCTTGCCATCGCTTTGATATGCCCTATTCGGCCCCATAGGGGCCGTAGGAGGGGTGTCTATGTCCATGCTCAACATTGTTGTCGGGGATGGAGAGACCCATGAATACGCCTCAGGCATCACCGCCGGTGAAGTTATTCACAATGTCCACGGACGTAAATCAGGTGCAGTTGCAGCCCTGGTTGACGGTGTCGAACGCGACATGAGCCACGAACTGTTAGATGGGCAAACCATTGAACCAATCATTGGTGAATCTGAAGAGGGTTTGTACATCTTACGGCATTCTTGTGCACATCTATTGGCTCAAGCGATTGTAGAATTCTATCCCAATGCAAAACCAACGATTGGACCCCCCATCGAGAATGGCTTCTACTATGATTTTCACATGGATCCTCTTTCCGATGAGGATTTGCGGGCGATTGAAAAACGCATGAAGGAATTGGTTAGGGCCAATCTCAAGGTTGAGCGAGAAGAGCACGACAATGCATCACTTCGAAGCATGTTTGCCAACAACCCATTCAAGATTGAAATCATGGATGACAAGATTGGCGAAGGTGCCGGATCCTCCGTATATCGGCAAGGCGACTTTGTTGACCTATGCCGCGGCCCTCATGTTCCAACCACGGCCATGTTGCGCTGGTTCAAACTGACCAGCACCAGTACATGCTACTGGAAGGCCGATTCCACACGTGAATCGCTGGTCCGAATCTACGGCTGGTGTTTCGCGACCAAAGATGCTTTGAAAAATTACGAGACACAGATGCGTGAGGCAGCCAAACGGGACCACCGCAAGTTGGGCAAGGATTTGCAACTCTTCCATATTGACGAAATGGTGGGTCAAGGCCTCATTCTTTGGACACCGCGCGGTTCAGTGGTGCGCAATGAACTACAGGATTTCATCTCTAGTCATCTGCGCAGACAGGGCTACAGCCAGGTATACACACCACACATTGGCAAGCTCGATTTGTATCGTACCAGCGGTCACTATCCATACTACCAGGAGAGCCAATACCCACCTCTTGTCGAGCGCGACCTGATGTCCAAATTGGCCAGCGAAGGCTGTTCATGCGGTGAATTATCGAATCGAATGGAGGAAGGTGAAATCGATGGTTATCTGTTGAAGCCGATGAACTGCCCACATCATATTCGCCTCTATGCGAGCCAGCCCCGCTCATATCGAGATCTTCCGCTTCGCCTCGCCGAATTTGGAACCGTGTATCGCTGGGAACAATCAGGAGAAATCTCTGGTCTGACGCGGGTTCGAGGATTTACGCAGGACGATGCCCATCTGTTTGTTACTGAAGATCAAATTGCCGAGGAGGTCCTCGGCTGTATCGAGTTGGTCCAAGTGATATTTGGAACCCTTGGAATGAATGACTATCGCGTGCGCGTGGGCCTACGCGGCCCAGACTCTAGCAAGTATGTTGGTGAACCTGAAAAGTGGGATCGAGCCGAACAAGCCTGCCGAGATGCAGCGGCATCTTTGGGAGTTCCATTTACAGAAGAAGAGGGTGAGGCTGCCTTCTATGGTCCAAAGATTGACTTCGTAGTCAGAGATGTCATTGGACGCGAATGGCAATTGGGTACAGTTCAGGTGGATTACAATCTGCCCGAAAGATTCGACTTATCCTATGTGGGTACAGATGGTGAAAAGCATCGTCCCGTGATGATTCATCGTGCCCCATTCGGTAGCATGGAGAGATTTTGCGGCGTTCTCATCGAGCACTTTGGTGGCATGTTCCCAACCTGGCTATCACCGACTCAAGCCCACATCCTGACAATTTCAGAGAAACACATTGATTATGCCAATCATGTCGGAAAAGCCCTACGTGAGGCCGATGTTCGTATCGAAATGGACACGGGTGATGATACGATTGGCAAGAAATTGCGAACCCATCGTGCCATGCGTCCGGCCTATCTTCTCATCCTTGGTGACGAGGAAGCAAACAGCGGTACCGTATCTTACATGGGACCAGACCGTGAACAGGTCAACGGCGTGGCTCTCGCTGACTTTGTCGCGAGTATTCAGGCTGAAATTTCCAACCGTTCTGCTTGATTAGTCTCTGCGACCGATCATTGCTGCACCCATCAGTGAAAGCACACCAAGTATGGTTGTGAATCCTGGCGTCAGCATTGGGTTCTCATCACTGTAAGCATCAGCAGAGGTTGAGTGTAGGCGAACGTGAGTCCAGTTTTCACTTGTGTTGCCTTCAATCATGATTACATCCCCATTGGTCAGTGTTCCACTTGAATCTGAATCAATGGAGCACCACCTACCACAATTCCATTCGCCGCTACGCCCCTCGGTGCTACTAGAATCTGCAAGGCTGAACACGGTGTTATTGCTCTCATCACAAGTGAGTGTTGTGTCACCCATGTCATCAGTTTCTTCGACGCAATTTGCGAGTACAACGCTGTAGTCCTCAAATGAACCTGCAAAGTCAAATTCGGCATCCGAAGTGACCGTAAATGTTCGGTTGAGCGGGCCTTCTTCCTGCTCCTCTACCCCCTCGTCAGAGTTATCACCGCAGTCGTCCATACCATCATTTACCCAGTCTGCTGGGATTTCTTGTCCATTGTCACAAATGAATACATCATCATCTTCAGCATCTGCTTCTTCAAGTGTGAATGGCAATGCTTCGTATCCAAGTGTTGTATCAATCGTGAGTAGTGCAGCAGCCTCCTCTGTAGTGAGCATTTCAATTTCCATGTGCGAACCGTCATCCATGTCCATATGCATATGGATGCTAGTAATGGTGATTCCAGTTTCATCAACATCAAGTTCGACATCCATCGTCTGACCGTCATCTAATGTCATATTACAACGGAGACAATAATGTGATTCGTCCATGTACTCACATGCAGTTTCCACAGGGGCGCTACAGGCGTCTGGATTCACCGCACCAGCAGCATCATCACAATCGTCATCAACTCCATCCAACATTGAAAGGAAGTCCATTGGGTCCGGTAACTCCATGTCCATGCCTCCATCTGAATCGTCATCAACTTCACCATAATAGCAGGTTGCACTCGCATCGCCACTGCCTTGGCTTGAATTGTCTGCACGGCCCTCAGTTTCTTCTGTTGCAGTCCAGTTTCCGCCGCGCTCTTCACATTCTTCTTGAGTCACCTCAGAATCATCATCATCACGGTCTGAATCATCTCCATCATCTGAAACATCATCCCAAGACATGGCTGAATGCATTAGGAATGATTCACCCATGTAACTTGCTTGGAGGATGGTACCATCTCCACTTTCTTGGATCGTCCAACTCTGTGAGATGGTCATACCACTCGTTGCGAGATCAGTACCACTATATGCAGTATTTTCATTTTCAGCCATTGTTGATACGATGGTGTATGCACCCATGCCCATCTCTTCATCGACACCAGAAATCGTCATTTGTATTCCCCTCATGAAAGTAAAATTGCCCGTCACAGTATTGTTGCCACCGGACATTTTGGTGAACTCACCAATGGATTCGTACAGGGCGTTCTCAGTGACACATGTTGTTGCCGTAGTATCATTTTCATCATAGTTGATTGCTGTTGGATCATTGCATCCAGGGGCCAATTCTTCAATTACCTCTTCAACGTCTCCAGTTAATCCTTCTATGCATCCTGCGAACAGAATACAAGTCGTCATCATCAATACCAGTGCTTTGCGCATGGCCCGGGCTCCGCCCGACGGTAGATAAACAGCGACCCGCCACCGATTAACCACGCAGTCAGCCGTTGAAGTCGATTCATGGCGCGTAAGCATTGAATAAGGAACACAGCACCAAATAAACTGTAGAGGCGGCGCCATGACACGTTCAAATCCTATTCGCAGCAGTATTTTCGGCATCCTATTGTTACTCACTGTTGCACTTTCACCGTTCGCAACCGCACAAGTGACTCCTCCTACGGCTACAATTCTCACAGAATGGGTCAATGATGGCAATGACAACATCACCCATGGATACCGAATAGTGTTGAGTGAATCTCTTTCATTTTCAGAATTGGATGAACTCTCCGTTACAATCTCACATGAGGATGTCGATGGCAACCCAATTGGTGATTGGGCCATGGATTGGACCGGTGGAAACAACACCGAGTTGAGTCTCATAGTCAATTCGACATTGGGTTGGAAGGATGAGATTACAGTTGAAGTTTGGCAGAATGGTTGCTGTTCTCCATCCAACCTCATCGGTTCTCGAACCATTCAGGTCACAATTTGGAATGAACCGCTTTCCGACCACGAGATCACGCGCGTGACGAATTGGCACCTGATTCAAAACTCTGTGAACTTCACAGAAAGTGAATCTTGGGATCTCACTTTCACCGGCCAAGGTTGGCAACAGCGAACTGGAGATGTTCTTGAATCCAATGAACTCGGTACAGGCATGCTCGATATTCAGGAGTCCACTGGTGGAGGCACAGGAACAGTGGCCATCCTTCTCTGGTTGGACGCAGTCTGGTTGAATGAGACTGTCAACGGTATGGATTTACAGAGCCAAGTCTTTGAGATGCGCGGAAATGGTACAATCGGTGTCAACAATAGCGAAGATGGTGTAGATTCTGAAATTTTTGGCAATGTTGTGAATTCCTATATCATTCGAAGTCTGGACCAAGGTATTGTTGAGGAACAATTGCGTATCGAAGCCAATGGCGGTATCCATCTTTCGTCAGAAGGCGGAGGAGAATCGATGGAAGCGAATGGAACACTTGCTCTACTTTTGATTGAAACCCATGATGTTGATGGACAGCGAATTCTTTCAAACACCGAATTTGAAGGAACCGCGGATATGGACATTCGAGGGGAAGATTACCAGATGGATTTGGACATTAGCCAAATTATCAATCGAGAACGTTGGGAGAACGGTCTGTTCCATTCATCCCTCAATCGAATCCAAGGTGATGGTGCATTCGACTTCACCGATCAAGAAGAGAACAGTTCGATAACAGTCAATGCGACAGTCTACGAAATTTTTCAGGAATCTGTTGACGGTTTGAAGACCGGTGACAAACTCCATGTCGATGGGACATTTTCAGGGGATGTCAATGGTGACTTTGGAATTGTTCGCGACATTGTCGCTACAGATCATTCTCAGGATAATGCAACCGGTGTTGCATTCACAACAAATGTCATTTTCACAGAATCATGGTTGAACCTTTCAGGAATTGGTAACAACCCGTTCGATATGGAAGCAGCTCATAACAAGACTTGGGATTATGAGGTTCCTCAGGATCATTGGGAAAACCGTACTGTGCGTTTGCGTTGGGACTCAATGGAGGGTGGCGAACCTTCTGAAGGCGACGAATTCCCCGAGCGCAGCCCAATTCAAGTCGACCTTGAAGCCCCTACAGCCGAAAGTACACTCGGTGATGTCGACATCACGCGTGAAACAGGTTTGGCCCCTTCCGGCTTGATTATCGGTGACCGCCTCGACTTATTGGGTTCTGAATTGATGCATCTCAGCGTTACCGCCACAAGTACTGGAACCGTTGTGAGAGATGGCCACACTATTCCTGTGACATATTGGAGTGGCGCATATGGTGACGACGGTTTGGCAACTGGCGCAGTCATCAGTGAGGGGATTCTAGCCGGACTAATCGCTGAAGTGACTCGCAATGTGACCATCGATATCGATGTAGGTGAAAGCCTTGAGTTCGGTGAAACACAATCGCTCGCGCGTGTACTATCTCCATCTATCATCACCGAGGGTGAGAATAATGCACCCAGTATCATATCAGTATCAATCCGTGAGGGTTCAGTTACCAATGAAGGCGCGGCCAGTGTCCACTTGGAGGTTGAAGTAGATGATGTAGATTGGAACGTCCGCAGTGTGTCTGCAGATTTATCTGCACTATCTCTAGGTACGGTTACATTGAACGATATCGGCCTTGAAGGTGACATTTCTGTTCACGATGAGACCTTCACTGCAGAAATTCAATATTCAGGAATTGTCGATGGTGAAGTCAGTATTCAAATCGAAGTATCTGATGATTGGGTTACCACCAGTGAAGCCCATGACATTCAGGTTCTCAATCGTCTACCACGTATTACATCGTTCACATACGCACCGAATACGGTTAACCGTGGGGATACAACAGTCATCTCAATCAATGCAAATGATGGTTCTGGAGTTACTGCTGTGGGCATTGACACCACAGAGTGGGGTGGTAATGTCACATGGCTCACACTCTCAGATGGGGATTGGGTCGGAGATTTACTCGTTCCCGATACAATTCCGAGCGGTGATCAGGTTCTGTCTATTCGACTTGAAGATGGAGCAGGTGGAAATGGTATCACCACCCAGTTTGGGACAGGTGAAGAGTTACCCGGTCTGCATATTTTGAATGAGGGACCAGCGATTTCAGATGTCATATTCTACAAGAATGAAGAGATTGTTACCAGCCTCAATATTCCCCTCACCGGTTCAAATCAATATACGATGACTGCACTTGTGACCGATTTGGATCCAGTCACAATTGTACAAGCTCGGTTGGGACTCCTCGCTCCTCCAGGTCAAAGTGATAATTGGATTTCTATGCGCGACGACGGGGTTGGTCCGGATGCAGTATCTGGAGATGGTATATGGTCAGTTTCCGTCGAAGTCCGACCTGGTGTACCTGGTGGTGCGACGACGGTAGACATCCGTGGAATCGATCAACAACTTGCACAAACGCCGGTCAATGATCGGACATTCTCCATTGAATTAGGCACTCCAGGTGAAGGTGGTGGAGGCGGACAAGCGGTATTGGAAGGTGCCAGTCAAGAATGGCTTGTTTTCAGCATCATCGCCGTCTTCCTAATTCTAGCCATAGTTGGAATCACTTTCTGGATTCGTGGTGGAGGCCTAAAACAGATGATGCCATCTCAGGAAGGTCCGTGGAAATAGTCCACGTCTCAACACCGTCGCTTACAAAAGTGATACTTGTTTCCCAAGATTTACACGAGTGTAGTGTAGTGGTTATCACCGGGCGTTGCCAACGCCTGAACCCG
>CAWVWT010000045.1:0-6623 GCA_963934015.1 uncultured Candidatus Poseidoniales archaeon
GTCGTCCATTCATGGTCAATTCAAAGAAAGGGGCAAGCACCGGTTTACACCTCGCCTTGAGTGAGGATGCCGCGACAACTACCGGCGAGTATTGGTCCCGCTCCAAGCGCAATCGTGGCAACCGTCACGCCCGTAACGATGACAACGCCGCACACCTGTGGCAACTCACAGAGGACATGCTCAATGAGTGAAACTATGACTCTGCCTGAATCGAGGTTCAGGTATCTGATTGTTTCAGTTCTGCCCTGGGTGGTCGCTTAGCGTGCATCGTAAGAACTTCGGTCGCAACCGGGTGCTTCAGCCTTCGGCGGCCTATACCCCTGCAGATGAGCAGGAAGTCTTGGAAATCCTGAACAGACACCATGGGCAGAGCATCCGTGCTGTCGGCAGATTGCATAGCTGGAGCGAGGCAATCCTCGGTGAGGGTGTGCAACTGGACCTGCGACGGTTGAACGACGTCGTGCTCGAGCCAGCCGGCGACCAGTTCGTTGCCACGGTTGGGGCGGGATGTCAGATCAAGCGCCTTCTCAAAGAACTGAACCGTGGTGGTGCCACCCTGCATTCGCTGGGTTTGATTACAGTACAGACGATTGCTGGAGCCATTTCTACCGGCACTCACGGTTCGGGGCGAAACAGCATGTCACATTACGTCGAAGGAGTTCGATTGGCGAGATATGACGAATCCACCGGACAGGCGATTATTGAGGAGTTGAGCACTGGAGACTCACTGTTGGCAGCACGTTGTTCACTTGGTTCGCTCGGAATCATTCTGTCTGTGAAAATTCAATGTCGTGCACAGTACAACGTGCAGGAGCATTTCACTGAGGTACGGCGACTTGAAGACGTTCTAGATGCCGAAGAATCATATCCAATTCAGCAGTTTTATCTCATCCCTTGGCGCTGGTCCTACTTCATTCAGCACCGACGTGAGGATACAGGTAAACGATCTTTCTTCGCCAAGCTGTACCGGCTTTACTGGTTGGGTGTAATGGACTATGGCCTACATCTGCAGATATTGTTCCTAGAACGCATGCTGCGAAGCCGACGCATGATCCAGTTTACCTTTCGTCACATCATTTCGACATTCCTGATTCGAAAGTGGAAGGTTACGGATCAATCCTCGTCCATGCTGGTGATGAAGCATGAGGCTTTTCGTCACATTGAGATAGAATTGTTCGTACCCAGAGATCAGTTGTCTGATGCGCTCAGGTTCACCCACGACGTGATCAGGGTTGCTGCCGGGGGGAAGTCAGTATTGTCAGCAGATAACCAGCGGCGAATCGACGGACTCGGTATGCAAGATGACTTGGACGGACTTCACAATCAGTACTGCCACCACTACCCGATCTGCGTGCGGCGGGTGCTTCCTGATGATACCTTGATTTCGATGGCCAGTGGAGGAAATCAGGACTGGTATGCGGTGAGTTTCATCAGTTATGCGAGGCCAACACAGCGTGCCGGTTTTTCCCTATTCGCGAGCTTCATGGCTCGAAGTATGTCGCAACTCTTCCAAGCACGCCCTCACTGGGGGAAAATCTGCCCCTTGGAGGCAAGAGAACTGACATCCCTCTACCCCAAATTCGATTCTTTCCGCACCGTCTGCAATTCTCTTGATCCGAAAGGGTTCTTCCAAAATGAATGGACAACAGCGTTACTGGAAGCTGCTGATAATGTGGAAAACAACCCTTGAACGATACGAAGGTCACTATTCAGCTTCAATTACGATGTCCATGCCATCATAGCCCGCGTCGAGCGCCATTTCAGCTGATTGAACAGCCATGCGGACCTTGATCGCGGTGTCTGGTGTCACTGAAATTGAGGTGATGCCACAATCGATGAGGAACGGTGGGAACGACTCCGGATGGTCACTGGGTGCCTGACCACAGATACCAATCTCCAATCCTTGTTTGGTGAACTTGTTAATGGCCTCGCGTACCATCTGCTTGACTGCAGAAGAGCGCGCATCGACTGGATGCAGATATCCTTCCAGGTCATCACGAGAGACGGCATAGACGGTTTGTACCAAATCGTTGGTTCCAATCGAACCTCCATCCAGTTCCATAGCATCGATGAATTGTTCGGCCAAAATGACGTTGCTCGGCAACTCGACCATAATGAACAACGGGACTCCATCAGCCTTCCCAAGTTTGTTCTCTGCCAGTAATTCCTTGACAGCCGCCCCTTCCTCGGGTGAGCGACAGAATGGGACCATGAGTTGCAGATTGTCTAGACCGAATTCATGAACCACGCCTCGCAATGCCGCGCATTCCATGTCGAATGCGGGTGCGAACATAGGGTCGACATAACGCGACGCTCCGCGCCACGCAATCATTGGATTCTCTTCCACTGGCTCAAAGATAGAGCCACCCACCAATTCGCGATACTCATTGGATTTGAAGTCGGACAATCGAACCAGCACAGGTCTTGGATGGAAGGCTGCGCAGATGAGGCCGACCCCCTCTTTCAATGAGTCAATGAATAGGTGTCGAGCATCCTTGTGAGGACCAGCCATCTGCTCAATTTGTGTCAGCATTTCCACCATCTTGTCTTCACTCTGTTGTTCTAGACTGGTTTGGAATGGCTCCAATGCATCATCCATCTCACCGGTATCATGGTATTTGATGAGCGCTTCATGGTGGACGAGTGCCAACGGATGAATACCCACTTCTGCAGAGAGAATGAATTCAATTCGTGCTAGGCCGACACCATCGACTGGTAGCATTGAATCCGCTAGAGATTTGGTTGGGAATCCAACGTTGAGTTTTAGTTTGGTTCGCAATGGTACATCTGTATTGATTTCGATAGTCTCAATATCGAATGGATGGATGCCATCCAGCAACAACCCTTCGTCACCCTCAGCACAGGTTCCAGTCACTTCCATTCCTTCTTCGAGTACGCGGAGTGCCTCGATGCAGCCGACGATGGCAGGGATGCCAAATTCTCGTGCAATAATCGCAGCGTGGCTGGTTCGGCCACCCTTGCGTGTGACAATGAGTGATGATTGCTTCATCAGCGGCTCCCAATCAGGTGTGGTCATTTCGGTGACTAGCACATCCCCTGGCTCAAACACCCGCTCATCCCAAGAGATATCCTCCATGGACTCACCTTCAGCGAGGCGATCGCGTAGAACCCTCTTGCGGCGAATCACATCTTCATAGTCTGCATAGACGCGAACTTTTCCAGATCCGATTCTTTCCCCGACGGCATGGCCTGTGGCGAGAACCTTGCCCTTGCGCTGTAATTTGGTCATCAATTCTGTATCCATCACATATCGGGTGAGGACATTTTTTCGCTCGGTACCATGAACGGTTTCCGGTCGAGCTTGAACGATGAAGAGTTCACCAGAAAGCCCATCTTTGGCCCATTCGATGTCCATAGGTCGGCCGTAATGTTGTTCGATTCGAATCCCCATCTCCGCCAATGCGAGTACCTCTTTGTTCTCCAATGACCAAGTTCGCCTCTCATCCAACCCGATGTCTATGATTTCAGTGTCAGACCGACCGCTGGTTGCGTAGATCATTCGTTGTTCCTTCTGCCCCATGTGGCGATGAACAATGGCGTGCTTTTTCTTCAACAGACCTGCTTTCCAGACAAGGAAACTGTCGGGTGAGACCGTGCCTTGAACCAGTAATTCACCGAGCCCGTAAGCAGATGAAATGTGGATGACACCATCGTGGCCTGAATCTGGATCGAGTGTGAACATCACACCCGAGCATGCGAGATCACTTCGAACCATCTTCATGATGACGACAGCCAAGGAGGCATTGAGTGGATCCATGTCTCTGTCAATCTGATATGCAACCGCTCGTTCAGTGAATAGGCTGGCCACACATCGCTTCCAATGAAGAACCACACTCTCAGTGCCGTGCACGTTGAGGAAGGATTCGTATTGGCCGGCAAAGGAGGCTTCTGCTGAATCCTCCACAGTCGCTGAGGAGCGAACGGCAACATCGACACCGGGTCCATATTCTTCGCACAATTCTTCGTAACCAAAACCAATCGCTTCTGCAATATGATCTGGGACCTCAGAATCTTCTATCAATGCCCGAACCAGTGCAGTACGTGCATGCATTTCGAGATGATCACTGGTATCTGCGGCTTCAAAACATGTTGTAATGGCCTCGCGTAGCGTTTTACAGGTCACTGCTTTTTCCCGCAATCCTGGCATATCTTCAGCTTCAGCGACTCCCATCCACGAACCCTCAGCGATCGGTGTATCGACAAAATCTGAGTAGGCATTTACAGTAACAGTGAATCCATTTGGAACCTGAACACCATTTTCATGCAGAGCTTGGAACATTTCTCCAAGTGATGCCCCCTTACCTCCAACTTCACTGACATTTTCCATATTTGATTCTGCAAACCATCGTAGCATCCTCTCATTATTCACGTGAAACCCCCCGTGAGGCCTAAGCCTCAGGCCCATTGACGCCTATACAGTTAATGAACAAAGTGTAGAATCTACACTTGTATTTTTTATCGGTTTCAATCAAAGAACCTTGACACCATCTGGCCATAACACGAGAATCAGTGTTTTTTTACGGGTTTTTGGGTTGTGTTCTGAGTTCGGATCCATCCACACAATGGAACCCTTTGGGTAGGTCCCAAATTTATCGTAGACTTCACCTTCTAGGACAAGGTAGACTTCACCCCCTGGATGCATATGGGGTTGGAACGCTTCGACCTCGACCTCGGGGTCAGCATCGTACAGCACCAGAGATGTGGAATCCTCGCGTGCAATGCGACCGAGGCGTACACCGGTACCGAAGTCCTTCCATCGGATATTTTCCTCTAACCATTCTGAATCAAAGCTGATTGAGAGCCAATCGGACAGGTTGTGACTGAAGTTCGCCATGGGCCGGCCAGTAGTTGACGCTGAAAGAGCATTGTGAGGGGATTAGAGCGTCACACTCAAGGTGTGTGGCGGTGAAACATATACGATGCAGGTCATCTATGTACCATCAATCCCTCCCGTTTCAGCCTACGAGGCCTACCTTCTTTTGCTGGTAATCCCATTCGTTTTTCGACTGGTCATGGTCCTGCCTCCACTCTTCGAGGTCATTTCAAAATTTGGCGGCGATGCTAAGTGGCTCTGGACCCGAATTCGCCTGATTCGCATCAAAGGCTTGTCGATGCTGATTATCAACGAAATCATTGCGCTCATCTTACCTGTAATTCTAGCGATTTACGCGCGAACTAGATTCAATCCAGTGGGATGGCCTGATTGGGAAGCAACCCCCACCTCTGGCATCATCATCTTGTTTGCCTTTGGAGGCTTGTGGTTGTGGGCTGATCTATTGCGTGTTGCGCGCACACGGCGCTTACTACGTGCTGTCGGTGAAAAGAATCGCTACATCGCCAAGGCAGCCGTACAGGTGGCTGCGGGTGCAAGGGGCGCTTTGGATTACCTCCGCTTACTCTCACCACTGGATATGCACAGTGATATTCAGGCGGTTGATGACATCATGGAAGGGCGTGTAGACCCTGATGAAGAATCATCCGAAGAAGCACCACTCATGCGACTTGGGCGGATGGTGAAAGATCGTGCCATTATGGCCGCTGAGACGGTCACTGAAGTCATTCGCGGTAAGGCCGAAGAAGTAAGTGGAAAAGTCGATGCCCGTATTGAGGAAGAGGTCCAAAGTCATGCATGGACATCTCTTTTCTTACTGACGCGTGATATCATGATGAGTCTTGCACCCATCGCAGTTCTGATAATCCTCGAACAGTTGATATGAGCATATTTCCATAAAAGTTGGCATAATGCCAACTTTTATAGCATAAAGCCTTATCAGGGAATATATGGCGAATCCCCAACAGATTGCAAAACTCGTAAAACTTCGAGCGTTGGGTTGGTCTCAGAAAGAGATTGCAGATCAGATTGGTTTGTCACGCCAAGCAGTTGCTTACCAGTTGCAGAGATTGAAAAATGAATCTTTGAAGACAAATGTGGACGATGTATTCACTGCAGCACTACTAGGTGGCCTAGTCGCCGCTGCTGGTGGTATTGGTTTGGCAATGATTCTTGATGCGCTGAAGAAGGGATAGTGAAGAGTAATGGATTGGTGGTACATCATTGGAGGGATTTTCCTCGGTTGGACCATTCCATGGGCGATTTTACAAATTTCAGATGGTATGTTTCTACTGAATCAAATTTTCCGCTTCGTGTATTGGATGGGATTTCTCATTACATATGAGATGATTGAACTGAATTTTGTTTACTGCTTACTACTTGCATACATTCCAGGTGGACTGATTTGGAATTGTTTTGAGTGGTTTGACGATGATGATGATGAGCCTCAGAAAATTGGTGACGAGTTCGAGGTCGGAATTCCAATCAAAAGTGTAGACAAATCAGATTCATTGATTGTTTGGAATATTCCTCAAACTCAAACTCTCTAGAAGGGGTATGTCGTTACGAACGAAATCATGATGCCAATCGCAGCCACGACAAGCAGCACGAAACCCAACTTCTTCATACCACTGGCAATGCTGTTGACGGGTTCTGGAACGGGCACCTCGTCTAGATGCTCTTGGATGAATTTGGTGACGGAATCCTTACCTTTGTACAACTCATAGGCCTTGAAGGCCAATGCAATTTTCTGAGCTTGCGCATTTCCATA
>CAWVWT010000046.1:0-5793 GCA_963934015.1 uncultured Candidatus Poseidoniales archaeon
AAGAAGATGTCAAAGAAGATGTCAAAGAAGATGTCAAAGAAGACGACGATGATTTCGATGACTTGGATGACGAGGATTGGGATGAAGAAGATGAAGAATACTTCCACGTAGCCAAGCAGAAGCCAAGTCTCGATGAGGAAACAAAGGCCGCTTTGGAAGTTCGCAAGGAACAGAAGAAGGTACAGCCGAAGTTCCGTCGACAGGAATGGTTCCGTTACCAACGTCTCTCTAGAACTGGGTGGCGAAAGCCGACCGGTATGCAATCTAGCCAACGTCGTAACCTCAAGTATCGCAGTCCTATGGCTCGTGTTGGATATGGCAAGGTGGCATCAGTCCGCAATCTACATCCATCCGGATTCCAAGAAGTACTCGTCCACCGTCCCGAAGATTTGGATGGCATCGATCCCGCAGTTCAGGCAGCCCGTGTAGGTGGCACTGTCGGTGGCCGAAAGCGCGTACTCATTCACGAGCGTGCAGATGAATTGGGCATTCGTGTCCTTAACCGCAGGAGGGGTATCTGATGCAAGTTACGAATCAGAAGAAGATGGCTGCACAGATTCTGAAGTGCGGTGTCAACCGTATATGGGTCGATCCACGCTATGTTGACCAGGTCACCAGTGCAGTTCAGAAGTCCGATATTCGTGAATTGATTGAGGAGGGACTGATCAAGGCCCGGCCGATTCAAGGCACCAGCCGCGTTAGAGCTCGTAAACTCGCTGAGCAGCGAGCCAAGGGCCGTCGTCGAGGTCATGGTTCACGGAAAGGCAGTGCCCGCGCTCGCCTACCCAAGAAGAACCGCTGGATGCGAACCATCCGAAGTCAGCGCCGAACTCTCCAGGGTATGCGTGCAGATGGCACACTTGAAGCCAGCAAATACCGATACTATTACCGCAAGGCCAAGGGTGGCTCATATCGTTCAATCGCTCATATGAAGGCGAACATGGAAATTGATGGAATTTCACTCGGAGGTGATGAGTAATGGCACACGGCAAACGTCAGAGACGCAGATACAAGCGCCGTTCAACCGGACAAACCGATTATCATCGCCGCCTGAAGTTGTTGCGAGGTGGCACACCCCGTGCAGTTGTTCGGGTGACAAACACGCAAGTAATCTGTCAACTGGTAGGTTATGAGTACGAGGGTGATCAAGTCATTTCCGCAGCTGATGGTTCATCTCTGCGAGGAAAGTACGCATGGCCCTCCAAGGCATCAACAAAATCCGTTCCCGCAGCTTACTGCACCGGCTATGCACTTGCAAAGCAGGTTCAGAAGGCCGGTCATGAAGAGGCAGTTCTTGACATCGGTCTCGCTGCATCCACTTCAGGAAGCCGCGTGTTCGCAGCACTGAAGGGCATGGTGGATGGGGGACTACAGGTTCCACACAGTGAGGAAATTTTCCCAAGTGATGAGCGTCTCGCAGGAGAACACATCGACAAGAGTATCGCGGGTGCAGTCGAGAAGACAAAGGCCGCAATTGAGGAGGCGAACTAAGATGAGTGATGAAGAAAACACGCCACAAGCACCGGGAATTGCAGCCGCATGGGCTCAACCCGAAGAAAGTGAAAACGCCCCTCGCCGTCGCCGAGGCGTCGGCCCAGATCCTATGGAACAATTGCGGAACTGGACTCCAAAGACCCGATTGGGGCGTATGGTACAGAGTGGACAGATCATCACAATCGATGATGCGTTTGCAACAGGGATGCCAATTCGAGAAGTCGAAATTGTTGATGCTTTGATTCCAGGACTTGAGGATGACATCATCAATGTCAACATGATTCAGCGCATGACTGACAGTGGTCGACGTGTTCGATTCAATGTCATGGCCTGTGTCGGAAACAAGGATGGCTACGTCGGCTTGTCAATTTGTAAGGGCAAGGAAGTTGCAGCTACAATTCACAAGGCGATTATCAATGCAAAAATAAATATCATTCAAATCCAGCGTGGTAATGGCTCGTGGGAATCCGGCCGAGGCCCTGGAACCAGTGTGCCATTCAAGGTCACAGGTCGTGCGGGTTCAACTCGAATTACTCTACTACCAGCCCCCACAGGCAAGGGTCTAGTCATCGGTGCCACTGGCCGTAAAGTTCTGACATTGGCCGGTGTAACTGATGTTTGGTCCCGCTCAAAGGGACAGACACGAACCACCATTAATTTCGCAAAGGCAACCTTCAATGCTCTCAAGCAGTTGAATGCGCACCGTATCACTCAGCGTGATCAAGAAACACTGAACATCGTAAAGGGGCGTGTAATTGAATGACTTGGCTTGTAATTCGCGTTCGCAGTGATCGTACAGTTGAGCGTAAAATCCGTGAAACCATGGAACACCTCAATTTGACACGTGTCAACCATGCAGTTCTCATCCCTGAATCCGAAACTTACGCTGGAATGCTCCACAAGGTCAAAGATTTCGTGACATGGGGCGAGATTTCAGCAGATGCTATCGCTGGTCTCATCCGTGACCGAGGCCGACTGATTGGTGACAAACCTGTCACTGATGCTGCGGTTAAGGAATTTTCAGATTACAAGACGATCAATGCACTTGCCAAGGCCATTGCCAGCGGCGATGCAACCGTCAAGGACATGGAGACGCTCAAGCGCGTCTTCCGCTTGCACCCGCCCCGAGGCAGCAAAGGATGGGGCGGCGTCAAGCGCCACTTCACAGTAGGTGGCGCACTCGGCTTTAGAGGCGAGGCAATTGAAGCACTTGCTGCCCGCATGATGTGAGGTGAACAATATGGTATCCCGTACGAATAAATTCCGTGGTTCTCGTTACCACGGTCGTGGAAAGAAAGCTGGTCGTGGTGCAGGTAAGCGCGGTGGCCGTGGAAATGCAGGCCTCAACAAGCACAAGGTCATGACTCGAATCAAGTATATGCCGCGTCATTGGGGTATGTATGGATTCAATCGAGATCCAAGTCTACACACCCGACACACAACCTGTAATGTCAGTGCTTTGGAAAACCTTGTTGGGGACGGTGACAGCATCGATTTGTCTGAGCACGGAATCGACAAGTTGCTTGGCTCTGGTCAAATCAAATCTGCAATTCACGTTACTGTAGAGCATGTAAGTGCAAACGCGGTGACGAAGGTCGAAGCCGCAGGTGGCTCGGTAACAGTTGAAGAATCCGGTGAATGGGAAGAGGAGTAATCCATTCCCAAATGAATGATTACAGTAGGAGGAGGCGAAAAAAATGGTCCGCAGACCCAACGTCCCCGGCATTCTGATTATTTCTGCAATTTATTGGGGCGCCTTGCTGTATTGGCAGTGGGATGAACTTTTTGGAACAAATCAAGAGGGCCAAATGCGCTCGCTATACGCGACTACTTTGTCAATCCCCTACGTTGCGTTCATCATTTGGGGGACATCAACTGATTTACCTGAAAATATTCAGAATATCAAGTATGTAGGTGGTGGTCTAAAACCAGGAATATGGGTGGCCTTCGTAGTCGGTTGTGCATACTGGGGCTGGGTTGATACAGCGTTGGTCGGATACCTCTTGGTTGGTATCATACTGATGGGAGTGATGGCTGGTTTATGCCTCACCTGTCTATTGTACACGGGTGAAGAGAGCAGCCGCCTCTTCGGTCTCAAACGATTGGTCGATGTTTATCCATCAATTACCAAACCTGAAGGTCACGTTCGCTTCAATTCGAAGTTGTGGACCACTACATTCGTCCTCATCATTTACTTCGCCATGACCAACGTCATGATTTGGGGTCTATCTGCGACTACCATCGACGTGTTTAGCAGCTTCCGTGCCATCATGGCCGGTGCATCTGGTTCGATTATGCATCTGGGTATCGGACCCATTGTTACAGGCTCGATTATCATGCAATTGTTCGCAGGTGCCAAGATTATCAAACTCGATCTCGGTGATAGCGATGACAAGCAGTTGTACCAAGGTATTCAGAAGATTTTGGTCCTCATCATGATTCCCGTCGAATCGATTCCCCAAGTATACGGATTCCTTGAAGCGGATCTTGAATTGGTCGGTCAATTCGGACAGGGTTGGGCGAACGCAATTATCGTTGGTCAATTGTTCATTGGTTCACTACTCGTTTTCCTTCTCGATGAGATGGTTAGCAAGTGGGGTATTGGATCAGGTATTTCTTTGTTCATCGCTGCCGGTGTGGCACAATCAACCTTCGTTGGAACGCTCTCACCATTGGCGGTCAATGGTGGTTCATTTGCTTTAGAAAATCCACCCGCTGGAACCTTGCCGATGATTTTCTATACGTTGCGAACCGCTTCCTTCTCAGAGATGGTTTCAGCCAACGGTTTCGAATCAATATTATTGGGTGATGCCGCCCATCCTAACGCTGTCGTTGCTCTCTTTTCCAGCGTAATCGTATTCCTCGTTGTGGCTTATGCTGAGAGTAGTAAACTTGAGTTGCCATTGACGCACGGAAAGGTCCGTGGACATCGTGGGCAGTACCCAATTCGATTAGTCTATGCGAGTAACATTCCTGTAATTTTGATGGCTGCATTGCTAGCCAACTTGAATATGTTCACCCTCCTATTCTGGAGCCATCCAACCATGTCCACGGTTCCGATATTAGGTTCCCAGGGTTCGTGGTCGATAGCCGAATATCTCGGTTCCTATGACATTGGTCAGACCCAAGCAACCGACGGTTTCGCTTGGTATGCATCGATGGTAAATGGTGTAGGTGATTGGCTGATGCCATTGCTAAATCAGTCCCCTGACCCCTACGGACATAGCTTATGGCAAGTCGTTCTGCACGTGATAACCTACGTGACTGTGATGACGCTAGGTTCGATGATGTTCGCGAAGTTTTGGATTGAAACCACCAACATGGGCCCCAAGGATGTTGCCAAACAGATTGAGAATACCGGCATGCAAATTCCGGGGTTCCGTAAAAATCCAAAGGTTCTCGAGAGAATCTTGATGCGTTATATTCCTCCAGTAACCCTGTTTTCAGGTGCGTTTGTCGGTCTTTTGGCCGCTGGTGCGGATCTATTGGGTACGGTCGGAAATGCGACCGGAACTGGTTTGCTTTTGGCCGTCGGAATTATCCTTCGAACCTATGAACAAATCCAGAAGGAACAGGCGATGGAAATGCATCCAGTTCTGCGAGAATTCTTTGGGGCGGAATGAGGCGCAGTCCCTCATTTCGTTGGCTTGGGCAACTCGTCACGTTCAAATACTAAAGGGCGGTCGGCGGGACGCTGCGTCTAGTCACGGCGTTGGGACCAGAGCATTCGTGCGATGACGGATTCCATCCGATAAGACGCAGCCGAGGGAAGTGCGGTCCCCAGCCGAGCTGGGGGCTGAGAGGTGATCAAGATTGTACAACGATACACATTATGATGTGTGCAACGTGAGTAGAAACAAATAATTTTTTTCAAATTCAAGTGCAATCTCGTCAATATACAGAACAGACAAGTTAAACCAAGTGACCAATAACGACTCCTAGGGATCAGAGAGATTTCTCACGAAATCCGGTTGATCCTGCCGGAGGCGACCGCTATTGGAATTCGATTAAGCCATGCGAGTCGAGAGTCTTTAAGGACTCGGCGTACCGCTCAGTAACACGTGGGTAACCTGCCCTGTGCTGGGGAATAACCTCGGGAAACTGAGAATAATACCCCATAGTTCACTACGCCTGGAACGGTGAGTGGATCAAAGATTTATCGGCACAGGATGGGCCTGCGGCGTATCAGGTTGTAGGGGGTGTAACGTACCCTCTAGCCTTCAACGCGTACGGGTTGTGAGAGCAATCGCCCGGAGATGGATTCTGAGACACGAATCCAGACCCTACGGGGTGCAGCAG
>CAWVWT010000047.1:0-5545 GCA_963934015.1 uncultured Candidatus Poseidoniales archaeon
GCAGCGATGGACGCTGAACTCTCTTGATGAATCGGGATAGGTTCCTGTCTCGATATACTTGACGTGTGTTCGATTGACGCCGATAGGGACATCGTGTTCAGATTTGCAAGCCACTGTACAAGCGTGACAACCGATGCAAGTTCGATTATCGATGACAAAACCATAGTTGACCATGGGAGCACCTCACAACAAAAGTGTTGAATTTCCCCCAGAGGGTAAAACTTCGAGCATCGTGACATTGTCTCCAAACAAACTTGGCCCTGTAGTCCAAGTTCCAATGATGGCTTCCTCGCTGTTGACATTGTGTGCCAAAGCCACCCATGGGCGACCTTGGTCATCGATTTCGATATCGATAAAATCACCAAAACCACCGCATCGAACATCTCCGCAATCATCAGTCATATCAAGCATGTCACCTAATTCATTGACCATTGTAGTGGTAATCAGAGGGTAGGTTGCATTGGCATCAGTAACAGCGCCCAGGAATCCACCCCAGCCGCCTCCATCTGTGAATTCACCGATGTAAGCGAAGGCAACACGCCCATCTGCACCAGCATGGATGGTTGGGAAGCCTGCTTCCTCAATACCTGGTGCAGCGACCATGATGGGTTCCCGCCAGGTATCGCCGTGGTCTGTGGACCAACTGACCCATGGCATCATGCCGTCACCAATCCACATACCATACACATTTCCAGCCGCATCGGTTGCCGTTGCCACCTCGTGGCTGTGCCAACCCTGCTGCATTCCGACATCAAGTGTGATTGTATGTTCTGACCAACTGTAGCCGCCATCATTACTGGCGTAAACAGCAGGACCTTCACAAGAAGGGTTTCCGCGATACACCCAGCCATCGATAGAGCCAACGACGTGGCCGTGTAATCCGCTGCATTGTGTGGTCAGTGGTGAACCAGGTACCTGCAAATCCCAAGTGTGCCCACCATCCAATGAACGAGAACATTGAGGGCCGGCAATCGAGGTTCCCGTGTTGATACAATAGACAAAGATGGTATCATGCGAGGCCATGTCATTCACATCCATTGTGGAGGCGATGCTTTGGTGATCTTGAGGGGTATAGTATCCGTATGCTGTAAATGGCGGACTCCAGGTGTCCCCTCCATCGTCAGAATACTCTACCCACATTGCTGTTAAGGCATGCATATCGAACTTGACGATTCGATCAGTCCATGGGTCGACGTAGATGTATGGATCATTTGAATTGGGGACTTGTGCCGAGGGGTATACTTGCCCAAAAGGCCCGACATTTTCCCATGTCTGCCCCTGATCCTGACTTCGGATAATCATCGTACCAGTGCTTAAACCGTTGTAATTGGTGAATACAATAGTACCATCAGAAAGGATGCCAAGTGTCGGCTCAAACGTGTCATATCCAGTTCCGTAATAGGTCCCATTCGTCCAGTATGGGACGTTGGAACCGTTGAACATATCCATAGAGAATCCACGCGCGTTCATGGCCTCTTCATCAAGGATATTCGTTGCATTTTGGGAATCTGGGCTACCACCGACGTGATACCATACCCCGGATGCTATTACTTCCTCAAAACCAAACGGGTAATCGGGTTCAGCAGGTGGCTTAGCATCCTCACCAAAGCAGCCCATTAGAGTGGGCAAGACGAGTAGAAGCACCAAGACTGTGCTCACGCGCGTGCGCATGGACCGCCGAAGGCGGTCACCGCTTCAATCGTTCCGTCGACCTTGAAATCCGATTACTCGGAATCTTCAGTCATTGAGCCCAGATATTCGGGCAAATCAACGCCAGCCATCTTGGCGACATCATGCATTGGAGGAAGGGTTTGAACCAATCCACTGACGAAGTTGGAGGTTGCACCTTTTCCGTCTGCACCGTTGCCGGAATCCCAAACAGTGATCTTGTCAATCTTGAGGTTCTTAACAGCCTCAACTTGGGCCTGAACCATCGATTCAACCTTCTCAACCATGAGTAGGGTTGCAGCAGCCTTGGCGTCTCCACCGGCACTTGCAACAAGCATCTGGTAACCGGATGCTTTGGCTTCCAGAACTTTCTGAATACCTTGTGCTTCTGCTGTGTAGATAGCTAGGATTGCGTCTGCTTCACCACCAGCGATACGGCGTTGGCGTTCTGCCTCGGCGTCCGCAGCAATCTCGATCTGTTGCTTAGCGATTTCTTCGCTCACAATTTCTTCAGCACGTAGGCGCTCTTGTTCGAGTAAGTACTGCGCCTTCTGAATTTCCATCTCTGCAGTCCTTGTTGCGATTTCAGAACGGCGCATTGCTTCGGCTTCTTTCTCAGCTAGTGTTGCATTGTATTCAGCAATGTTCGCCTTGGATGTGTTCTCACCTTCAATGGCCAATGATTCTTGGTTCTGAACGAAAATTCGCTGATCGGCGATTGCGGCCTTCTTTCCTTTCTCGGCCTCTGCTGCGTTCTCTGCGACCTGAATATCACGGGTACGGTTTGCTTCTGCAGAACCAATGGCACCGTCGCGGTCTGCGACTGCGACATCTGCCTTTGCTGCGTTGACTGCAGTGGCGGCTGCCTTCTTGCCGATGCTCTCAATGTACTCGGAATCGTCGGTAATATCGGTGATGTTCACGTTGATGAGGTATAGACCCAACTTGTGCAATTCGTGACCGACGTTGAGCGTGATTCGCTCTAGGAAGTTGTCACGGTCTTGGTTGATTTGCTCAATGGTTAGGGAAGCAACTGTTAGACGCAACTGACCGAAGATAATCTCCGATGCCATTTCGTTAATTTGTCCTGTGTTCAAGTGAAGCAAGCGCTCTGCCGCGTTGTTCATGATGAGTGGATCTGTACTGATGCCAATAGTGAATGTTGAAGGCACGTGGATTCGAATGTTCTGTTGAGACAATGCATTTGTCAGGTTGATGGGGATGGTCATCGGAACCAGACTCAATTTCTTCCAATCCTGAATTAGTGGCCAAACCATGACAGCACCACCATGAATACACTTGGATGCACGACCTCCTCTCACGCGACCATATACGACCAAAATCTCGTCAGAAGCACAGCGCTTGTATCTCGTCACTATCAACATGAACATGAAGGCGATTACCGCTACAAACCCAAATATTGTCATTACTCCCCAAAAACCCGCGTCAGCCATCTTTTACACCTCATTCTTCTTCTGTTTCTTCTTCTACGTCTAAGGGTTCAACAATCAGGGTTGAACCAATGACATCTATGACACGGATAAAATCCCCCGTACTGAGGTGAAGGGATTTGTCTTTTGCACGTGCGGTCAATGTGCGAAGGGTACCATCGACTGCAACTTGGATTTCACCAGATTCATTCGGACGGATTCGAGAATACACTTGACCACGCTCACCGATCGCATCCTCGTACTTCATCGTACCATCTGCCTGTAGATTGTGGATGCCCTTCAGCATCATACCAACACCATACATCGAGGAAGCACCTGCCAAGCCACCTGCAATGACTGCGAACACTTCTGTGTCCGTGGCTGAAAGAGTAAACATACCAACGTAACCAAACATCATGGTTGCGGCAGCCAAACCCTGGATGCTGAATAACTCAAAGGCAAGATCAGTGTCCATACTCATGTCTGAATCGAAAACAGAATCGAAAACACCACCTAGGATGTCGCCAACCATCATCAATGCCATGAGGATAAGGAAGAAGGCTGTGCCCAGAAATGCACTCATCATAAAGAGAATCTCAAGTGTGGATGGGGCGGAAATTCCAACCATATCCGCAACCCAATCTACGACACTCATACTATGACCTCAAACAACCCTCAGTGCATCACTTAATGACATTATCTGAATCAGATTCTGATTTTGTATTCCGATAAATGTTGAATTTTTCAAATAACTGGATGAGTGGAAGGGAGAGTCCGGCTGCAATGGTCGACATGAACAACAAAGGCGTGTTGTCAATGTAATCATGTCCACCTGTCCAAACAATCAACCCCACCCAGACTGGTAAAAATATGAATAAGGCTCGTTTGATGAAGGGCCAGACACCCCCAAACAAATCCTCGTGACCGTCATCTAACATTTTCATGCCTCAAAGGGCAATGGTACCGAACATCAACGCTGCAAGCCAGAGAGCTATACCGATCCACATTCCTCGACCTTGCTTGGCCATTTGTTCGGGGTGCACTTCCTTCTGAATTTTCTTCATCGGATTCAGCAACAAATCGCGCTGCTCTTGTTTGAAGACAACAAGAGCCAGCATCACACATGCAGCGCCGGATGCACCAAGAAGGGTCGTCAACCAACTTTCGACATCACCAATCAATTTGATAGCCAACCAAATTTGAGTAATCGATACGATAGCCCACAGGAAGGAACCGCGCTCTGCCATTGCCATGATGCGATGTGGGATGCTCCCCTAATTCATCTTTGCCTGCCTATGCCCACAAAAACCCATACTTAGAACGGTCAACTGCGGCGTTGGCGTAGTGCCTCAACAGCCACCACAGCCATTGGTGCTTGGAGATTGTAACTGGGTGTGAAGCCCGCCATTGGAATACGAATGGCTTGATCGGCTACCGCCAATAATTCTTCAGATATTCCTGCGTTTTCCCCACCGATAATCAGAATGACATCTCCAGTCAAATCCGCATCCCATGGCTCATCTGTACCAACATCTTCGATGGCGACCACACGACCGTTCCAGGATTCAAGCGCCTCAACGCCATCACAACCGAAAATCACCGGCATGAAACGATTGGTCCTCATTGCAGCGCGCACGATTCGATGCCGGTCATCGCTGCTCCATTCCCCTGTTACAATGAGGCCGCTAGCTCCACTGACTTCGGCGACGCGAATGCAATATCCAATGTTGGTTTGGTATTGAGCCCCAGCCAGCATCCAGATGAGGCCCCCTCGCTCAAGCATGGTCTCGAGATCCGCTTCAGGTTCTCTTCCCACCAGACCAAGTGCAAGGGCAGGGCTAGTTTCTGCCATACGCCAGAGATCTTTCTCTGAACCGAGAATTACATCGATGCCCAATTCCATACAACGGTCGAGTAAAGTGGAGAGTTGAGGTTCTTCACAGTCGCGCAGGGCGAGGACGCGAGTGATGTCTTCACCTGCATCTAAAGCGGCTTCAATCGCTTCGATTCCACAACGCTGCATGGACATTGAATCAACCTCTCACACCGACAATCTTAACCAAAATTCGCTTGGGACGCATCCCATCAAATTCGGCGTAGTGAATCTGTTCCCACGGGCCCAAGTGTAGGCTTCCATCCGTGATTGGCATAGTCACTTGGTGACCGAGTAGTTGGCGCTTGAGGTGAGCATCTCCATTGTCTTCACCAGTTCGATGATGGCGGTATTCAGGACCATCTCGGCCATTGACTCCGTAAGCGGGTGCATTCTTCTCCAACCAATCCATGATGTCGGCGTGCAGGCCATACTCAAGATCGTTGACATAGACTGAGGCGGTGATGTGCATGGGGTTGACTAGGACCAATCCATCGGTCACTCCGGATTCACGAATGATACGCTGAACATCATCTGTGATGCAACGAATTTCGTAGCGCTCCGGGGTGTTGAC
>CAWVWT010000048.1:0-5108 GCA_963934015.1 uncultured Candidatus Poseidoniales archaeon
GTGATGCCGTACAGGCATTTGTCGAGGAGACGGTCCTCTCAAGATTGACCAAAGACGCCCGCGACAGTCTCGATGCACTTTGTGCAGAGCCACGTCCCGTCATGGTATCTCACCTCGATGTTATCGATATTGATCCGTTGGATGATGCTGCACTATTACGCTGGCCGACCGGTCGTGTCGAGGTGCAGCATTTGATTCGTAATGTTCGCAGAGTGGCCTGGAATGTACCAGAAGAAATTCATAGTCAGGCAGCGGAGCGTTGGTCGAAAATCGAAGATGGAGAAGCTCGTTGGTTTGAAGCATATCACAGAACGATGGCGGGTCAAGATACAATCGATTTCATCATCGAAAATTCCGAACCGATTCTTGCCGAGAGCGCCGCTGCAGCTGCCCTTCTCGACGATGTCCTACATGCGCTTCCTGATGCACATGAGTTGCGACGCATGGCCGCAAAACTCGCTCTAGAACGTGGCGAGCCTGAGATTGCCGCAGCTTACCTCAATGCGCTCCCCAAACCCGACCATGCTCTGTTGGCACGCCTGCACAGATCACAGGGTAAAATCACCGAGGCAGAAGAGGCAGAGAACAAGGCACAATCTATGGCATCTAAATCTGAAGGAGCCCGAATGCACTTGTCGCGACTTGCAGCTAGTATTGACGACCGATTGCCCGATGAAACCGGTGATATAGGTGCGGTAGAGAAAGGACTTTCCAATGTCAATATTGGAGATTTAGATGATTCACAAAAGCGCTCAGCCATCGTTCTTCTCGCCATCTTACGCCACCGAATTGCCATGCTTCGTGGCGATGGTGTTGCTGCAGAATCGGTTCGTAATGATTTGACCGAACTTGCTGATGGTGATGACCCTCTTATCGATAGACTATCTCATCTCGAAGCTTTGCACCTCTCCGATCCTGATAGCCCCAAGAGATTGGAGGCTGAAGGCGCAATGCGGCGTCTGGTAGGTCGAACCCAAGAACTCCTTCAGCGAGTATCCCTCGGATTGGCACTTGTTCAGGCTCAGGCCCGTTCCAATCCACCTGGTGCAGCAACCACATTGGAGAACCTACGGACTGTTCCCCTACCACTGGATTTGGCTGCCGGCCGTAGATTGGACGCACTTCTGTGGTATTGGCAGGGTGAATTGGAATCCAAACATAGGCTTGCATATTGGCGAGAAGCAGTTCTGCGTTTCCGTCGAGCAGAGTGTCCCCGTGCGGCACGTTCACTAACGGCTAAACTACACAAAGCACTCTGAAAATTTGGTTTAGCCCTCTTGAGGAGGGCACACCGGGGGCCGAAAGCATTCAATGGGATGTGGAACCGGACGATGTCATGGTGGAACGTGGAAAGGGCGCAATGCTTCTCATTTCCATTCTCTTACTCGCAAGTTGGATGCCATTGACCCCAAGTGCCCTAGACCCACCAGCATCTTTGCAAACTGAAGGTCGAGCGACCACCACTTGGTCTGGTGTCATGACACTGACTAGCGATTACACGGTTGCAGCTGGAGATACCCTCCTCATCGATGCGGGCGCAACCATCGAATTTGATGATGGTATCCGCATTTATGTCGAAGGAGAACTTGACGTGGCTGGAACATCATCCAGTCCCGCTACAATCACTCGTTCTGGCGATGCTGTTGCCCACGAAGGAATTCAATTCAATGCCACCAGTCGAGGCCGTGGAAGCGTAATCAATTTCCTCACCATCGAGCATGCAGAATGGGGCATTACCGTCTACAATAGCAACCCAACTCTGAACGATGTATACATCGAGAACCCCGATTATGTAGGGATTGATCTTTTCGACAATGCCAACCCAACCATTCAACGCCTTACCATTCAGGATGGTGGACAGGATGTTTCCTCCTCCTCCATTAACAATCGATACGGAATTGGTTTGTCGATTGGTGCAAACAGTAACCCCTTGGTCCTCGGAGCAACGTTCGATAATTTGACGACAAGAGCAGTCAACATGTGGGGTGATTCCTCCGGTTTCTTACGCGACCTAGTCATCACCAATATTTCAGCGGTCGGAACGGGAGGCTGGTTGTCAGCAGGCATTTGGGTCGAAGACAGTGTTGCATTGTTTGACACAGTGAGTATTGATCGTTCTGACAATGGAATTTGGGTCCAGCACATCAGCGAGACAGTCAGTACTCGACCCACATTCAAAGACACAACTGTGACCAACAGCATGTATCGTGGCGTCTTTGTTGAGCAGTACAATCATTCCAACTACAATTCACCACTGAATGCGATTTTTGACAATTTGGAAGTGAGTGATTCAGGCGGCCTTGGAGCGAAGACTCCGGGTTTGTGTTTCCAAGCAATCGGGGTCAATACTAGCGGTATCGACATTCGTAATTCGAGAGCATTGAACAACGAGTGCAATGGGTTCAAGGGATACATGATTGATTCAGCAACCATCGTTGATAACCTGACGATAGTCAACAGTGGTAATCCCGTTGGAACCAGTAGTAACGATCGCGCCGGATTATTCCTTAGAAGTGCGAATTGGGCTAGTCAATTCCGCAATATCAGTGTCACTGAAAGCCCGGGTACCGGCATCTATCTCTCAAAGGCCAGTTTGCAAGGGCACACGTGGTCTGCAACCAACAATTCCGGCTATGGCCTCTATGTCGATGAGTCCCACCCCGATGTGACTGACATCACCGTCACCAACAACGGCCTCAACGGCCTCCGAGTGTACGATTCAAGCAATGTCGAATTGTATGACTTGGTCAGTGCCAATAACGGTAATCTCGCAATAATTCCTGAACAAGGAGTGGGCCTGACTTTTGAGAAATCCAATGATGCAATGTCTAGTACGAAGAATGTCTCTTGCACGCGTTGCTCATCGACCAATGATGCATGGGGTGGTGTACGCATCGAGAACAGTATAGATTTGCAGTTGCACGACCTAGTCGTCACCGATCCAGGCAACAGTGCGATGGCAGTTGAAATTGACAATGGCAACCTCAATTTTGATGGCTGGGTGGACATCCATGGATTGGAGGTTCAGGCCAACCGAAGCGGCCCCATCGTTCAGCTCACCGATACCGAGGCTCGCATCTCTGGTGTTCGGCTCAATGGGACCCACACGGGCCTTGCTTGGGATGGCAGCGATGCCGCTCTCACCAGTTCGCTCTCCGATGTGATTTTGTCTGGTTCCAACTGCCTCGAGTTGGCCGATTTACATCTGGTGGTTGCAGATGGGATTGACGTCTCTGCTTGCACCGGCCAAATCAATCTCCGAGATTCTACAATCAACATGTCACATTCTATTCAAGGCACTTCCGCAACCTTCGATATGACCGGCCAGCCGAGCACACTTCGATGGATTGATTCAGCAGATATTGGAGCACTCAACGTCGGCGTCGGCAGCCTCGTGGATGAGATGTGGACCATGCATGTGTGGGCTACCAACCAGAATAGTCACGGATTGCCAAATGCGGTCCTCAATCTATCCTTTAATCAGGTAGAATCCAGCCAAATACACACAATGCCATACAGTGGCCATATTGTTCTAGGGCCGTTCTCAGCACAGCGCACCGATTGGTTGAGTGCAAGCGCATGGACGGAATATTGGGTCGGGTGTGAATATGAGGGTGATCGTGCAGATTCAAACGCATCTACACCTATCCCCACCAACCGTGTACCCAGCTTCACTTCACCCGTTGTCATTTGTGAGATTACTTTGAGCAATCAGGCCCCCCTCATCATCTGGGACACCCCACTTGACGAGGATGTCTTTGGCAGTGGTGCAATGGTCGTGTTCAATGCATCTGAGAGCTGGGATTTGGACGATGACCCCATCTCGTACAGTTGGACCAGCAGCATCGATGGGGATTTGCACCCAGCTTGTTTGCAGACCAATGGGGGCAACCTGTCATCCTTCGTTGCCAATCATCCAACCAATGCTGGATGCCTGTCAGATGGATTGCATGATATCATACTCGAAGTCTGTGATAATCAGGGCAACTGTGCCAATGAGAGCCGCGAGATTGAGTTGCGTAATCTACCTCCTGTTATCGATATCATCACCGATCCGGGGGTATCTATGGACGGAGCACTCCGCCTCTTCCGAACCGCAGCACTTCACATCAACATGACAGGTACGACTGATCCTGAAGGCGACCCCATCCTGTGCAGTGTTGATGTTTCATACAGACAAGGTGGTGCAATCGAGCCCTGCGCAATGGAATGGAATTCAACCTTCCTCGATGCAGCAGAATCGATGACATCCTTCACTTACACAATCACTGTTACCGATGGTGTCAACACACCGGTTGACCTCATCTATCAGATCGAATTGGTCAACGAATTACCACACCCTGAGTTTACAGTTACTCGATTGGGTAACACTTCAACGTACACCGTTCAACTCGATTCGTTTGGTTCTTATGATCCAGAAGGTGACCCCATCATCTATCGCTGGTCAACCGATTTACTCGGTGTGATGTTTGATGACGGCGATGGTGTTTGGACAGGCCGCCTTCCAGCTGGAATACATGCGATTACCCTGTCACTGAGCGATGATCGTGTCGAGCATCTCGACGTTTGGTCAACACTCACACAAACCGTGATTGTTGAGAACACACCTTCCACTGCAATGATTTCCAGCCACACCGATTTCGCAACCGATTCAAGCGTGCTCCACAATTTCAAATCTGAAGGCAGTGGAGATTGGGATTTGTCCTGTTCAAATTACAATGAAGATTGGGTCAACACCCACATTTGTGAAGATGGAACTGTAGTCAATCCCGACAATGTTGCGGTACGCTGGGATTCAAGCCTCATTAGCGGGGCACTGGGGACTGATTGGTCCTTGTCCATTCGCTTGCCTGCAGGCCAACAAACAGTGTCGTTTACCATTGATGATGGCGTCAACCCTCCTTCGATTTCCAGTATCGAAGTCGATGTGTCAGAGAGTGCTCCAGTGTTGGTATTGACCAGTCCAGTGCCGGGTATTGAAGTGGACAGTGACGGGCTCATCTTGTTTGATTTCAGGGGCTCGTTTGATGCGGATGGAGACGACTTCTGGGTCAACATTTCCAGCGACCTAATCGAGGAAATGATTGTGGAAAATGGGACTACAGATT
>CAWVWT010000049.1:0-4999 GCA_963934015.1 uncultured Candidatus Poseidoniales archaeon
TGGGACAATCCAGCACCCACGATTGTGGCACATTTGGCCAAAGATGGATACATGTTCATACATCCATTCACAGATCGAACCATCACTGTCCGTGAAGCGGCTCGCTTCCAATCATTCCCTGATTCCTTCGAATTCTTGGGTTCAATGTCCAGTCAGTTCAGACAGGTTGGTAATGCAGTTCCTCCAATACTTGCTGAAGCATTGGGTAAGGCCATTCTTCAAGCCCTTAGATAACCACTGAAACCATTGTTCAGCCTACTGCTTTATGTGGTTTGACTCAGAGGGTACGCTCTGCTCAGGCCTGCAGTCCAGCGAACATTGCGTCTACCATTCCATCGAGATCGAACTCTGGATTCCAACCCCATTCCATCCGTGCAACATCATCATCGATATCATCCGGCCAAGAGTCTGCATATTTTTGGCGAACGTCTGGCTCATACGTACACGTGAATTTAGGCAAGTGTCTCTGAATACTAGTCACTAATTCTCCCACTGTAAATGAACAGCCCGCAATATTGTAACCGCCGCGTGCACCACCCAATTTCTCTGCAGGTATTTCCATCAATTCGAGTGTGGCACGAATGGCATCATCCATGTACATCATTGGCAAACGGGTATCTTCGCGCACGAAGCAGGTGTAGTGACATTCTGACAATGCTGCATGAAAAATCTCGACCGCATAATCAGTAGTACCCCCACCCGCGGGCGCCTTGTAGGAAATTAATCCAGGATAACGCAAACCTCGTATATCCACTTCGGAGGTCATTGCCAGTTGTTCGCAGACAACCTTTGTTTTCCCATACACAGTGGCAGGGTTTAGGGGTGTGACTTGCGGTGCAATTGAAGGACAATCTGGGCCAAAAACTGCAATTGAAGAAGGTGCAAAGATACGACAATTGTTGATCTTTGCAGCAGTGATCACATTCTCCAACCCTTCTACATTTATTTTCCAACAGAGTTCAGGATTCCTCTCTCCTGTAGCAGACAATAGTGCCGCGAGATGGTAAATGTCTGTCACATCCTCATTGCTCACCATAGAACAAATCCCCTCTGTATCCATGACATCGAGAATTTGACAATTAGAGGCTCTACGAACATCCGTGGCAATTACGCTTCCTTGGCCATGCTTTGCTTCAAGCGCCCCGACCAATTCAGTTCCAATCTGGCCGAGTGCACCCGTGACGAGAATACGCGGACCCATGGTATCACCTCAAAGTCGGGCGCTACTTGAACATGGAGGAAGTCGCCTCAAGACAACGAACTCTGAAATTTCTAGGCCAACGTTCATAGAGAAGGCCCACGTGATGTGAACCCCGTTGATGTCGATGAAGTACGTCGTGGTGTCGGGCGGGGTCCTGAGTGGAATTGGAAAAGGTGTGACTGCGTCGAGCCTTGGCGTGCTACTGAAATCGATGGGGTTGAGGGTTACTGCGATCAAGATTGACCCTTATCTCAACAGCGATGCGGGTACAATGAGCCCCTTTGAGCACGGTGAAGTATTCGTCCTTGATGATGGTGGCGAAGTCGATTTGGATTTGGGTAACTACGAACGTTTCCTGGATATTCGATTGGGGCGGGACAACAACCTGACAACAGGCAAAGTTTACTCGGGTGTCATCGAACGTGAGCGTCGGGGCGATTATCTAGGCAAGACGGTTCAAGTTGTACCTCATATTACCAATGAAATTCAGGAATGGATTGAGCGTGTCGCTGCACAATGCACTGATGGTTCAGGTGAAACTCCCGATGTGTGTGTCATCGAACTGGGCGGCACAGTTGGCGACATTGAAAGCGCACCTTTTGTCGAGGCACTACGTCAATTCCAGTTTCGCGTGGGTCGTGAGAACATTTGCTTCTTCCACGTATCTCTAGTTCCAGTCATCGGTGTTGTGGGTGAACAGAAAACCAAACCAACTCAGCACACCGTGAAGGAACTCCGAGCTGCGGGACTCGCACCAGACTTCCTCGTCTGCCGCAGTAGCGAACCGCTTCTTCCTGAGGTCAAAGAGAAACTCTCGTCCTTCTGCCATGTCGAGCCATCACACGTCTTCAGTGCGCACGATGTCCCCAACATTTACCACGTCGCCTTGATGCTCAATGAGCAGGGTGCATCTGAGATGATGAAAGATCGATTTTTGATGGACACCTCTACCACAAAACCACTTCTGGACGACTGGCGGGCAATGGCAGCGCGTGTGGATAATCTTAACACAGAACTTCGAATTGCAATGGTTGGTAAATATACAGGTCTCTCCGATTCCTATCTCAGTGTCATCAAGGCATTACAACATGCTGGATTTAATGCCGGTGCTAAGATGCACATCGATTGGGTTGAAGCAGAATATCTCGAACCACATCAGGCCAAAGAAAACCCCGAGAAACATGCGAAATATTGGCAGATGGTCAAGAATGCAGATGGCGTACTGGTTCCTGGTGGATTTGGTCATCGTGGCGTCGAAGGGAAGATGTGTGCAGCACGACATTGCCGAGAAACAGGGAAACCATATCTCGGCATTTGTCTCGGTTTACAAATCGCAGTCATTGATTTTGCCCGAGATGTCCTCGGAAAGGCCGGAGCGAACAGCACCGAATTCGACAAAGATACTCCACATCCAGCGGTCATTTTCATGCCTGAAGGTAGTCGAACCCACATGGGTGGAACCATGCGATTGGGTAGCCGACAGACGAATTTACAGACACAAGATTGCGAGGCATTCCGTCTCTACGGTGGTGATATGGAAATCCATGAGCGCCACCGTCACCGATACGAGGTCAACCCCGATATGGTTAGTGAATTGGAAGCTGCAGGAATGCGGTTCGTCGGCAAGGATACCGAAGGGGAACGCATGGAAATCATCGAGTTGACTGGACATCCGTACTTCTTCGCGACTCAATACCATCCTGAATTCAAGAGTCGACCCAATCGACCAAGTCCGCCATTTGTTGGATTGATTGAAGCTGCACTCAACGCTCAGTAAGGTATTCACTGCCGATCATGTTCTGGGTCAGGACAGGGTAAAGGGTCGCAATCACAAGTCTTCAAAACGAGGGCTTGCAGGAATAATTCAATTCCCTCTTCGTTAGTGGTTCTCTGTACCCCACCCTGTGGCCTCCAACCTTCTGTCAGTTTGTCGTTCACCAATGAAATCAATCCTTTATTCCCAATCGAAGGGAAATTCAAGATTCCGAGAGTTTCGTCTTGCATGTGATTTGCTGTTATGACATCGTAGCGCATAGGCGTGCATCTAATTCCCGATGTACTTGAACCCTTACTCTGCAGCTACCCTCAGGAGGCGCGTGGTTCGATAACCTTGCAAGACCTTGAGATATTTCTTGGCTTGGAATTGCGCATCCAATTCAGAATCTCCTGTATCGATTCTCAATTGAGAAACAGTGAGCATTTTTGCCGGTGTAACCACACCGAGTACAGAATCAATTCCAATCTCCCTCAACACATCTGGAGAGAGTTGCAAATTCCCTCGCCCCAACAGGAAACCTTGACCACCCATTGGTGAGACCAGTAATGTGCAAATCCCCTGATGGGCAGAAATCAATTCTAACAGTGATTCCTCATTTAGATCGGTTCCAACCTGTTCACCACCGATTGTAGCATCGATTCCAAGTAGGGTTGGTGTGAACCCAAGTCCCTCTGCAATTGTGCGCAATGTCCCACCTGAACCCCAAATTATCAGGCGTTGTGAATCTGTAACAAACACTTCTTGAATGTGGTCACCTAGGGCCTCCAGTACCTCATTCTCTTCGGTGGCCTGTACACGCATTTTGGCGCCCTGCATCCATCGTGGACTCGCTGGCATCATGGCCTCGCCATACATGCGTACCGACCAACGGCCTTGGCGATAGACCTCTTCATCCAAATCCATGACCTCGGTTCGTGCCAACAGTAAATCTCCATCTAACCAAGCGATGAGTACTTCAGCAGCAGCGTTTGGTGATGCCGCAAAGCATCCACTATGCATCTTCACACCACCTGGTACTCCAATAACGGGGAGTTCGGAATTTGGTAATGCTTCGATGATGTCTCTCGTAGTACCGTCTCCACCTGCATAAAGCAACAATTCAATATCTGATTCACAAAGTTTGGAAACTGCTTCTCGTGTGGTTTTAGCGGAGGTCTGAACAGGTGTTTCATACACAACTGTATGGTCAATGGGGATCCAATCAGCACCCATTCGTCCCGAGCAAGTGAGAATTTCGACATCTGCCAACCGTTCTCTACAACGTTCTAGCGCCTGCATCATTCTAGGACCAGATCGATCCTCTGCTCCTGCAGCTCTTGCCTCAGCAGCACGCCCATCACTCCCCTTGAAACCTAGCCGACCCCCAAGACCCGCGTCTGGATTCACAATTAGCCCAATCCGACGTGCCATACTTGTGCCAAGCGTTTGGAGGGCATCAATTCTGCCCTTAGGGCTGGACCTCACGAAGCCACACCTTTCAAGGGGAGGGGGAGGAGTCGACGATTCATGGCGGATGCGGACTCTGACGAATTCGACGATGTATTCGCCAAAGAATTGGAGCGCCTCTTGGCAGCCAATGAAGAGGTGGAAGCACTTCCACCCGAAGAACCTGAAACTGTCGCTGACGCATTCGCCATCGCGACCACAGAACCAGCGCCAGTGTCAATTGAATCCCCTGTAGTAGATATTTTGCTCACACCCCCGGGACCACCCACTCCACCTCCTATGGCGGCAACTCCTCCAGGGCCTCCCGCGTCCCCCCCTGGTCCACCAGCACCACCAAGTCAACCAACTTCCGCGCCACCCGCTGGTGCCTTTGGTGCACCACCCGGTCCCCCACCTAGTGGTCCTCCAGCATCTCCACCTGATCCACCCTCAGGTCCACCTGCAGCACCTCCGATGGATGCGACTCCACCAGGTCCACCCTCAGGTCCACCTGCAGCACCTCCGATGGATGCGACTCCACCAGGTCCACCCTCAGGTCCACCTGCAGCACCTTCGATGGATGCGACTCCACCTGG
>CAWVWT010000050.1:0-4053 GCA_963934015.1 uncultured Candidatus Poseidoniales archaeon
TAATTGGTGGTCCAGTGGTTGGTACCGGGCCCCTAATTGGTGGTCCAGTGGTTGGGGGCGGACCCTGTATTGGATGCGTCATGAATTGATCTATTGGTGGGGGTGATTCGTGGGTAGGGGGTGGGTGGTCATTCCAACTACTGTCAAATATTTCGGGATGTTTCTCCTTTCTTCTTGTAGCGATAAATAGAATTGAAATGGTTGTAATAATGAATATCAAACCTACACTGAATATAATGGGCATTTGAACTGTTGTTCCGGCAATTGAATACTCTTTATCAAACAAGTTGCGTTGACTGTTTGTACACCCATTTTCATCTACCGCACCATCGGTGGTGTCTGTGTTCTCACAAATGTCATTGGAATCAAGGATTCCGTCGCCGTCCGAGTCTGGGCAGCCATTCAAGGAGGAGTTGGTGTGCAATGTTCCGAATTCAGATGGGCATGCATCTGGATTTTTTCCAGATGGGTTGTCGCCAAATCCATCGCCATCGGCATCAGTTTGTTGGGTTCGATCATTTGGGAAGGCGTCAGGGTTGTTTCCATTGGGGTTGTCTCCATATTCATCATTATCAGAATCGTGCCATTGGGTTGAATCATACATGAAGGCATCGGGGTTGGTCCCATCGAGGTTGTCCCCATATCCATCGGCATCAGTATCCCTCCATTGAGTTGAATCTAAGAAAAATGCATCGGGGTTGTTCCCATTTGGATTGTCGCCATACCCATCGCCATCGGCATCAGTTTGTTGGGTTCGATCATTTGGGAAGGCGTCGACAGAATCTGCCACTCCATCATTATCGGTGTCTAGTTCCCATTCAAAGTGAATTGTGGAAGTTTGGTACCTCCGGTGTGCAGAAAAGAATGATTCAGTATCCCATGTTGCCATATCGATTGTTGCTTTGGTAACCCCATTAATCTTGAATCGGAGATCGAGATTTGGGGTCACATCACCGTACACATATTTGTAAAGTAATACCATCTGGTCAACTTCTAATATTGAGTCGGTTCGAGTAATTTCCATACTGGTTGATAATCGATCGGAATTGATATGGTGATTTTGTAAGATGTGTTCTGCATAATCAGTTCCAGCAGAGTTGTATCCACCTTCAATTTTGGTAACTACATCGATGTAATTATACCCCTCAATCTGCATGTCTAAATTGTATGATAGGGGCATTTCAAAATCTGCAAACCAATTGATGAATTGTGTGGCGTAACCACTCCCAGAGTAATGGTCAATTAAATCTTCAACAAATGGGTACAAATCAATACCTGATAGTTGGACTCTCTCGTCAAAAGAAAAAGTCATAGCACCATTTTCAGTATCCAAGGGCATATCAACATAATCGGCCCAATAATAGATTGTTTGGCCACGGTAATCGAAGGATGGTTGATTTGGATATGAATCAACTTCAACCAAAGAGGGCACTGGGAGTCGTAAATCCCTCCATTGCCCATCATTAACGAAATAGAAATTAAGAACGATTTCAGGTTTGAATTCAAAGGAATATTCTGCTTCAATATCTTTGATTCCCATGTCTAGTCGCCATTTATCTCCACCTCCCAAATCAACCATTTCAGATGAATAAGTTACTTCTCCACTCTGTGTTGTTCTGAATTTGTATTCTAATTCAAGATAAGTCCACACGTCATTTGATGTCCCTGGAATGTCAATGTAATATGTGTCAGATCGCTTTGAGGCCGAGGGGTCCCGGTCATCGTCCATGGACACAGCCAAATCACCCATTGGCATGGTTGAAGTGGGGAATGCACGTGGGGTAATTGTTGTTGATTTCGTCGTTGATTTTCCTTTCGAGTCGCTAACAGTCACTCTAATTGTGTGTGTATTTGAGTCGTGAAAACGCACTGATTTCGAACAGTAACCCGTTTCTGAGGATCCTCCGTCAATTCGCCATGAGTAGCTAAGGCCCCACCCATCGGGGTCGTAAGAATCACATGCGTCTATTTTCCAGAATTCATGGACGTAGGGGGGCCAGGATGCCGATGGAATCTGATTCAGTACAACCTTAGGGGCTGCATTTTCTCTGAATGAACGATCTAAATCGTATCGCCCACTATGTTGCTCATAATTGTCAACTTCAACCTTCCAATATCCCGAACTATCCGCAATTGCAGATACTGATTCCGTCCAACAGTCTGCACACCTTGAGCTATCTACGATGTTGCCCGATGGATTGTACAAAATCAAATCAAGGTCTGGGTCTTCATTAGGCCATGTGTTGTAATTATCAATGTTAAGATCTACCTCTATGTATGCGCCGATGTTTTCTGAGGATACGTAGAACCAATAAACCACTACTTCATATCCATCAATTCCATGATTGTCTAAATCTTGAGTCCAAGTATAGCGGTTGTATGCAGAACTCCAAGTGTATCCAGTGTTATCATAGTAACGATTTTTTTCCGTCGTTCTGATTGGTGAATCTGATTGGCTAACTCTTGCCGATGAGTCTAGTGTTTCGGTGGGGTTTTTGTCTTCAAGTGTGGTATTTTCCAGGGGGGAGTAAATCATTAGCATAACTGATGAAATCATCAGAAATACCAGGGAGGTGGCCAAATATGGGTGTTGTTGCTCCATCGTATCACTTAGTGATGCTGATAACGGTTGATATTTACTTTTTGTTGTAGCCTGGGATTGCTTTCCAATGATTATTTATTCAAACCATAGGGCTTGGATTGTGTCGTCAATGCTGGCCCCTGTATCTGGTGGAAGGTATGTGACTCCATTGTGGGCGACCATTGAGTGAATGTTACCACTTCCTTGGTGAGTATGGGTTGTAGCAACCAGTTCGCCATTCTCTGTGGAAATCTGGATTCGGCGCAGGCAAACTTTGCCAGGGGCTCCCTTGACCGGGTCTTTCATTCGTACATTGACCTCCTTGGCCAATTGAAATTGGGGTGCAAGCCATGGCGCCACAATCATCAGAAATACGAGATGGCTACTAACTGGATTTCCAGGCAAACCAAACAATGGGGTTCCATGCCACGTTCCAAAAAGTGGTGGGCCACCTGGACGCATTGCAATTTTCCAAAAATGTAGATCTCCTTCTTCTTCCATCAACTTTCTAACATAATCAAACTCACCCATACTCACCCCCCCACTAGTCAATATTGCATCACAATCTAGCGAATTTAATGCATTTCGGAGTCCTTCCATTGTATCTTCCACCACCTTATGTTGCAAAGGTATACAACCGATTTTCTCTAACAATGCACAGATTCCATAAGAATTGGATTCATAAATTTGTCCTTCATTCAAATCTTCGCCGGGGGAAATCAATTCGTCCCCCGTACTGATTACTGCGACCCTGGGTTTTTTGCAAACTGGGATGGTTGCGTGGCCCATTGTGGCTGCAAGAGAGATGGCGGCTGGAGTCATGACTTGGTTGCTGTAAAGTGCAATCTTCCCTTGTCTTAAATTTTCACCGCACTTGCGGATGAAATTGGTATGGGCTTTGCCTTGAAGTCCATCTTCAATCATCACGATCGCATCGGCGCCTTCTGGTATTGGGGCGCCTGTCATGATTCGAATTGCTTCGCCCAACTTAATTTCTAAAGGGGGGGTTCCTGCAGCTGTGACTCCAACCTCCACCCTGATTTCGTCTGTACTTCGAACAGCCCACCCATCCATTGCTGAATTGTCGAAGGGGGGGTCATTCACCTTGGATGCAATATCTTCTGCGAGAATTCGATTGTGGGCTTGGCTTAATGGAACCCATTCTGTAGGGGTTTGAAGTGGTGTTTCTTGAGCGATTGTAAGAGCGCGATCAATGGTGACGAAGGTCTCCATAGGGTGGCGATGGTGTCGGTGGGTTTGAGTTCGACGGCGGTGACGACCCGTTGTGGATTTGGTATTTGTTGGCATTTGTGCCGCGCTCTTCGTTGTCGCTGCGCTTTATGCAGGTGTTGGGCATGGGGGAGCTTCAGGTTATCTTGCCGTTCTTTCCAAAGGGCGTCGCTGTAAAGCGGATTGTAGAATTATTATTTTGATCAGAGTTCGCCGAGATCATCGACGTGCCCACAATCAGG
>CAWVWT010000051.1:0-3514 GCA_963934015.1 uncultured Candidatus Poseidoniales archaeon
ACGGCGGTCCGTTCCAGACCAATATGCATCCCATGGATGTGTATGTACCCATAATTGGAGTGGTAATTGTGATCCGATAGGGGGTGATAATCGGACCATGCCAATGGTCCCAATGTCCACCCAGACCCAGCCTTGAACATCGAATAAAATACTCACTTCCCGATTAAGAGCGTGGGCAAGGTCCCACACATTACGCCAATGCCCTTCCACAGCATAGTACGCAAAACTCTGAAGAATTGCATCTGCTCGCAAATTCTGTTCCTGAATGGCACGCACGATTTCCACTGATGGGTGGAGGCGTGGTAGAACTGCTTCCTGGGGAGTTGGTGCTGATGCGTGAGGCAAATCTTGCTTCTCCAATTTACTCATTCAATCACCTCTTCGGAAATCATCGGTAATGGTAATTCACCCATGTGTGCAGAATACATTCTGCCTATAGGAACGTTTGCTCCACGTAGCCATTGAACAACCCATTGGGCACCATGTGCTGCTGCCAAGGCAAATCCAAACTGAATATTGCCCGACTCTACAGCCTCATCTAATTGACAACTTGTCGACGTGCCCTCTGGCAGTTTCGGTAAGTTATCAAGAATACGGAGGTCATCGGTGTGACTCCACATCACGAAACCATCTCCGCGCGCACGTAGATCTAACCACTTCTCCGCGTTCGCATGTACAAGGTTTCGTGGTTCTTCTCGGTCCACTGCAACAATGACCAAGTCATACTTCGACATATCTGTTTCTTCAGAAAAGTTCACTTGAAGGGTTACCAGAGTTACGCCTCGATCACAAAATCCTATTTCCACCATATGATCAAGAAGAGCCGAAGTTTTTGGCCGACCCACATCTTGTCCAGCAAACGGTTGGTGTGGAAGATTTCGTCCTTCAACGGAATCACCATCCATCACAGTTACCTCCAAAGAACCAATGTGTTCTGTCAAGCCACTAAATGCAACCGCACGTGTTACATGATCCGCAAGAAGGCCTCCGATGCCACCCGCCCCAATAATCAAAATTCGTGTATTCATTTTTTCATCACCCATTTGTGGCGACAAAGCTCGTTTTCCACTCATGATTGGTCCTCCTCTCCGTATAATTCCATTAGAGCAATATTCCGTGCTTCATAAAATTCCTCCTTGTTACCTGAATTTACCATTACACGCAGATGCTTTAGGTGGTTCGCCATAACTTCCCATGTAGTCTCAGGTGGAGTATTACCAGCACACCACGAAATTAGGTATGAATTGCGCAACTCGCTTCGCAACGTGTTCATCGACTTCTCCAGTGATTGGCGAAGGTCGTTCGACAATGTCAGCAAGGTCGTCACCAACTCGTCCCCTGGCCAGCAGGTTGCAGGACGATCTCGGTGTCCATGGATACAAATATTCTCCCAGTTTCCATCACGCTCATCAAGCCAATGAATCTCGTAACTCAATATTCCATGAAATGGGTGCATCAGCAAACCAATTGTGTCTTCATTGCTAAAATCTATCTCTCCAAATCGCTCTGCAACAAGTTCGGCAAAGCGAGGTCGGTAGTGAACTGAAATTCGGTAAAGTACCCCTGACGTTCCGCGTACGCGTATAGCAAAAGATCGTGAAGCGTAATGTGAGCGACTTTCTCCACCAATGTCAAGCACCGCATCTACATCTTGTAAAGTCTCACAAACCCATTTCATGGAAAGGTTGTGAGGTTCAAGACCTTGGCAATGAAAGTGCTTTAAAACCCAATCAATTCGTTGTTTGTTTAATTTCTTTTCTAATACAGTTGGCATAATATCAATTCCTTTGTTGCTCATGTGTTGAGGTGGTATGAGCGTCACCTGTTGGGCGGTAGCCCCCCCGCCCAGCGGATGGGGGGGCACCTGTGTTCGTCTCAGCCATTTCTGACTGGTAAGACCCGCGACATGCACGGGATGTTGTTTGCTTGTGGCTCAACCACCAACAAGACCGGGCAAAATGCGAACGGAAGAAACCGTTGAAAGGTTGTCTTCGTTCACTTGGTCCGCCTGAATTAGCTGATTATCAGCGTAAATCCAAGCGCCAGAGTTCTGCTGAATTGTCGCAACTGTGTCAGCCGGACTTAGCGTCATCTGGGTGTGCCCAGTCTTGTCAGCAAGCTGTACCGTAATCATGTGGTCCATTCTATTGCCTCCAAGGTTTTCGTTCGTTCTCCCGGGTACTTTCAATCCCCCGTCGGATCTAGGTGAATAAGACTGGTGGGGCCGGTATTTCCGGTCCTTACCCTTATGGGGCGACAAATTTGGGGACGCCAAATTGATGTGTGTCGGGGGGCCATGTCTAGTCCTCCTCGGGTGCGGGTGTCCAATCGGTTAAACTGGTCTGGAATCGATCTAGAAGATGGCGCCAAACTACCGGTAATTCGGGATTGGGTTCCGCAGCAGGATCTTCATGCTGAAATGTGAGGGGGAGGCGTGGTGTATTTCCAAGAGCACGACGCCACAAATGGTCGATATTTCTGTTACGCGGCCGTCGCAGGTGACGCGGGTTACCAAACACGTGTCGGCTAAGAGTATTGATTCGGCGTGCTGATATTTGATCGTCATACAACGATAGGGTCAACGTAACCAAAACATCTCCAAAAACAACTGTATCAGCCCCAATAGGATCTATACAAATGGGGGTTCGTTGGTCCTCAAACTCGCGCGTAACAAGGTAATACGGGGCCTGGGGCCTTGGTTGGATACGGTATGTATTCCCTGAACTACCTGTGACTCGAATTGTATCATCGACAAAACTTGCACGGTCACCCAAATCATTTACGACATCTCGGAGAAAGATGAATGAATTTGCCCACGCTTCAGGAACCCGGGCAATAAATTCATCATCAGATACCAACCAAATGAAAATAGCGGTGATGAACAATTTCTTGTTCGCCAAACCAAAATCACCCCGCAACAAATGGGCCAAGTGTTTGCGTAACAGAAGTTGTTTAGGTAATTGAACGATACCGGCGCTTTCCAATCGTTCAAGTTCTACGTCAACAGCGGTGTGTGGAATATTCGGTAATCGTGTCTTGGAATCATCTTCGTAGAATCCTAAGGTAGTGAGTGCGACATTCCATGCCTTATCAGTTAGGGGTCCTTGATAGGGGAAACCCATCTCAAATATATGCAGGCGCATCTCCCGGTGGTTCCTCCGAAACAAATCTTGAAAATCATCACGCATTTCAATGAGGTCGTGAGTTGGTATATCTAAATCAGGTCGGACCCATGTGGGTACTCTACGTGTACGCCGGAGTGACATCAGTACCCATGAACGGCAACCATCGCAGAGATCTATCTTGCCTCGACGGGAATGCTTAGTGGTTGAGGAAGCGGTGTTACAACTGCCACAAATTGGATTGGGTGTGGACATTGGTATCATCTCAATTTTATTCTCTTTATAACCGGGTTGAAGGGTGCATAAAATTACAGGAACGATGTGCAAGACCTGCGGCTTTTCTTCAGTCACATGGGGGGTATTTGAATCGATGCTTGGCTGTGTAGAAATCC
>CAWVWT010000052.1:0-2922 GCA_963934015.1 uncultured Candidatus Poseidoniales archaeon
GGGTTAAGTCGTAACAAGGTATCTGTAGGGGAACCTGCAGATGGATCACCTCCTTTGAAACCTCGTAAAACGGGGGGTCGGATACCGAAAGGTGTCCGGCCTCCCACCTTTTTTTTTTTGTTCATTGGCGAAGTTTAATTTGCTTATAGATAACGCCACAATTCATGTCTGATGATCCACCCTCAATATTGTCATTAAATTTTGAATCATTTACTGAAGAAGTTCTCCCTGTATTCGCTGCAATCGTGGGGATTGTAATTTACTCTACATTTGTATTCAAATTCTATCGGTTTCTCGCATCTAAAGATCTCATTGATGTGGATTTTTCTCAGTACTCGGAAGGGTTCACTGGATTTCTCAAAAGATTTGTGGACGGTATCTTGATCATCATTCAATACATTCTTTTCACACCATTTTTAATTTCATTTTGGACCCTAATCTTGGCTGTCATCTTGACCCTGCTTTCAGGTGGCGATGATCTGTACTGGAATGTGTTGGTTGCAACATCTATGGTTGGTTCAGTTCGCGTTATCAGTTACTTTAGCGAAGATTTGTCGCGGGATGTTGCAAAAATGCTCCCATTTGCAGTACTGGGCGTATTCCTCGTTGATTCTGGTGCATTCAATTGGAGCGCTGTATCAGCACTTTGGAATCAGTTGGATGAGTTTGCAAACTCCTTTGGAAGCAGCATGCTTTTGGTTGTCATTCTTGAAACAATTTTGAGAATTCTTGATACTCTTCGTCAGATTATTTCTCCACCCGACCCCTCGGACGAATTTTTGTCTTGAATGAGCGGTATCGCTATCGCTGATGCCCGGATGGCGCGACATGGATGCTCTGGATGCCCTGTTGGTTGAACCAACCGCTTGGGCCTTGGTCAGTGCTGCCCTACTCTTAGGGTTGGGCGAGGGTATCAAACCAGGACCACTCAATACATTGGTCATCTCAGAGACACTACAGCATGATTGGAGAGCGGGCACCAAGGTTGCTTTGTCCCCGTTGATTACCGATGCACCAATTATCCTCATATCTGCATGGATGTGGTCGCAAGCCACTTCGCTATCGGGAGTTGAGGCTGTTCTCTATCTAGCTGGGGCTGCTTTCCTCACCTGGTTGGGCATCGATGGGTTACGTAGCACCTCACCCACTTTCGATGATATTGAATCACCGCAGGAAGCACACTCGCTACGTCGTGGTGTGGTCACTAATTTGCTCAATCCCAATCCCTGGGTGTTCTGGACTCTAGCAGGAGCCCCATTCATGGTCGCAGCTTGGAACCAATCGCCTTGGATGCCCTTCGCATTTGTTTTACCATTTCTTGCCGTACTGATTGGCGTCAAGATTCTCATCGCTGTGACCTTCCATCGGTCCAAGGAATGGATGAGTGATGGAGGGTTACTGTGGGCCATTCGCATCAGCAGCCTTGCCTTGCTCGCACTGGCCGCTCTCTTTGCCCTCCAAGGGTACTCGACTCTCTGACCACAGTGGGCACCGCCCCGCTACTCTTGGTAGGCATAGCGTTCTTCATCCCAAGGATCGCCACGCTTGTGGTATCCATTACGCTCCCAGAATCCGCGTGCATCCTTGTCGAGAAGTACGATCCCATCGACCCATTTGGGTGATTTCCACGCATACAGGTGGTGGCAGACAAAGCGCAACGGTCCGCCGTGATCAGGTGTGAGCGGCGCCCCATCGTGATGGGTTGCAAACAGGTTGTCTGGCTTCAGGAAGTCCTCAATCAGTAAGTTGGTTGTATATCCGCAAGTACAGTGGAGCATGACAGCTCCGACCTCTTCGGTCAAATGGGGTTCAATCTGCGCCCAAATCGCTTCAATTGGGACGCCACGCCATGTGTTGTCATAGCGAGACCAAGTAGTTACACAGTGGAAGTCACGGAGGGTTTCATGTTCACCCAGTTTGAGGAACTCCTCCATTGTCCACTCAATGGGTTCGGCAAGTCCATGGCCAGCCACATTGAATGTCCATCCATCGACCTCAACCACGGGCGTTGAGCCATAGGTGAGGACCGGAAATCGCTTTGTCAGGAATTGTCCTGGAGGCAAGCGGGCCCTGCCATCCTCAAGCAATTCCTTACTTGACATGGTTGAATCCACCAGCATCGACGATTTAAGGGAGGCGTACCACGGCGTTCTGCCGGAGGCCATACCTTGTCTGCAGACATCCTCGTAGTCTACAAGAAGAACTTCGAAGCGGTCCATGACCATGCGATGGATCAAATTCGGGTTGACCTTGAACATCTGGTTCAAACACGGGGCATCCGTGCAGAGTTTACTGCTCGTGAAAAAGTGCGGCATTCCGATTTCATTGGCCGAGATTTGGTCATCGTCGTTGGCGGCGATGGAACCCTGACCAGTATTGCCCACAATGTCGGTGCCGATACTCCAGTCATGGGTGTCAACTCCCATCCTCGTCGAGATGACCCATCTGGGTCGGTTGGATTCTTCATGGGAAGCGACCCGGATAATTTTGCATCAGATGTCTTGATGGCACTTGATGGGCGTGCTATAGACAACGACCTACCTAGGCTGCAGGCAGAAATCGTGACAACTTCAGGAAACCGTATCAAATGTGATCCGGCACTGAATGATTTGCTGGTTTCGAATACGCACCAATACCAGCCTAGCCATTATCGACTACAGCGTGATTCCGATGGGATGAATGGCGATATCGATGCAGTTCAGCATTCAAGTGGATGCTTATTCTCAACTTTTGTAGGCCAGGGTGCTTGGTATCGCAACATCTGCGACATGGAGGGTCAAACCTTCCCACGTTCACAAATCGATTCGAATTATCTGTTTGTCAGCCGCGAACTGGATGGAGATCAAAGGCGACCAGGTGAATACATGACGTGGACTGCAGAACCTACAGTGATTACCAGTGATATGCATCGCGGCTACGTGG
>CAWVWT010000053.1:0-2904 GCA_963934015.1 uncultured Candidatus Poseidoniales archaeon
TCGACTGCCACACCCATGATGATAGGTAAGGCGATTCCATCTAGTACTGAAAATTCGAACCCTAATGCCGCCAGTGCCCCCAATTCTGCACAGATGACTAGTCCGACACCACTGATTGTAGCGGCAGCAGTTTGCCAATCTCTCAGTCCAATTGTAAGCATTGCCCCAAGGAGGAATATAGATGGGATGATGACGTAAGCGAGTTCTTCTTCAGCAATAGCCTTCGCTTTTCCATACATCATATTGATGCCAGTAGCTGAAATTTCGTAATCGGTATTCGCACTGACCTTGTCCGCCCAAATATTCAGTTCGTTCCAATCTCCACCTCCAGCACCGACATATACGATCCAAAGAATTTCGTTGGTTGCTGGTGGCTGTGTTGCAAAAGCACCCGCGAAGGCAGGACAAGCAATGCCGAAATCCGTTCCTTCAGGTAACATCAATAGGGTGGCCTCAAAAGCCGCTTTCTCTGCATCATTCGCAGTATTACCGCACCATCCGTCTTCGATTTCAGGCTGCAACACATCCGCCCACCGAGATGCATTTCTAAGCGAGCGATTTTTAGAATCAAATGCATCTGCCCATGCAGAAAATGGTGTAACAACTCGTTCAATATACAAGGAACCGTATTGACATTCAGTAGAATCATTATGACTACATGATTCCCAAGAGGTCTGAGGATTTGAGCCATCTAGAAGTTCCATCTCCAATTGTAGCAAATCCTGAACACGGCTGAGATTGTTTGTAACCAACCCCCCTTCATCGTGTCGAATTCTGAGAACCAATTGGTGATTTTCACCGCCAATACGTTCATCATTGATTCTTATTACTGCTTCATCATCGAAAATAACTTCAGTGTTCATTTTCGGTTCAACTGGATGAAAGAACAGCAATCCTGCTGACAATAGCATGCCAACCAATAGAGTCAGGCGGAGTTGCTCAGGTCGCATGTTGTATCATGGTAGAGAGACCGTCATATCAGCCCAACGGGTGTCCTATGGGGAAATCGGTGTTTTGATTGCACTCAGACCCATTCGGACCATTTGCCAGTGGAACTGTCGCGATAGTACCATGATCCACTCCCCCCAGGGTATTCTAGAACTTCGAAACCATCTTGCATCGAACCACGCATTGTGGGCGAGGGGCCACTGGGGCCTCCGTCAAACATATGATCTTGAGCAGCCATCATAGTGGCTGGCTCTCCTACCCAATTATCGCCAGAATCACCACGCCCTCTTAACAGTAAAACAGCGGCTGAAATTACGAGCATGAGTACGGTTACAATGCCTGCAAAAATCCCAATGGTTACTACGTCTGAACCAGAACTTGTACTACTTCCTTCCTCATCTACTTCCTCATTTCCAGTATCATTCGTTGTATTATTGATAGGGGCGGTATTGTTTTCCATAGGCTCATTGGGGTCACATGCCGAATCGTCATCATCAGCATTATCACCGACTCCATCACCATCACAATCCAACCATTCACTAGAGTCATCAGGGAATGCATCATTGGAATCTAATGTACCATCTCCATCAGAATCAGTTGGCAAATTATCTCCGCCACCAGTTTCGATACCGTCAGCAGTGACTACAATGGTCAACTCCTTCGTATTGTACATCTCACCTGAGAAGCGAATCAGGATTGTACCCTCGGTGACACCGAAAGAAACTATTCCGTCCTCATCTGTAATTAGTGCAAAGAGTGTTATGTTATCGCGAATCAATACAGCTGATAGACCCTCAATGGGCTGTTTTGTAAGGTTGTCAACTGCAGTGATTTGTACGGTATCACCTGGCAATGGGTTTGTAGGACCAAAACTCAGTGATATGTTCATCATGACGGGAGGCTCTGGGTTTGGCTCAGCCACCTTTGTGTCGAGTGCAGCCACGACGGTTGCACCCTCACCCTCGCCGATTTGGGCCACTGCAATCACCGTATAGTCATCGCGTGGCGCAGAGAGATCCGAAAGGCGCAAATCCGCGCTAGAACCTAGACCCCATGCAACTGAATCGAGGCTACTGAAAATATCATCAAAGAATTCGAAATCATCCTCTTCAGTCATTTCACCCTCGTTTGAGCAAACTTCGTCTTCGAATTCAATTTCTAGACCTCCCCATTCATTCTCCGAAACTTCAAGTTCCATTGCCCCTGAATCAACCGTCAAGGTGTATGCACCTACATCCAGATTGAAGGTGGCTCGGTAATCTTCTTCCCAGTCCCATTCCTTGTCCCAGTATTGGACTGGTTCAACAGTGTTGCCAGCATCATCGGTCAAAACTGCATTTGGTGTGTAGGATGTTGCGTGGTGAACGTATTTGTTCGAATCATCCCTCAATGCCATTTTCACATTGCTTTCCGGTGGGCCCGCATTTTCATCCCAAGCCTCAAGTTTCTCGCAGGTCGCTTCCAAACTCTCTTCGACATTGACCCAACCCAGTATGTTGTCGCGCAGTACGGCACCATAGGCCATCTCAGTGAATGCCGAGAGGTCAATGGAGGCCGGATCCAGCCCGACCTTGGGTGTGGCTACTGCTAAGATTCGCGATGCGACCCCATCATCTGCATGCAGAGCAATGTTGGTGGTCTGTCCGGGCCCGAGTGCGCCGTCAAAGGTCAAAGCACCAGGGTCGTTGAGAATCATACCAAACTGAATCGCCGTGGGCCATAGTGCACCTTCTTCCATGATGAGGCTGACCACTAGTGTCAAGGGTGTATCGATGTACACTTCTTGGCTGCGTGTGGTTGTACCCTGCTGGAACTCCAGTTCATACTCTTGGGGCTCGCCCCATGCATCGTCTGCGATATCAGGGAAAGGGATTCCGAGATTCACTGGCATCAACATCAGCATTGCAGTGTAATCCTCATCTCCCACTCCTGAAGGTGTGACCTCGATGGTGGTCA
>CAWVWT010000054.1:0-2264 GCA_963934015.1 uncultured Candidatus Poseidoniales archaeon
GCACTCCAGTACGTTTTACCCCATCAATCAGACGCTAGGCTGTATTTCGGGCATTTTTTCGACGAAGGGAACGTTCTTGACGGAAAGGGCTGCCCCAAAATCGTCGGCGTTTGATGCTGCAAGAACTGCGCTTGAGCATTCGCCAGATGATGAGAACTGTCTGAGGATCATCGATGATCTCGGTGGGTTCTTACTCTGATTTGCCGGGGTTGCCTTCTCTAATTCTTTTTTCGGAATATGGGAACGATAGGCTCAAACCTGTGGGTTGGGAGCAAGTATTAGTCATTGATACCCGGGGCCAGTATATGTTGAAACGGATTCGTAGAGTGTTCTCCCGAATTCGTCACAAAAACAGCCCCTTCCCTGGTTCTGCAAAGTATTGGGAACGACGTTATCGAGGCGGTGGAAATTCTGGCGATGGTTCGTACGGTGGGTTGGCCGAATTCAAAGCTGAAACCATCAACTCGTTTGTTGCAGAAAATAAGATTGAGAATGTTGTTGAATTGGGTTGTGGAGATGGGAATCAACTTGGATTAATGGATGTCCCACAATATACGGGTTACGACGTCTCAGAAACGGCTGTGAATATGTGCGTGGAAATGTATGCTGACGATTCAACAAAGAGTTTTTTTCATTATTTTCCGGATCAATATAATGGAGAGCCGGTGGCACAACTTTCACTGTCGTTAGACATCATTTTCCATCTCGTCGAAGATGGGGTGTTTGAAACATATATGCGCCATTTGTTCCAAATGTCCAGTGAATGGGCCATTGTATATTCCAGTAATTCTGAAGAGTCAGATGGAGAAGGGGTTGAACATTGTCGCAATCGGAAATTTGTCGATTGGGTGGATGAAAATATATCTGGTTGGAAACTTGTGAATAAGATTGAAAATCGTTACCCAAAGCGATCAATTTCGGATTTCTATTTTTACAAACGGTCGGCGTGACTTGAGGGGGCGGTTCCAATCGCTGAATCAATGGGGTGCATTCCACAACCACCTCATGTTCTTCGCCATCATTGGCTCAAAGATGCTGATTGGATTGCGGCACTGGATGGATTTGAACAAGAGTTTGGATCTGCTGACCTCTTCGCCGTGGATGTTCCGGGTCGGGTTTGCGTTCTTGGAGATCACTCTGATTATGTGCCCTACCTCAAAGCAACCATTGTTACATTTGCATCCTCAGAACAACGTATGAGGGCTCTAATATCTCCGCGAAGGGATCGGATTGTGAGAATCAGAAGTTCACTTGATGGTTGTGAGAATACAGAGTTAACAATCGATGTTGATGTTGTAGAAAGGAATTCGAATTGGTTGGATGTACTGAATAGTCGCGACAATGTATCCCCTCATTGGTCAAATTATGTTCGTGGCGCCGTCGCATATTCAATGTACATACATCGCATTGATTTCGGTTTTGATATGTACATTCACTCCACCATACCATCCTCTTCTGGGGCTTCTTCTTCCTCAGCATTGACGCTTTGTGGTTTGATGGCTGCGCACCTCTCTAATGACCTACCTTGGGATAGAGAAGAACTCTCGCTTATGGGTGGACAAGCTGAATGGTATGTGGGTACTCGTGGGGGGGCAATGGATCATGCAACGATGATGTGTGCTGAAAAGAATTCAATGCTGAAGTTGGAATTTGGAAATGGGGGTTTCTCCGCGGAGCAACTCGAGGTGGGGCCAAATGATTGCGGTTGGTACACTGTATTCACTCATCCTGCCGACAAAGGTGGGCCGGTGTTGGATGCTTTCAACGAATTGGCCCATGTCCAGCAATCTACAATTAATGACTTGCTTGAGAGGATTGGATTTGAACACCATCGGGGCCTCGATGGCCTTTGTTGTTCCATGAATGGTGGGGGTGTCAAGTGGCAAGAGGTTGCTGATGCGTTGCCTGAATTTGTTGAAAGCAAAGAGTTCGGAAAAGTTCGCGTCCGCGATCGTTTTCGGTATGTAATGAGGGAATATCGGCGTGCAATTCTCTTTGCGAATGCGGTTGCTGAAGGAGATAGGGACGCTATATCGCGGCTCCTAGAAGAATCTTGGATTGATACTAGAGTTTTGTTGAGGACACACACTGAAGAGATGGAGTTGGTCGCTGCTGGGCTTCGTCAAATGGGTGGGGTCTTGGGTGTCAAAGTCCTAGGCGCTGGGTTTGGGGGGAATCTGTTAGTTTACGCCGAAGATGCCGCCGACCTTGGGGGCCGATTCATCAAGCATACCCCTGGAAGTGGGTTGCGGTTGATTGACGTC
>CAWVWT010000055.1:0-2065 GCA_963934015.1 uncultured Candidatus Poseidoniales archaeon
ATCTGGGTGGCCTGGCCCAACACACCAGTCGAGCACTTCAAGCCACGCCCAATCGTTGTGGGGCCCTAGGTGATTGTGCATATGGTCAGCAACACCTCCGCCATTAAGGGCGCGACGTCCCCATTGTGCAGCAGGATTTGCCGCAACAATTTGCTCAAGTGAAGCCCGGGTTTCCGCGATAAGTGGTGAATCATGACTAACCAAATCGTGAGCCCAAAATGGCATGCGACTCACGCGTACACGTGAATGTTCTAGCCACGGTTCGCAAATATCGCACACGGCCGTCCCAATAACCGGATCATCGTTAGGAGGGGACCAAGACATTGTGCTTGGATCGTATACTTGATGGCAGCTCTTGCAACTTAATTCGGAGGTTGTGTAATTTTCTGTCATATCTTCACCCATATGTGGCGATAAGAATCATCCAGCACTATTTCCGGCCCATTTACAAACCGGATTGGCATCTTTGTGCAGCACCCAATTACCTGTGGTGGACATTCCGCCATGAGATTCATTTGCGGAGAAAACACCACGCACACTTCCATCTAAATTGTAGTAAATGTAAATCGGTTGTCCACAGGCCCTGCAATCAAAAGGTGTGGATACACCCCATAACCACCACATCACTGCCACCTCTCTACGAACCGGAGATGCCACCTTTCAGCAGATTCTGCTTGATCAAGCGTACGCTGACATGCAGAGGGGTTCCCACAGTTATGCCCCATGTCAACTCCGCGGTGATAGTTGCAGGCCTTCGCCCACAAGCGGCGAGCCTCGTCGTTCTGGTGCGGGCACATCAGGCCACCCCCTCCTGTACGAACTTGCAATGCAATACCTCGGGTGCGTCTTCGAAGTAGAGAAAGAGCGCAGGACAGAGCCAACCCTCCATGTCAATAGCCTCACTTCGGTACCACCATCCACCAAATTCCTCACGTACGCGGAGAAGTTGAAGGATGCTCCCTGGAAATGGATGGGCAGAGAATATAAGGGCAAATCCATTTTCTGCTCCCTCAATTTGACTGGTCATCACATCGATGATGTCATCGGCACCCTCAACGAATGGTTCTCGCACGAGATTCGTGTTATCGTCATCAAACACCCAAGTTCCTGCAAACTTGTATGGCTTGATGATGCGGATTGAGTTCCGCTCACTTTCACTTTCTGTTGTATTGTTGTTGACTGGTGTTTTCATATCGTCACCATTTGTGGCGACAAAATTTGGTGCTACGCACCACTAACTGATCAAATAATTTGAAATTTCGGTATCTGAATCCAGTTGGAAAGTCGGATCTGGAATATCGGAAGTTTGGTGCTTTGGGTTGATCTTTTTCATCCAGTCGCATAAAGAATTTTCATGTAATTCTTTGAAGGTTCTTTTCACCGTAGCAACCAACCTATCAGTATCAGAAGGGTGAACTCCGAAGCAGTCGTGAATGGCCCAGAAATCATTGGTAGATTCATCTGCACACATTTCATTGATGACCATCGTCATATGGGCTCCGTCTAACGATTGAATAAAATTCGGTGTGATTCCTCTTTGCATATCGCCAATGATTCTTTTTCGGATTTTCAACATACCTTTGCTTGCATTTTTAATCTTATCTTCAGATTCCCCGTGGGGTATTGGAGAAGGTATTGGGGTTGGCTGAGGAATATTAGAATTGATCCGGGACGGTGTGAATGTTGCTCGGCGGTATACAGACCTGCGGAATTTTGAGTATTTTTTGATTTCTGAGGCCCCAATTCCACTTAGTTTGGCCTCAGCCGGATCAATTCTTTCCAATTCTTTGTTGATTTCATGGATTAACGGCCTGCATACAACACTGTTGTGGAAAGTGAGGTCGTCTCCGTTCAATATATTCATGAATTTACGGTAGAATTTTGGCCCGGCAGCCGCTGATTTCGAGAATGGTTTCTTGATGAATTCCTCAATTTCAAGTGGTTTTACCGGTAGAGCGAGTATGATGCTTCGAAGAATCGTATCGTCGACCCCGCCCACTCTTTTTTTACGGTAGGCATTTCGAATTAAATTATCATGGGTTGAGGAAAAAATAGTTGGCTTTTT
>CAWVWT010000056.1:0-2019 GCA_963934015.1 uncultured Candidatus Poseidoniales archaeon
CCACACGCTTTGCGCTGACGATTCCATTGTTGTGGTATTGCAATCCAGAACGACAAGCTTGGGTCCAGAAAACATCAGTACACCGTGAATCAATTTCCCTCCAAACAGTGTTCCTGTCAATTGAATTTTCCAAGTTGAAGATGGGCAACTTCGGTTCATACAACTTGACAATGGTCGATTCATCCATGTGATGTGCTCTAAAGTCGAGATAATTCTCAGTATTGTATACGAATGTAATCAGATACTTGGCATCCAAGCAACCCATCCTTGGTTTGATGGTGTTGGTGATGTAGTATTTGCCAGTGGTTTCATTTCGATGTGTTTGATGCAACCATGGACGATTTCCGATATCTGAAAAGTCCGTGTGGAATAAAACATAGCAATCCATTTGTTTCCATTTCTCAAGTTCATCGGTCAATATCTTGGGTGCAACTTCACCAAGAACCGGCAGTGCCTGAACGGGTTGTGTCGCCATAATGACTGCATCGCAATCCCAACTTCCACCACCCTTCGAATGAACTGTCAATCTACCATCTGAATCGCGAGAAATGTTGCCCACTTGGGTGTTCAAATGTTGTTTGTAGCGATCGTCTTCCAGCAAGGTATCTCTCAATTTGTGGATGAGGCGACCATCGAGAACACTCCAGTAATCTTCCTTGTATTTGTGCGTCTTATCTCGGATTTTTACCGTCAATGCATACTCAAAGATGAACGATGCAAAAACATGGGCAGGTTGTACTTCCACATCCTCAAATCGGCACCAGGTATTGATGCCCACCCATGGCATGTAGAAATGCGTGAAGACCGTAGAATTAACCAATCGCTTTCCAAGAACATCGGTGACGCTCTTGGCAGATTCGGGTCGCAGCTTGAATTGTCGATAAAATCTGTAGAAAATGATGAATCCATCAATCAATTCTTTCAATGTCGCCTCTCGGCAAATGAACTTGAGAAAACCACCGATACCCGAACCCATTTTGGTGTTCAATTCTCGATCTTCAAACACGATTGAGCCCTTGAGGTCCTCAAATTCGTGTGGTGTTTGCTCAATACCCAATTCTCGACAGAGGCGCAGGTAGTGTGGTTGTTGAGCGGGCAATGTGATGATGACGGTGGTGGCGTGGTGCTCACCATTCTCGATATACGGGTCATTGTTGCCACCAACGATTTCTCGTTGTTCTAGCAATGTGACATTACAGCCCGCTTGAATGAGAAATTTAGCCGCCGACAGGCCACTGATACCGCCACCGACAACAACCACTGATTTGCCCTCCCCTCCCGATGTAGGCATATCGAACAGAACCGCATCTTCGGCGAATAAACTGCAAGTAGAACGTGGATGCACCTGCTTGAACAGTAAGACGATTACAAGCGGCAGCAACAAAAAACTGTAGACTCCATATTCGGGAACATAATGCATTGCGGCCACACAACCAGCGATTGCGAATAGGACTCCCCAGCCAACCGGAATGAAGAACGAAAATTTGCCCACTGGAAACCCTCAAGCCGAACTTTTGTCAAAATTAAAATCGCCGGAAAGGTACAACGCTGCAACGATCAACAGCAGTTGTGCACCCAAACGGAGAATGTGTCCTTGCGTGTCAAATCGGGTACCATTGAAAGCGATATCATGCGTCCACATGTACAAATTTGCCGGATAAACACCAATCAAGAATAGAGCGATAAATCGACCCGCGAGCACCCGTGTTTCAGGATAGATGATGGCGAGACCTCCGGCGATTTCCATAGTCCCTGAAATGTAGACCAACATTAGAGGAAAGGGCAAGAATGCGGGTATAATGTCAACAAATTTGTTAGGTTCTCTGAAGTGGGTTGCACCAATCATGATGAACGCCAAACCGTAAACGACCGCAAGCAATCCCATCATGATTCAAACCCACAAGAAATCATTTCAATTACTTTTCTCTCTATTGATTAGTTTTGAAGAAATGGGCACCCATTGGCAGATTCATTTGCTTTGAGGTGAAAAGTCTAGTAGAACTTTGCCGCGATTTTTGC
>CAWVWT010000057.1:0-1724 GCA_963934015.1 uncultured Candidatus Poseidoniales archaeon
CACCGACCACTGGCCAGCCTTCCTCACTCCAAGTCAGTGTGTTCGCTTGAATGAAAGCCCAAGCAATTCCGTCAGTCCAAGGTTCTTCTTCATCGCCACCATCTGGGTAGAAGTGATGAGTAAAGACCTGAGTGTCCCCGTGTATGAAAATTGAAGGGTGGCCGGGACCGATGTACCCTGATGTTCGATCCATGACCAATGTGCCTCCACCCTCAAGCATCGAAACTCCGTTTGCATCAACATAGGGCCCGTCGATGGTTGTAGAACGACCAACATAGATCTCATAGGTTGATTCTGGACCTCCACAACATCTGAACCAGTTGACAAAGAGATAGTAGAAGTCGCCTTGTTTGTGAATGTAGGCGGCTTCTGTCCATGTATCCTCTTCGGCTTCTGGATCGAGGGGGCCATTTGCCAGATGAACAAAGGTGCCCGAAGCACCGTTATCCCAATCTTCACCGGTGAGGTGCTCACCAGTTGTCGAATTGACTTCAGTCATCCATATGTGGGCACCACCGTAGATGAGATAGGTTCGGCCGTCATCATCAGTAATTGTTGCAGGGTCCAAAGCCGGTGGTTCAGGTTCGTCGGTATTCGCTTCACCAAGCGGCTGGCAAAGAATCGGCGATCCGTGATCTGTCCAAACCAAATTTGGAGCAGTTCCAGTGGCTTTGATCATTCCAATACACGATTCAGTTGAGTCTGGATTGCCCATTGCATTGCCAACTGGAACGGTGTAATACATGGTTCTGGCATCCAAGAATCCTGGAGCCCAATAGGCACCATCGTTGCTTGAAACAGATTGGGACACCCATGCTGGCTTTTCGCTCAACAGGCATTGACCTGGGCTAAAGGAGGTCTCATTGGGGAATATGTACCATGTTTCTAGACCGCAATTATAGCCATCTTCTTGCCCCTTTCCCGTGTTGGCAATCATCAACATACCATCAATTTCCACGATTTCAGAAGGATCGTGTACAACCCATTCTGCTTCCGCATAGTAGTAATTGCCATCGTAATTCATGCCGTTGAAGACCGTTTCGAGTGGATCAAGCGTCACGGGAGAATCGGACTGACGGGCTTTACTTTCAATTTCCAGAATGCGTTCTGCCATCATCATGCCAATAGCAACGCATCCATCGGGGGACGGGTGAAGTAAGTCTTCGTCGTAATATTCACGGTTGCTGGGTGTAATAGCGTCTCCCATGTCGAAAAAGTGAACGTTAGGAAGGGTGTTGGCAAGGGCTTCATAGCGAAGCTCCATCTCTTCCATGACCGCTTCACAGCCAACCATGCTCTCTGAATCAGACGGAATGTCATAGTAGGATGCAAGCATCACGTGCTTTGCGAAGGTTGAGACCTTATTGACCAAATCCACCATGTCACCTTGTGAAACATCATCAGATATGATTGCATCAAGAACGGCCCCCTCATCTTCATCGCAGTAGCCATCCACATCGTTTGCCCCACCGTTGATGATGACCCAATCCCAATTTTGTTCGACGAACTGAGACGGAATAGCGTAACTCTCTTCGATGACTTTGGCACCACTTTCGGCGTTGTTCAGCACTGCGAACCCTGCTTCCTCTCCCACGACCTCCGGGATGGTCGAGGCGTCTTCCCTGTTCCATTCCATGACAGAGTCACCCATTCCCAACAGGGTTCGTTCTTCCGTGTTGAGTTCAAATTCTTCTTCCAGTTCTTGTTCATTACCAAAGCAACCG
>CAWVWT010000058.1:0-1693 GCA_963934015.1 uncultured Candidatus Poseidoniales archaeon
TGACCCCCACATACAGCGCAGCAGCGCAGTGAATGACATCATCACAACCGACAACAGCAGCATCAACAGTACCTCGTTCCAGCAAATCCATTTGTACAATTTCTAGGTTTTCAGAGCCCGGTAATTGTTTCAGGAATTCAGCATTTACAGGATTGCGAACGGTCGCTCGTACCGAACGCCCTTGCGATAATAATTCACGAACAACATGTGAGCCGATAAATCCAGCAGCACCAGTAACTAGTACGGTATCAACCATGCACCCACCCCAGACACATCTCACATCAACCAATCGTCACGACACGCTCTTCGCGCATGGCCACATCTGCAGCATATGCAATCAGGTGGCTGTTGATTGAATCTGATAGTACAGTGGTTGAGATAGAACTTCCTTCTCCACGAACCACACTGAGGAAATCTGCCACAAGCCGCAAATCACCACCACCATGTAAATCTCCCTGTAAATCGATTTCAATTTCTTCAATGTTAGCTTCCGTGCCCGACACGGCACCATGCTTTGAGATGGTGAATTTACCCGCCATCATATCCCCGTAGATATCGCCTTTGGTGCCAGTAATCTGGATTCTTCGAGTGCCCTTTGCAGAATTGGTCACCATGTCATGTGTTGCGACACACCCATCCTCAAATTCAATGATTACAGATTGCCGATCGACGACATCATTGTTGCAGTGCCAGACACATCGCCCGTAATTTGAAGCCGCAATATACGATTGCATAACATCCCTCTCAACCTCAATCCCCCGTTCGTAATTAGATTCACCTGCCAAAGCATAGAACGGCCACCATCCGTTGTCTACATGATGACGTATTGCTGAATATTCACAATCGCGTTCGATGGAACAATCGTTGCAGTTCGGGGCCGAACCTTCTGGAGCATTATCCGAAGTGAAGAAATGACACCCCCCGAATGAAGCGACCTTTTTTGGTTTGATTCCAGTCTTCATCCAACAAATCAAATCAAGATCATGACAACACTTCGCCAATAGCATTGGATTGATCTCTTCACGATTCCACTTTCCACGAATAAAGCCGACAGCCATGTGATGATAAGAGACATTTTCAGTCGTGTGTATGTGCATGATATCACCGATTTCTCCATTCGCAACACGTGTTTTGATTGCAGCATAGAATGGCGCATATCTGAGCACATGACAAATGACAACCTTTTGCCCAGTTCTCGACACAGCATTTTCCAAAATTGCCAATTGCTCCTGATTGGGTGCGATTGGTTTTTCGAGTAACACATCATACCCTGCTTCGAGCAATGGCACCGTAGTTTCAACATGAATCTCATCCATCGTGCCGTTGATTGCAACATCGGCAAAACGGTCTTCCGCAGCCAACTCATCTGCACTCTCAAAACAATTCTCAAGCGGCACACCAAAGCGCAAAGCATACCTCTCACGCCGCACCTTATTCGGCTCCGCAACACCAACGATTTGCAATTTATCGGGGTGCGAATCTGCGTAGGTTGCATACCCAACCCCGCGATGCCCAAGTCCAACCAAAACAGCAGTAATCACAGCAAACCCATCTGCGGCACACCCACATTACCTTTCACACCCACGTTTGAGCCCATGAGCCGAAAACGCCACCAGAAGTGACGCAGATGCGCAACCGTCAAAGGCAGTGTGTTGAAGCAACACACGATGAAGAAGTGGTTCATGCGTCAGTA
>CAWVWT010000059.1:0-1652 GCA_963934015.1 uncultured Candidatus Poseidoniales archaeon
ATAATTAGTACCATTACCTAAATCAACTTCAGCCAAACCATCTACATCATCAATGTCAACAAGAAGTCCGTCTTCATCTCTGACTATGTCGTTGGGTCCACCACAACGTGTCGCAACCACCGGTCTGCCAGTAGAGAGAGCTTCGATCAGAACAATGCCGAATGTCTCGTATCGACTAGGATGAACGAACGCATCGATTTCTTGAAAAAATTCGCAGGCCTTTGCGCGAGGTATTTCGCCAACGAAATTCACTCGATCTTCCATTTCAAGTGTAGATGTGAGTTTCTCCAATTCTTTTCGAAGGGCTCCGCCGCCGGCGAGCATGAGTTTTGCGTCTGGGACTTTCTTGAATGCCTTAATCAGTGTAGTATGGCCTTTGTCGGCAACCAAATTTGCCATGTAACCAAACGTGAACCTTTCATTGTTGGGAAGTGGGGTGAGTGGGAATTTGTCTGCATCTATCATGTTGGGAACTATTGTGAAATCGGTGGCGGGAATGCCTAGAATTCGCTCTAGATCATTTGCCAATGTGCTGCTAACCGAAAGTAGATGGTCGGCATTATTCAGTGCTCCTGCCGCGGTTTTGCATTCTCTGGGGCCAACGATTCCTCTGGCGAAAACACTCGCTCCCGCCGTCACAACAAATGGGATTTTTTCTCTCTCACCAATCGCTTTAGCAAGTATTGCGCCCCACATTATACACTTGGCATGTATGATGTCAGGGGCCCCGTTAATCTCTCTATATGCATCATACATTTTCAACGCCAATCGCTCTCGTGAACGGACGGATGCCCTGTAGATGGGGGGGATTCGGTGAAGGGGGCCCGGTTGAAACAAGCGTTTGCGTGCTCGCACGACGGTGACGTTGTTCTCTTCAGTAATCGTGATGGGATCTGTGGGTCCGTTCAGCCAAGTTGAAGAAGGAAGGTCGTGGAATCTTGCATGAATTACCCCTACCTTGTTTCCTGCTTCTACGAACATCTCTGCTTGTTCCCGAAAGAATGTGCCCAAGAGGGGGGCATCTGTACTCGGATACCACGAGGGGATGAATAAGATATGTCGTCCAGCCAACCTCAACACCCAACCAGCGCTCAATCTCAAGCGGTCATCACGTTTGTGGATTCTAGTTTTCCAATTTCACCTTTCGAGCTTTGTCAACAGCGTCATCGGGCAAGAAGAAAAGGTCTGGAACTTTTGATGAGAATTCGGAATCCCAGAAGTGTTGGCTACGAGCCCAAATCTCTTGAGAACTGCACCAAGCCAACCATTCATCGATCCAATCACAGGTTGCGAGGATTTTCTCATCACCATCTGCTTTGTCTCGAAGAAGGTGATTCATCATGCCGATTTGCATGATATTTGCGGGGATGAGGGCGTAAGTTCCGAATGGGTTACGCTCCGTATCAACGGTTCTCTGTTCCTTCCACAATGCGAAAATCATGTCATAGATATATCCAACAATCAAAACTGAAAGGAGAACGCCGGCTGCAATAGATCCAAGGCCCAAATAGGTCATTGGAATGCCGAGAATTTCTTTTTCTGATTGGAATCGCCAACTCACATAAGGCCAGATTAGTAGAGTAAGGGTTGTACACCAGAACACCATCGAAATGAGTGTCTGAGATTGTTGAAGGCGCCAGTACTGACGCATG